>NZ_KK366029.1:0-376599 GCF_000686865.1 Paenibacillus sp. UNC217MF | reverse complement strand
TCTTGGTCTTGGTTTTTGCTTCGGCATTTGGCATTTGGCATTTGGCTTCGACCGACAGCATTTTACGACGTTGGTGAGATCAATGCAACTAATTGAACACACTTATCTGCGCGTACTACTATTTTGTACACTGGGAATAGACAAACAAGAGAAATGTCTATACAAAGGTGGACAAAGACGATAGTATATCCTCCACACCTGAATTTCTATATATAGAAACAAATACGGACATATATCACCACATATAGATAAAAAGGACTTCTGGGAATATACCTTCCCTCCGAAAATGTGTCCACTATTTGAAAGACATTTTAGTGTTTTTTCCTCCGCAAGAGGACAAATCACACACCCAAATGCCATCACTAGACAAACAATACAAACAACAAGAGCCCTGTGGATACACCAGAGGAATTCCATCAATGTTGGAATTAGGTTCTGGCCTCCATAGGGCTCTACAACATTTGCAACGGATCTGAACTGTGTGTTCCGATCCGTTTATCTCAAACCGTTTACAAGATCAGGGGGTTGTGATTATTCGTCTTCGCCGATGATGCGAACTTCAGTTTCGAGCTCGACGCCGAATCGTTCGTTAACTGTCTTTTGTACGTGGCGAATAAGAGAGATATATTCGCCTGCAGTCGCATTGTCCACGTTAACGATGAATCCTGCATGCTTCGTGGATACTTCAGCACCACCCAAACGCGTTCCCTGCAGACCGGATTCTTGAATGAGCTGTCCCGCGTAATGCCCCGGAGGACGTTTAAAGACACTGCCGCAAGATGGATATTCAAGCGGCTGCTTCGATTCACGCAAAAATGTTAGTTCATCCATCTTCGCCTTAATTGCATCATATTCTCCCGGCACAAGTGAGAACGTTGCTTCTAGCACCATATATCCTTTCGGACCGATGTTGCTGCGGCGATATCCTAATTCAAGCTGCTCCTTGGTAAGCCGAACTAGCTCCCCTTCCGGCGTAAGCACCAGCGTACTCTCTAATACATCCGCAATCTCTCCGCCGTATGCACCAGCATTCATGTACAATGCTCCACCTACAGAACCCGGTATGCCGCAAGCGAATTCAAGTCCCGACAAATGATGCTCCCGCGCGGCACGCGATACGTCGATAATTGCCGCACCGCTCTGCGCGATGATCTGATCTCCGTGGCGTTCGATTTTGTTCAACTTGTTCAAATTGACAACAATTCCTCGAATTCCGCCATCCTTCACGATTAGATTGGAGCCGAATCCAAGGATCGTTAGCGGCAGTTCATGCTGACGTGCGAAATCAATGACAACTTGCAGCCCTTCGTAATTATCGGGCGTGACATACAAATCGGCCTTGCCACCCATTCGGGTATAGGTATGTTCTTTGAGCCATTCACCTTGTTTTATCGAATCTTCCGCAATCCGTTTACATAATTCATGATACCGTTCTGAGAGGTTATGCATGCTATTCCATCCTTACTTATCTTATTCATTCAACCTTACCATTACATTCATTTCACATTAACATCCATTATAGCCATACCAATACGAGAGTGTTCGCCTATGTGAAGCTCTCTATCGTTGTATGGACGTTCCTTTACATACATTCCAGTATATCAAATTTTCTCAGACAATTAAGATGGCAAAAGTCACCCCTTGTCCAAGCCCGCATGCATGCCCCTAGTCTCATGAAAGATAATCAGTACGCGGGGCCACTACTCCAACATATGCACGAACATGGGCGAATGGCAACAATAGTGAGGGCGGCGCATTGATAGTGAAGCTGCAAATGATGCAAAATCCTGTTGCATGCAAATAAGAACAAGTTCTGATGATACGCAATCAAGATGCAACTGATTCGAAACGGCGTTAATGCTCTGCTGATGCCGCTCAATCAAAGATAGAGATGATTCGCAAATGTGTTACACGCAAACATAAATAGAGACACTGAACCAAAAGGGGAGATGATTCTTCGTTGTGTTGCATGCAAGCATAAATTGATAACACCAATTCTAAGAGGTAGATGATTCTTCGCTGTGTTACATGTAAACATAAATTAATAACATTGAATCAAAGGGGTAGATGATTCATCAATACGTAACATGCAAGCATAAATAAGATTTGAGACCTTATCATCGAAGTTGTCTTGGTGATTGAAATACGCTCGTTCCATACTACAGTGGCATAGTACGGTTACAAGTATGCCTTCAACGAATGTCCATTTCTTCATTCATGGTCCAAGGTCATTACTGGGAAATAGGAAGTCGGAAGGTGCAGAAGGTGTGAATGTACTCAGAAGCAACAAAAGCCGCCTATCCAAGTAGGCGGCCCAGCTCTATTATCCTGCTACATCTCTCTTTGTAAAGGTAAGCCAAGAAACAACGTGAAATGCAAGGAAGTAAACAATCAGCACGGCAATCGAGAAGCCGAGCGTCATATCCGGGCGGAGTGGTGTTCCCTCGAAATACGGACGGAGGTCGATATTGGCGAACAGTATATATTTCCCCCAGCTATAATGCGCGAAGAGCGCTGCCATATTTCCGCCAATGAGCAAAAAGCACAGGGAAAATGCGATAGCCATAGACGAGCTGCGGAATGCCGCCGATATCATAAAGGCCAATGTCACAAACATAACTAGCTCAATGATACTGAACCCATAATCCTTCAGCAGCGCAAGCAGCCTCGAACTTTCTACAATTGCACCGTCTTCTCCGATACCTATGAGTGACTGTGAGAAACCTCCAAAACCCTCAACAACCCCTCCTACCAAAAAGGAGAATAGAATATTGATTGCAGTAAGAACAAATGCAAATTGGAGGGTAGCCGCATACTTGCTCAGTAATATGCGGGTGCGTGAGGCTGGCCCAACGAGCAATAACTTGATCGTCCCCCACGAATGTTCGGCAGCGAACATATCCGCTGCAATAACAACAGTAAATAGAATAACAACCAGCATCAGCTTCGAAGAAAGATTCACGATGCTCCATATGTTCAAGGCATGCGGATTACGATTATGCTCCAGGTAGTATTCATTGAGATGGATCCGGTTCGTTAGCTCCTGCTTCGCGTCCGGCCCAATATTTCCACTGGTGTCTGCAAGCTGCTGCTTCAAATGTTCATTGGATTGGACAAGATATTGCTGCCATCCCTCACCCTTGCGAGGATCTTTGTCAATTTCCATAATACTGGTTAGCAGCACAATAACAGCCATAAGTATTCCGATCATAATCCATGTACGAGGGCGCCGATATATCTTCATATTCTCGTTCTGAATGAGATTGTAGTAACTAGACAATACGCTCCCCTCCTGTCAGCTCCAAAAATTGATCTTCCAATGACAGATTCGCCGCTTGAATGCCGTACACATCGATGTCTGCATGCACGAGCGCCCTTGTCAGATCAGGCACCCGCTTGCGCCCTGCCGAAATATGAAGCTGGCCTTCATCAACATGCATATCAAGATCGGGCATCATTGCAGATAGCATCTCCCAAGCTGCCCTCGGGTTGTCGACATCAATCACGATATGCTGCGTATCCGCTTTCTCCTTCAAATGCCTCATCGAGCGAACATCGATCAGCTTGCCAGTCTGGATGATCGCAACTCGATCACACATCAGCTCCATCTCGGACAATAAATGAGAGGATACGACGACACTGATGCCTTCTTGATGCGCCAAGTTGCGCAAATAATCTCGCAGCTCACGGATACCAGCTGGATCCAGCCCATTCGTTGGCTCATCGAGAATTAATACGGAAGGCTTGTGCAACAGCGCTTGAGCGACACCAAGTCGCTGCCGCATACCCAGTGAATAGCGCTTTACTTTCTCATGAATGCGATTTTCCAACCCAACGAGCTTCACGACCTCGTCAATCCGCTCTTTCGTTATGCCCGAATGTCTTCGTCCGTAATATACGAGATTTTGATACCCTGTCAAAAACTTATACATCTCTGGATTTTCCACTATCGCTCCAATATGGGTCATTGCCTGCTCGAACTCCTTGTGCACAGGAATTCCTTTCACGTAGATTTCACCAGATGTCATCGAAATTAAACCCACAATCATCCGAATCGTTGTCGTCTTGCCCGCCCCATTGGGACCCAGAAATCCAAATACTTCTCCCGCCGGAACATCAAATGACATCTGATCCACAATCGTGCGCTTGCCAATTTGTTTGGTTACATTGCGAAGCTGAAGAACTGCTTCTGAACTCATAAAATCCGAACCTCCCAACAGAAAATAACCCTCTGAACCTACATCCCCTGAACATTAAATATAGACGACTCTCTCAACCAGCAGCAAAATCTATATTTCTATCGACGCGGGCGCATATGTGTCAAGGTTCGAATAATCAGATAGCAAAGAACAGCTCCAACCCCTGCTCCGCACACATATGCAATCCTTCCCGGAGAAAAAAAGTCATAACCCACAGTTCCCCCGTACAGCGCTGCAAATATGACACCTAACACAATATAAGCCTTTTCTATAGCAGGGAATACAAACTGTTTGCCGTTATTCTCCGTACGATTGCGGGAGTACAGCCACATGCCAGCGAGTAATAACAATATCGAAACGATACTTATAAACCCATACGAATATCCAGGCCCTTCATGCGTGACCCAATTCCCTACATTAAATCTGTCCCATACGCCAATATCAATTACAGATTGAGCGGATTCTGACACAGGGATCATGAATATATGAATGAATTTTCCTATTACAAACCGCAGAAAATCAAATAGAGTCATGCAAAGCAGAAACAACAACGCCTGCATTGACCATGTTCCTGTAAAGGATCCTAGGAACAAGGTAAGCGTGTATATGGATACTGCTACAAAAATCATATGGAGTCCTCGTACAACTATCTCCCCTATAGAGACATATTCACTTACATGCGAGGATGCGAGCACCACGAAATCTAATCCCAGTGTAATAACAATTGTGCTCACAATGTACACAATACCTACCATCCATTTGGTCAAATACAATATCCATCTTGGATAAGGCAGGGCAAACATATGCTCATTCACCTGATTTCGCCGTTCCTGACCTAATAGCCATATGGACAATACAAAGCTACCAAGGATGATAAAAATCAAACCACCGCCATAATCGTTATACAGATTATCGCCTGCACGGCCATCTTGATATACATAGGTAACATTCTTAACAAATGTATCCCTCATCGACTTAGAAGCCCACCACAACTTCCACATATGCGTATAAACGATAGGAAAAAAACTCGCCAGCAGCATGAGCCACAGCAGTACGCGTGTCTGACGATACTCCTTCCACCAGAGCGCCTTTACGAACAGCTTATGCTTCATCATCGTTACCTCCCGCCTTCCCGATAAACCAATCCTCTAGCGTCAATGGGAGCTCATCGACGAGCAGCGGCTTCATCTCTTGCAATTCTGTCATTGCTTCATTCGACTCTAGGATAACCGTATATACACGGCCGACCTGTTGTAGAACGAACACATCTTCCCGATGCAGCCACATCGGAGATTTATCCCCGTTAAATACAACCTGCAGCTTCTTCATCTGCTCGCGCAAAAGCTCCAGTTCCCATATATCATCCGTTCTCCCATCTCGCAGCAGAACCACAGAATCGGCAATCCGATCAAGCTCACTGAGCATATGTGACGAGATGACAATGGAATTGTTCTCATGGAGCGAGTCGACAATTAAGCTGAGGAGCTGTTTCTTAGCAACGGCATCGACGCCATTCGTCGGTTCGTCGAATAGGATCAACCCAGCCTTCGTTGCAAGACCAAGCGCCGTACTGAACAGCATCTTCATCCCTTTGGACAAGGTGCGAACTCGCTTGTGCATCGGCAGCTTGAACCGCTCCATCGCCGACGTAAAGAAGAACAAATCGAATTTGGGATAGATCATTCCGTACCACGCAGCACATTCCCGAATCGTGTACATTTCTAGCGCAGTTGGAGCATCGGGTACGAATACAACATCCTGCTTGCATGCCACATGTGTGTGCGTGTGAATATCCTTGCCGTCATACGATACACTGCCCTGATCAGGGTCGTATACCCCAACCAACGTCCGCAGTAAGGTGGTCTTACCCTCTCCATTCCGTCCTACGAGTCCAATGATTTTCCCTGGTTCAATCGTAAAGCTTACTCCGCGAAGTATCGGTTTCCCATCTATTGCTTTATGGATATCCGTCACTCGCATCATGATTCATCCCTCCACCATTCCTCCGAAGCTTGCTCCACCATCTCTATAAATTCCTTCCGTTCCAGCCCCAAATGTTTCGCTTCAACGGCGATGCGGTTCAATTCATCCTTCAGCTTCGTCATTCGTTCATTCGCCATGCGAGGGACAGGTGTATCCGCAATGAATGTTCCTTTGCCTCGAACCGTCACAATAACTCCTTGGCGTTCTAATTCCTGATAAGACTTGCTCACTGTATTTGGATTTATTAACAGCATTGTCGACAACTCCCTCACGGACGGCACCTTGTCTCCGCTTTGCAGCGCTCCCTGCGCAACTAGAGCCTTCATCTGTTCGACGATTTGCTCATAAATTGGCATAGCGCTCTGTTCATGTAATCGAAACATGGCAGCCTCCTTTCACATTTGCAATTACGTAGCAGCTTCAAATAGATTCGTTCACAAGTGTACTACTTCAACTAGTACACATAGTACACCTGTAAACCTAAATATGTCAATACATTTAGTGGAATACCATGCACCATTTTTCTTATTCTGTGTTACAATATGGCTGGATATTATCAGACCAAGGGGGTCGGATTAATGAGACATTCATTTACGCTCACATGGGAAGGGCAAGAACGCATTTTGCGAGGCGATGCCTTCACCCCTGGCAGCACCTTCAATTCAAAGGAAAAGCCAAAGAAAGGTGTGCTTCTTGTAGCCCACGGCTACAAGGGATTCAAGGATTGGGGCATGTTCCCTTATGTCGGTGAACAGCTAGCTGAACGCAGCGGACTCCTGACCCTAACCTTCAACTTTACATACAATGGTGTCGGTCCTTCGCTCGATCGCTTCGATGAACCTGAGCGATTTGCCGTTAACACCTATCAGCGAGAGCAGGAAGATATAGATCGTCTCTTCCACTGGATACGTTCGGATAAATTTGGCCAGTGGATAATTTCTGAAGGAATCGAATATGATGTAATGCCGGAGACACCCATTTACTTGCTCGGACATAGCCGTGGAGGCGCAAGCAGTCTGCTCTATGCACTCGACCACCCAGATGCGGTAAGTGGCGTAATTTCGTGGAATGGTGTAACGAATATGGATTTGTTCACGGGACAACAGAAGGAGGAGATGAGGCAATCCGGGCGTTCTGCCGTTATTAATGCCCGCACCAAAGAGGCATTGCCATTAGATCTGGTTATGCTGGAGGATTTGGAGGCCAATGCAGAGAGATATGCATTGATTGAACGTATGAAGAAGGCTCATTTCCCCCTGCTTCTCGTTCAAGGCTCCGATGATTTGCCTGGATTCCGCGAGGGATCGGCACAGCTAATTGATAACTATCCTGCAGCGAAATGGATAACCATTGATAATGCCGGACACACCTTTAATACGGTTCATCCCTTCCAAGGCACGACCCCAGCACTTGAAGCTGCAATCGAGGCAACCTCGGACTGGCTTCATCACCACCCACATTGAACTGCCAGCGAAGAACGACAGTACAACCTGAACGTAATCTGCTTGAACCATCGTGATAATTATTGCTTGCATGATAGATGCAGCATTAGAGTATAAGACAGGAGTTGCCTAATTGCCATGTTATCGAAACAACAGCTGATTACGGTCATTATGACTACCATTGCAGGACTAACTGCAGCTTATTTGCTTCATATCCCACTCCTTATTGGATTTGCACTCGGCTTCATCGTTCTCACCATCTTATCTAACCGCCAAGGCAATGCATGGACATCTCTGCTTCGTTATATGAGGGATGGCGCCAAGCATACACTTGGGGTAGCCTGGATACTTATTATGGTCGGACTTATGATTCCCGCATGGACCATAAGCGGAACGATCCCTTATCTTATCGAACAGGGGTTGTCTTGGATCGATCCTGCTTATATGACAACACTCACGTTCTGGTTCTCCACGATCTTCTCCATGCTGCTCGGGACTTCAACCGGAACACTTAGTGCTGTAGGTATCCCTATGATGGGGGTAGCTGCGATTGCAGGCGTTCCTTTGCCGCTTATGGCAGGGGCACTTGTCTCCGGTGCCTTTGTCGGAGACCGGACATCGCCATTCTCCAGCACGCATCGTCTTGTCGCGGATTCTACAGGGACGAGTGTCGGTCGGCAATACCCAGCTCTCATGCCTACCACACTGCTCGCACTGGCTTCAGCGACTGCATTCTTCATGTGGTTCGATACACAGGGGAGGTGGACTGTACCGGAACAAGCACTGCGCATGGAATCATTCGATAGCCACTTCACCTTCAGTCCTTGGCTGTTCGCTCCTGCTGCTGTCTTGATTATCGCAATCTTATTCCGACTACAGGCTCGCATCGCCTTTACCATGTCCATTATTGTTGCGCTCGTGATCGGTACATGGCTGCAAGGAGCGACGCCAGTCGAATGGGTGAATGGTTTCTTGTTCGGATATGAAAATGCCGAGCTCCCTTCCCTTCATACGAAGGGAGTGCTGCATATGATTGAGCTTGTCCTATTTATTATGATCGCGGGTGCTTTTAATGGCATATTGGAGGCTACTCGTTCGCTGGAGCCGTATATCGCTGCCTTTATTGGACGCAACAGCGCTCTGCCAGGAGCAACCGTCCGTGTCGGTTTATTCGGATTATCATTAACCCTTGTATCCTGTACGCAGACACTGCCAATTATGATGGCAGGCCGGAGCGTGATGCCGCTGTGGTCGGAGCGTTTCCCGAAGGAACAACTCGCAAGGGTGATCGCGGACAGCGCGCTCGTCTTTGCCGCTATTATCCCTTGGAACCTGCTTGCGGTACTGTGCGGCACAATATTGGGTATTCCCGTTCATCAATATGCACCATTCGCAGTCTTCCTCTGGGTTATTCCAATCTGGACACTGCTCGTATCATGGGTAATTGGCCACAGACGAACTCGCAAGCTGAAACCGGCACCTGCTCCAACGGTGCAAGGATTATAACCGAGACTCCAATTTAAGATCATGGCGAAGTGAATCATCTAAAAGCGATAACAATATAAATAAACCGGTTCTACTATGCAGTAGGAACCGGTTTATTTATTTCTGCTTTTGGTTCTATACAGTATTATATCGAATATGTGACGTAGCCAGACTACTGCTGATGCGCACTCTTCTTGTTTTTCAAACCGTAATTCCGAAGCTTCCCGATGTCGCCAATTCGCCAAGCTTACTGCTTGCCATGAGTAACCTGAATGGGATCCGAATTATTCCTTGCTCCTACCGCCTTAATTACGAAGCGATAGCTCTGCTTAGAATCTATGTTCTTAAGCACATAACTATATTCGGATTGACTTGGAAGGGCTGGGATATACAGACTCCAATTTTTCCCCACCTTATCATCCTGCTCATATATTCGGAAACCTCTAACAGGCTCCGATCCAACGGCAGGACGGCTCCACGACAGAATCGCATCTCTGCTCTCGAACTTCAGGTTGGCTTGCTCCACCTTGCCAGGCTTGCCGTCCGTTCTTTTAATGCTGTACTCGTCGTATTTCTTAACCTCTTCGTTCTTTGCCGCCGTATAGGACGTGAATTTCAAAACATCGTTCGATATCGAAACATCAGTGAACATCTTTTTGAACGGCTGTGCGTCAATGACTGCAAAATAATCGTCATACCCCGGATGTTTTTCGTAAAATTTCCCGCCTACTGAATTTGTCATGAGGTACACGGAGCCTTTCGGATCGACTACATTTCCCTCTTTATCCTTCACCACGTTTTTGATTGGCTTATCATTGAGCATTTGGTAGGATCTCATATACATATGGTCGTGGGCCTCGAACACAATATCAATTCCCAGCTCATCGAATACGGGTACCAAGTATTTTTTGTAGAACTGGATACGGCCATCTTCCCACTGTCCCGCATTGTCTCCTGCCGAGTAAGGGCCTTTGTGGAGCGACACGAACTTCCATTTCTTATCAGTCTTTGCAACCTGATTTCGCATCCAGTCCAATTGAGCGTTGAATTCGGGATCTACCCACTCTAGTTCTCCTTTTTTATTCAATCCGCCCTCAAACTGGGAATTGAATTGCATGAAGAGCGCGTCCCCATATTCGAACGCATATACGGAACCGTCGTGAGTACCTTTCACTACATCCTTCGGCAAGTTAAAATGGTTGTAGAAATTATTGTTGTCCGTAGTTTCGTCCCCATCGTAATCTTTCACCTCATGGCCGCCAAGCACGGGCACGAGCGGCACTCGGGCAAGTTCCTGCTGAGGGAGGCCCAGAAACCACTGCCACTGTGATTCCAAATCACCATTGTCGACCAAATCCCCGGTTAATATAAAGAACTTCGGATCCCCGATATGTTCGATCGCTCTGCGGAACGTATCCTGCCAGAGTTCGAATGTGGATTTGCTAGAGGCTTGCGAATCCGATCCTACGATAAAATGAAAATCTCGATTGTCTGCGTGATCCGTAGTAAATGAGCCGATAGCTCCCCATCCATCCGCATCCCCATTTCCTGCCCGATAACGATATGACGTCCCCGGCTTCAGATTATCAGCCGTGACCTTATGGCTTGCGAATTTCGTTTTTTTCTTGGAGGATCGATCACCTTTTACCATGAACGTCTCGATAATGTCGGAACTTCCCGTATAAGTAGTCGCCTTAGCTTCCGGAAATGTGCCGTTCTCCATTTCGGAGGCTTCCACCACCTGCAGCTTCGTGCCAGATACCTCCTTCGGCGTATACCAAGCAAACGCCAGGCTTGTCTTGGTACCTCCATTGAAGGTCATGTTTAATAACTGCGGCGCCTTGAGTGAGCTGTTCGTTTTGGGTACGCCATGAACAACGATATCCTTGATTCGACTTGAGCCCGTATCGCTTATCGAGCCGCTGCCTGACACTTTTGAATCAGAGTTTACGACCCAACGAATATATAATCGCTCCCGATCGGCTGCACCGCTTGGCAGCGCAATACCGTTTAACGAGCTGGCAGAACTGTATTCCGTGCCTAGCACAAGTGTGCCTTTTTCAACGTCCGTCCACTTGGCCAGATCCGTGCTAATTTGGAGCTTGAAGTCTCTAGGCCCAGTACTGGAGGACTTCTGCTGCGAAGATACTGTAATTTGCTCCAGTCCCTTCGTCGACAAGGCGGCTAGCCAAGCCTTCTTGCCTTTGCCCTTGTCCCATCCTTGATAACGGATGCTCTTTTCGTTCTCATCGAATGTAAATCCTGTTCTGGAACTCCCACCGACCTCCTGGATAAGCGTAGCGGAATCTTTGGATAAACCGGATGCAGCATAGAAGATGCCTGGATCGTTCTTTAAGTTTGCAAATTCCCATTTAGCTACAATCTCTGCACTGGCGGACACGTTCAGTTCTTCCTCCGCGCGAGCAGAGCCCATGCTGGAGACTGCCAGCATAATAACCGCTAGCCATACTGACAACACGCGATAACCATTCGCCAATTTAAAACGCTGCTTTGCCATTCCATCGCCTCTTCCCATTCAATGAATTGAGTTCCTAGATATTGAATAGATAACAGAAAAATACAAAACTAGCTACTTACATTATACATATTATGGAATAAATGAGCTACTGAATTATTCACCGGATTGCATAAGCCGTCACAATCCGTTCACTTGTTTTTTCGGTTCAATCTGATAGAATACGAGTAATTCTCGGAATAACATTCTTCAGCACAGCAGCGCACTCATGCTGTACGCAGACACAGTCAGCAAGGAGGATACCTATGACGACTCTATATTCGGACTTACGCACGAATGCCAATGTCAAACATTCTATTTCTACACTCCAGCATCTCCTAGCGTCACTTACTCAGCAAGAAGTCATCACATGTCATCTCCCATTCATCGAGCATACGCTTTATCCTGAACATTCGATTTTCATATATACAGAACAGCAGCTTAATCATCCAGAATCCCCATTCCGTTTGAAACGAAAGCTTCAGGAAGATGAAGTTGTCATCGCCTATTTAGAATCCCGTGGATTGCTCGTTGCCGCTGGCTCTGAATCTGCATTGTCTACAGCTTGCCTGAAACTAGGCAGCCTGTTTGAGGAACAGTGCGCAGTACAGCCGCAGGCCGCACGCCCTCGATTAAAAGAAATATTCTGGCAGGGCGTATCCCATGATGCATATCCTCGCGCGATATAACCGAAAGTGAAGGCGCAATAAAGCTGGCATGCATGATACCGAATAGTTTGGAAAACGCCCAATGTATACAAAAAGGCAAGCATCCAGTGCGATGCTTGCCTTCTGTCATAGGTAACTGCTTTTCAGCGGCGTACCTGTTATATCGTTCCTTTAAATGCCGGGAATCGGGGAACGCTTATGTTCCGTCTTCTGATATTGGCGCTCGATCTTCTCGCGCACGTCATCCGGTATGTTCTTACCTTCGAGATAGTCGCTATTATGCTCGTACGTAATGCCAAGCTCCTTCTCATCGGTTTGGCCTTCCCACAGGCCTGCCGTTGGTGCCTTATCAATGACGCTAGCAGGGACACCAATATGCTTCGCGAGTTGGCGCACTTGACGCTTATTCAGAGAAGACAATGGCGTAATGTCCACTGCTCCGTCTCCCCACTTCGTATAGAAGCCAGTCAACGCCTCAGAAGCGTGATCAGTACCTACAACTAGCAAATTCAGATCAAAGGCAAGCGCGTATTGCACAACCATCCGTGTACGAGCCTTCATGTTTCCCTTATTTGGAACACTCAAGGAACGTGCTTCCGGCAGCTGCTTAAGCGCTGCTTCTACCTCTTGGGCGGCTTCATCAACCGCTTGGGCAATATTCGTTTCTACCGTATGTTTCAGATTGAATGCTTGCGCGGTTGCATAGCTGTCAGAAATATCTGCCTGAGTACCATAAGGCTGGAACACGCCAAGCGTCATATACTCCTTGCCTGTCTCCGCAGTCAATTCATCCGTCGCCTGCTTGCATAATCCCGTCGCAACCGCACTGTCAATCCCGCCGCTAATCGCGATCAGAAGCCCCTTCGTTCCTGTATTCAACACATATTGCTTCAAGAAGTCGACCCGCTTGCGCACCTCAGCATCTGGATCGATCTGTGTCTGCACGTTGAAGCGCTTGATAATCTCTTGCTGTAAACTCATTATTTCGTCCCCTTCCTACAAGCATCCGTGCTTGGCCTACAATTCTATAGAAAATCCCCGCATCACAAGATGCGGGGCATAGTTAACTTAGCGGCAGAACTTATCGTATGCAGCCGTCAGATCAGCAGCAATCTCCTCTGCTGAACGGTTCTCTACTTGATGACGCTCGATGAAATGCACCAGCTCGCCATCCTTCATCAAAGCGATCGATGGAGAAGAAGGCGGATATGGCGCGAAGTATTCGCGAGCCTTCGCCGTTGCTTCCTTATCTTGCCCAGCAAATACGGTGAACAAGTGGTCAGGTGTAGCATCATTCTCTAATGACTTGCGTACGCCTGGACGGCACAGTCCAGCGGCACAACCGCATACTGAATTGACAACAACAAGTGCTGTTCCCTTCGCTGTAGCCAGCTTCTCTTCCACTTCCTCTGGTGTTCGCAATTCAACGCAGCCGATGGAAGTTAACTCGTCACGCATAGGTTGAACCATATCACGCATATATTGCTCAAAAGACATGGACATCCGTACTTCACTCCTACTCTATAAATAATTCCGTTGTCAGTGATGGATGAGTACCATCGGACACTGTCGCTACTATTGTAACCATTTGTAGTGAAGTAAAGCAAGGGAAAGCCGAAACCGATAACGGTTCCGGCTCACTGACTTCTACCAGTTAGGCCCTCATTACTGAGGAAGCTCCATGACCGAAGATCGCATCCTTCTACGTAGAAGGGCGATTCGGACCATTCAACTTCTTATCGACTCCGCAGGTATCATTCGCAGCGCTGTTTTGCTTGTCTTGCTTGCGCTGTTCCTTTGAATCTTGGCTCATCGCATAGGCCTCCTTTTCACAAAGTCGGTTCTATTATGCTCAGGCAGCAACTGACCTATCCTTGTGATGCAGGAGGCTCTACAGGCATTGCAGCCTCGGCCTGCGTATTCTTATGCCCCACTCCCCGCTCTCTACTGCGGGTTACCATATAACCTACCGCTAGCATTACACTGTAGATCCACTGATCCACTGTTAAGTACATCCATGTAGATCCACTGCCATATGCATAACTTCCAAGCATGCCGACCACACCGCATACAACAAAGGCGATCTGTGCGTCAATAAGCGATCCGAGCCTTCTCTGACGAGACCAGAGCAAGGCCAGGAGAACGATACAACCGAGCGTCTCAGCCGGCGGTATCCCCTCCACCTGGAATCCACTAAGCTGAAGCAGCGGTGTAAATCCCGGGGCCTGTCCACCATTAAGCGTATAGAGCCATCCATATGCCGTTACGAAAGTCAACATACTATGCGACAATAGATCAATGAGCACGGGATAAGACAATTGATGCTTGCGTATGTATAAGGTCGTCCATACAATAATGCCAAGCACAAGCAGGATGTTGCCCTCTGTGGAAGTGCCTGTCATGTACAGCAGCGAACGCGGCTGCCGCCACAGAATTGAGGGCGTGTCCCATAGAAATCCGAACTTCTCATTGAGTATGACGACTAGAATAACCGTCATTGCCCAATCTCCATAACGGCGCGAGATTCCACTTTCCGCGCGTGCCCGGAGCGCCACCGCCCCAGCTGCTAGAAGCAAGGAGAGCAGGCTAACGAGCAGGCCCCAATGAATTGTAAAATTGCCAAGCTGCATGACGCTCACCCTATTCACCTCCAAGCTTCATATTAGCGAAAGACTAGACTTGGTTCAATGCTTCCTCCTTATCCGGCTGCATATTCCCTAGTTGTACTGGATGCTGTGCAAGTGAAGAGTCCCATGCAGCTGTCGGGACATGAACCGGAGATTGGCTCGTCTGTTCTAGGCGAAAGGCTGCCTCAAACACCGTTCCATCTTCCCCCGTATGCACCTCTATCGTTCCATCATGCTGTTCGACAATACTCAAGCACAATGGCAAGCCAAGGCCCGTCCCCTTTGATTTCGTTGTGTAAAATGGCTCAAATAGCCGCTCCACAATGTCGGCGGGAATACCAGACCCTGTATCTTGAATACGCAGCTGCACTTGCCCTCCAACAAATCTTGTTTCGAGCGTAAGCACGGCCTCTGTGTCCATCGCTTCCATCGCCTCCATGGCGTTGCGCGACAGATTCAGAATAAGCTGCTTCATCTCCTTCACATTGACAGGGAAAACCGGCACATTTTCCGCAAGCTTCAACGCAATCTCTTGACCTCTCATATTTGCATCAGCCCAAAGCAACGGTGATAACTGATGAATAATGTCATGAAGGTGAACCTGTTCTTTCTCAATAATACGATTTTGCGCTAAAGCAAGAAAGTCGTTAATGATGCTGTTTGCTCTATCGATCTCTTCCATTACGATTCGATAGTATTCCTTCAAATGCGCGGGACTCTTTTCTTGGAGCAGCTGTATGAACCCACGAATAACCGCCATTGGATTACGAATTTCGTGCGTGATGCTTGCCGCCATCTGCCCGACTAAGCTTAAGCGATCCATCTTGCCCAGCTCTGCACGCAGCTTCGACAGCTCCGTAATATCATGCAGCATGCCGACAGCCCCTGTTATCGCTCCAGTAGTCTCGCTTCGAATCGCACTTGTACTAACGACGTACTCTCGTTCGTCCAATTTCACTACTACGCCTTCCATCTTCTCTCCCGCGAGTGCACGATACATGCCGTCGTACAAAGTTGGAATATCCCCCACCTGTGTCAACAGGCAGCGAAAAGGGCGGCCGAGAATGTCTCCCTTTGTCACATGAGGTGCTGCATTCTGCATACTGCGCAGCATCATATCATTTAAAGCGGTTATATTGGTCTGTGCATCGACCGCGATGACACCGAGCGGTGTCGTGTCTATTAATAGATTCAGCTTCTCTGCTTCTTCACGATATTTGGTAGAGACGATTTCATATCCTTGTACAAGGAATAGCTTCTCCCTCGTCTCCTCCATATAGTACACAGCTAAGTAAGCGGTTAAGAAAAAGGCTGCTCCTAGCATGAGCATCGATAGAAGCATACTGCCATCAATAACTCGTTCATGCCTCCACAGCAGCACTCCATAAACCAAGGAATAGAGAACAATACCCGCGAAGGAGAAGGACAAAATAATAGTGACACGTTGGCGGAATCCGGATTGACGGAAAGAATTAATAAAAGCAAACAATAGCGGGATCATATAAAGGAGTGCATCACTCCACAGCTTCTGGGGATGCCCATCGTGATAGAAAAAACCAAGCATACCTATATATAATCCAATCATGAGGAACCCAACCCGATATCCACCATACATTACTCCTATCATAAATGGCAAAAATCGAAAATCAAAAGGCTGGGGCATTTCTGTATAGAAGGTAAATACGATGCATAACAGCATAGAAAAAGCAGAAGACAATCCTATGACGAGAGGGGCGCGGGACACCCGCTCTGGCTTCAAGGAGCAGACTTGATAGGCAATCGCTGGTATGCAGGCAATAAGGCTTTGCAGTAAGACTTCCTTAAGTGCTACGTACATACGGTTCTCCTCTTGTCAGGATAGAAAATGGTAAGATTGGCTTGATTAAAGCATAAAAATGAGGGCTTTTCAATGGAACAGCCGAACGTTTTAGCGAAGTTTTAGTTTTTACGATACAATAGGCATCAGTAACGGATGCGCAGTGCGTATCCTAACCCTGTCAAAGACCTGTCAAAGGAGTACAAAATGGAACGAACCGATGTTATCGTCGTAGGTGGCGGCCCCTCTGGACTTATGGCATCCATCTCTGCTGCACGCAACGGAGCCAAGGTAATTCTCGTGGATAAGGGAGACCGACTTGGCCGCAAGCTTGCTATATCTGGCGGAGGACGCTGCAATGTAACGAACAATAAACCACTGGACGAGCTGATTCAGCATATCCCTGGCAATGGGAGATTTCTGCACAGCGCGTTCAATCATTTTAACAATCAGGATATAATCGAGTTCTTCGAGAATCTCGGTATTGCATTGAAGGAAGAGGACAATGGCCGTATGTTCCCCGTATCAGACAAGGCGAAGACGGTCGTTGAGTCACTTCTAGGAGAAGTACGCCGATTAGGAGTAGCGATTCGTGTCAATCAGCCTGTCGCACATCTGCTGTACGAGGATGGTTCCGTCCAAGGTGTGCGCTTCAAAGATGGATCCGCATTGTATGCCCCAGCGGTCATACTGGCTACCGGCGGGAAGTCTGTTCCTCATACGGGCTCAACAGGAGACGGCTATGCTTGGGCAGAGGCTGCCGGACATTCCATTACGGATCTGTATCCGACGGAAGTGCCTCTAACCTCGAATACGTACTTTATTCGTGAGAAGCTGCTTCAAGGATTGTCCTTGCGCGATATTCGGATCGTGGTATGGAACAGCAAGGGGAAGAAGATCATTGAGCATCAAGGCGACCTGCTCTTTACCCACTTTGGCCTGTCCGGCCCTGCTGCACTTCGCTGCAGCCAATTCGTCGTGAAGGAATTGAAGCGTTCCAGCCTTCAGACCGTACAGGTCACCATCGATATGAAGCCTGATCTGTCACTGGATGAGCTTGTTCGAGATTCGCTTCGCATTTGTGCCCAAGAACCGAAGAAAGCTATTAAAAATGTACTGAAGCATCTGCTGCCTGAACGAGTAATCCCGCTTCTGCTTGAACAGTCTGGCATCGATGAAGGTACCACATACGACCATATTCCGAAGCAGCCATGGCAGGAGATGTGCCAATTAATTAAGGCATTTCCTGTGAAGGTCAACGGCACGTTATCGCTTGAGGAAGCCTTTGTTACAGGCGGCGGTGTAAATCTTAAGGAAATCGATCCGAAGACGATGCATTCCAAAAAGGCGCATGGACTCTACTTCTGCGGAGAAATATTGGATGTTCATGGCTATACGGGCGGCTATAACATTACAGCTGCCTTCGCAACTGGCTATACGGCAGGGATGCATGCTGCTCAGCAGACCCTACATCAAGCATAACAAGCAAACAGCCTGCTCACAGAGCAGGCTGTTTGTCTTCTATCATTAGATATGGATGCCGCCAGGGAAGTGATTCGTCGTCTCATCATCAAACATCCCGTATGCTTCTTCATCACGATGCGACAAGTCATCATGACTCGGATTGTGCCTAGCAGACGCATAGCGGTCATCATCTGCCCAATCCTCATTGACCATATGGGCCGGGATAGGGATATAATTCATTCCATAAGCTTGATCCATAACGGACATCTCCGTCATACTCGCTTCTTCTAGAAGCTGGCCGCCGTGCGCCTCTGCGATCTCAAGCGCAGAGGTCAAATCTCGCTTGTCTACATGGATATGCAGTTCTGTCTCACTAGCGCTGTCGTAAGCAGGCGTATATCCTAGCTCCTCCAATGTATCGAACGCCAGTCTTGCACCTGCAGGATCCGAGAATCGGAACCGAATCGCAGTCGTATCTTGCATCCTCGTTCCTCCTATTCGAATAAGCTTACGTTAATATACCCGCCAGACAGGAGGAACATACACACAATCTGTCCTGCAATTGGTTGTACGAGCAGTTGCCGAATACTTTATTCAGTAGAGGACAAACGTGACTGTTCTTGTCTCTCCTCCATTTGCTTCTTCTGCTTCCACCCACGCAGCGTAACGATTGTATTGCCGATGAAGGCAGCCATCAGACCACCTCCCGCTACATATAGCGGAATCATAATAGGTGTTGCAGCAATACCTGCAGACAACCCCCACAGCACGCCTGGCCCTGCACATAAGACACGCGCCATATGCGCCGAGGCCTGCTGCAAACTCTCTGAGCGGAAGCTGAACATAGACGCCACATCACCATCGATGAATTCCTTCCAATACGTGCTCAGCCAGTATCCGAGAATACCGCTTAGCACCGGCCCTATAAGAATGAACAGACCATGCAGTGAAGTGATATAAGAAGCACTCATTCCAATAAAGAGGAGCTGCAAATAAAACTTGCGATGCGTGCTGCTTCGAAGCAATGACTTGACCGCGATAGCTCCAATAAGGCGGCCTGACTCATTCGTCTTCATGAAGTAGCCCGACTTCGGGAACAACATTGGGCGTGTCCGTTTGCGCCGTTGTGCTCTATCCACGCTCTGCGACAGCAGCATCGCCGTTAATTGCATCTTGAGCTCGCCCTCCCGTTCAACATCATGCTCAAATGTATGCTGAACATGGTCTCGCCAGCGAATAAGGGGGAAGCAGCTGACCAATATAATCGAGCCATAGACGAGCACCCAACTCACATGAATACCGAGCAAGTAAAGAATAACTCCATACAAGCCAAGAGCTGCCACCCCTGTGACAAAGCGGATCATCCAACGTGCCCAACCTGAGAAATTAGCCAAATTATAGTTCCGTACTAATCCTGCTAAGTAGGATAAGGAGCTAACGGCAAATCCGATCGCGAGTAAATCCGTACTATGCAATGAATACCCGCGTATGAGCCATGGAGCAAGCAGTAACAGTATGACGGCCGTTATGATCGTTCCTCGCAGTGCATATTGAATTAACCCGAATCGAACAAGCGGCTTCCACCAATGCGGCTGCTGACGAAGGAAGAGAATATCCCCGCCTTCCACCCAAGTGCGAAGTGATCCACTTATGATAGGCAGCAGCAAGGGAAGCAGCCAGACCGCTATAGGCAGCTTCAACCATGCAGCATCCAAGGGTTCTACCCACCATCCCCAATAGAACTTAACTCCTAGGAGCAATAGCGGTACGACAATATACAACCATACCGTCCAATCCAATGCGATACGAAGTGCCCGCCATTGATACACCATATTCGTCTGGAAGCGGCGGAAGGCAAGTGTTTGCGGGGATGTTACCTTCATCGTCGACAATGGACGAACCTGTCCCTCGCTCCCCATTAGGTCAACACCTCGAAACAATCGAATAGGGTTCCATCCGGCAACCCGCTTATTTGCCGCACTTCATCAAACGTCCCTCTTGCAACCACGCTTCCCTGATGAAGCAGGATGAAGCTGTCGCAGACGCGCTCAGCCGTGTCGAGTACATGCGTACTCATGAGGACGCCCGCTCCCCGCTTGCGTTCCTCCTCAAGCATACGGAGGAACTTCCGCGTTGCTCGTGGATCCAAGCCAATGAAGGGCTCATCCACGATGTATAATGACGGCTTGAGCATGAAGGCAATGATAAGCATCAGCTTCTGCTGCATCCCCTTCGAGAAGCTCGTTGGGAAATGGTGCTTCACCTCTGTCATTTGAAATTCGGTGAGCAGATAATTCGCCTGCTCGACAAACTGTTCCTGCGGCAGATCATATGCAGATGCAGCGAGTTCTAAATGCTCCCATGATGTCATGGAGTCATAGAGGACAGGCTGTTCAGGCACGTATGCATAAGTTCCATTTCCATCCCCAATCCGAACGCTGCCAGCTACATCTCGCATAATGCCCAGCACGGACTTGATTGTCGTGCTCTTCCCAGCACCGTTCGGACCGATTAGCCCTACCAATTGACCCGCTTCTACTTGAAACTCGATATTATGTATTTTAGACTCGCCTTTCTCATATCCTGCAGATTGTATCCTTGCATCAAGAACAACCATGCGGATCTCCCCCTTTATCTTAGGCATAGCCAAGCTGCTGTGCCTAACCGTTCTTCTAACTTTTAGTTTACTCTATCGTATCGATTCTTGCACAGAGCTGGGCAGTTTCAATGTACTGAATGCCAGGTTCAGCCAAATGTTACCGAATTGCCCTTTCTAAATTTGAATAATTCAAAATTTTTTTGTTCATTGTTTCACAAGTGTGACAAAAGACATTTAATCTCCTATCTCCTTCGATATACGATAAAAGAGTAAATCAAGAAATGAGGGGGATTCGTATGTCTGAACGAATCGATCATGAGACCGAAGCTGCCTTGCATTTATTCCGTGTCTTCTCTAAGGCATTCAAGAGCGTAACGGATCACTCAGCTGCTGGATGCAAAATAGAAGGATATAACCCGACTGACTTCTCCGTACTCGAAATGCTTTATCATAAAGGGCCTCAACCCATTCAACAAATCGGTTCCAAGCTCCTTCTACAGAGCGGAAACGTAACCTATGTCATTGATAAGCTCGAACGTAACGGCATGCTGCGCCGCCACCCTTGCGCGACGGATCGTCGCGTGATCTTCGCTGAATTGACTGATAAAGGACGTGAAGAAATGCAGGGACTGTTCCCCAAGCATTCTCTACTCCTTAAGCGTGCCATGAGCGGACTGACACTCGAGGAGAAAAAAGAGGCTATTCAATTGCTCAAGAAGCTCGGGATCCAAGCAGAGAAGTTAAGCCTTGTCACGAAAAAGGGCTCCTAGCAAATCCATTAGTTAATACGCTTAAATTTCCAATAGGGCTGGATCAACGCACAGAGCGGAAGAACATGTTCTTCCGCTCTTGTTATTTCTCTTCATGACATCAAGTCCAACGTTCTGAATGTCGCACGCGAATATCGCAATAACACGCGCCTCTCCTGCTGCAATTGCTGCTCAATGAGCTTCTCAATCTGATTGAGTATTACACCAGGCGGAGAGTTATTCTCGATCCCCTTCAGCCTCGTACTGCGATACCATTCGACAGCCAGCTTATCAAGCGGGGTTGGACGGAACTCCTTCATCTTCGAAGCCAGCTCCATATATAATCGATCTGACTGCTGTCCCCCAAGAAACTCGCTTCTGCGCGCTTTATCCAGTAATGCTTTGCGAGAAGGCATATACGCCGCAACCGTTGCATCATCGGTCACCCCAAAGAACACGCTCTTCATGAACGACCATGCCAGTTCCTTGTTCTGGGCCTGTTCAGACATAATAAGCGATGCGCCTGTCGAGTAGCCGTACAACTTCATTGGCAATCGAGTAGCTCTCCACAATCCCTTCATATGCGGCACCCACTCCTCCAATTGCAGCTCTCCCCAGGAACCAAGATACACCATTGCCAGCTTCCCACTCCGCAGCGCTTCATTCCCCGCATCCGTCCACAATCCGACATTTGCATCCAGCCCCTGCACATTAACACGCTGAGACAACAACATGCCTTGCGCGATCATGGCATTATTCCGGTTGAATTGCAGCTTGCTGTTAAGTAGCGGGAACATGGACTCAAACCACTGCATGGGTTCCCGATCCCACTGAATTAAATAAATACCATGCTCCTTCAGCTTCTCCGCCATTGCCAGCCAGCGGTTCGGATCCTCCATGTAGACAGCCAATTCTTCTGGGTCTGACGGAAATCCGTATCGCTCCATAATGTCCTTGCGATAGAAGGTGACAAGCGGCGAAGTTGTAATTGGGAGAGCGATAAGACGCTTATTGTCAAAGGATAGTCCAGTATCCCATAAGTCAGGAGAAATATCTGGCTTCAGCGTGCTCGCGAGAAAAGGCGCGGCATTTAAGTCCATCAACCCTTGTATCCCCGTAAATTCCCCTAGAAATTCATGGCCTACCTCCATAACATCCGGAGCATCCCCCTGCTCCAAGGCATCCAAATAAGCATCAACATGGTCTTCATAAGAGAAACGCTTTACATTTACCTTCACGCCTGGATGCTCGATTTCGAATTTCTTGGCATAGTCTACATACTGTTGTTCGAAGCACCACACGGTTATGGCGGAAGGCGGCTTAGACTCTACGACTCGCTCATCGTCCTGCAATTGCGGTGGGATCGTGGTCTCATCACATCCGGTTGAAGAAAATATCATGATGATCATCATTGCGAATACAATTAATCTTCGAAATGGCAAGCCCTTCCCTTTCACAAATTAACCTCCATATGCTGCAATTGAATTGCTTCTTAGCTTGCTTGAAAAGTCAGGGAACCTAGCAGCGAATTCATCGGCTGCCAGCGGTGGACTAATATAATAGCCTTGGAACTGCCTACAACCAAGTGTGAGCAACTGTTGAAGCTCCTGAGGTGTTTCAACCCCTTCAGCTGTCACTTTAAGATTCATGCTGTCTCCCATTTGGATCACCGCTTGAACAATCGCAGTGTTCACTTTATCCGCGAACAAATGCCGCACAAAAGAACGGTCAATTTTAAGCACATGAGCAGGCAAAGTCTTTAGGCGGTGCAGCGAGGAATAGCCCGTTCCAAAATCATCGATCGCTACTTGAACTCCTCGTTTCTTAAGATTGTGCAATACCTCGTTGACCTGCTCGGTGGATTTGTTAACGTATCCTTCCGTTATCTCCAAAATCAAATCACTCGGATTAAACTCACACTCGCGAATAATTCGATCAATTGTCGCGACGAAGTCATTCGTAAGCAATTGCCTTAACGAGACATTCACAGACAGCTGGAAGGCAGGCATCCCTGCATCAGCCCACATCCGGTATTGCATGCATGCAGATCGAAGTACCCATTCCCCAATAGGAACGATTAGTCCAGTCTCTTCCGCGACCGGAATGAACTGTGTCGGCGATATAAACCCTTCATCACCAGAAAGCCAGCGAAGCAGCACCTCTGCGGCTGTGACTTTCCCTGATGCATCTACGATCGGTTGATAGTGAAGCAGCAGCTCTCTACGTTCTAACGCTTTGTACAAACGTGTCTCCATAAACATGCGCTCAGGCTGCAAAGTCGGCTGTAGTTCATCGTAGAAGACCACTGAATGGCCACCTCTGTCCTTGGCAGTGTACATAGCTGTATCTGCTTGCTTGAGCAGATCCGTATATACATATCCGTTATCCGGATATAAGGATACGCCGATGCTGGCGGAGACAAATAGTTCATGAGCCTGTACAAGGAAGCTCTCTCTCAGCCGCTGCAAAATCCGCTTAGCAACCGCGCTCACTTCCTCCCTGGAGCTGTCTTCGAGCATAATGATGAACTCATCCCCGCCATATCGAGAGCTCAAATGCCGACCGGACAGTTTTGATAGACAATCCGACAAGCGCTGCGCAACTTGTACAAGGAGCATATCTCCTACATTGTGGCCGAGTGAATCATTGATATGCTTGAACCGATCTATATCTATGAACAGTAACGCCAATGAACTAACCTTGTTATCCGCGTCTTCCAGCGCCCGCTCTACATTCATCGTAAAGTAATGCCGATTGGGAAGCTGGGTCAGCGTATCATAATAAGCAATATGCTGGAGCTTCTCTTCCGACAGCTCTAGCATTTTCGTCTGGTCAAGCAGCTTCTCATTCATGCGCAGCATTTCCTTGAATACTTCCGTTAACCGATCACTCATTGCCCGGAAATTGATTGCAAGTAAACGAATCTCTCCGATTCGAATGCAAGGCCATTTGACAGTCTTGTCCTTCAACAATTTATGGTGCATTCCCGCGGTCGCCTCCTCCAAATCACGAAGAGAGCGAACAATGAAGCGGCTTACCGCAAGTGATACCCCGGTAGCCAACAAGCAGACCATGAACAACATCAGGAACTTGCGCAAATAGACGTCAATCGTCGTTTGTAGAAAATAGGAAATTGGAATAAAGCCAACAACCTTAGCGATCGGATGATCGGTCAGCTTGTCCTCCAAAACATAATAACCGTCATTCCACCTTCTTGTTCCATAATCATAATTTCTGTCAGGGGGCAGAATACGGGAAAAAGAGGACTTTACCCCGTAAGCATCCTTCCGAATTTGTGAATGATGAGCGGCCATGCGAACAGGTGATTTATTAGGTACAGTATCTTCCATGTACACTGCATTGCTTTCGAACCACACCTCATCACTCGATGCGACCAATTGGCCCTTATGATTGAATGCAGCCAACTTCAATAAGCCATTCTGGGAATGGAGCTTTAAATTATCGTGAAGCTTCCCTGTCTCCATAATCGATCCGAGATTGAGCCCTTGGCGCTGTTTTCTGTCCATCTCCAGAAGTGCGTCTGTAATTTGAGCGGTTTGCAATTCAATTCTGGCTAAAGAATCCCGCTCGATGTCCTGCTGCATATCGCGACTATCAATCAGCATATTCAGCAGAAACGGAATGAACACGATTGCGACGGAGAGATGCATCAGAAGCTGATTGAGATATACGGACTTCGTTCGCAGATCAGGCAGCAGCCGTTTCCATGGCATATAGGTAACGACCACATCAGCAATCAGAGCATTCAATAGTCCGCTCATTGCGAACATAAAATATTGAAGTAGTGCTTCTGCATTGTACTCGTTGGTCTGCAGACAAAATAAAACCGCTGCAAGAGGGGCTCCGATTCCGAACCAGAACAGACTGTCCCAGAGAAGCAGGAACCCCCTTTTCCGTTCATACATATATCCAACCAATATCATTTCCAATCCAATAAGCAGCAATATAAACGAACCGTAGCCTGAAAAATAATATCCCAGTCCAATTATTAGCGCCATAATTGCCGCCCAGTGCGAACCATACAGAACAAGCATAATGAGCAGAGTGGCCCCGCACAGCATGAACTCTGCACCGTATGAAAATTCGAGTCCAATTACAGAGAACACTGCAGTGAGAACGGTCAGTATCACGAACAGCATACTTGTACGCAGCGAAGCCAATGGGTGTAACGTACGTGACATGGCAGAGTGACTCCTTTACAGATGGAAGCAGTACATTTCTCTTATTTCGAAATACTTCGACACAAATCCAAAATTTCCTACTTTTGTGCAGGATAATGTAGAGTGATTTATTTGCAAGAGAAACAATTCCCCATAAGAAAAAGGCCGCCCTTCCAAGCAGTTTCTACTGCTGGAAAAACGACCTGATTATTTAGTGTTTTAGGTTAAGTTACGTAAAGAAGTATCATTGCATTTGTCCTTAATGAGATGGAGATGCTTCATCCTGACTGGATGATTTCCCGGAATTTGTCGACTTAGGCATGAACAACATACTTACTAAGCATGCGACCGCGATAATAGCCATTATCAGGAAGACCTGCCCTAGCCCTGACTCCAGGAAAGAGCGCAGTGTACCCATTAAATCAGGCGACAGCGAGCTTGCACTTTCTGGATTCAACAGCTTGCTCAGATCCTCATTCGAGACACGCGAGGATACGTCAGGCCCCGCATCCGATACCATCGATGCAATGCTCGCATTTAAGAATGTCCCGAACGCGGCAATGCCAAGCATCTGCCCCAACGACCGTACGAACGTGTTCAATGCTGTTGAAGCGCCTCTCATGCTCCAATCGACAGAAGACTGGACAATGACGGTAAATACCGTGAACGACAGGCCGAAGCCTAGGCCTGACAATGACATAATGATTACGATCAAAATAAGCGGGGTTGTATCCGAAATCGTCGACAGCCATATGGAAGCGATCACGATCAATATCATCCCTAGCGTCGATGTCACGCGTGCCCCTATCTTAATCAGCATACGGCCGCCTACAATTGATCCAATCAGCCAGCCAATTGACATTGGGGTCAGTGACAGGCCTGAACTGGAGGCATTTTGCCCTAGCACACCTTGTGTCCAGAGCGGCATATAGGAGCTGATCCCCATCACGATCGCACTTGCGAGGAAGCTGACAAGGTTTGACACCCCGATGTCGCGAATCCGGAACAACTTGAGCGGCACCATCGGTTCCTTTGCCTTCACTTCGATCCGGAAGAAGAGAACAAGGAACACAGCCGCAGTCCCAAACAGTGCGAACATCCATGGAGAATTCCACGCGATCCCCTGTCCGCCTGTAATAATCGCAAACAAGAATGCGGTCATCCCGATGGAGAATGTCGCTGCCCCCGCATAGTCGACAGGCTTGTCCTTGCGCTCCACCTTCTCATGGAAGCACACTATGATCATCCATACCGACACGATGCCGAACGGCACATTGAAGTAGAATATCCAGTGCCATGATAATGAATCGACGAAGAACCCGCCGACTAACGGCCCGACCAACCCAGCAATTCCCCAAATGGAGCTGAATAAGCCTTGAATCTTGGCCCGTTCCTCGTATGTGTAAATATCCGCTACCATCGTGAAGGTAACAGGCATTACAGCGCCTGCTCCGATTCCTTGAAGAGCACGGAATATAATCATCTGCGTCATGGTACCCGATAGACCGCACAACATCGATCCTCCTACAAACAGAGCGGAGCCGATAATAAATATGTTCTTACGGCCATATAAATCAGCCATCTTCCCAAACAATGGCGTTGAGATTGCCGTAGTAAGCAAATAAGCAGCATATACCCAGCTAATCAAGGATAATCCGCCTAAATCCGCAACAATCTTCGGCATTGCTGTACTTACTACTGTTACTTCGATTGCCGCCAGAAAGGTCGACAATAGTAGTGCAAGTGTGACAAGCTTGCGGCTTCGTCCAGCTTGCATAGAAGCCTCGTTCCCCATAAATACCCTTCCTTCGTTCCTCAATCTCGTACAGCTTCCGCAGCTCATGATTCACTATAGATTGATGTGCAGTGAGCCCCGATCCATATTAGCATGCATCAATCGCGGGTGCTCTACCTCTTCCCACATGCGATCATGTGTGGCAACAATCAACGCGCGACCCTGTCCCGCTTGGCGCAGACACCAGTCGCGAACGAAGGCTGCATGTACCGCATCCAAGGAGGCTGTCGGCTCGTCAAGCAGAATGACTTCAGGTTCGTGCGCCGAAGCAATTGCTAGACTGAGCAGCCGCTTCAATCCAGTTGGCATATCATGCGGATGCAGATGCTTCACTTCCCATAGACAATATTGCTGCAAGCGAGACTCCACTTCCCGTTCCACCTGTTCATGCGTGTAGACAGCGTGGCCTTCCCAAGACTGTCCTTCTATGCGCAATCGCCCGCATTGATTCGCTGCATGGAGAGCATCTCGCAGTTCCTCTTGCACGGACGCTGCAAAGAAGCCCGATTCGGGCTGCTGTGCTGTGAATCCAATAAGTCTTGCCACTTCACAGGATCGCAGCTTCTGCCCCAATTGGCCTGCAATCCACCATTCACCTTCCATGCTGCCGGAGCGCTTCGACAAGCCGCCGGTTATAAGGCGGAACAAGGTTGACTTCCCCGACCCGTTCTTGCCCGTCAGCAGCATACATCGCCCTGCCTTAAGCTGGAAGGTAACATTATGAAGCGCGTCCTCTGTCTGCCGACGCTTCTGATCACGATGAGCAATAGGATGATACCGATAGCTTACCTTCGATAAGTGCAGAAGGACTTCTTCTTCGAGTATTCTACTACACTCGCCCCCAGCACACTCTGCTCGTACAGCAGCATCGTCTCCAGCACTTCCTTGTTTTACAGTGGCTGGCACCTGCATGGACATAATAGTTGTCTCAGCCTTCCCTTCCCACTTCGGAGGTATAATGCCTGCCTCATAACAGAGCTCCAAGCAGCGAAGCTCGTCCTTCGGATGGGATAGACCGTTCAAACCACCCCTTTCGGGATATACAGGCATCTTTCCATCATACACCATTCTCCCATTATGCAACAGAAGAAGCTGTGCATCTTGTATCCAGCCATGCTGCCACTCGTCTGACAGCTCGTCTAGGCGCGATGCGGCTAATACTATCGTCCTACCCAGACTATGCCAAGCTTGAAGCTGCTCTAACAGACGGCGTCGAGATTCCTTATCCATCTGACTCCACGCGTCATCAATAAGCAGCACATCCGGCTCCATCGTCAATACAGAAGCAACAGCTGTACGTTGCTGTTCGCCTCCTGACAACTGCTGAACCTGACGCAAGCGCAGTTGACGCAAATCAGCCTTATCAAGCTGCTCTTCTACTCTATTATGGATGACCTCTCGCGGCAGGCCAAGATTCTCGGGTGCGAAGGCTAACTCATCCTCAACCGTACCAATCACAAACTGCTCCTTGGCCTCCTGCAGGATGAAGCCCCTGATTGGCGCCTGTCCATCCTTCACCATGCCGCAGCTCAATTCACCTTGCTGCTGGCCTTCATGCGACTGCATTGCACCGGCCATCAGCTTGAGGAGCGTTGTCTTGCCGCTCCCATTTCCCCCTGCCAGCAGCACAACAGATCCAGACTTGATACAGAAGCTGCATGGCTGCAATACTGGTTCAGACTCGCCAAAATAAGTAAAGGCCACACGCTCAGCGCGCATGACCTCCTTAGATTGTAGGATTCTCATATTAAACTGGCCCCCTACCATACTACTGCCCGCGTGACTCTCTTCCTAGTGCGAATGGGCGCATTGCTCTTGTAGAAGCAATCCGATCCCCAATCATCTTGGTTAGAGCACCGCACAGCAGCATCCCGCTTATACAGCGGATAATTAAGGTTGCAATAAGTACCCACATCTCATAGTGGATATAACCGAACATAAAGGCCGAAACCACAAACCACAGCGGTACTGCTGCTGTACCTACGAACAGCATGATGAACCAATTGTATTGACGGTAACGGAATACATAAAACAACGGTTCAATCACAACCGCATAGCATAATGCCGCAGCAATACAAGACCAAGCCCCATATGCGCTTCCCATTAAGATTTGTACACAAGCGCCAAGCGAATATGTTACCAACGCTGCCCCTGGCTTACGGATAACATATATCGCAAGCAGACCATATATCATGTACAAGCCGACGATCGTTGATGTTAGCATTGGTCCACCAACAGAGTGCAGCAGCTTATTTACCCAAGATAACCCGGTCGTCATTACACCATTTGCAGCTGCAAGCAGTGCCATCAGCACCCAGTCCGCTAGTGTAAGGGAACGGAGCGAGAAACGAGATTCGTTCATTGTAGTTGTTCCATTTCCCATTCTCATAGATGACTCATCCCCAATTCTTCTACTTATGTAACGTTGTGATACCGGCATATGTTAACCCACAACAGATAAACTACCATTAACGTTACAAGGGATGGCATGGAAATGCAAGTCAAATCTATCAATATTGTGTACGTTTTTATTAACCCAAAAGAATTGTCGCAATCATAGCTCCTACAGTCGCAGTCGCAAAGCTGATCCCAAGCGCAGTAAAACGCAAAGTTCTCCATGACGTTCGAGCAAGGCTTGCCCCGAATTGTTTTACTTCCATTGCTGTCGCTACATTTTGAACGCGGCGCATCGCACTGGACGTAACCGCAGCGACGTATTGCCCCGCTAGACGCATTCGCTCACCAATCCCCTGCGGCGCGGTAAGCTGACGCATCCGCTGTGCCTCACGAATATTGCGTGCTTCTTCAGCGAGAAGAGGGACGAATCGCAGCGCGATGGCAACGGCGAACGCGAAGCGATTCGGCAGCCTTAGATGATGGGACAACGCCGTGACAACATCTCGCGGCTCTGTAGTCGTAGCGTATAGCAATGACGACAGGAACAGCGTCAATGCACGCAGCGTCAGCGTGAGTGAAGTATGGCACGCTTCCTCGGTCAGATTCAATCCGAGAACCGTAAGCCGAATCTTGGTACCCGGCAGGACTAGGCACTGGAATAGAAAGAGCGGCAGAGCGAAGCCAAGCAGCAGAATGAGCACCGTTCTCCATCGCGCACCTGACCACCCCGCGCCTGTCACTCCGATGATAAGCAGGGATAAGAACCAGCCAAGCTGCCAATTCAGCTTCATGCTAATCATAACGGCAAGACCGGTGCCTAACAGCCATATCCCCTTCGTGATCGGATCAATTCTGTTCAGCCACGCTTGCATGTTCGTTCATCCCCTTCTGACTCGCAAGTGTGCTCCAGCAAGGTTAGAATACGCTTGGCCGCCTGTTCAATTGGATCGTCCGGCATCGAGCAGAGGAACAATGCCATTGCTCTCGCATTTACCGTTTTTCCGCTTCCCCTTAATATCTCTGACTCTAGAGCTGTGTACGCTTGCTCCGCTTCCTCACGCTGCTTCAAGCTGAACGGCGCACTCATCACTGCATCCTTCAGCAGCCACACTTGATCCAGCAATTGCTGCTGCGAGTTGGACATGCTTACGTGTCCGGAACGCATAAAATCATTCATAAGCGCCATGGTAAGTACAGGCTCGGCATGCTTGCGAACAAGTGACTCCGCAGTCGCATCCAGAACATTTACAATAAAGATGCACACCTGATCAAAGTCCACATTTTTCCGGTCAAATGTCGCATAACTCATGAACTCAATGGTCATACCACTAATAATTGTCGCTAAGTCCATCCAATAAGGCTCCGCTTCCTGACCGTAAACTTCAGCAACTACTTGGCGGAAGGTAAAGAAGCGCTTTGCACGGAAATCGAAAACCATATCCCGAATTTCCCGCTTCTTATATAGGTGTGCTTCCTTGCGCTGCAGAGTAAGGAACAACTTGAATCTGCCGAACTGCTCCAGAGAAATGTGAATGAGCTTGTTCAGCTTCTGGCGAGCTGGCAAATTGTCAGCGAGTGTATCCCGCGCTAATTCATACATCATCTGGTGATAATGGTCGAATATTGTGAACAATATTTCTTCCTTCGAACGAAAGAAGGAATAGACTGAGCCCTTGGCAATTCCGATACGTTCTGCAATTTCTTGAATCGAGGTTTCATGATAACCCTTTTCAGCGAACAGCGAGAGCGCTGTTTCCATGATGAGACGTTTTTTCTCTTCCATGTTCCGTCCTCCGTATGTCATGACTTTCGGTTCAGCCCTTTTTGACCGCCTAGTCAGCATCGTTTGTTACGTTATTCCTACCATACCACAAACATAATATTATGAAAAATATTTTAGTTCCAAAACAATTGACTTCGCGGTCAATCGGGATTATAGTATCAACATGCTATTTTTTGACCCGAAGGTCAGTCGTTCACACAACATATAAACGAGCATGAAAGAAAGGTGATTAATAAATGGCCACAGTGAAAGACCATACGGCATCTCGCCGCAATATGGTACTATTCGGTCTGATTATGGGGATGTTCTTCAGTTCCCTGGAACAGACGATCGTCGGCACGGCCATGCCAACGATAATTAAGGATCTCAATGGGTTCGCCATCTTCGCTTGGGTAACAACCGCTTATATGATCTGCTCTACAGCAGTCATCCCGCTTGCCGGGAAATTAGCGGATTTGTTCGGAAGCCGATTCATCTACCTGACTGGTTGGCTTATCTTCGTTGTTGGTTCAGGCTTATGCGCAACGGCAGTGAATATGGAGCAGTTAATTATTTATCGGGCGATCCAAGGTATCGGCGGCGGTATGCTGATGCCGATGTCCCAGACGATTATTGGTATGATGTTCAGTCCGCAGGAACGCGCCAAGTGGCAAGGGGTATTCGGGGCCATCTTCGGTCTTAGTTCCGTCATCGGTCCGTTCTTTGGCGGATTTATTGTTGATAATATCAGCTGGCACTGGATTTTCCTTATTAATGTTCCGTTCGGTTTATTGTCAACGATCTTAATCTTTATTGGCATGAAATCAATTGATGAGCCTCGAGACAAGAGCAAAAAAATCTCGATCGACTGGCTCGGAATTTTCACTCTTATCCCGGGTATCGTCTTATTGCTGCTTGGGCTGTCACTTGACCATAACAAGTATGCATGGGATTCTTCAACAAGCATTCTCGTGTTTGCTGGTGCATTGGTGCTCTTCGTTCTGTTTGTCTTCGTTGAGCGCAGAGCAGCAGAACCAATTATTGATATGTCACTCTTCAAAAGCCGTATCTTCAACGTATCTGTAGCACTCGGCTTCCTCGTTGGTCTTGGCATGTTCGGTGCCATTATGTTCGTGCCGATGTTCATGCAAGGGGTGCTTGGCGTAACACCGACACAAGCAGGCTCTACGATGACACCAATGATGATTGCCTTGATTATTGCAAGCATCTTGGCTGGACAGCTGGTTCTGCGCATGCGTTATCGTGCGGTTATGACAATGGGCATGATCATTACGTCCATCGGTTTCTGGCTCATGAGTACAATGGGTGTCAGCACTTCAACTTGGATAGCTTATTCGTTCATGGTTGTACTTGGCTTTGGTATCGGTATGGTTATGCCAATTATTACGCTGGTTGTACAGAATGCATTTCCACGCGAAAAGCTGGGTACAGTCACTTCCGCTACGACGTTCTTCCGTTCTATCGGATCGACGATCGGGGCAACCTTGTTCAACGTTATTATGAACAGCGTCATTGCAACAAATATTGCAAATGCAGCTGCTAGTGCTGATCCAGGAACGCAAGCCGTTCTGAGCAAGACTGGTACAGATTCCAATACGCTGTATCAGTTGCTGATTAACAGCGATTTGCTGAAACAGCTTCCTGAGGACTTGAAAGTGAACGTGTTGAATACGATCAAGGATGCTTGGTCTGCTTCCTTCTCCACTGTCTTCTTGACAGGTCTCGGCTTCATCGTGGTCGGTATCTTCGTTGCATTGCTGATCGGCAACGGACGTATTTCCCGTGAGGCGATGCAGAAGCGCAAGCCAGGCGAGGGTTCTGACGATAAAGTGCAACCGCAAGCTTCTTCGAATTAATTCTCGCCAACATGCGAAATAGATGAAAAGATGAAAAGCAGCAAGCCTTTCCCATCACGGGAATCAGCTTGCTGCTTTTTTAGCATTTTGATACAACGTTTGTTGCCATATGCAGATTAGTTATACATAGGGTTCGCAAGTATAATGCCCTTCCCATTTAACTTGAACGCAAAAAAAGCAGCCCCTGCTTATAACAGGAGCTGCTTATCTAAATCCACTATTTTATTGCTGTTTCATGTATGTGCGGTGCCAGAGGGCGAACACATGCAATGTCCAAATCTTGCGGGAGTAGTCTCCTTGTCCATTCTTGTGACGGCGGAACATATCTTCAACAGCCGTCAAATTGACGAGGTGGTCAATACCGCTTGCGGACAACTCTTCCCACATGATGTTTGCACGTTCCGTGCGCAGCCAGTCGCGCATTGGTACCGGGAAGCCAAGCTTCGGACGGTTCAATACCGAATCTGGGATAATGCCCTGCATCGCTTTGCGAAGCGCATATTTCGTCGTACCGTCTGCAATGCGGTAATGGGCTGGGATGCTGCGGGCCACGTCGAATACTTTGCGATCCAAGAACGGAACGCGCAGTTCAAGCGAATGCGCCATCGTCAGCTTATCCGCCTTCATCAGGATGTCGCCAGGCATCCACAGATTCATATCGATATACTGCATCCGCGATACAGGATCCAGGTGGCGTGTACGGTCATAATAGGTGCGTGCGATATCAAACGGCTTCGTGAAGTCAGCAATCTCGGACTGTGTCGCACGCAGCAGTTCTACCTTCGCATCATCTGTCATAATGTTCGCGTTGCCGAGGAATCGTTCTTCAAGCGGCGTCGTTCCACGAAGCAAGTAGTTCTTGCCATAGAAGTTGAACGGAACGGACTGCACCATCTTATGCATCGCACGCTGCATGCCTTCAGGCATCCATGACAGATAACGAAGGGAATGCGGTTCGCGATATATGCGGTATCCACCGAACAATTCATCCGCGCCCTCACCTGACAATACGACTGTGACATGCTCTTTCGCTAAGCGAGCAACCTCATACAAAGCAATCGCGGATGGATCCGCTACTGGCTCGTCCAAGTGCCAGATCGCCCGCGGTACTGCGTCGAAGTACATCTCCTGTGTAATCATGCGATCATAATGCTCCGTATCCAGCTGTCTAGCCGTATCCCGAGCAATAATCGTCTCATTGTTCGCGCCTTCGAAGCCGACACTAAATGTCTTGATCGGTTCCATCGAACGCATCAAAGTAGATGTAATCGTCGAGTCAATCCCACTGGAGAGGAAACAGCCGCGTTCCACTTCACTATGAAGATGGTGCTCTACGGAGTCGCGCATGACGTCGCGAATTTCCTCGATAATTTGTGTCAATGGACGATCCACAGGCTCGAACATTGGATCCCAATACTTCTCAATGATCGGCTTTCCACCGAACGGGATTGTGATAGAGTGCGCAGGTGGCAGCTTATGAATCCCTTGATACATCGTGTTCGGATCAGGTACGTATTGGAATGTTAAATAATTATAGAAGCTGTTCATGTTCACTTGGCGTTGAACACCAGGAACCGCCAGCAAGCTTTTAATTTCCGAACCAAAGACGAACATCTCGTCATTTTGATAATAATATACAGGCTTAATCCCGAAATGGTCACGCGCAATAAACAGCTCCTGCTTGTTGCGATCCCAGATAGCGAAGCCAAACATACCGCGAAGATGATGTACACACTTCGAACCATGCTCTTCGTACAGATGAATAATTACCTCTGTATCCGTATGTGTCTTGAATTGGTGCCCGCGATGGATCAAATCTTCACGCAGCTCTTGATAATTGTATATCTCCCCGTTGAAAATAATCCAAATTGAATCATCCTCGTTGCTGAGCGGCTGCGCTCCAACTGCGACGTCGATAATGGACAGACGGCGGAAGCCTAGTCCAACACGATCGCCAATCCACAGCTTCGCGTCATTCGGTCCGCGATGGTGGATCAAGTCCATCATCGAGCGTACTACTTGTTCAGAAGGTTGTTGATCATGAAAATGATATATACCAGCAATGCCACACATAATTGTTCCAAATCCTTTCGCTCGTTGCATATGGCGTAGAACGTACTCAGTTCCCGCTCAGAACAAGGCAACACCCCGCAGAGGCGGGGCTTGTCTATGCAATCATTATAAACGTTTTTGACGAAATGTGACACAGGCTTGCAGCTAAATCAGCGGCATTTCTGTGTGTAATGTTCATGAAAGTACGAATAATCAGCCTGCAGCCATTTGTTTTGCCGCATTGTTCAAGCTTTCTTATGTATATAATTCCGCTTCGGAATGTTATTCGACCCTCGAGTTCGTTCTTTCTCTTACCCCGTTCCATTGTAACGGACAATGGCTCCGAAATCCAATCCATCCTGCTCCTGCAATTCATACCACTTCACATACAGGTATATATGGTCATAGTCTATATTGATAAGCCCATTACCCGTTCAGGCATGACACGAATCTTTCCTTAGCTATTAGGTCGATGCTTCAGTACTGGAAGCATTACTTGCAACGGTTGCTTGGAGTCCGGTTAAATCGACATCAATCTGCACATCCTAATCCGTATCCGCGGACAACATGCTTGACTAATGTATACGTGATTGGAGGTCTGACAGCAATGCTGACACCGATTGCATTTGGCATTATTATCTTTTTGTTACTGTCTGCTTGGCTCATTCCCCATTATGCTGTTCACTATATGACGCGCTCCAAATGTTCCACCTACGAGCGTTGTCTGGAGATGCTTGAACAGCAAGGGGTCTTTACTCGTGAACAATTTGAAGCTTGCCGCAAAGAAGAAGTCACTATCCGAAGCCATGATGGCATTAAGCTGCATGGCTATTATATGGAGAAATTTCCGAATTCACGCCGGATTGCGCTAATTGTTCACGGCTATACAGGAGCTCTTCCTTGGTCAGCTCAATTTATGGATATGTTCACCGAGCAAGGCTTTAATGTACTACTTATTGATCAGCGCAGGCATGGTCAGAGTGAAGGCAAGTACACAACCTTTGGCTACAAAGAAAAATACGATGTGCAAATGTGGGTGGACTGGATTGTTGAACGGAAGGGGAAGGATTGCATCATTGGATTGCATGGTCAATCACTTGGTGGGGGAACCGTGCTCGAATACGCAGCAATCCGCAGGCCACAGGTTCAATTCATTGTGGCTGACTGCCCTTACTCAGATTTGACACAGCTCATTCATTATCAAGTAACGAAGCTGAATCAAATGCCTGCATGGCCTACTATGGCACTCATTAATCGATTGCTTCTGAGCAAGGCAGGATTCCGCATGGAGCAAGTAAGTCCATTACGAATTATGAAGACGTGCCCCCTTCCCGTCTTATTCATTCATGGCAAGGAGGATCGTTTCGTGCCGACATGGATGAGTGAGCAACTGCATGAAGCGAAGCATGATACATCTTCCTTGATCCTCATTGAGGGAGCCGGCCATGGTACCGCTTATTCCGTCGATCAAGAACGCTACCGGCAAGGAGTAACAACGTTCATACAGACAACTGTTGGATCTCCAAATCATGAAGAAGTGGCAGAACCATTGTCCGATGCCGTTCAAGATACAGTCGAAGTGGTAGAAGAACCTAGTTCCGTACTGGAACCCGGAATCGATCTCATTCCTGATCTCGTTCCTGCTGAAGCTGACAACATGCTTCCGGTCATTTGATTAACTTTGATCGACTTAGGCCGTAATTAACCTTATTCACACACTGCACAACATGTTGTGCTGTTCGAATGGCAATTATTTTTTATCAACCTTGTTGTGAAGCAAAATAAGTGAGCAGCCCTTCTCGGAAGAAGAAAGGCTGCTCTGTATTTCCGACAATCTACATATGGCATTATAAGGACGGAACCGCTTCAAAAATAAGCTTGTCCCCCGGTGTGTGCAGCTCAAATACGACAATTTGGTTTTCTCCTTGGCGGAGTATTGGTGCTGGAACATAGAGTGTCTGCTGCGGACCAACTTCCCAGTAACGTCCAAGATTGAAGCCATTTACGAACACTACACCCTTCTTCCATCCATCCAAGCGAAGAAATGTATCCTGCGGCTGCTCTTGAATTGATAGCGTAGCCTCGTAGAATGCCGGCTGCTCTCCCTCCAGCCCAGAATCAGCTGTTTTGAATTGCAAGCCATTCAGATTCTCCAGCTCCAAACTGCGCACTTCCCAATGGAACAGAAATTGCCCATTCAATCGAACGCCATGCGTAATCCCTTTGCGATCATACAGCTCTGATCCATAGTTGACACGCCCCATATTTTCTACAAAAATATCAAGCCGCGCTCCACCCTCTGGAATCGTCACCGCCAGCTTCTGGGGATCCCAGCGCTCCACTATGCCGATTAGCTTCTGATCCAAGAATACATGAGCACGATCGTGAACATCCTGAATCGTAAGCGTGCATTCTGTACGTGGACCAGACACTTGAGTGGAGTACAAGATAAAGCCATTATTCTGATCATACATTTCCATTGGCTCCGGGCATATACTCATCTTCACATCCGTCATAGACGCAAGCGTATCGAACAGCTTCACAGCTCGGTTCACTGTGATTTCACCGTACGCTGTCTTAGGCATATTCTCAGGCAGGTCACCTTCAGGCAGCGATACATACTTACCGATTACCTCTCGGAATAACCGATACTTCGGTGTAATATCTCCTGCTTCACTAATCGCACTATCATAGTCATAGCTGGTTACCGTTGGCTCGAAGCGTCCCCCGTGATTAGCTCCACTGCCAAATCCGAAGTTCGTACCCCCATGCAGCATATAGAAGTTCACCGATGCGCCCATTCCCAGCATCTCATCCAGCACCTGCGCTGCATCTTCTGCGCTGCGCGTATGATGCTCTTCGAACCAGTGATCGAACCAACCGTTCCAATACTCCATACACATAAGCGGCGCATCTGACTGATACTGTTTCAGCTTGTCAAACGCTTCCTTCGGTCTCGAACCAAAGTTGACGGTCGCGAGCACGCCATCGGCCATCCCACCCTGCAGCATATCATCACCAGGACCATCTGAAGTGAATAATAGGACATCGATTCCACGTTCTACCAACATGCCGCGCAAAGCTTGCAAGTAAGCCTGATCATTGCCATAGCTGCCATACTCGTTTTCAATTTGCACGGCAATAATTGGCCCCCCTGCTGTCGCAAGCAACGGCTTCAATTGCGGGAGAAGGGCATCATAGTATGCGGATACCTTCTCTAGGAATCTAGGATCACTGCAGCGCAGCCGCATATCTTCCTTCAGCAGCCAAGCCGGCAGCCCCCCGAACTCCCATTCCGCACATATGTAAGGGCTTGGGCGCACAATAACGTACAGACCTTCGCGCTCTGCAATGCGGACAAACTCCGCAATGTCAGCCATTCCTTTGAAGTTGAACTGACCTTCTCGCGGCTCATGCACGTTCCAAGCAATATATGTCTCTACGCAGTTGCAGCCCATCGCTTTCACCTTGCGAAGCCGATCTGTCCAGTATTCAGGCACAATGCGGAAATAATGAACAGCACCAGAAATAAGCAGTGTAGGCTTGCCTTGAAGCATAAATTGCTGACCTTCATATGAAAGCGTTGTCAAGATTTGTTCTCCTCCTGCCTTATACCGTTTATTGTGAAGCACTTATATCTCCATCATATCAATTTCGCCGCAAATGAACATGTATTTTACATACCAGTTTATGAACAAATGTCACAAGAAAAGACTTGCATCCATTTGGCTGATGCAAGTCTACGTTCAATTGCCATTAATTAGATTATTTCCTATTTTAATTCTTAAATGCCGATGTCTGCGCCTGCAAACGAGTCGCTTGATCTCGTAGCACATCAGAGGAGGCAGCCATTTCTTCCATGACAGCTGTCTGTTCTTGTGTCGCACTCGCTACCTGACGAGTGCCTTCCGCCATCTCATTGACAATGGAAGCCATCCTCCGTGTCTGCTCCAGCGTAGTTGCGAAGCGCTCTGTCTGCTGCTCTACTTCACTTGCAATATCATGAACGGCCTTCGAAGCCTGCTTCGTTACATGTGCGATAGCACTCAGGGCATTTGCAGCTTCATCCTTCTTCGCCGCTTCAACACTTACGATGTCGACTTGCTTCGTAATCAAGCGAACAGCCTGCTCCACCTGAGACTGCATCAGAACGATGCGGTCATTAATATTATTCACCGCAGAAGCACTCTGCTCCGCCAGCTTCCGAACTTGGGATGCGATGACGGCAAATCCAGCACCATGCTCTCCTGCTCTAGCCGCTTCAATCGAAGCATTCAGGGCAAGCAAATGCGTCTGATCAGCAATTTCTCGCACCGTAGTCGAAATATCTCCAATCTGTTCCGCCTGCTCGCTGAGCCGCTGTACCGTGTCTATCGAGGCCTGTCCAGATTCAGCCGCCATCAGCATGCCATCAATGATCGACTTCAACATCTCCTCACTGTCTGCAAGCGTTCCGAGCATATCTTGAGTCATACGCTCCGTCTCTTCCGCTCTTGCCTGAACGGCAGCAGCTGAGGCGTGAATCTGTTCCACCGATTCAGCTGCTGAGGCAGTCCACATCGCCTGCTGCTCCGCTCCGCGATTCATCTCGTCAGCCGCGCAGGAGATTTGTTCGATCTGGTGAGCAGCTTGAGTCATGGCACCGCTTAATGTTGAAGTATTTTGCGTCGTAATATCAACACTGCTTTTAATTTCCGTAATCATATGCTGCAAATTGCGTACCATTTGGCCAAAAGAAGCAATCAGAACATTGACCTCATCATGGAAATGGTACGACGGTAGGCTCACATTCAACTTTCCCTGCGCCGCCTCGTCTGCCGCCTTCGTCAATTGAATAATCGGCTTCACAATGAGACGTGCTGCAAGCCAACCTAGCAAGCAGGTCCAGAATATGCCGAGCATGAAGATGATGCCGTCATACAACAGTTCATTCATTCCCGGTGCTAAGTACGGCTTCAGCACGAAGATGAAAAATCCGCTTGTCGCATAGGTAACGCCCGACACCACCAGCATGCCAACTACCATTTTCATTTGCAATCCGAATTTCATCATTTCCTTCTCCCCCACCTCGTCGACAACCCTACGCCTTATTCCTCTGGCTCGTTTTTGCGTGCGATGATCAGCAGAATCGTGATGAGTAGAAATGCAATAAACGCCAACAACGGAATTGTAATCCAGCCTTCCATATAATCGTAATTACACGGAACCCCAGAGCGGCAAGGAGTTAAGCTTGCCATCCCCGGTACCTTCTGCAGCAAATAATGATAGGTTGATACTGACCCGCCGATAATCGATAGCGGGAGTGTATACCGAACGATACTGCGGTCATTGCGGTATGCGGCAATCCCCAGCACAAGGACGAGCGGATACATGAATATCCGCTGAACCCAACACAATTTGCACGGTTCCCACAACAATAGTTCACTCATATACAAGCTTCCACAAGTTGCAATCAGGGAGATGATCCAAGCAACATATAATGCATAACGCCGGATTACAGACATATATCATTACCTCCTGATTTAAAAGAATAACACTATTAACGAACGAATCACTTACCGCTTGTATACTCGTTGTAGATGCTATTTCGCTTCATTTAATACGTTCTCGATGAACGCTTTCAATTCACTGTAGCTGTCCCATTGACCTGTAAACTCTTTGCCATTCACATACACAGATGGCGTACCTGATACCTTCGCAAGATCCTTTAACTTCAAATCCTGCGCGATAGCGTCTTTGTGCGCCTGCTTCTCAATTGCATCTTCCAACTTCGCTACATCGATGTCTGGCGACACCTGCTTGGCTAAGTCTACGAGCAATGGGGTTGTCACCCAATTGTCTTGCTCTTTGCCCTGCGCATGATAAATTGCCTCATGATAAGGCCAGAATGCTTCCGGCTTCTGACGGAACACTTCCTCTGCTGCATTCGCCGCTAAATAGGAGTTGTCAATGAACGGGTAATTAATGAAGGTGAACTTCACTTTTCCCGTATCGATAAAGTCCTTCTTCAACTGCGGGAACACCGTTTCTTCCCAGTCCTTACATGCAGGGCATTTGTAATCACCGAATTCGACAATTGACACCTTCGCCTCTGTAGAACCAAGTGTCGGCTGTCCAGTCAGATCGAACTGAACGGCAGGTCTGTTCAAGACCTCATCCTGCTTGATCTGCTCCCCTTGCTTGTTCAATACAAATATAAGTCCGAGCAGAACCACAATGGCTACAGGAATCATGAACATGAAGATGCGGTCATTACGCTTTTTATTGCTGCGTGAAGCTGACGTTGGCCGGGATTGTCCAGCAGTGGATGCTGAAGTTGAAGGTCTAGTCTGACCAGGCTGCTTCGCACGTTTGGATTTTGAAGATTTACCCAATCTATTCACCTCTTCTAACTTTTTTTCACCTTCCTTAAATGTAATGGAAAGCCGTCCATTTTTCCATTTCTTTTGTGCAAAATGAAAGATTATTTATCAAAGATTGCCATCACTTAGCAACAACCTGGTCTTTTAATAATTAAAAACTATAAAGTATATAGATATTATATATTTCACCTATATACATCCCATCTGTCATACTAATTGAAGTGGATCAATCCTATCGAAAGTAACAAAAGAGGAGGCGTTGCCTAATGTCAACCGATCATCATTGGAATCCTGTACTGTATGACAGCAAGCTTCAATTCGTATCGCAGTATGGCACAGATGTAGTAGGATGGCTCTCGCCACAGCCAGGAGAGAGAATTCTTGATGTGGGATGCGGGACGGGCGATTTGGCAGCTAACATGGCAGAGGCAGGGGCCAGAGTAGTCGGAATCGACCAATCCGTCAACATGATTGAGCAGGCACGTAACAAATATCCCTCCCTCACCTTCATCCCCATGGATATCACCGCCGAATGCCCCGGACATTACGCAGGATCATTTGATGCCGCATTATCGAACGCCGCCCTCCACTGGGTAAAGAAGCCTGAAGCAGCCGCACGCCATATCTACACCGCTCTCCGTCCTGGCGGGCGCTTCGTCGCAGAGCTTGGAGGCAAAGGGAATGTCGAAGTCATTGTCCGAGCCATCGAGGAGGTTCTAGAGCAATACTTCGGTATCGATCCGAAGCCGCTTCATCCCTGGTATTATCCGACTATTGGCGAATACAGTACTGTTCTTGAGCAGGCCGGATTTCAAGTCACCTCTGCGATTCACTTCGAACGCCCCACGTTATTAACTGACGGCGAGAGCGGTCTGCTTCATTGGCTCCATGCCTTCACACATGATTTTACTTCATCCTTATCATCGGCGGATATTCCAGACTTTATGGAATTGGTTCAAGCAAAATGCCGACCTGCTCTGTATCATAACGGTGAGTGGACTGGCGATTATAAGCGGCTCCGAATTGTAGCTAGTAAGCCGTCTCAACCAACTTGAAATCACCCAGCATGTTACAACAACTGAGGGCAAGATAACAACCTCCTTGAATAGCTTGTCAACGTGTACCTGCACATTATCCCGCTAACGTTCCGTATATAACAAGCTTCCTTCCGAAACACAATCAGCGTCGGGAAAGGAAGCTTGCATGCTGCGTTATTCTGAATCACGCACTGTGATGATGCGTAGATCCGTGTCCTGCCCCGCTCCTCGCTTGAATTTCAAGCAAAGCATCCAGCTCACTTTGAATTCGTGGGACAACGGACATTTCCGCTCCTGTTAACCAGGCTGCATTATATGGCCCTTCTACTGGACTATGCTCGTAATAGGGTCTGATCGACTGCACATAGTCATACACCGCCATTGGCACCTGATCCCCCTGTACCCAGAGCAGCGGGGCATGTTTGCCCAGATGCGCAAAAGGGGCTTGTGCGATCGCCAGCCACTCATTTCCTTCCTTCACGAAGGAGAAATTGTGGCCTGGCGTGGTTATTCCCCACCCGAACCCCGTTTTCTTGTCCTTATACTGCGCAAAGGCAATTGCCTGCTCGACTGGCGTCGCAGCAGCAATCCGCTCTACCCTTCCGAACACTGCAAGTTCATCGGTCACTTCCCGTGGAATAATGTTCTCCGAGCCAAGAATATACATAACCGCCTTCTTGCGGCGCTTGGCAAGCGCATCAGCCGTAGCCTGTGGAATTCCCTGCTTATTCACATACAAGACAGGCTCCTGCATATGTGCAATCCAATTGACCGCAGGCAGTGCATAAGCTGGTTCATCTGAGGAGACGATTATTACCGACATCGGCCGCTCCTTGCTCACTCTAGCATAATAATCATCAATCGCTGCCGCCACTTCTGCCGGCTTACCCCCAGCAATAACGTCCATCTTGAATCCGAGCTTCTTGACTTCATTTATAACTGCCCCATCTACCTTGCCTACAACGATAACTTGAACCCCTTTATTATCAGGAGCTCCCTTAGGCTTCAAGCGCTGCAATTCTGCTCGTGTCTCCTCTGGCAATCGATCTGTCTTGATATAGAGAAGAGGGCCATTGTTAGGGAAATGAATCAAATCAGCCGCAGCCATCGCAGTCGCCCACTGCTCATCAGGCACAAGCACGACGCCATTCGGTCGCTGCTCATCGATGTGCCCAGGCCATACTGTGCGAGATATGGTGACAGCTGCCTTCACATGATCATCTGTATTGATTCGGGTCATATTTTTCGTTGCGATCCAAGGGGAATGCACTGCCTGTTCACTAACCAATGGCTCTCCAGCATAAAACGCTGCTTCCCCCGAGGAGACGGTCATCGTAGATCCACATCCTGCTAGCAGCAAGCATGAGAATAGTACTCCCCAGCATATCGCTCGCATGACATATTTTCGATTTCCCATGCTCCCATTCTGCGCAGCCATCGCAGCATCCCTATTCTGTCTTGTATCCCTGTTATTCATCTGCCGTGCTGGCATCCATGCCTCATTCATGAACATATACCTCCAGTTGCTCCATCCATATCTTGTAAGGATGCCCGACTGATCCCATTCTTACTCTAGAAATGCTTCTGCTTCCGTGTTCCGTATCAGCAGTGCAAAAATCGAGGTTGATGCGATACAATAGCTTCAATATAATTACCGCCTTAGCACGAATAACTATTATGGACATAGGGCGTAAAAATGGAGGGGTATTGTTGTGAATAAAGGGTTGATTCGAAATCAGTCATTGCCTAACGGGCTCCGCGTCGTTCGCGCACTTCCATCTGACACGGAAGCCGTGATGGCGTTGCTGCATAATACTGCACGATGGCTTCACGAACAAGGCTCTACGCAATGGAATCCATTGCTTGAGGGACAAGACTCTCACCAGACTGCAAACGCAATTTTGAACGGCGATGTCTTCCTGTTCAAACAGGAAGAGCAGCTTGCTGGTATGGTGATGCTGTTAACAACGCCAAGTCCTTGGGATCGTACGCTGTGGGGGGATGATTCATTGGAGGATGCTGTATATGTGCACCGACTGGCTGTGAACCGCCATTATGCGGGTCAAGGGATCGGACGTGACATATTGGCCTGGGTCGAGAGCGGTATTGATTTCCCAGACAAGTACAACATCCGGCTCGACTGCCTTGCTGGTGTTGCCGCACTGGAATCATTCTATCGAGGGGCAGGCTTTGTGTACCAAGGAAGAACCGACAACAACTATCTTCTATTTGAGAAAAATTTCGCCTCACGCGCATCCAGAAGCTTGTAAGAGAGACCCTCAATTACAAAAAACCGCCTGCCCCTCCGAAAATGGAGAAGACAGGCGGTATATACGGTTTCTGGTGTTTACTTTTTTCAATAAAAGCAATCTCTCACGTTATTCCTCACGATCCCGTCCAAGGAGTACCGTCATACCGAGCAAGGTAACTACAATGGTTGCTCCCATATCGGATAGGATGGCAATCCAGAGTGTCAGCCAACCTGGAATCGTAAGCAGCAGAGCAATGATCTTCAGTCCCAGCGCAAGTCCGATGTTCCAGCGTACGATACGGTTGACCTTATGCGAGATTCGAATGGCGCTTGGCAGCTTGCCAAGATGATCTTGCATCAGGACGATATCTGCCGTCTCAACGGCACTGTCCGTTCCTTTGCCCATCGCAATACCTAGACTAGCTGAAGCAAGTGCAGGTGCATCGTTAATGCCGTCACCCACCATGGCGACCGGATACTTTTTGCCAAGCTCCTTAATCTTGTCGACCTTCTGTTGTGGCAACAATTGCGCATACCAGTCTGTCACGCCTACGCTCTTCGCTACTTGCTCCGCAGATTGAGCGTGGTCGCCAGTCAGCATGACCGTATGCTTCACCCCAGCGGCGTGCAGTGCTGCTATCGTCCGTTTACTCTCTTCACGAATCTCATCTGCCAATCCGAACACACCCAGCGGCTCACCATCTTGTTCAGACACAACCACTACCAAGGTTAATCCACGTGATTTCATCTGCTCTGCAGCCTCTCGCGCCTGCTGTACGCGATCAGCAGAACCGCCTTGCAGCTTATCAATGACGCGTTCGCTGCCTACCCAGTATACAGCACCGTTGATTTCAGCCCGTATGCCTTCTCCCGGTATGGTCTCACTATGCGTAGGTTCTTCGAAGGAAGTGCGTCCCTTGGCCTCCAAATGACGCATAACAGCTTTCGCAAGTGGATGAAGAGAAGCCTGTTCAATAGAACCAGCTACGCGGTAGAAGCGTTCTTCATCATAAATTGCCTCATCTTGTACAGCAGGTTCTCCCTTCGTCAACGTACCCGTCTTGTCAAAAGCCAGTGCTTCAATCTTGCCAAGCTGCTCCAAATGGACGCCGCCCTTGATCAGAATTCCGTTGCGAGCGTTGCGTGTAATTCCGCTGACGATTGCAATTGGCGATGAAAGAATAAGTGCACATGGACATCCGACGATAAGAACAGCAAGCCCTTGATAGAACCATTTATACCACTCTCCACCCATAAGAAGAGGAGGCACAAGCATTACTAGTGCTGCAATAATCATGATAATTGGCGTATAGATACGAGCGAATCGATCGATGAACAACTCTGTTGGCGTCTTCGTATCCTGAGCTTCCTGCACAAGATGCAAAATCTTTGCCAATGAGGAATCTTCATAGGCTTTATCAATACGAACCTTCAAAATGCCGTCCGTGTTCACACTGCCCCCGAACACAACATCGTTAGCCGCTTTGGCTACCGGCAGCGATTCACCAGTGATGGCTGCTTCGTTTACAGCACTGTTCCCCTCAACGACCGTACCGTCTGAAGGAATTTTCTCACCCGGCCGAACGAGTACAATGTCTCCTGCAACGAGCTGTTCAATCGGAATGGTTATACTTTGCCCATCGCGGAGTACAGTTGCCTGCTTCGGAGCTACCGCCAGCAGAGCTTCCATTGACTGGCGAGCACGCTCCATGCCGTAGCCTTCCAGCATCTCATTCAATCCGAACAAGATGGCAACGAGTGTTGCTTCCTTCCATTCTCCGATAACAACTGCCCCGGTAAGCGCCACGGTCATTAAAGTGTCCATATTGAAGCGCAGCCGCAGCAGATTGCGAAGTCCCTTCATGAAGGTGCCATATCCACTAAGCAGCATCGCGAGCAGATACATGCCTATCAGAACGCCGTTCGGCAGCGAGCTATCTAAAATAAATGTTGCAACATAGAGCAAGCCTGAGATGCCCAGCAGCCACTTCATTCGATTCATATCCCCATGACTGTGATCGTGTCCATGGCCCTCGGCTCCGTGGCCATGGTCATGTTGATGCGCCTTGCCACCTGAGTGGCTATGGGAATGACTGTGCGAATGTCCTGCATGGCTATGCCCCTCGTGGGAATGCTCATGGTCATGACCGTCACAAGCGCATTGTATGTGACCTTGGACTGGAGCACTTGCAGCACTTGCAGCAGCTCCTCCGCCTGATTCGACCAGCTTGGCGCCATCTGTACGCAATATCCGTTTTACGGCAGCCACATCAATGTCCTTGCTCATCTTGAGTGTACCGCTGTTATAGCTTAATGTGGCATCCTCGCCATGCTTCAACCGGCGAATCTCGCCTTCCATTTCCCTAGCGCAGTTGCCGCACGACAATCCATGCACCCGATATGCAATTCGTTCATCAGCCTTTTCTGTGCTCCGCGTCGTCATGACAATGCTCCTCTCTCAAGTGTTCTAGTGTCATTCGAACGAGCAACCGAATATGATGGTCACTCAAGGTGTAAAACACATTTTTACCATCCTTGCGTGATTTCGCGATGCCTAGATTCTTCATCACTCGCAAGTGATGTGAAGTTGTCGCAATCGATTGGCCTGTCAATATCGCCATGTCGCATACGCACAACTCTTCCCCTTCATCCAGCAAGCATGCCATTTTCATCCGTGTCGGATCAGATAACGCCTTGAACATTTGAGCCATGCCCTGTACCTCGTTGTCTTCAACCCGACCCTTTAAAGCATTAATTTTAACAGCGTCATAACATACAATTTCACATACATCTTCTTTATCGAGCGTATGCGATTGAATGTTCTCCAGATCTTCCGTTGAACGTTGTGCAACCATTGCATTCACCTCATTACCTATATTGTTGTTAATTTCCTTGAAGATTAAGCACGTTAATTCCGAATGATTGCATTGAAGGTGCTTTATCTGCTTAATCGTAATCATTACAATAATCAAACGAATGTTTGAATGTTTCTGTAGTTGTAGTATACACGGTTCCATTCATAAATTCAAACGATTATTTTAATGTTCTGCCAAAATACGCTCCTACCTAGCCTCAACCCTCTCACATGCTGCTTCTATTTCAAGAATAACTGCCTCTTTTCGTCAATAATAAACAGAACATTCTAGACCAATTTACACCTTAAAATCACTCATCTCACAGACTGCCCCAATTCGTATTCGTCAGTAGCAAACAGGTACGTCTTCCACAAAAAATGCAAAGACGCTTCCAAAACCACTATACTGGTGGAGATGGAAGCGTCTATATTCATATGGCTACGATACGGCCTCATTACGGTTCCCGTATTCGCATATCTCCAAAAAAGGGCAACGACGACAACGTCTAGTCTCTTCGGTCGGCTCGAATGCTTCAATCGAGAGCGGCTGATTGCGGAGCGGCTCCTCCAAGTAGTCACGCATGAGCAGCATGCTATCTATGACGTGGCGCTCTAACTCTTCCATCTCTTCTTCATGTACATGATCTTCTACACAGCTGCCGCTGAGTAGATACTCTGTACGAATATCAAGCTTCTCATAGGGAACCCCGTACACCCGGTGCACATATAATCCATACAGGCGCAGCTGCGTCTTATTGCGCTCATCCTCCTGCCCCGTCTTCCAATCTACAATAATGTACTGATCATCCTGACGGAACATGACATCCAGCTTCACATATACTTTCGTATCTGCTAACAATATTGTATTTAAGCGTTCCAGTTCCATAAGCCGGACACCCGAATCTTGTCTAAAATGCTGCACACTGAGACTGTTCAGAAAACGGTCGGCCAGTATCGGGATCCGAGCCTTAATCGTTTCAATGGTACGGGCTGGCAGTTGTTTGCCATAGTACATTTCATGCAGCATTGTGCGCTGCTTCGGAAGTTCTCTCCATGCCTCCACGTCAAGCGAGTCCGTATACGCCTGATTCAACAAGTTTCGTACTCGCCGAACGATGTCCTCAGCGTCCATCACCCGACTGGATTGGTTCATCTGCATCAATACAGCCTCTGCCATCTTATGCATCGCTTCTCCGAATACAAGATGCAGGTTGGTCATTTGCTTCAGCTGATAGGCCTGCCTTGCCAATGGCTGCGCATCTCGAAACCATCCATTGTGCGAGGCATAATAATGATAGAAATACTTGCGTCTGCACTCTTCGAACAGCACATGACGCGACGGCGACCATGACCATTCCGGGTAAGGCTTACGCTGCATGGAAATCTCCCCTCTCCCCAATTCACTCACCGAACTTCAGTTGTAAAAGCTATTATAGCATGCTCACCATACATAAAAGGGAGAAGTTATCCTATACCAGCTGTATCTCTATGTCAAGCTGCAACCACTTGACCATAAGTGCAGTACAGCAAAACAGCCTCGACCCGATTGTTCGAGTCAAGGCTGAACAAAGAGCATTGTTCCTTGTTGTTTCTTGCGATATTGTTCATCTGCATCCTGAACCGTCAGCAGACACCCTATTTCCCCCTGCTGTCAGGCCTTAACTCGACCAAGCCTTACATCCAATTCCTGAATGCAGTCCGAATGATCATAATGCTCATTCTCAATCAGCGAAGTAACCGGGTACAGTCTCATCCGTTCCGAAGCATAGGGCCTCAGTTGTCTGGCAAGCGCCTCAATCTCAGTCGAGACTGGGCGAAGCCACGCATCGGCCTCCTCTGGATCCAATATAGCTGGCATACGTGTCTCGAATTCCGCAATTAGCTCATTGGAACGCGCCATTAGCAGCGTACAAGTCTGCTGCACTCTCCCTTGTGCGTCGCGCCATACTTCGTACAATCCCGCTACGCCGAAGATCCCTTGCTTGCGAAGCACCACATGAACGGGGTAACTCTTTTTGCCTTCCTGCCGCCAATAATAGAGCCCGCTGCACGGAATGATGCACCGCTGTCGCTCTGTCAGCTTCCAGTATGCTGAATTCGTATGAATGGAATAAATATCAGCATTCAGTGAATCCTTGCCCCAGAAGGGTACCATCCCCCACCGGTATTCATCCAACACACGTCTACCCTCAAGCTCCCTAATAGCCGGCACCGTCTGCGTCGGACTAATGTTGAAGCGCCGTTGATAGGGGTAGAGCACCTGCTCAATTCCAAATGCCCATTCAATCTCTGATAGATTAGCGGAAATCGAGAGTCTCCTGCACATGTCCATCATCCTCCTCATGGACATTATTGTCTGTATAATTAGAAAAATTATGCAGACCATTCCACGCAGAAGAATGAGGACAAATCCCTTACTCCATGACATGCCGCCTTAAGGCGAACAACTCTCTCAGTTCGGTTGGGGACAGCTCTGTAATCCACTTCTCTCCACCGCCAATTACCTGCTCATTCAAAGTTTGCTTCTGCTCAATCATATCGTCAATTCGCTCTTCCAACGTGCCGAGTGCAATCAACTTATACACCTGCACATTCCGCGTCTGCCCAATACGGTATGCCCGGTCGGAAGCCTGATTCTCCACCGCTGGGTTCCACCAGCGGTCGTAATGGAACACATGATTGGCAGCTGTCAAATTCAGTCCCGTTCCACCAGCCTTTAGCGACAGAATGAAGATGCGCGGACGTTCTTCTGCTGGAAGTGACTCGTCCTGAAAGCGCTGAACCATGCGATCCCGTTCTGCCTTCGGTACACTGCCATGCAGAAACGGAACGGTCTCCTTCATGTTTCGCTCCAGCACCTCTTGCAACAGCTTGCCCGTCTCAGCATACTGTGTGAAGATGAGACTCCGCTCTCCCGTCGACTGCAGCTCATCCAGCATCTCTAGCAGGCGTGTCAGTTTGCCTGAACGAGCGGAATCCCGTCCAGATACTCGGTCTCGCAGCACAAGTGATGGATGATTGCATACCTGCTTCAGCTTCGTCAACGCAGTGAGTACTCTGCCCCTTCGTTCCATTGGATCGAGTCGATCCAGATCATCGAACAGTGTCTGCAGCGTCTGCTCATACACCGAAGCTTGCTCCGCGGTCAGAGGAACGTAGACCTTCGATTCATTCTTATCCGGCAAGTCAAGCTGAATCTCAGGATCCCGCTTCAGCCTGCGCAGCAGAAATGGCTGCACTAGTCGCTGCACAAGCTTCGTCCACTCTGCATCTCGACTGCGTTCGATCGGATTCACGTACGTTCTTCGGAATTGTGCCAACGTACCCAAATATCCTGGATTTACGAAATCAAAGATCGACCACAGCTCCGTCAAATGATTCTCCATTGGCGTACCGGTCAAGGCAATCCGGTGCTTCGCGCGCAGCTTCCGAATGGCCGCAGACTGCTTCGCATAAGGGTTCTTAATGTTTTGCGCCTCATCCAAGCATAGCGAGTTCCACATGATTGGCCATAATAACTCACGATCCATCAAGGCCAACGTGTATGTTGTGATGACCACATCAGCCATGCGAATCTCCTCTGCAAATCGCTCATCCCGAATTCGGTCAGCACCATAATGCAAATACACTCGAACATCCGGCGCAAATCGTTCCAACTCTCTCTGCCAGTTCCCAATGAGCGAGGTTGGACATATCAATAGAGAAGCTCCCGACGCTGGTTCTATTTCCTTTACTCTCAGAACATAGGCTATCCATTGTATCGTCTTGCCAAGCCCCATATCATCCGCAAGACAGGCGCCAAGGCCGAATTGACGAAGGAACATTAGCCAAGAGTATCCATCAGCCTGATACTTCCGCAGTGTTCCCTGCAATCCTACCGGCAACTCACTAGGCGGGATCGATTCATGATGCTGAAGCATGCCTAGCCAATGCTGCAACTGCTCATTCAGTTCCAGTTCAAGCTGTAGGCTATTGTCACGCTCAATATCTTCATCCAGCAGCCCTTCCTCCAGACGCTTCCGTTCCATGGCCATATGATGCTCAAGCACCTCGCCGAATGTCATCCCACCGCCATCGACTTGCTTCATCAAGCGGCGAATTTCCTTCACGTCATCCGGATTCAATTGAATCCATTGGCCATGGAGTTGAACCAGCCTGCGATCTTGTTCGATGAGCTGACGGAATTCCGCTTCACTTAAGTTCACGTCACCTACCGCGAGTCTCCAATCGAACTGAATCATCTGATTCAATCCCATCGCAGAAGCGGAGAAGGAACCTGCGGAAGAAGGAACCCTCGCTTTTAGCCGAGTTCTCATCTGCCGCACACGCTGCCACCAAGCAGGCACAATGACCCGGAACCCAGCCTCTGCTAGCTGAAGGCTTCCCTCAGCTAAGAAGCGCCAAGCATCCTCTTCGCCAAGCTTCGGCTTCAATCGGAGAGAACAGCTCTCTGTGTCCTCTTGATCTTCTTGCTTCGTTTCCAAACCTGCTTCTGTCTCATGCATACTGGTGTGTTCCGGCTGCTCCAATAGAAGCTTCCGGCTAACCCCGGAATCCTCAAGCCAAGGGGCGATTTGCAGCACCTTTCCGATATCTCGAATCAGCCTTTCTTGGAGGAATGGCTTCCATTCTTCCGGGAAATCTCCAGCAGCTGCCTTCACTTGGCTCCTGATCGCGCCATCAATCCTATACTCGCTCAATACGCATCCAATTAGAGCATTCGGATCCATCTTGTCCTGCAGCAAGATGCGAAGCGCCCAAGGCATCCGGTCCTGTTCCGGCTCATCAATACGAAGCACAACACGGAAGGGTGTCTCATCTCGGGTCCAGCCTATCATTTCGAGCCAATCTTGCTCCCCCGTCCACTGCGATGATTGCAGGGGAATGCGCAGCTCCTCCAGTTCCGGGCGTGCACGCAGAGCGGCAGCGCGCAATGAGTCTCGCTCCTGATTATCCGTTAGCAGTTCTGTCATCAACACATCGAACCAATGGACAAGCTCGGGATGCTCGATCTGTTGCGCTTGGTGAAGCAATTCGCGCTGCTGCTTCTGCTCGGATTCGCTTAGCAGCAGTTCCCAGCCGAATGCACCCGCTTTCCATTTGTCGTAAGACGGCTCATATCGCCCCTCTTGCAGCAGAGCCATATACAGCTTAGCCGTCTCACTTAGAATGCGGAAGCTGTCTCCTGATTTCAACTCTGTCCAACCTACGTGCGGCGTCATCGCTATCACCTCCAGCATTTCAGCCGCGGTAACAACAATCCCTTCAATACGCCCCTCTCCCTCTACAGGGAGCATCGTGCCGTAGAAGGAAGGAGCATGCCAACCGAACAACAGATGCTTCAGTGTTCGCACGTCCCGCCTCATTCCACTATGAAATACCAGGAATGTACCGTCGCTTCGTCTCAAGCATTCCACGTTCCAAGGCGATTGTTCGATCATGTAAGCAGTGCCCCTCCTCTCAACTCTTCTTGAAATGCTCTTAACCGAGAATACCGTTCCAGCAAGTTATCCATGTACCTCTCCCACGTCGAAAGAGAGCCCTTGCGTTCATACATCGAACGCAGCTCATGCAGCAAGGTAACCGCTATCCTGTATTGATCGCGATTGCGTTCCTCAATATGCCGTTCAATGGCCTGATGATATAACGGCAGCAGCATGTCTGGCGCCGCGGCAGCGACTTGCCTCCATTCAGTCGTATCTGCCTCCCCCGGCGATATGCGGCGTGCGATCTGAATATCAGCCCAATCACGATATCTTCCCTGCTCTAGGAGGAAAGAAGACAGATACGGGTATATACCAGGCAGCAGTGCCAGCAACAGCGAATCAAGTTCTTGATGCATACCTACGTGTGCATCATAAGCCTGTTTCCACAACATCCAATACCGTTCCAAATGCTCTCGTTGGCGGGATTGGCTGACCATCGGAGCCAGCGCCTTCAACCACATCAGCAGCTTCTCGTGATCTCCACTGTGCATCCGAGCGTTAGCATACTGTACAAAGCGCTCAGGTTCATTATAGAAAGTAAGCGAATGCACATGAGCGATTGCATCCTCGTCACAGCCAAGCAACGATTCAATATGGATAAGCGCGACCCGAATTGAATCACGCAGGCGGGGACGAAGCTCGGATAACGGCTTCAACCTCTCCTTAAGCCGTGTACGCTCAAGCTGCAGCTCTTCGGGATCGTTCAATACCCCCGACCACACGAGTGCAAAGGCAGCTAGTCTATCTACAGGGGACTCCTCTTCAGATAGCGCCACCTGCTCTGCCACGACACCTAAGTGACGAAGATGCTCCTTAAAGGCCTTTGGTAGCTTTGAGCCTGCGAAGCGGCGGCTTAATTCTGTAAGCTCCTCCATACAAGGACGAACAGCATCATCCGCGGATATATCGCGAGAATGGTAGCCTCGTGCAGCTTGCGTATAGCGCTCAGCCAATTGCTGAATCAAGAACAACTGCACATGCATGCGCAGCAGCGTCCGCACCGGCTCAGCCATCGCTTCGCTGTCACGATACAGCTGCTCCTTAACCCACTTGGTAATATCCACGACAGAGGATTGGAAGTCTGTAAACGGCCGTGCGTATTTTCTATGAAATAAGAGATGCCAGTCCTTGGCGGAAGCATCTGCTGATAAGGTCATCTGACTCGCTCTAACGCGGCGTTCCCGTTCGGCCTTCTGTTTTTCACGCTTGCGAGCAGCCGTACGTTGTCTCTCAAGCTCAATGAAGGCTTGACGGAAATCAGACAGGTACAGTTCAGGCTTCTTCCCTGCTGCCTCGCATAATTGAAAGAACAGCGCCGCCCTATGCTTGCACTCATTCCCAGTTCGGCAAGTGCAAGTACTCGCCTCGACACGTTTCATATGGAGGCTCACATGATAGCGTTCCGTCTCATGCACTTCAGCCCTGATTACCCGAGCTTTTCCCGCGTCCTCATGAACATGGGATACTGCATTCTTGCGGTAATAGCGCCATCCCTGCTCCAGCGTCGCGTACGAATAGTGCTCCTTCATTTGACCGGCTAAGCGGTTGATGTCGTCCACAGATACGTCCGGTTGCTGCAACGTCAATACCCTCCATTACTGCGGCAATGCTCTTCCAAGACCTGTCCGATCGCAAGCATCCGCGAAATTCTGTATCCTTTCAGTTTACACAAAAAAACGGGAATATAGAAGAAAAAGAGCGTCTCCCATGTGGAAACACTCTCAATCGATCAGATCCGCAAGTTCCTCCCTCGCCTGATTAACGTATATCATGCCTTGTAGATTGGGGGTGTTCAAGTCATCATGATCCTGCTTCTCCCCGATTTATATTGCTGATTCACTGGTTGAATCAACCTGAATAGGATGTGTGCCCCGAACCTCAGCCACCGTACGAATCGGATACTGACGGAACAGAATCGAGCCAAGAAATCCTGCTCCAGCTCCGGCTAATGCACATAACACGGCTGTAATCGTAACCCTAACAGGATCATTGAAACCGTACATCACCATAAGCCCCGCAATCGGTGTTGCAGTCCCTGTCGCATCATTGACCAGCCCGAAGAGCGCCACGACCACCCCAGCGGCTGCACCCCCGATGAAGTTCGTGACATACACCGGGATTGGGTTGGCTGAGATCAGATCCGCTTGTGTCAGTGGTTCAATAGCGACTGCAAGTGTTGTACGACGGTCACCGAACTTCATGCGATGGAAGAACACGAAGTTCATAAATGATGACCCCATTACGGACAAGGCTCCGATTGCCATCGGCAATCCTGTTAAGCCGAGCATAGCCGTTAAGGCCATGGAGCTAAGTGGTGCAGTCGCAACGACTGTAATCACACCACCCAAAATAATGCCCATAATAATCGGATTATTGGTAGCCGTAGCCGAAATAATGCTGCCAATGTTGAGCAGCGTCGCATCTACGATAGGACTTATGAACTTCGCCAAATAACGCACCAGTGGCGCAGCGACCACAATACAGGCGATAAGATCAAGTCCCGCCGGCACCTTCCGCTCGAATACTTTAACCAGGAACGAGACGACGTATCCCGCGATAAAGCCAGGAAGCAGCCCCTGTCCGCCACATGCAACACCCAGCATAAGCGCATACACAGGCGACACTCCCATTGCCAGAGAAACCAGTGCAGCGGCAGCCACGCCTCCCATGCCGCCGGCTGTCACCCCTACCTCTCTTAAAAATTCCAGCTGCAGCATATCGCCGCCAACATAGCGCTGGAATGCTTCAACCAAGAAGCTGGCAACTGCAGCATTCGCCAAGGCTCCCATCGCCTTCATTCCGTTAGGTGCTTTGAAGCTGAACAAACTAAATAAAGAAAGGACAAGTAACAGCAAGGCTGTCCCTTGAATGATTTGCATCTTCTCTCCCCCAATGCACGTGCTGCGGCAAATCATGTGTGTAAACATGTATTTTGAATCCGAAAGACTATATGTGCATTCATTGTAACAATTGGAGAGCAGGATTTTCACTGTATATAATACCCAACCTACGAATTGATAGAACCCGACTAACCCTCCTGCCCTTCTACTTGCCGCGCTCTCATATTCGTCGTTCCAAATTCTCTAATTGTTACTTGGACATCATAACGTATCGGTGTCGTCGCGAACGTTTCATCCCATGTCTTCTTCTCTTTCTCCCACAGGCGAGGATATGCGATGCGCAGCTTATCGCTAAACCCTAGCACGTCTGCGTGGTATTTCTTTTGCAGCTTATCCAGCAATTTGGTCACCAGTTCTTTAATCTGCTTCTCAGCATCATCTTCTAAGCGACGAATAAACTTATTGTCAAAGTCATTGCCATCGCTAATCATCTGCTCGCCTAACCGACCGTCCGACTTTACTTTTACATCGAAAGAAATGCGGCCATTTTCAACATGCGGTGTAATTTGACTTTTCACGTTGGTAATTTCATATACAGTTACTTGGTTGGTGATGATGTCCTTACTTTTTACTACACCGCCCTTGCTACCGCCCAGAACCCAGTTCACCGCTTCCATATCCTCTTCGTCAAGATAGCCAAGCTGCTTGCCTGTACTGCCTGATATAATGGAAGCTCCCGACAGCTTCAGCTCCCCTTTGGCCGTGACGACATTCTGTATCATGAAACTGGTCATCAAATTCAACTTCTCCAGCAAGTTGGTGAGAGACAAGGGCTTCAATAAACGATTCGTTCGATAGTGATTATCAGATATCCCTAACAAGCGAAAGGCTGGAACGTCTCCCGGGAGATTTACATCTAATACCTCTTTCCCTGTTCCCCGGCTAATATAAACCAAGCAGCTAGGACGAAATTCCTGCTCCCTCATAAAGAAGTCAAGTACATCTCGCAAATTCAGTTGCTGCGCCAAGCCAGAACCGATGACCAGCGCTTTGTAGTGCTGTCCGAATATTGGATTCGTTTCCTTCAAGGAAGTCTCTCTCGAAATCTGATATAAAGAATCCCCAGACAGGGACACATTTCGATATTTTCTCTTGCTTCCTGATGCATCTTGCCCTGAAGACTGCTCTGGCTTCGCCATTTGATACGTTAATGTAATCCTCTGATTACGCGGATAATCTGCACCCTTTTTCTCAAATTCTTGCTCCTCTGACGAGATGTGGCCAATGTCCAACGCTGCAGCTACTGTAATGTTCAAATCTTCTATTTCTCTTCGGCTCCAGCACCCACTGAGCAGCAGGATGCTAAGTGAGATGATCGCAATGCGCATAGCTGTCAGCTTGCATCTCCTTGGCTTATCCTCCCGCAAATGCCCACCTGATTGTGCAGCATCTAAGACAACATTGCAGCAACGATTGGATACGTTCTGACACTTATTGTTCCTGCTCATCGCTTGCCATTCTCCTTCTCAACTTCACAATCATTAACAAAATAATAGGTAATATCCCGAACATCACCATGGCTGCGTCACCTATACGATCTCCCATAGAGAAGAGATCATTAATATTTCTTGGAGACATAGAGGTAATATAGATAACCGGAATAAGCAAGTACAGCATCGGACGAATATTCTTATTTGTCATTCGTGCCATGCCAAGCGCAGCCGCATAATGTGTAATCGCATATGTAGTAAAGATCTGAATAACCCAAATGACCAGCAGCAACGATTCATATCGTTCAAATAAGATCCCCGGATATTCGAAGCTGCGGAACAGCGTGATCGTAGGCCAGGTACGGCTGATAACACCAGCAATGGATAAAGATCCAACTGTCATCACTACAGTAACCACGTAAAAAAGCATCGGAATGAGAATGCCAATTACAACTGCACGAACAGCCTTCTTCGGAGTTGACATATATGCCTGCAGTACGAGCAATATTTCAAAGCCGGAGAAAGAAAGTCCTGTCGTCTTCACACCATTCAATACAGGGCCTATCCCTTGCCCTAGCACTGGCCTTAAATTATTCACGTCAAATATTTTAAAGCTTAGCAGAGCCAAGCCCGTAATAATCAGAATCGTCAGCGGAAATACGATTTCGAAGAAGCGAGCAATTGCGGCTACCCCACCGACCATGATATATATGCCCACCCACAGGAAGGAGATAATCACCACCCAGCGTGGAGTACCTTCAAGCAAATACAAGTTCATTACTTCCGACATGGCTCGCACCATATTACCGGATGTCGCGATGAAATAAATAATGATCGACACATTCAGCACGATCCCTAGCCATTTCCCTACAATCAGCTGACTGTATTCATAAATGGTCTTACCTGGGAATTGCTGACTGAGCTTCGCTACAATAATGCCTGCTATCATAGCAACAAGGCCGCCGAGAATGACGGTCAGCCATATATCCGGTGTCTTCACCTTCTCCGCTGCTGCTCGGGGGAGCGTTAGAATCCCCACTCCCAGTATATAATTGGCTACAAATACAGCCGCCTGCTGTGTCGTAATTTTCTCACTCGATCCAATTGATTGACTCATGGTTCTCTACAGCTCCTCCTATTTGCTTACTCCTCACGGGTCGGATTACGTGTGTCCAGCATCTTGGGACGCTTCTTCATCAGCCTTAGCGGGGCACGCAAAATGAAGTCTTTCCAATCTGACAAACGGTAAGGCACAGCAGGGCTCATATATGGCACACCGAAGCTCTTCAGCTTAACGAGATGACTGCATAGCACTAAGAAGAACAGAACAACTCCATACAAGCCAAGGATCGATGCAAAAAATATCGCGATGAACCGCAAAATGCGCAAAGAAATACCTGCACTGTATTGCGGAATAGCGAATGAGGTTATCGCCGTTACTGCAACAACGATAACCGTGAACGGACTGACGATACCCGCTCTAACCGCGGCATCTCCGATAACGAGACCGCCCACAATACCGACCGTCTGCCCAATCGGCTTCGGCAGGCGAAGACCCGCTTCACGCAAGATCTCCAGCGCCACCTCCATAATGAGCACCTCGATGATTGAAGGGAACGGAACGCCAACACGGGTGCCTGCAATGGACAATGCCAGCTTCGTTGGGATCAGACCTTGATGGAACGAGATCAAGGAAATATACAAGGAAGGGCCAAAAGTTGATACAAATGCCGCAAAATACCGCAGACAACGAACTAGCGTCCCCGCCATCCATCGTTCATAATAATCCTCCGGCGATTGAAGCAGCATGGTGAACGTCGCCGGTGCAAGCACAGCATACGGGCTTCCCTCAAGAAAAATCGCCACCCGTCCTTCCATCAAGGCACAAAAGGTTCGATCCAACCGTTCCGTACTCTGCAGCTGCGGAAAAGGAGATAAGTAATTATCCTCAATCAGCTGTTCGATATAGCTTGAATCCGGAACATCATCGATATCGATCTTGCTAATGCGATCCAGCACATCGGTAACGAGCTGCTTATCAGCTATATCCTCGATGTATGCGAGAACCATCTCACGTTGTACCCGGGTTCCGACACGGCGATGAATGAAAGTGAGCTTCTTGTTCTCACCTTGCTGCCTGAGCAGCGTCATATTGTCAACGAGGCATTCATTGAAGGCAAGCCTTGGTCCGCGTACGAGCACCTCAGATGGCGGCTCGTCCACGCCGCGCACCTTCACCTTCCTCGTATTGAACATAATGGCTCCGATATGCCCTTCAATGAACAAAGCCGTATCGCCCTTCAACACATCGTACGTACAGTCATTAACAATTCGATTCTCCTTCATCGATCCGACAGGGAGGATATGCTCGATCAAATATTCCTTCGTATACATATAATCAGGAGATGCAATTGCTCCCCCCTCAGATGGCGGCTGTAAATCGCCCATCAAGCATTCTAAGAGGTGCTTATCGATGAAGTCCCGATCCGATATCCCTCCAACGAACACCAGCGCTGCACGCTGTGTCGTATAGCCGAGACGGAACAAACGTATGTTCACATCCTCCATCTGGCCGATTTCTTCCTTGACCTTATTGAGATCCTCCTCAAAATGGCCTACAAACCCCTCGTAAGCCGTCTCGGCTTTCCGATTCCCCTGATCATTTTCATCCTTCATCGTGATAGACATAATCTTCGATAATACAAAAGGAACAATGCCTGCAATCGCCCCTTGCACGAACGCTTGCCAGCTTGGTATATAAGGCGCAATCGCCTGCCACATTTTTCATCACCTTCCCGTAATATGCCCCGCTCTTTCCTGAGTATGCATTTCGTGGAAGATGATGAGGACTACCATGGTAAACCAGGTATTTTGACATCCAAGCTTTCATGATTCGATAATTGAGGATATCCTAAATCATACGTAACGACCATTTCCATATGCGAAATGTCGGATGTCGATTATTCAACCTCGATACAATGAAGAGGAGAGGAGGGCATGACATGGATATGCTGAAGGATATGAATCTTGCTTTAGCCTATATCGAAGACAATTTGGATCAGGACATCGATTACGCCCAGGTGGCTCGGCTTGCAGGAACTTCGGAGTATCATTTTCGAAGACTCTTTTCCTATTTGGCCGGTATGTCTCTGAACACGTATGTTCGCAACCGCAGGCTGTCTCAAGCCGGTCAGGAATTACACAAGAGTAACGTTAAAGTAATTGATATCGCGATCAAGTATGGCTACCATTCGGTGGACGGATTCACGAGAGCATTCAAGGATTGGCTTGGGGTTGCTCCTTCGGAAGTGAGAGGTCTGAAGCATCTGAAGGTATTCCCGCGCATGACCTTCCAGCTCACTATTCGAGGAGGAATCGACATGAATTATCGGATCGAACGGAAAGACGCCTTCAAGCTTGTGGGTGTGAAGCGCCGCGTGCCCATCGTATTTGAGGGCGAGAATGCTGACATTCTGAAGCTAGCTCAATCGATTACCGTAGAACAGCGAACAAAACTCCAAAGCTATCGAAATACTGACGTCACCACTGTGGTTAATGCGTCCTACCATTTCGGCGAAGAACGTCATGAAGAAAAAGGCGAGTTAGATCATCTCATCGGATCGATTACGACGCTTGATGCTGATTTTGACGGCTTTGAAGTAGTTGAAGTGCCAGCCTGTACATGGGCCATATTCAGCTCAGTTGGTTCCTACCCTCATACCCTACAGCAGACATGGGCAAAAATCGCCTCCGAGTGGCTGCCTTCATCTTCCTATGAGTTAATCGATGTGCCTGAAATTTGCTTTACCGGAGATATGTCCGATCCTCATCAGGTATACAGCGAAATATGGATCGGAGTAAAAGAAAAAGCAGAATAAGCAGAAAACCCTTGATTCGGTAGTATAACCGAATCAAGGGTTTTTTCAATTATCATCAATACACTTCAACAACGATTTCTGCCCAAGCTCCGCGGTCAAATGCTGGAACATTGTCGGCGCTAAACAGTGTAATCAGATAGTAGCCTTTGTGCTGAAGCTTCACCGATCCTTTAAAGGCTTGTTCTTGGATAGGCAGCTTTCCTTCCTTGATGTCCTTATAAGGATTCGTTTTTACAGCCTGTAACAGACATAAGTAAAGCTATACATTTTTTCATGTAATCGCCTCCTACATTATCTAGTTACTTGGTTAGACGAATCAGTAGCCGAAAGAGTTGCGCATAGCTTAATCGTAATGAAGTTCGAGAAACGTAAAAAAACCGCTTTGCAGCGGCGTATTACACCTTCTCATCTATCCTCGGATGATCTGGATTGCATTCCGGATCGGGTACTAAGCCTAATTGTGCTAGCTTCATTAAATAATAGCACTCTTCCCTCATCATATGATCTGGTATGAGCGGGGAAATGCGACTAAGCACTTCGGCTGACAATTCTAGATCCTCCAGTTCCTTCAAAAATGCTCTGAACAAATTCATCTCCATATCGACGTCAGTATGAAATCTGCGGAACGCTGGAAAATCCCGAAGCTGTGTCCGCATGTACCCTGCCATTTCGATACTCTTTAAATAGAACTGTTGAAAATGCTCTTCAAAATCCTTACTTTTCTGAATCAATCGCTTTTCTACAAAATCCAAATCGCTGGAAATAGATGCAGCATGACCCGCTGCGTCAGGCAACCAAAGGAAATCGTGGTGCAGTGCATCAAATTGGGGAACCGGCTTTCCTTCCAATAGGTTGGTTAAAATACGTAAGTATTCCTCAAGTTCATTCACCATGTGATTGATAAAGGTTGGAGTGAACGCAATTGTAACACGCCCAAGCAACAGACGCTCAAGAATGCTTAGCTTAAATTGCCGCAGGTTGATGGTTAGCGTGTAGGCTTGCTGATTCAGTGCTCCGATCTCTGTATCCGATTGCAGCTCTCGTGCTTGATGCAGAAGCTGATCGAACGCTTGAATAAATTGTTGTGCAGTCTGTATATCTGACGTTTCTTTCGGGGAGAGCGCATTAAAGATGAATCTTGCATGATCGCCTAAAATTTGCAGCCAGAAGCGATGCTCAAACAACGCTGGTTGATTCAACGGGATGACCTCCTTTATCGTTCTAACAAAGGTTTATGAAGGAGGCTTAAAATTAATAACTTAGATCTCCGCATCTGCTATATCTGATATCTTTAAGACTGGTACTGTAGTTCACCAAACCGCCTATTACCTCATTTATGGAACAAAACGCTTAGTCGCTCACGAATCCCGAATAACTTACTTTACATGTAACGATTTATGGTCAGCGCCGCGATGCATAAATAACAATTAAGTTAGACAATATAAGGAAGATGAAACCATACGAAACTATGGATAAAAAGGAGTCTGCCCAATGACACATACGAATACCGTGCAAATCGAACAACTAGCGCAACAATTGATTCAACAAACCAATGCAGCAACGCAAAAATACCAGCAGCTATTGCATCAAGAGCAGCAAAATGCTGCACGATTACAGGAGCTTGCTAAAATCGAACAGCATGCGGCCCATGTGATTCAGACTGCGCTTCAAGGTCATCAAACAGCTGTACAACAATTGCAGCAAATTATCAGCCTCGCCCATCAATCACATACTGCACCAACCAGTTATGCAGCGGGGTATGTGGCTCATACGTATCCACAGGTGAGCGATACGCAACATTACGTTTCACAAGTAAACACTACTCCCCAAACAGGATATAGAGGATATTAAAAATAGGCCGTTACCAACCTAATTTTCAAGCCAGCAAGCAGACAGCCGACTGACAAGATTCTGTCTTCATTAGAAGATGTCAGAAGAAGCTGTCTGCTTTCTTTTCCCCCTCTGTCTCTCCCATTAAAAAAAAGCAATGCCCGGCAGGATTCTGCCAAGCATTGCTTCTATTTTCTCTAGTCATGATTCCCGATAAGAAAGGCCACAGACTCATAAGGTCGGAGTGTAAGCTGTTGGATCGTACTCGGTGTATCCTTATAATTGCTGATAAGGATATGCGCTTCACCGTGTAGTGATACTTCCACTGGAAGCGTGAACTCCGCCTCTTCGCCATAGAAGTTGCTGATGACGAGCAATCGTTCTGATCCGTGTGTGCGCATGTAAGCAAATATGCGCGGATCGTCCTTCAGCAGCAGGCGGTAGTCGCCATGCACGATAATGTCATACTGCTTGCGCAGTGCAATCAATTGGCGATAATGGTGGAAGACCGAATCCGGATCGCGCAGTGCCGCCTCGGCATTGATGTCTTGATAATTCGGAGCCGAGCCGATCCAAGGGATACCCGTCGTGAATCCTCCGTGATGCGAAGCATCCCACTGCATTGGCGTGCGCGAATTGTCGCGCGACTTCTGCTGCAGTGCAGCCATAATATCCGCTTCAGGAACGCCCTGCTTCTCCAGCAGGCGATGCGCATTGATCGATTCGATGTCCCGATACTCGCTAATATGCGAGAAATGCGGATTCGTCATGCCGAGCTCTTCCCCTTGATACACGTACGGTGTGCCCTGCATCAAGTGCAGCGTCGTAGCGAGCATTTTCGCCGATTGCACACGATAGGCGCCGTCATTGCCGAAGCGAGATACTACCCGCGGCTGATCGTGGTTGCACCAGAACAAGGCGTTCCAGCCCCCGCCTGTATTCATGCCAACCTGCCACTCGCTTATGATCTGCTTAAGCTGAAGGAAGTCGAAGTCGGCTTTAACCCATTTCTCCCCATTCGGATAATCGACCTTCAGATGGTGGAAGTTGAACACCATGCTCAGCTCGCACTCATCCGGGTGCGTATACTTGATGCAGTTCTCCATCGTCGTCGACGACATTTCGCCAACCGTCAACATGTGCGGATACTGCGAGAATACACGAGCATTCATCTCCTTCAGAAACTCATGAATGCGCGGCCCGTCTGTGTAATATTTGCGCCCATCAGCCGTAGCTGTTGCCAGCGTATCGTTCGGATAGTCCTGATCCTTGGAAATCACATTGATAACGTCCAGCCGGAATCCATCAACGCCCTTATTCAGCCAATAGTGCATCATGTCGTACACTTTATCCCGCAGCACTGGATTCTCCCAGTTCAAATCAGCCTGGGTAACGTCATATAAGTGCAAATAATATTGCCCCGTTTTCTCGTCATACGCCCAGGCGCTTCCGCCAAATTTAGACTGCCAATTGTTCGGCTCCCCTCCGTTCACGCCATCCTTCCAAATATAGTAGTTGCGAATCGGATTGTCCGTACTGCTTGCAGCCTCCTTGAACCAGACGTGCTCCGTCGAGGTGTGGTTAACGACGATGTCCATAATGATGCGGATATCTTTGTCGTGCGCTTTCTGTAACAATTTCTCGAATGTATCCATTGTGCCGTATTCCGGCTGAATACGGTAATAATCACTAATATCATAGCCGTTGTCTTTCTGTGGGGATTCGTAAATCGGCGTCAACCAAATGACATCGATTCCGAGCTCCTTCAAGTAGTCCAGCTTGTCGATAATCCCTTGCAAATCCCCAATTCCGTCACCGTTTGTGTCGTTGAAGCTCTTCGGATAAATCTGATAGATGACAGATTTCTTCCACCACTCCTGCTCCAATTGTTGTGTCATTGTCTTGCACCACCATGTAGTTCTTATTTTTAGTACGATATAGGAATCGCTCTGTGTATCGTTATGAATGCCCTAATTATGCCTGACGCTTCGTCTTCCCGATAATAAGCGTAATGACGAACGGTACAATCAACGCCACCGCCATGCCGAGGAAGAATGGAACCCACTGCTGCGGGAAGATAGATAGGAAGCCTGGCAATCCGCCAACGCCGATAGACACGGCCTTTACCTGAAATGCTGAGATAACGACTGCGCCCAATGCAGAGCCGATCATCGCTGAGATGAACGGGTACCGCAGCCGCAGATTCACACCGAACATCGCAGGCTCAGTAATGCCCAAGTAAGCAGATATCGCCGAGGTCACGGACATCCCTTTCAGCTTCTCGTCTTTAGTAACGAACACCATCGCAAGCGCCGCCGAGCCCTGCGCAATGTTGGACAAGGCGAGAATCGGCCATAGGAACGTGCTGCCCGTGCTTGCAATGAGCTGCAGGTCGACTGCCAGGAATGTATGATGCATACCTGTTACGACAAGCAGCGCATACAAGCCGCCGTAAATAAGTCCACCCAGTACAGCCGCATGCTCGAAAATTCCAACGAAAGCCGATGTGATGGCGTTGCCGATTGTGAAGGTCAACGGTCCAATCACGATAAAGGACAAAAACCCGGTAAGAAGCAGCGTAGTCGGAGCGACCAACAGCAGCTTGAAGCCGTCCGGCACACGCTTGTTCAGAAAGCCCTCGATCTTCGCCAAGCAGAAAGCAGATACAAGTACAGGAAGCACTTGCCCTTGATAGCCAATCTTCTCAAATTCAAAACCAAACAAGTTCCAGTGCGGTACCGTACCATTCGCAACTGCATCCCCATATGCCCAAGCATTCAGCAAATCCGGATGGATAAGCATTAAGCCAAGTACAATCCCGAGCAGTTCACTGCCGCCGAACTTTTTAACCGCTGACCAGCCGATCAGCCCCGGCAGGAAGACGAAGGCGGTATTGGCGATCAGATTGATCATCTCCGCGAAACCCTTCCACTGAGCATATACATCAATGAAGGCTTGATCCGCAAAGAAGATGCCCTTGCCAGTCAATATATTGTTGATCCCCATCAATAGACCTGCCGTAATAATAGCAGGCAAAATTGGAATGAAGATATCTGCAAGCGCCTTCACTGCACGCTGCAATGGGTTTAGTTTCTTGGATGCCACATTCTTGATGTCCTGCGTAGACGCCCGTTCCCCACCGCTAATCTCAAGCAGCTTCTCGTACACCTTCTGTACAAGTCCTGGACCGATTATGACTTGGAACTGCCCGTTCGTCGCAAATGATCCTTTGACAAGTTCATTCTTCTCCAAAGCTTGCTGATCAACAATGCTTTCGTCGTTCAATGCAAAGCGAAGTCGCGTCACACAATGCGTAACCGCAGAAATATTTTCTTTTCCACCAATGGCTTCTAAAATCTGCTCAACCGAACGTTGATCAACTGCCATATCGATGTACCTCCCCAATGGAATCGCTTCCACGTTTGTTGAGACCATTATAACTTGTATAGACAGGTTTGTAAACACTTGTATAGACAAGTTGCTTTGGAGATCGTGAAAAAACAGCGGTCAGTCTAGGATTTCTTTCTCTCATCCAAGACTGCCGCTGTTTCATTTCGTTAAGTTACGTCAACTATAAAATTCGCAACATCGGTTGGTTTTATCAATTGAATACGAGATGCTTAGTACCTCGTCATCGTCTCCGTGCAAAGTCAGTAAACACAAATCGTTCAGGATGATGGCGCGATTCCGTGTACTCGAACAACTCACCATCATGCATATATACATAGTTCTTCACAACGACGACGAAGCCGTACGATTTCATGATCAAGTGTTCCCGATCCTTGGCCGTCGCAGGCTCCACCTGGATCACGCGCTGGGCAAAGCCTATTTTGTGCCCTAACTGCTGTTCGATATAGTCGTATATCGAGCGCTCAGCAATTTCCTTCGTTAGGCCCTCCACCTTCTCCTTTAAAAAATAATTGATATCTAAAATAATGCGCTCTCCGTCAAGCTCGCGCACCCGATGCAAACAATATGCTGTTGCGCCCAATGGCAGCTTAGTCCGCTCATGCAGCTTGTCCGTAATCGTTATTTCCTCAAAATACGGTACGGTCGTCTCGAACTTCTGCCCGCTGTTCTCGCTTGCTTCCTTGAAGCTGACCAATCCGCCGAACGAGAATGCGATGGCATTATTGTCTAGCACATATACGCCCTTGCCAGGATGGCGATTGACAAGCCCTTCTTCGACAAGCAGATCGAGCGCGTTACGAATCGTTCCCCGGCTCGTGTCATAGATAACGCAAAATTCATGCTCCGAAGGAAGCTTTGTTCCCGGTGCGTATTCACCTGAAGCAATCTTCCCCCTAATATCTTCATAAATGGCCATATACAGCTTATTTGTAGTCATCTTTATAACTAACCCCCAATAATGCTTCCGTCCTAACCTTCCTTGCTTGCCTCTATCATATCACGATTGCTGCAGCAGTTAAAAAGAAGGGCACCACACTACACGGTAACCGCTAGCCCAAGAAAAAGACGCTGTCCGCGCAGCGCCTTTCATGTTTTCACCTCAATCAGAGAATGTCATGGATAGAACGACAAATACGCTCAATTTTCATACTACCCACGTGGTAATGAATTGAATGAAACACACTCAAAGAAAGCTGGTTGAATAGAAAAAAACCTGATAAACCAAGGTATGGCTTATCAGGCAATATACATCATTTTAAATCTATGCCTTCATTTGTCTCAAATATTGTGGTATCCGTCTCAATTATAACTGTTACTCACAAGGTGATTTGAAGCTCGGACTAGATTTTGTACGCCTTCATCGCCTTGCGAAGTTCCTTCCACGATGGGCGCTTGCCGTACATAAGCACGCCTGTGCGGTAAATCTTCGCAGCGAGCCAGCCGAAGAACAGGATGGATACGATCAAGATCGCAATGCTCACCCAGAATTCCCACCATGCTGCATTTCCCGTACCAATCCGCAGCAGCATCGAGGTCGGTGTGAAGAATGGAACAAAGGATGTCGCTTTTACCAGCAAGGTGTTCGGTGACGACACGCTAAACATTACAATGTAGAATGCCGCCAACGATAGCATCGTAATCGGCATAATCGCTTGTGCCAAGTCTTCAGTCCGGCTAACGAGCGAGCCTACTGCTGCGAACAGCGTTGCATATAGGAAGTAGCCAAGCACATAGAGCAGCAATCCACCACCAACCACTGTCCAATCAATCATCGAGATATCGAAGTTGAGTGCCTTCAGCGGGGCTGAATTGTGCGGCAGCAGCAGATTAATCACAACCACAGCGAAGAACACAATAATTTGTATCAGCCCAAGTATGAACATGCCGATAATTTTCCCGAACATTTGCGCGAGCGGCGATACGCTCGTAATGAGAATTTCCATAATACGCGAGCTCTTCTCTTGCGTAACCTCGGATGCAATCATGTTACCTGTCATCGTATTCGTCATGAAGAACAGAATGATCAATACCATAACGACGATAATCGAAATCGTTTTTTGTATCGGATTTTCTTCCTTCGCTTTCTCGCCTTCCTTCACGATCTTCTGTGTATCAATCGTAACCGGCTTGCTCAGCTCTGCCTTCTGCTGTTCGGTAAGTGAATCCTTCACGAGCCACTCAGTCTTCACTGCACTTAATGCACCTGTAACCGTCGCCTCATCGCCATGTCCAAGCTCATCCTTGCCATGGAACACAACCTGCGGGAACGATTGCTTCTCCACATTGCCCGCTTCGTCCTTCTTTGGCTCGAACTTCAAGTATCCTTCCAGATCGCCGGACTCCGCTTTCTTGCGGAGATCCTCTTCTGAAGCAGACGGAACAAGTTTCAAGTCGCTCCCGCCATGCTTCGCCAATTGATCTTCAAATGATTTCACAATGTCCGCGTACTCTCCACCCTGTACCAGACCGATTGATGTAGGTTCATCGCTCGAAAATTGCGAGATCAGATACGGAATATTAACCCCAACTGACATAATGAGTGCTAAAATAATCGTCGTAATGATGAACGACTTCGTCATCATCTTCGTCTTCAATGTGAATCGAATGACCGTCCCCAGGTTATGCATTAGATTCGCCTCCAACTGCTTTAATGAAGATCTCGTTCAATGTCGGCTCCTTCAGCTCGAACTGCTGAACTGTCGATTGTGCCATCGCCAGCTGCAGGATATCCTGTGCGGCCACTTCATTCGTAATGTGCAGTTTATAACCGTCTCCTGTTCGGGAAACGGATTGGACGCCTGCGATGCGATCCAAACCATCCACATCTCCACTCGTGCGCAGGATGACATGCTCTCGTGGATATTGAGATTTCAATTCACGCAGCGACCCTTGCAGCACCGCATTACCCTTTTGCAAAATCGTCAGGTTCTGGCACAGTTCTTCTACATGCTCCATCCGGTGCGTAGAGAACAGAATGCTCGTGCCTTGATCGCGCAGCTCCTTAACCGTCTCCTTCAACAATTCGACGTTAACGGGATCCAAGCCGCTGAACGCTTCGTCCAAGATGAGCAGCTTCGGCTTGTGAACAATAGCTGCAATGAAGCCGATTTTCTGCTGATTCCCCTTAGACAGCTCCTCAATTTTCTTGTTGTAGTTTTCCGGTACATTGAACCGTTCCAGCCAATACTTTAGGTTCTTGTCTGCTTCCGCACGCTTCATCCCGCGCAGCTGCGCCAAGTACGTTACCTGCTCGCTAATCTTCACCTTCGGGTACATTCCCCGTTCCTCCGGCAAATACCCGAGGATGCGAGTCAGCCCTTCATGATACGGCTTCCCATGATACGTAATAGATCCGCCATCTGGATAAATAAGACCAAGAACCATCCGCATTGTCGTCGTCTTGCCCGCACCATTCGCACCAAGCAATCCGTAGATTTCCCCTTCTTCTACCTTAAAGCTAAGACCATTCACGGCTGTCTTGTCACCGTACTGCTTCACGACTTGCTGCAACTGTAATGGATTCATTGCGCGTATACGCTCCCCTCAATATGCATCTCAATCATATAAGCTAATATGTCATCCAGCTCCAATGCGTGAGTCTGAACAACCTCAATCCCTTCTTCGTGCAAAAAACGCTCCAAACCGGTAGCATTATGCGCAATAAGTCTTACCCCGAAGCGCTCCTGCATAGCCTTCATCAGACCTGGTGCACCTTCGTAATCCGCTGCCTCGCCATCCACGACGAACACCTTCCACGCATCGAACAGGGCGTCCTTTTCCGTAAAATGAAGCACCTTGCCCTTATGCATGACCAGAATATAATCAGCCAACCGCTTTACCTCATCCACGATATGTGTCGCGATTAAGACGGTCCGCTTCCCATCCTTTAAATACGCATGCAAATCCTTGATCATCATGCGCCAAGATAGTGGATCGAACCCGGAGGACGGTTCATCAAGCACTAGCAGCTCTGGCTTCGGACATATCGCAACGATCAAATCCAGCTTACGGCGCATTCCCTTCGACAGCTTGCTCAGCTTCTGCTTCGGCGGCAGCTCATACTTCGCCATAAGCTGATGGTAGAGCTGCCAATCCCATGATGGATACCACTGTGATACAAAGGATACAAGCTGTTCCGCTGTCATATCGTCCATCTCCGAATCGGAGTTCTCCGCTACGTAGCCAATACGCGCCTTCACAAGTGTACTTAGCTCTGGCTCTGGCTTCTCCTGCAGCACGATTATCGTCCCTTCATCAGGATGAACAAGCCCCAGGCTCATTCCGAGCATCGTCGTCTTGCCTGACCCATTTGTACCTATGATCGCGGTGACACAGCCTTGTGGTATGCATAGATTTAACGGGCCAATGCGGAAGTTGTCACGCTGCTTCACTACCTGTTTCATCTCAATTATATGTTGATTGTCCAATGCTTCTCCCCCCTTGTACGCACCAAATGCTAGCTCCCGCTGTGCTTGCGCTGGATGACTTCCTGAAGCATCTGCATGAGTTCATCAGTGGATACATCCACATGCATTGCAGCTTCAACGGCTTGCTCAAGTGCCTGCTCGATTGCTTCCTTCCGATACCTGTCGCGTTCTGCCGCTTGAACCGGTGTCACAAACGTCCCCGTGCCCTGCTTCGTCCGCAGCAGCCCTTCGTTCTCCAAGTCTTGATACACCCTTCTTACCGTGATGACGCTGCATTGGAGCTGATTCGCGAATTCGCGTATAGACGGGAGCAGCATCCCCTCTTCGACCTGTCCGCTCAGGATAAGTGCGCGAAGCTGATGTTTAATCTGGGCGTACAACGGTTCAGAACTGTTCGTATTAATTTGAATCGGTATAAACACCGCTCCTCATCACCTCCTGACTCATTCTGTTCTTCTTCACATCCAATCTCGCTTCAGAACGATCTTATGCAAACGATTCATTCCGATCACTATCGAATTGACGATGATAACGATGGACAACACGATACCCATCCAAGGGTACGATCGCGCTACGTCTACCACAGTCTGTAAAATACTTCCGTCCGCTACCGCTATCAGGACGGACACCATGGTTATAACGCCTAGTAGAATAAATGTATACCTCATATATAGTCGCCCGCTCATGCTCAGCTCACACGAGATATACAACCAATTAACAGCAACAGCGTACGCTACCAGCATGAATACATAGGATAAGATGCTGATCCAGCCAAGACTTCTCAATGTCTCACTGAGTAAGTAGTGCCCCACGATAACAATGCTCATATTAATCAGCAGAGCCACACACATCTGCATCGTACGTGAATACACTATGGTTCTCGCATCGATTGGGAGTATGCGCAGCTTCCTCATCCATTTCGTATACGAGTCATCCTTCATATATCGCATCGATCTTCGAGAGATAAAGAAGCCAAGATTCGGGATCGTAAAAAGAAACACAAAATCCGCAACCCCCTTGAAAGCTCTCGTCAAGACCTCGTCGCCACGAAATAACTCTCGCAACACCAGACCGCTAATCGTGGCCATATAAACACTGAACGCTACCGTCATCAACAAGCCCCACTTGAATCGAACAAGATCGCTCTTTACAAGCATCCATGCTTCTCTATATGGTCTGCGCACTGTAAGACCCCCTTTATATCAAACTGATTCACACTATAGATCGGTAAATCAAGTGTGCTTGCTCGCTCATCACTGTGCTTACTGTATATATCTTTATACACAGTATAATGAGTGACTACTTCCCTGTCAATTCATCATTAGGAAAAATAAACATTACCCTATCCAGACTCATCTTTATTTGCACCGTTAAAAGCCTACTATGCTGAAGAATCTAAGCATGCAAAAAAAGCTCGCCTTTCGCACTTAAAGTGCAGAAAGAACGAGCTTCTTCTAAACTAACCATCGCACTCAGAACAAACCAGCGATTCGTGGAAATCCTCTTCACAGATCGCCGTCTACTAGTTGATTACAGACCAAATATAGCATCTATTACTGGCTTTGTATGACCACCTGGATACAAGATATACAGCAAAAGATATACGGTTGCCCCTGTTATTGCAGTAATGAACCAGATGACAGAGGTGAACTTACCCAGCTTGCGGTGCTTCGCATAACTCCCTTTATACCCTGTATACAGTGTCGTCAAGCCGAACACAGCTGCTACAGCTGCAAGGACAATATGGAACAACAGGAAGACCAGATAATATACTTTAAGGTCATCCGGGCCGCCCCATGCGGTATTGCCAACGAAAACCGTGCGAGACGCATAAATAATGAAGAAGATTGTCGCAGCTACGGCCGCTGCCAGCATCGTCTTCTTATGCTGTTCCCGCTTGCCCTTAATAATTTGAGCCCAACCGATAGCCACCAATATGGCGCTGACGACGATGAACGTCGTGCTGATAGTTGGCATAATAAAGTACAGATCCACGAATGAAACGCCCTCCTCATATACATCGGCAACGAAGCAGCCAATAACTCTCCTGCTTCTGCTTACGCTACCCATTATAGAGCATTTTTACGAATTCAACTGCCCTTCTGCTGTGGTGTCCACAAAATCGTCATCATCTTTACTTTCACGTCTGAACCAGTGGACGAATACGTAGAAGAGAATACAGCCATACATCGTTTCTTGAATCAGCTTCATTAGAATGCCTCCGAGCTGTTGATCTTCAATCGGAGTGAACCAATTAAAGAAGCTAGGCCCATCAAATGCGGCGAGCATCTTTACAGGATCCCCGGATATGCAATAGCCCATTGCCTGCACCCAGGCTTCCTTGTCCACATACGTAGCATAGAGAGGTTCGCTTGCAAAGATGATTAATGCACAGGCAGGAGTAATTAGAACGCCATTCAAAAAAACATAGCCCATCTTCTTCACATCTGTCAGCGAGTTCCACTCTGGTACCGGAACGACGATTGGCCACCACATCAGCATAGCAGCAATGAACAATACAATGTAGTAAATAATATGTTCCGTATAATGAGTCATGACGTAATCATGCACTGCCGGCACATGATAGAAAGAGAACAAGGTATTGAATAGAACAGCGCTAAGAATCGGATTCGTTAACAGCTTCAATCGCTTCAGCGGCTTGCGATCCAATAGATATCGCCATAACCAGGACGGAATAGCTAATAATAGAAGCGGCGGTACAATGATGTATGATAATGCCATCATCGCCATATGGAAGGTGAACATCATATGACTCATCATATTAATAGGTCCGCCTTGAGCTAGGTAGAGCAAGCCTGTCCCAATTACGAACATTAGCTTCTTCGACGCTGGCACTGGCTCAGAAGATGAGAATCGATTGCGAAAAGGCCCTGTCAGCCCGAAATATAACACATTAATAAGCACCGTTGCTGTAAGAAACAACGGACTCCACACATCATAGAAACTAAAGTACTCTGTCAATCCGAACATAAATGTTCAGCCCTCCTCATCCTGCAACACCCGAGGCGCCACCATTTCGCCACATTTAGCCCTATTACGGAAAAAGAGGCGACGCTCTTCGCGTCCCCTCTTCTCACTTATCCGACTTTACCACCATACCCAATACACAGCCATTATAATGGCCGTGAAAGCAATGACGGCTCCACCTATCATGAACAGTATCGGAATCATATGTCCTTTATCTTTCATATGCATCCAATACCCCATCTGAATGACAACTTGCAAGACAGCCATGACGAGAAGGATGATAACCGTGAACGTTGGGTTTACTTCACCCGCTGAACCTACCGTAGCAAATGCGATCAACGTAAGCACAATAGAGAAGATGAATGCAATAATATGCTTCTGCTTGCCCTCATGCTTATGTCGACGCTTCGAGTTGTCTGATGTTACTTGGTGTGTTGTCACTTGGTTAACCCACCTTTCCCATGAGGTATACAACTGTGAAGATGAATACCCACACAACGTCGATAAAGTGCCAGTACAGTGCGGAGACGTAAATCTTCGGTGCTGTAACCAAATTCAAGCCCTTCTTCATTGTTTGCAAAATAACAAGTGTGATCCATACGACACCAAAGGCAACGTGCGCGCCATGGAAGCCGACCAGGGTGTAGAAGGATGAACTGAACGCACTCGTCGTAAACGTGTGACCTTCATGCACATATTCTACGAACTCGTATATTTCAAGACATAAGAATCCTAGTCCCAATGCAACCGTTACTGCGAGCCAGCTGAGCATGGCTTTGACTTCTTTGCGATGCATCGCTTGAATAGCGAACACGCTCGTCAAGGAGCTGGTCAGCAAGATCATTGTTGCAGCCGCAATCATTGGAAGCTTGAACAGCTCGGAAGCGGCAGGACCATCACCGATTTGGTTGCGTAGCGCAAGGAATGTTGCGAACAGCGTACCGAACAATACTGCCTCTCCGCCAAGGAACAACCAGAAGCCGACGACCTTATTGCGGCCTTCTAGGGTTGCTTTTTCCGGCTCATGTGGCCATTCGCCTTCTGCGTGATGTGCATGTGCACTCATGCTTTAACCCCCTTCTGCTCCAACTCTTCCGGTTCGATATGATATCCATGGTCGTCCTTAATCGAACGCAGGAACATACAGCCGAATGTAATCAGCAGGCCGAAACCTGCAACGATATGATTGTTGAACAAACCGTTCAGCAGTGCATTATTGAAATCATCCTTCGCGAACATAAAGCCGAAACCTGCCACGAACAAGCCAACAGACATCATGAACGGGAGAATAGATGGCGATGGCATATGAATGGAACCAATCGGCTCTGCAGCCGGCATTTCCGTGTTGCCCTCCATCTTTTCTTTCCACCAAGCATCATAGCCGCGCACAAGCGGAGTTTGCTTGAAGTTGTACTCTGGCGGTGGAGATGGAATTGTCCATTCCAGCGTACGTCCATCTTCCCAAGGATCGTTGCCCAGGTTCTTCGGATCTCTTGATGTAATTACAATGTTGTACAAGAACATAAGAACCCCGATACCCATCATGATTGCCCCGATCGTACTTACCAAGTTCATGAGGTCGAAGCCTTGATTCGGCAAGTACGTAAAGACCCGACGCTGCATTCCAATCAAACCAAGGAAATGCTGAACGAAGAATGTCAATTGGAATCCAATCCAGAACATCCAGAAGGTAGCTTTGCCTAGTCCTTCACGAAGCATGCGTCCGAACATCTTCGGCCACCAGAAATGGAGCCCTGCGAACAAGCCAAGCACCAAACCACCAACAATAACGTAGTGGAAGTGCGCTACGACGAAGTACGTATCATGGAACTGGAAGTCAGCAGGCGCAGATGCCAGCATGACGCCTGTAACCCCACCCATAACGAATGTTGGAATGAAACCTACTGCGTACAGATTGGCCGCGGTGAACTTAATCGAACCGCCCCACATCGTGAATAGCCAGTTAAATATCTTAATACCGGTTGGTACTGCGATAAGCATCGTTGCAATCGAGAACAGCGCATTCGCTACTGGCCCAAGACCAACTGCAAACATATGGTGAGCCCATACCATGAAGCCTAAGAAACCGATCAGGATCGTTGCGAATACCATGGAGCTGTACCCGAATAGGCGCTTGCGAGAGAACGTACTGATGACGTCGGAGATAATCCCGAACGCCGGCAAAATCAGAATGTATACTTCCGGGTGACCGAAGATCCAGAAGATGTGCTGCCAGAGCACTACACTTCCTCCATTCGGTACATAGAAGAAGTTCCCGCCAAACAAGCGGTCGAACATGAGCAGGATCAATCCTACCGTTACAGCAGGGAAAGCGAACAGAATTAATGCAGACGTAATAAAGGACGCCCATGTAAACATCGGCATGCGCATGAAGGACATTCCCGGCGCGCGCATGTTAATAATCGTTGCCAAGAAGTTAATGCCCCCGATGAGTGTACCCAAACCAGAAATCTGCAAGCCGATGGTGTAGAAATCCACACCGTGCGTTGGGCTATAATCCGTATTTGATAACGGTACGTAAGATGTCCAGCCTGCATCAGGCACACCGCCCATCAGCCAGCTCAAGTTCAGCAGCAAGCCGCCGAAGAAGAATGTCCAGAAGCCGAGTGCGTTCAAGAACGGGAACGCAACGTCACGAGCCCCTATCTGCAGCGGAATAATGGCATTCATTAGTGCAAAGATAATCGGCATTACACCGAGGAAAATCATCGTGGTGCCGTGCATGGTAATCAATTCATTAAAAGTTTTTGCGTCTACGAAATCATTCATAGGCTGAATTAATTGTATCCGGATCAAGATGGCTTCAATACCGCCAATACCGAAGAATAAAGCCCCGGCGATAAGGTACAGAATGCCGATCTTCTTATGGTCGACCGTCGTCAGCCAATCCATCAAGCCGCGATGTCGCTTCACCGTGTGAGCCAAGGTCGTTACCTCCCCTAGAAGATGCTGAAATCTACTGCTTATTGATTGCTTTCAAGGAATCAAGCTTGTAATCTGCCAAGTATTTCACGATGCCATCGAGTTCTTGCTCGGACAACTTATCTTTGAATGCTGGCATCTTATTGCCAGGCTTCACCTTCTCCGGATCCTGAATCCATTGACGGAGATGATCCTCGATCTTCTTCTGATCCAGCACCTCATCAGCGGTTTCACGGTTCAGCATGATGCCGGCTATAGCCTCACGACTACCCATCCCTTTCAGGTTAGGTCCCATGGACGGCTTATTATCGATAGCGTGGCAAGACAAGCAGTTCTGCTTGAAGCTCTCAGCAACTTGTGTGTCACCTACGAACGGTTTTGGTTCGGCCTTCATCTCATTCACCCAAGCCGTGAATGTAGCTTCACTGACTGCCTTCACCTTAAATTCCATAAATGCGTGGGAGTATCCGCATAGCTCAGCGCACTTTCCTCGATACACGCCTTCCACATACGTCTCAATGTACATCTTGTTGACGTTGCCGGATGGGTTCGTATCCATCTTGCCTGCAATGGATGGAAGCCAGAAAGAGTGAAGGACATCAGCTGTCTTCAACTCAAGCGCAATCTTCTTCCCGTTCGGAACAATCATGTCTTGTGCTGTTGTAATCCCGTACTCAGGATATTCGAATTCCCACCAATATTGATGACCTGTTACCTTAACCTTAATTGCATCTTTGTCTTGGCTATAGTCCTCAGCGAAGGCAAATACATACTTCACCGTTGGAACTGCCAAAATAATGAGGAGGATGATCGGAATGACCGTCCAAATCACTTCAAGCTTGTGGTTCCCTTCGACTTGCTTCGGAATCTCGTTCTGTCCCGGTCGTCTGCGATAGCGAAGGACGACATAAATGGAAATACCGAATACAACAATAACGACTAGCGTCATAATCGTAATCGCCAACTGCATTAATCCGAACTGCTTGTCTGCAATGGGCCCCTGCGGATTGAGAGCCGATATATCAGCACGACCGCAAGCACTTAGGAGCAGGACGAGTCCGGCGAACAGTGGAAGTAGTCGCTTCACTGCGTGCCACCGATTCATCATTGATCAACCCCACTTTGTACGTTTTCGCTGATTACCCCATCGCATGCTGTGTCGAAATCTCAATGCAAGTGCCCCTATGGCTTAGAAGTGAGTACAAGCTGCCGTCCATCCAGATAAGCCAATATTAACCAATCATTCATCGCGCAGAGAATCCATTGCGCAATGAAGGCGCATGCATATTCGAATTCAGACCGGTAAGAATCCTTCTTCGGAAGTCATTCTCATGCTCGAATGCCTTCAGGCAGGCCCCGGTTTAAACACGGATGTCGTAATCCTGTCAATTACTACAATCACTTACCTAAATATAATTTCCATATATTTATTTGTCAATGTTTCCCGGTCAGTTCACAAAGTGTTCAAATACTCTGAAAAACGGCTTTATATCAGTATTTGTAAACGGTTACAAAATACAAAATGAGACTGCTCTCCTTTGTCGAAACCACTCAATTTCTGGCAGTTTCCTGCCTGTTTTGATCACAAAAATCTATATTCCGCATACTCACATGTTGATTTTTGAACACTAATGGAAGTAAATAAGGAGGTTGAATGGAGTTGTCAAATGATGTTCACAACAACGCAAATCACGTTCACTGGATTGTCACATTTATAATCGCCGCTGTCATGCTGGTCTCTTCCGGCTGTGCTGGGATGGAGGCTGAGAAGTCAAGGTCGCCGGGAGGCAACACGAAGGCGAACTATGCAGATCGGAAGGTCAAGGAGCAATCAGCACCTTCTGGAACCCCGTTGCCCCAAATGGGCACCGAAAGCAACCATCGTACGAAACAGAACACAATGCAGTCCCATTCCACATCTCAGCCGCAGGCATTGTCTAATCCGCGTCCCCTGTTCATCAATCAATCTGTCAGCGATGCTGTCGGACACCTGGATGGAGTCAGTGTAGCCTATGTCTTGCAGCATAAGGATACCGCTTATGTCGCGCTCACGCTTGATGGCACAGGCCTAGGTACAATCGGCAGCGGAGGCAAGCATGAGCAATCCCGAATCGGCGCCCCAAATACAGCTGGACATATGGAACGCGAGGCGAATCGCTGGCCCCCGCGCTTCATTACATCGGATAGTCCGGTACGTACAGTGAAGCAGAGCGACAAATTATCAGATGAGCTCCTTCACACCATCGACAAGACGGTTCGGAGTCAGACCTCTGGGGTGAAACATGTTCGAATTAGCGCCAATATGGACTTATTCAACGGATTAACTCCTTATGTCATGCACGCTTATCCTGGAGATTCTCTGCAATTCGCAGAGGCGGATATTATGAAGCTTATACACCGCACAATGCACTAACAACTCATGAGACGTCGAACAACTCTAACTGACGTTGAGAATGATGAGTGTTACTTGCACTAGTTTTAGGGAGGGGTGCAGGCCGCATCGCTCCCTCATATTTCTACCTATATAATTATGGGTATATAGTTGATCTGCCCTATCCTAAGTCCATGACGAATTATTCTTTCCCCCTGGTGTAAATGGAAGACAAGTCAAAATACGCGGTCCATCTGCAGTCACCGCTACGGTATGCTCGAAGTGCGCTCCCCAGGAACCGTCACATGTAGCAACAGACCATCCATCTGCACCCAGAATCACATCACCAGATGTACCTAGCGTAAATATCGGTTCAAGCGTTATGACCATCCCTTCTTCCAAATTAGGCCCACGTCCAGGCCATCCATCATTCGGAATTTCAGGAGGTTCATGAATAGACTGCCCGATACCATGCCCCACAAGCGCAGTAACGACTCCATAGCCCGCATCACGCCCCATTCGTCCGATCGCAGCCGCTATATCCCCAACCGCCCTTCCAGGGGTCGCCAGCTTCGCTGCGTATCGTAATGCATGAAGTGTCTGTTGCATAAGACGCTTGGCCTCAGGTTGTATGTGGCCAATTCCATAGGTCCATGCCATATCTGCGAGCCATCCTTTGTAATTCACCACAAAATCTATCGTAACGAGGTCACCTGATTTAAGAGGTTTTGCAGACGGGAATCCATGGCATACAACCTGATTCACTGATGCGCATGTTGCATACGGATAACCATAATACCCTTTCTGCTCAGCAGTTGCTCCCTGCTGCAATAACCAGCTCTCTACGAACTGGTCAATTTCCACCGTTGTAACGCCAGGTGCGAGCCTTGACGCCACTTCACGATGGCAGCGGGCTGCCAAGTATCCTGCCTTCTGCATCAGCTCTAGCTGCGCAGCAGTCTTCGTATTCTCCATCGCTTACTCCCCCAACGTTACATGTCCCAATGATAAGTATATGCACGGGATCATCTGTTATAGAAGCACTATTGGAACCCCTTCATTTAACCCATACATACGCAAACAAGGCGCCCCGATTTACCGGCGCGCCTACTCTGTACGTATTCTCAGTTATTCCTTACATTCGCAGGTTAGCACTTCAGTTCCTCGTAATGTCTGATCAGAGACGGTTATGACGTTACGACACACTGGAATCCATTTTGCACATTTCCAACTCTACAAGCTGAGTTAATTCATCTTCATAGCCACCCATAATCCGGTACTTCCGGATGTACTCCTTCACGAATTTCCGAGGATTCTTCGGACGGAAAATACGTGTCATCTCCAACAAGCTTTCTTTCACTTCGTTGTGACCTTTTGTTGCCATGAAAATTCCCTCCCAAAGCGTTGTAGATCATGCCCCGCAACGGAGAACCAATTGGACTATCGCTTCACTTACTGGAATTTGCAACCTTTTAGTTCTAGTATATCATATTCAGCCGAGCTGCAAAATCACACCAACATATCTTAATCATTTCTCCATTGGGTATGCTAGTAACAACATTAGAGTTAACATACAACGCGTAATCATGCTGTCGTAAGGCTTAAATTCCATTACTACTACAATAAACAGGAGCAATCTCAAATGAATCAGCATCCCTCAAGTCCAATTCAAGCTTACGCAGCGGAACAGGCTGGATTTGACCATGGTAAATTGCAGCAGGCATTGGGTACGCTGCCTAAATTGTTCCCCCGTATGTATTACTTCGCGTGTGCGCGTCATGGACAAGTAATCGCAGAGGTGTATGCCGAAGGGGTAAGACCTGGGCAATTCTATGATCTGCGTTCCGCTACCAAAAGCTTTATCTCAACACTCGTGGGCATTGCCGTTCATCGTGGGGACATGCCTTCGCTGCATGAACCAATTGCTGACTATTTGCCGCAAGACATCGTGGGCAAACGCCAGAAAGATACTTGGTGGCACCGCATTACCTTCAAGCATTTGCTTACAATGACATCAGGCTTGCTATGGGAGACAGGCAATCGACTCGGAGAGCGCTGGATACGCAGCTTCCATAACAGCAGCAGCTGGGTAAAGTATGCGCTGCGACTGCCCGTCCATCCCGAACGGTTCGGACAATTTCAATATCGGAGCATTGATTCCCATCTGTTATCGGTTCTGCTCACCTCTTGCACTGGGATACGTGCAGATGAATATGCAAGAGCGCATCTCCTATCTCCAATAGGCATCGATCATTACCGCTGGGACTTATCTCCTGACGGGCATGCAGCAGGCCATGTTGGACTCTGGCTGACTGGACCAGATATGCTTCGATTCGGCCAGCTCATACTAGACGGTGGTTCCATCCAACCTGCTGGTAATGAAGGATCAGACGAGCGCTTTCACGTCATACCCTCTACATGGATTACGGAATCGCATCGCCCCTATTCACCTGGCATGCCTGCTTTTGGCGCCTACGGCTACCAATGGTGGCTCCACCAATTAGGCAGCGAGGAGGCAGCTTGTGCAGTTGGTCATGGCGGACAAGTTATATATGTAGTGCCGTCGCGCTCCCTTACTGCCGTGTTCGCTGGCAATCCTTATGTATGCCGGTGGAGACATCCGAAGCGTTGGATGGAAGAGCAGCTGTTGTCTGCTGCTACATTTTCTTAATATTCAATCCGACTATCGCTGCTGGCGAGGGCTTGTGCCGCACGATATAATGGTACAATCAGGAAAGGGGCGTTGTATGTGAAAAAAATTCGTGCATTAGGCATGGGAAGGGACATCGTGCTGCTAGCCGTCATCTTATTCTTCGTTGAATTTGTGCGAGGAGCAGCGCTCGTTTCATTCATCCCTATCTATGGCCAGAACATACTGTACATTAGCCTTGCCATTATCGGGGCCGCGACTACCGCACATTACTTGACGGATACGCTGCTTAAGACAGCTATCGGATATTTGCTGGATCGTTTCCCCGCCAGATTGATTATTAATATAGGATTGCTTATTTCACTGACAGGGATTGCTCTGTTCCATTACGGAAATATTCCATGGGTGTTCATCTTGGCATGCGCCTTATATGGCGTTGGAATATCTCCCGTATGGATTGTCTGCTTAACGAAGGTAAAAGAAGATCAACGAGCTGCCCAAATGGGCTTCCTCTATATGATATGGCTGGTTGGGATGGGCGCCGGCCCTGTCGTGTTGAACCTTATCCTAGACTATAAGCCTGCAATCTCTTATTGGCTGCTTGTTGCCTTGTCCACTGTCGCTTGGCTGCTCAGCTTTTTCGTCGCAGGCGGCAAGCAATCCGAACGTATTTCCGTTCCATTTCGTGAGCAGTGGGAAGCACTGCGCGAAAAGCTGAAGGCGATCAAGCCGCTGCTGCCCGGCATGATTCTGCAAACACTCGGAGCAAGCATGCTTGTGCCGATTCTGCCCACATTTGTTGCAGAGTCTTTATCATTCACCGAGCACAGAGAATACTCACTTCTTCTGCTCCTCGGCGGCGGCTGTACAGTACTTGGGCTAGTCCCGATGGGCAAATGGTCAGATAAGAGCAGCCGCAAGCCATTCCTTGTGATTGGATTCGGCATATTCGCCTTGACGCTTGCCTCATTGTCACTGCACCCGTCGAAATTGATGGCCTACGGACTGGCCGTGGTTCTTGGCCTGTCATATTCAGCAGTGCTTCCCGCGTGGAATGCACTGCTCGCCCTCTATGTCCCACCTGGTCAGAAGGGACTGGGATGGAGTCTGTTATCCACTGTGGAGGGCATTGGCGTCCTCATTGGCCCCGTTCTCGGGGGCTTTATTGCGAGCGCTACGTCTGCCAGCATGGTCGTATGGATTAGCGCAGCATTGTTCGGCATCGTCTCCATCGTGTATTTGCTGTTTCCATCACGCTGGTTTGCAGAGCAATAGCTTCAACGGACCATTATGCAGCGAGTTCCGGTGAGTTCCGGATATTGTAATGAGGTTTCTATTTTATCTAATTCATGAAACGCAGTAGATTCAAGACAATGAAACTATTAGAACGCTCATACGTTACATGTACTAAGCAACAGCGTAAGGAACTGTAGTTTCAACATCGGGGGGAACTTGTTTTGTGGGAGTGGATACATAACACAATCAGTTGGCTTAAACATTTGGATATCAATCAAGTCGAGCATTGGATGCAGCAATATTCGAACTTGGGGCCGTTACCTGGCATATTGCTCCCGCTCGTGGAGGCCATCCTGCCTTTCTTGCCGCTTATCGTATTTGTTATGGCAAATGCAGCAGCTTACGGCTTAGGGCTTGGCTTCCTCTATTCCTGGATTGGCGCAAGCCTCGGGGCCTGCCTTGTATTCTGGCTGGCTCGTAAGTTCGGCGGCCGGTTCAGCGCTTACCTGCAGAAGAACATGCCTTCATCGCAGCGATTCTTCTCATGGCTGGAGACCAAAGGATTCACACCATTGTTCATCTTATATTGTTTCCCATTCACACCATCAGCGCTAATCAATATCGCCGCTGGAATTAGCACGATCCCGTTTCGCACATTCATTTGTGCCGTATTTGCCGGGAAGTCGGTCGTCATATTCATCATGGCCTTCATCGGCCATGACTGGCAGGGATTTATCCATCAGCCATGGCGCATTCTAGTCGCGGTTGCTGTTCTGTTCCTGCTCTGGCTCGGCGGGAAGAAGCTCGAAGCTCATTATCAACTCTAGAAGCTGTAGACATCATTTACTAAGGAATCGAATCGCTCATTCTTTGAAATGTTTCCTTTGTATTCATCACAGGATATTTTCAAGTAGGCAGGGCACCTTAATAAGAGCATTCAATGAGGTGATGATCCATCACCTGAAGCTTGACGCTTGCACGCAGCAAACGAAAGGAGCTCATGACCTGCATGACTGAAAATGACCATAAGATGAATCCGATATCGAGGGAGCATGTTGAAGTGGACGGCATCTATGCCAATGAATGGGGACGCGAGGAAGTATTGCACCGCGGTCAGACCTTCCCATCTGATCCTCAGCTTGGTGCTTCGGAGTGGGAGCTCCAGCAATATTTGTTCGACAATCACCACACAGGTGAGACGGATCAGCGGCTTATTGCCAAATCAGATGAGACAAGGCAGAAGCAGTCCAAGCAAACCAGTCCGCGCAAGCATACCGACCGTGGCGATAAATAAGCCGCATATGTTCATACTTCCTTAAAATGATAGGGAGAAATTCCAAGCTGTCTACAGCTCCGAATCTCTCCCTTCGTTATGTATATTCGATTCATATAGCCAATCGGTTGAAGCGTGAGGCAATCTTACCTTGCACATCTGGAACAATTACAAGTGCTGTCGGATCATTTCTGCCAGTTCACCCGCGAAGCCTTCAGCCCCCATGCTGCGCCATTCGAGGTTCGTAAGCGGAAAGCGAAGGAAATGATCAACTGTCGTATCCGTATCTACAAGTATCCCCCGCACATTACGCGCACGTCCATTGAGATAAACGAGCAGTTCTGTCTGGTGTTCTGCCGCCAAAAAGATGAGCTCCATCTCTTCAACTTCTCCGCGAAAATAAGAGGTAGGAATGAATTCGAATTGCTGTACAAATGGGAATTTACCGCCGATTCGTGGGGCATGAATACAGTCCGCAGTCCGCAGTCGGAAGCCAAGTCGGTTCACACCGTCAATTACAATGCTCTGCTCGACCGTAGGGATAATTTCGATTCGATCGTGGTCATTTGGCTCGATGTCGCTAGTACGGTCTATGCCTAGCTCTATCATCAGCCATACAGGGGTGTTATCAATCGTAAGTGGAACCCGATTCGGCAATACAATGGAGAATGACTCATCCTTCGTCTCACTCGTACTTAGCGTGAAGGATTCACAGATTGTATAGCGCTCAAGCTCACAATAACTGCGCTCACTTCGACCATCCAATTGGCGCGCATACTCCGTCATTAATACAAGCTCAAGGCGCTCGACATACTGTGGGATATGGCCTCCCCGCAGCTTCACAATTCCACGCAATTCCTCGCCCGGTGCATATCTTCCACGTTCCAGAAGCGTATCGATCTGGGCCGTGCCAAGACCAATGCTCCCTAGGAAACGGTTGAACATGGACATTACCTTGTCCCTCCCCTGAACTATTCACATGAGCAAATATGGAAAATGTTTCTTATATCCATTCGACGGCTTCCCCATTTTCCCTTTTCGACACGAGCAAGAAATACTCAATTTTGAACGATGTTCATGAATCTCTCTCACAAACATTTACATTTGATATAAACTTCCTGCCCGAAAATCACCCCAAACAGAGAACGTTCTGCTATTATGGAATAGCAGTAAACAGAATAATAGTCAGTGCAATCTTAATATAGTGCCCGTATGAAACGTCTTGGATTCGGCAAACATGGGAGAGATGGAATCTTGATGCTCTTTGTAATCAATCAACATGCAGGCAATGGAAAAGGGCTGCGCACATGGCAATTGATAGAGTCGCGTATGCAGCAGCTAGAGATCGAATATACCTCCTGCGTGACAGCAACACCCGAAGAAGCAGAGATGCACGTAAGTGCTCATCTTACGAAATACCCTCGTTCTACGATTGTGGTACTCGGCGGAGATGGAACGATTCATCGACTACTGCCAATTCTAGCAGGTACCCAAGCTGCATTAGGAGTTATTCCTGCTGGCTCAGGCAATGATACCGCTCGAGGATTTCATATACCTACTGAACCATTGCAAGCATTGCATACCATTCTTCACGGGCAGCGAAATGCTGTCGATCTGATCGAGATCAACGACAAGTGGACATTGACCGCTTTGGCGACAGGATTTGATGCGGAAGTAGCAGAAGCCGTCAACCAGAGCCGTTATAAGCGTTGGTGCAACCAACTTCGAATAGGCTCCGCTGCCTATTTGATCGGCGCGGTCATCGCGATGTTCACGTTCAAGCCCGCAAGAGCCTCCATTACAATCAACGGTACCATACATCATTTTGACAATGTGTGGCTAACGGCTATCGCCAACTCCTCTTCCTACGGGGGAGGAATCCGTATCAGTCCACAAGCTGACCCACGTGACGGAGAGCTGGATATATGCATTGTACACAGCTGCACCCGTTGGACCTTAATGAAGCTATTCCCGACCGTATTTTCCGGCAAGCATGTGAATCTGCCTTATGTCTCGATGCTGCGCGGACATGATGTTCATATCACTTCATCGAACGATCGCGTTGCTTATGGTGATGGGGAACGGATTGGCACTACTCCGCTCCAAGCTGCAATTGGTAGACACAAGCTGCTCATGCTTCAGCCTTCATCAAGTCATCATTACGAATCGAAGATTGTCTAAAAACTGTTTCTGTATCGCGATTAAGGGTAAGTATTACATGGTAATGCCTACATGAGAAAGGGGAACCATTCGTGGGAGAATCAAAAGTCAAATCATTTTTCGGAGAATTTAAGCAATTTGCAATGCGAGGCAACGTTATCGATCTAGCAGTCGGTGTTATTCTCGGTGGCGCCTTCAACAAAATCGTGACTTCGGTTGTCAACGATCTCATTATGCCTCCACTCGGTCTGTTGATGGGCGGAGTCAACTTTAAGGATTTGTTCCTTAACTTGAGCGATCAAGACGTATCGTCATTGGCGCAAGCACAAGCAGCGGGAATTCCCGTTATCGCATACGGCCAATTTATTAGTATTATTATCGACTTCATCCTTGTGGCCTTCTCTGTGTTCCTGCTTATTAAAGGGATCAATGCGCTTCATCGCAAGAAGCCCGAAGCACCAGCAGAAGAGACAACAAAGTCTTGCCCGTACTGCCTGTCGGAAATTCCGAAGGAAGCTACTCGCTGCGGACACTGTACTTCTATCCTGAACGAGTCCGAAGCCAAAGCGTAACGAGCACGTACGGCAAGTTCTCCATTTAAGATCATTCAACAAAAGACCTTCTTGCTGCACCACACCATCCTCGTGATGATGTCTGTCGGAAGAAGGCCTTTTTTGTCCAATCGGATATAGCGAGACTACATGGCTATATGGAACGGTTCGGCTTGCTCATAAGCTGCTCCGCAATCGCGCGAAGCTGCATATCTGGCGTATATACTTCCTCGCCCATATCCACTTTTTTAATCCGAATTTCTTCTACATCTGTACCCGCGCGATCTGGCTCGAAGCGAAGCGCTGCTTCATCCGTACAATGAACTTCATACCCCATCATGCGCAGCATTTCCTGCATATCATCCACAGTTGGCTTCTCTTTATCCGGTGTCATAACTAGGCCGCGAAGCTTCGCGATATCGTCAGTTCCGTGATGAACAACTTCAAAATGTACAATGCACTCCATACGATGCCCTCCTCTTGCTGTCTCTTAGCGAAGCTGTCCTTCCTCGTATCTTCTCCGAAAGAAGATCGGCACATACTTTACATGCATATGAAGTCTTTCAACATCCATTACATGTATCTATGTCAAACACCGATTTGGCTTGCTGGTATACTAGTCGTTCCGATATGTTTCTATACGTAAAGATACTTTGACCGGTTTCGGATTTTGGTCATTTTTCACTTATCTGTCACGATTGATGTTAATCAAAATACGATGAGATGACCGTTTGAATCCGCTTGTTAAATGCCTCTGCATCTTCAGCTCCCATCTCGCTTTGCCATTCGTACAATACGAGATCCTGTACGAACTTCCCTAAGACAAGCCGGGTGATCGCTGCATGCTCTGTAAGCAACGCCTTCGTTGCCACACCTTCCCCCATTGACCCAACCAATGCTTCCTTACGATCAATAATAAATGCAAAAGGACGCGTGTGACGCATACCATCTGCATCGAACAAGGAAGGCACCCGCATACTTGCATTGTCCTCCGAACCCGCGATGGACCACAGCACCTTCACTCCCCGCGCCTCAGCAAGTGCCAAGTGCTCCCGAATTAAGGTCGCATCCTCTGGCCACACATCTGCGATAATTTCCAGCTTAGCCTCCTGCAGTACGCGTTTCACGGTCTCGATAACCGCCCGCTCACCTTCGATACTGTAGAACGAAGTCTCATCCGCCTCTGTCACGGGCATGTGCTCCCGAATATAGTGAAGCGATGAATCTAATCGAGAGGCTAATATGCGCGTCAATTCCTCCGGCTGCAATGCCGCATAGTGAGAGGGTTCTCCATCCCGATGCAGAATGACTCCATGATCAACGAGCCGCTGTAATGCTGCATATACATTGGAGCGCGACACGCCTAGTTTCTTAGCAACCTCATACCCCGTCATCGCACCTTGTTCGGATAGACTGACAATAATTTTAGCTTCCATCTCGGTAAATCCCAATGAACGTAAATGTGTAATTAGACCTTGACCTTCCATCGTACTCCTCCTGCTCTAGGTGTCTCCTTACTCGTATTGCTCGTACAATGAAAAAGAGGCCGCCGTATTTCCATAGATGGCAGGCCCCTATTGTCATTCCATGCATATAAGCTGACTGATACACATTTCCCCATTCCCAGTTTAGACTTCTTGCAGCTGGGTTGTTGTCAGTCTGTACTGCCTCAACTTACGCGAAGTGAATGGTGCAACGGAACCAGATGCTTATACGAATGGCGTCCCGCACCGTTCACACCATTTGGCTTCCTCGTCTGCCGTGCTGTTGCAGTTCGAACAGCGTCGACCCGCTATTTCTTCTTCTTTCATAATGGTAATTCGGCGCCCGCCGACCGTTACGTTCAAGTCATCATGATCTCGATCGGCCGCTCCACCTTGTTTAAGCCGGCCTTGATCGGAAGATGCACTGTTCTGGGAGTCTTCCGCATGCGGCTCCAATACATGCTCATCTTCTTCCTCTTCCTCGTACGTATAGTCATGCTCCTTATAATCGGTATGTTCCGGATAGCGCACAGCCTCTTGAGCAGCAGCCGCCTCCTCTTGTTCTTCCCGCTTGGCCTTCAGGAAGGCCATGCCGAGCTCATCAATCTCTTCTTCCTCCACTTGTGGCGGCTCTGGCAGCTTGCGTCCGCATACCGAACAATAATTAGCCGAAAATGGGGCAATTTCGCCGCATTCGCAGCGCTTCTGCTTACGCAGCTCGCTTACCTTCCAATCCAGAAGCTTCATCTCTTCTTCAACGAGCAGATTCAGCTTAGCAATTTCCTTCAAACCTTCCTCTGCAAGTGTTAAGTCATTCTTTTTATAGGCATCATATACGAGTTCGCCGATATCATAGACATTCTGCTTCCATTCTTTGCGCTTAGCTACAATTTGGGCTTGAACCCGGTTCATTTCCATCATGTTATGCGCTTTTTCCGATGCTTTGGAAGCACCATCTTTAATTACTTGTATAAAGCGGTTCATCCCAATATCTCCTTTCAACTGCCATTACGGCAGAATTCCTCTGTTAAACTAATAAACGCAGTATTAGCGATGTGAAACCCATCGCCACAACCATGCGCTATTCTCTGCCTTGAACTTGTCATTACACGTCTTCAACAACAACGTATGCATGACTCAGGCAAAACATGTATCCCTGTCCGCTGCCTTGCTAGAACATGTATAATATCATGTAACGCTTATTTCTATCATAAAGGAGATACACCATCATGACCACTCCTTCTTCATCAGAAACGGTCAGGGCCCAGTGGCGTTCTCATCCATTTGGTATAAAGAGGGAACAACCCGTGCCTACAGCGCGATCGGCAGACCCATACACAGCTTCTCGCCATGATCGCGCTCAACCGAGCAATGAAGGCAACGGTGCCCTTCCTGCATCTGCAGACTTCTTCGCTGCGTTAGAGCGACAAGGGATACGTCTGCATGACGCACAGCGGGATGCAGTACGCCATATAGACGGGCCCTTGCTCTGCTTGGCAGGAGCTGGATCTGGCAAGACATCCGTGCTGACCGCACGCGCTGCCTATTTGATGACCGTCGGTGGAGTATCACCTGAGTCGCTATGGCTGGTCACTTTCACCAATAAAGCTGCGCAAGAGATGCGAGTGCGCCTTGCCAAGCTGCCCGGCGTTACACGCGATATGGCTCGCAGGGTTCAGGCACGCACCTTTCATTCTTTCGCTCTCAAGCTGCTGCAGGCTTATGCGCCTCCCTTCCAACTGATGGCAGAGGAACGCAGACGGCATGGCTTGATGAAGCGTATACTACGAGAGCTCGGGCTGCATGATACCCTGCAAGCCGAGACGGCGCTCGCTGCGCTCTCCTCGCTCAAATCACGCCGCCTGATGCCTACTGATTGGAAAACAACAAATGCAAGTGAACTCGATATGCGGCGTGCGCTTATTCGCTTCGAAGAACAGAAAGCGCAGCAAGGGTGCAAAGACTTCGATGACCTGCTGATCGATCTTCTACGGCTGCTGGAGGGAGACGCTAACTTGCTTGAGCGTCTCCGCCACCGTTTCCAATATGTGCTTGTAGATGAATTTCAAGATACGACGCCTGTGCAGTATGAACTACTTCAACGAATTACCGGCGGGCACCAAAACTTAGCCGTATTCGGTGATGATGATCAGACGATATTCACTTTTAATGGAGCAAGCCATCGTTATATCACGGAATTTAAAAATCAATACCCTGCAGCGAAGCAGGTTACGCTCGACTTTAACTTCCGATCTACACCAGCCATTGTTGGCCTAGGCAATGCGGTCATTGCCCATAATGAAGAGCGGCTGCCGAAGCAGATGAGAACTCCAACTGGCGTTCATGTCGTGACAGATAAGGAGCATGCACCAAGTGCGCCGCGCTATCTTCGCCCCCGCGATGCGGAGGAAGAGGCACAGATTATCACCGATCATATTCAAGCAGCTGTTAGTGCCGGTACGCATACGTGGCGAGACTTTGCTATCCTGTACCGAACAGCGAACACCAGCCGCGCACTCATTGAATGCTTGACGATACAGGGCATTCCATTTCGCCAGTTCGGAGCCGAGCCGTTTTTCTATGACCATAACCTTGTTCGCCCGCTTATCGACCATCTTCGGCTGTCGCTTGCCCCGCGTGAGTTCAGCGCACTGGACAGCGCTGTTGCCGCACTATATATCCCGCGGGAGACAGGCATGCAATATCTGATGGGAGCAGAGCGGAGCAAGGCCAAGAAATATCCGCTTATCCATCTGCAGAGCTGGGACAAGCTGCCCTCCTTCCAGCGCGAGGCCGTCAAGCCACGCATTAAGCTTATTAAGAAGCTGGCTGCGATGAAGCCATATATCGCGCTACGAGAGATGCGACGCGAATTCTATGACAAGTTCACGGCTGCATCTTCTGGAGAACGATCAACCGCTCATCAAGAAGGGGCAGCGGATACGCTTGAGGAATTGGAGTCCTCAGCCAAGCGCTTCGATACTGTCGAGGCCTTCCTGAAGCATATTGACGAGTTGAAGGAGAAGTATGTTGCGATGAACCCCGAGTATGGAGCACAGCATCGAACAAACAGCTCTCTGTCTTCTGGACGAGCACCAATGCAGGCAGGGACAAGAGCTCCTTCCGCGATGCAACGTGCAGAGGATGGGGATCTGGAGGATGCCGTCACCTGCATGACCATTCATCGCGCCAAGGGCCTGGAGTTCCCTGAAGTATTCCTAATCGGTGCGGCCGATGGAATTCTCCCTCACCGCACAGCGCTTCGCAAGGGAGCCCCGCCAGACCGCTCGGCGGCACTGCGAACAGGACCACGAGCAGAACAGATGCATGACATCTCCCGTCCTGAGGCGGAGAACGCAAGCACGAATGATACGCTCCTTGAAGAGGAACGCAGGCTTGCTTATGTGGCCGTAACGAGGGCACGCGAGCAGTTGTACATCAGTTCCCCAGCAATCGTGCATGGACAGAAGGCTGAAATAAGCCAACTGCTCCTGGATGCTTGGAACATCGTCATATAGGGTTGCGCCCGAAAGTTGAGTTTTGAAATACACACCCTTTATCCAGTACAATAGGATCAGATGCTATGTTGTTATTTAGGAAAAGAAGAAAAACGACGAATAACCGATTACTATACCGTGCTAAATTGAGGGGATATTTCATGTCCAAAACCGATATGATTATGAAGCAATACGAACAGGTAAAGCAGTTGCCTACCTTGTATCAGCTTGCATTGGAAGAACTGGAGACTAAGATCAAGGTCATTCAAGCGGAATGGAAAATACGCAATGGTTATCCGCCCATCGAACATATTAAGACGCGTCTGAAGGAGCCTAACAGCATTTTCAGCAAGCTGCAGCGCAAGGGCTTCCCATTGACGCTCGATTCCATCGTTGACAAAATATATGACGTAGCAGGCATGCGTATCGTCTGCGCCTTCGTTAAGGATATTTATCTCATACTCGAACATTTAAAGACTCGTGAAGATATTCGTATCGTGGAAATCAAGGATTATATTAAAAATCCGAAGAGCAATGGGTACCAGAGTCTCCATGTCATCGTTCAAGTGCCGCTCGTATTATTCGAGGATACACGCTGGATTTATGTAGAAATTCAGCTTCGTACGCTTGCCATGGACTTCTGGGCAAGTCTGGAGCACATTATTTACTACAAGTTCGAACAGCACGTTCCGGCTCATGTAACAGAAGAGTTAACCGAGGCCGCAAGAGCAGTCGATCAGTTGGATCGGAAGATGCTGGAGCTGCGCAAAGAAATATTATCGTACAATCACGAGGATTGGGCGAACACGATTCAGAAGGGCTTGCCTTGGGAGAATGCTCAATAGTGCTAATGCTCCCCATGGGCAGTGATGATGTTCATCTCTGGGATGAGAAATGGTTGGATAAAACACGCACCATTTGCACATCGTAACGATGACGCCGGAGGACTTGATCTGTCATGTTCACCGGCGTCAACCGATAACTGTCATCACGAAGGAGGACCACGAACATGGCCAAACCCGATGATCGCTCTAACAACGCAGCTCGTCTGCAGAATGCAATTGATAACACATCGAGCAAACTGCATGAAACTGAGCAGTATTTAACTGAGCATGCTGAAGAGATTAGCGCGACAGAGCGTCATAACTTGCAAGCCAAGAATGAGCGCCGCCGCCACAGCATCGAAGGGTTTGCGGCTGAGAAGCGTGACGAGCAATCGAACGCTTCCTCGTAGTGCACCCAATCGTTGACAGATGAATCGAATGAAGAGAGGCTGAGCTTGAAATCCAAGCTCAGCCTCTCGTATTAAGTAATATAATTTGTATTATTGCAGTAACTGTTCTAACGTCAATTTTTCGTCATAAGCTGCCTTCGCTGCTTCCTTGCCAACATAGCGGACATGCCATGGCTCGTACACATAACCGGTAATGCTCTCCCCGTCCTTCGGATAGCGAATCATGAATCCGAATTCGTGAGCGTGTTCAGCCACCCACTTTCCTTCATTCGAATCACCGAATACCTCTTCCAGTACATCGCCTACACTTGGACTCGATAAATCCATCGTGAGGCCCGTCTGATGCTCGCTCGTTCCAGGAACTGCGCTAACGCGGGCCGCATATTCCTTCCCTTGCGTATTCACGTAATGATTGAATAGGGATTCCTGACGCTTGAAGGAACGGTAACCTGATACGGCATGCAGCGTCACGCCCTCTTCCTTCGCCTGCTTGAACATCTCCTCAAGCGCCTCTGCCGCTTCCTTGCGCATATGACGCTTCTCATGTGCCTCTTCGAAGGAGAACTTCACATTCGGCTCCACAAGATCCGGCGGCTCATAACCATCTGGCAAGTAACGCTCCTTATTGACCACAACGAGGATGGACTCCGGATTCGTAACAACCGCCTTATCGCCTTGCTGTTCAATCGTGGAGCTGAGTCCGTATTCCGATTTCAGCTTGGCTGTAACCGATGATGCGTCATCGGTATTGGCGGAGCCATTCTCTCCTTGACCCTCTCCGCTTCCTTCTCCCTGCTTATTATTATCCGGCGCTGGTGTCAATGCCGGGTCAACTTGTTCTTGTCCAGATGTTACTGCTGCCTTGTCCGTGCTTTGGCAGCCGCTGAGCAGAATTGCTGTTCCCAGAGCAAATACAAGACACTTCGCAGTCATACTATGCTGACTCATTGGTATTTCCCCTCTCCCAATCTATCAATTGCAGATTGAGAGTCTATTATATCGCAATAGAATTGGTATTGCGAATAGTACAGATGTGATACAGATGCTCTTTATAAAGTCATCTGCGAGGGTTATAAAGCTTCTCCTTTGGGGTGACATACAGGTATAACTTAGGAATGGAATTACGCAAGCATCTAGTGGCACTCCTATGACAGGCGGCACATCTTCCAATAAGCCAATTAGTGGGATGACTGGCGATGTGAAGGAACGACTACGACCGACCGCAACCCAACCTTCCTAAGGCTCTCATTAAAAAAAAGAGTGCCTTCTAGCTGCAGACTAGAAGGCACTCCTCTTCCTTGATGCTATACGTTTACAGTGTTATGACTGTTCTTCGCTTCTCGTCCAACTTCAATATCATCATCCTCATCACGATTGAAGGCCTCTCGATCGAACTCGCCTTCACTTTTGCCAACCAGCAAGGACGCAACCGTTGTGCCTGTCGCATTAACTGCCGTACGCGCCATATCTACGATTGCATCTACACCAAGAACAAGTGCAAATCCTTCAATCGGCAGGCCTGCCTGAACGAGCACGACAGTCGTCGAGATGGACGCTGGACCCGGAACACCCGCTACGCCAACAGAAGCTAACGTTGCTGCACCAATGATGAGCAAGTAATCGGCAATATTCAAATCAATGCCGTATACGCGTGCAATGAACACGGCAACAATGGCCGGGTAAATCCCGCCGCAACCATTCATATTAATTGTAGCACCAAGCGGAGCCACAAAGCTGGCGATTCGATCCGAAACCTTCATTCGCTTCGTAATCACTTCCAGATTCACAGGCAGAGTTGCGTAGCTGCTGCGTGTTGTAAAGGCGACTGCAATGGTCGGATACGCCTTCTTGAAGAAGCGGATTGGATTCACACGCGCACCGAAGGTGACAAGCGATCCGAAAGTCACAATCATATGGATCAAGCACGCTACATAGACCGCAATAATGAACCAAGCAAGCTCCTTCAAAGTCGATAATCCATACTTGGCAGCCATCGAGGTCATAAGCCCGAATACACCGTACGGAGTAAGCTTAATAACCAGTTTCGTCACACGAAACATAATATGGGAGAAGGATTGGAAGAAGGCACGAATCGGCTGTACTCGTTCGGGATTGCGCAGCCCCTCTAGTGTAATCGCCACTGCAATGAAGGCCGCAAATATAATGACCGGTACGACCTTGCCCTGTGCCATCTCATTGATCGGGTTGGAAGGTACGAGATCAAGCAGCACCTGCTTGAAAGTTGGGATCTCACGTTGTTCGAACCCCTGCGCCGCTTCTGAGCTCTGAGCAATACCAGAACCAGGATCAATAACGAGAGCTGTTCCGAGACCGATAACAGCCGCGACAGCAGTCGTAATCAGGAACAACGCGATGGTCTTCGTTCCAAGCTTCTTCAATACATTCGGATCCTTCACTGAGGTAATACTCGAAATAATAGCAGCAAATACGAGCGGCATGACAACCATTTTAATTAAGCTGACATAGATAGAGCCTAGAATACTGACATCTGCCGCAGACTTTCCGAATACCGCGCCGAGAGTCAAGCCAAGCGCCATGGCCAGCAGTACGCGAAGGCCGAACCCAACTTTCTTCTTCGCAAGCCACCACAGCAAGATAACGAGCAGCAATGCAGCCCCCCAGCTCGCATAGACATTCCAGTCTTGCAGGGTGATCCAGTTCTGTTCCTTCATCATCATAACCCCTTCATCTATTTATTATAACAATTCCAAGTTGTTTAATTGGTATTATAAAAATAGGGACGGAACTCGTCAATACTTTTTATATGAATGGATGTACTGGATATGAATGTATTTGCTGGATAGATATGAACTAGCTTGCCTCCAATACGGATCTGTACAACTAGACCAAGCTGCTTGCCACACTGCCGCACTTACTGCTGTATTACCTGCTCTCCAATCTCTTCAATGCCTCACGCCGGCTTAGCGGCATCAGCGCATGCAGCTCTACATAATCCCTTACCCATTCTGGATTTGTCTTCGCATACTCACGCAATGCCCAGCCAATGGCCTTCTGCAAGAAAAATTCCTTCGATGCAATATGCGTATGAATCGCAAGATGCAGCAAGTCCGTATTCGTCTGAGCTTTGTATTTCAACTGAAACAGTATCCCTGTGCGGTTCAGCCACATCTGATCCGAATGAATCCAGCGATCAGCATATTCCGCCCAAGCCTCAGGGTATCGCTTCATCACCCCTCCCACTGTGCAGGTTGCCAGTCCATCAACCGTATCCCACCAAGATCGGGTTACAATGAATTGCTCGATTCTATGTATATGTGCTAAATTGAAAAACTTCACTCCACCTTCTAATAGTCCCATTGCAACATAAGCAAATTCCCGCTCCTCCAGATTCCACAAATGCTGAGCTGCATGCAATATCTCTTCTGCAGACTTCGGCTTACCGTACAACTGCGAATGCTCTTTAATCAACATCTTACGTACAGGCTGAGGGACACCAAGAAACGGGAACTGATCGCGCATATAAGCGGACATCGCTGCCGCTCTGTCTGGATTGGCACTTGCGCGCAAGGCTTCAATAAGTGGTTCGATTGGATACACGCTCATGAATATCTCTCCCTTATATCGACGAGTTGCAATCGTTTGAAAGTCGGTAGCTGCCGCCCAAGTCTTATGCCAACCATACTCCCAACGAATTAATAGACCATATAGATATTCTCCCCGCATCCCCCATCAACCTTCCAAACTCACCTGCACCTATAGCACAGGAGCAGTAGCATGAGCATGGCAGTTGGCATACAACTTACGCATGGCAGCAAGCATACTACTCCTGTGCTACGTTTCTTCGTTACTTTGCTAATAGATTATTTCGCCATAAAAACTGAACCTGCCTCGAAGACAACGCGCTGCTTCCCATCGAGAATAAGCGCTGACATTGCCTTCACTGTATCTGTACCATAGGAAATATCCTTATCGGAGAAGTTAACGACGACTTTCAAATCCTCCCCATACTGAGCCGACTGAACAAGGCGATCCGAAGACAGCACCTCAAATGCGGTCATCTCCCTCTGCACAGCCTTCGCATGGAAAGGTGACCATACCCTCAGATATGATGTGATCGAACCTTTATGATTGTCCCATTCTTGCTTATCAAGATGATACAGCGGCGGAACATTGTACAGCAGCTCGTACAGCATGCGTGCTGTCACCTCATCCTTTATTTTGAGGCTTCCCCATTCCCAGTGATGGGTTGTAATGACCGAATCGTTGTATACCAGCTTGAATAAAGGCAGGGAGTACACCGGATCAATATAAATATGCTGGTACAGTTCCTTAATCGGGATCTGCTTCGCATATTTGCCCGGAATACCGCCGTCCGGCGACCAATAGGCTCCTACATAATAGGGGCTGTTCTTATCTTCGCGCATATCCTTATCGATCCACTTGATAACCGGGGTTTCCAAGCCATGCGCGAAAGCAATCACGCTGCTGGCAAAGTCGTTCCCACCCTCGGAGCCAATGACCATATGCTTCTCCTTCGCAATATAATTCATGCGCTCAAGGCGTGCCTTCCGATCTTGCTCCTGCGTCGTGATATGTCCAGGGGTGTAGTCATCATAAATTTCCCCTGTTGCATCACAATCAATGAACCACGTATTATACAGAATGTGATCCTGCAGAATCAGCTCCATGCGCTGCTTCACACTAGGAAGTGATAAGGTCGGATTCAACTTGCGTCCGCGATTCAGGAATCCCCCGATCTTGACCCCCTTCTTATTGGTAATCGTAGCTTCTTCATACAGCGAGGCATCTGGGAAGTACGCTGTATTCCAGTCCTTGTTCTCTTCCTTCTGGATCGAATGATACGAATCATAAGGCCCTATTAAGTATCCAAACTTCGAAGCATTCTCGACGAAAGTTGGATTCATTAATCCATCTGCCCAGTTCGGCAATCCAATCCACGCCTTAGCAATACCGAACTGCCTCATCTCAGAAATGATCGCACTAGACTTATCCTGTCCCCATGCTGAAGGATCGTCCAGCGATTCTCCGAATGCATGTTTCAATAAGCGCTTGTTCAGTTCATACAGCTTCTGTTCACTTAGCTTGCTAACACCAGCAGAGACAAGCTGCTGTGATTCGGCATCCAGCTTCGGAAATTGATCCGCTTGATACAACTGCTCCAGCTTCATCACCTGGTTCAAGGCTCTGACCATGACCCGCTTCTGGTATGCATACACACCATCCTGCCTGCCTTCTGACAGCGCATTTCGCAGCTCTTGACCACCATCCTCCGTAAATTGATCCGCCAGCTTCGCAATCCATGACCATATCGGTTCATTAAGCTTCTTCTTCATGACAGGCCAATGGATATTCGTCTCATCCAGCGCTTGGCTGTTCCACATATACATATGCGGAGCGCCATATAGCTTCTCAATGTCCGGATTGTCCTTCGCCTTCTCCGCAAGTGTCTTGAAGTCATGCTGCTCCTTCACATATTCCCGGTACAGTTTCGCAACAGCTACCGGATCATTGTCCGTTACATATAAGCGGAATCCATATTCTTTGTTTGGATTAATCGATGGGAACTCATGCGTAAACGCCATCTCAATACTCGGTTCTGTATGGAACGAGACTTCATTGTTAAAGGGATTCTCGACCACATAGAGCAGGCCGAACTTGCTCTTATTGAGCGCCATGAAATTCATCGAGAAGGACTCGCCCCATGTCATCGTCTCTTCGTGAAGGAACTTCTTCCAATTCGGATCTTGGGCAGGGATTCGCTTGCCTTCCCATAGCGGCAGCATGTAGCTGTCTGCTTGTACCGTCGGCCATGCGAATTGCTCCGCTCCGATCGATTGAATGCGAATGTCCAGATACCCCTCCTTCTTCTGTAGAATTACCTTGACCTTATCATCTGGATACGTCCATTCTGTACGGTCAATCATCTGCTTCATATCACGTACATTCCGTGGCTTGATCGGGACAGAAGCGTGTTCCTTAACGCCGCCATGCTCGATCACGATATCAAATGTTGCCGGGTCAACCTGGTACGTGAATTTACGATAAGCAGCCTGTATGGCTTGAACAGGGTTGGATACCGCTACTGCACTATCTTCCACCTTGGCTACCTCTTGTTGACTGCAGCCTGTGAACATGCTTACAGCCATAGCTGCTGCAATCGTTGTTAGTAATCCTCTTCTCATCTGTGTGCATGCCTCCTTCATTACCGCTACTCCCCCATACCATCAATAGAACACAGAAGTATTCCCTCGGGCACGAAGGTAGCGAATTGAATGCATGCCACATCATATCGTCCCTCTGTTACACCAGTGTGACAAACCTCGAAATGCAAGTATTGTGAGATCACCTGCCCCAAATTGACTGCCTTTTAAGTCAAACCTGTGATGAAAACGCTAACCTGTGGCAACAACAAAGCGGCCTCTAGATAGAGGCCGCCGCATTTATTGTTACTTTTTCAGATTATCCCAAGCCTTCTGGAAGTCAGCGAACATTTTGTCCTTATCCGACTTGCCGGCAATATAGGCTTGAATTGCATTGCCGAATTCCTGTGTTGCGCCGTCCGGATACTTGAACCAGTTCCAGCTCAGCACTTTGTTGTCCTGGCTGTACTTCACCACTTCTGCGGCAATGTCGCCAAGGTCATCCGCTGTCGCCTGAATCGTCGACATCGCAGGAATGAACTTGAACTGCTTCGCAATGTATTCCTTGCCGATATCAGAAGATACCATCCAGTTCAAGAATGTCTTCGCCTCTTCTTTCACCTTCGAGTTCTTGTTCACTACCCAGTTGTTCGGTACACCGACGAGGAGCTTATCGTTCTTCGCTGCATCATCATCGATTGGCATTGGGAGTACACCCAAGTTCAATTTTGGATCAATGCTGTCGATTTGAACTTGTGTCCAGTTGCCTTGCTGCATCATCGCCGTCTCACCCTTAGCAAACAGCGTTACTTGTGTATTGTAGTCCGTAGTGAGCGGATTTTTATTTCCGTATTTCACCGTCAGATCGAGCAGCTTCACCCATTTCTCGAATTCCGGGTTGCCTTGGAACTTCGCACTGCCATCACTAAGCGCCTTAATAAATGCATTTGGGTCTGCTTGTTGTGCAAACGGCACGTTCAAGTTGTGAATACCGAGAATCCACCATTCCTGATAACCATTCGAGAAAGGTGTAATGCCCGCTGCCTGAAGCTTCTTCGCTGCGTCTTCAAGCTGAGTCAGCGTCTTCGGCATCTCTGCAATGCCTGCCTTCTGGAATAGATCCTTATTGTAGATGAAGCCGTATCCCTCTAAGTTCATCGGCATGCCGTACAGCTTGCCGTCCTTCGTCATAGGCTCCTTAGCAAGAGGAATGACATCCTTCACCCATGGCTCTGCAGACAAGTCTTCCAGATGATCTGCCCACGTAATCATCTCTTGATAGCCGCCATTGTTGAATATATCAGGAGCATCGTTGCTTGCGAACTTCGCCTTCAATGCTGCGCCGTAATCCGCACCGCCGCCCACTGTCTGAATATCGAGTTTAATATTCGGATGAGTCTTCTCGAACTCGCCCTTTAGGCGGTTGAGTGCCTCAGCAATTTCGACTTTGAACTGAAATATTTTAACTGTCTTTACTTCTTGATTGCCTTTTCCTTGATCGCCGCCAGAGCTCGTTGTTCCTCCATCGCCCTTCGATCCGCAGCCCGCCAGCATGACGGATACCGCCAACATCATTAACAAAGACCATTTCGCAACTCGCTTCATTGCAAGACCTCCCTTTGTCTGCTTCCCTTTTCATTCATTCGGTTGCTATACCAATCTCCTCACTGTACCATTTCCACATGTTCCACAACTCATCCGTCGGAACCATCAACAATCCCAGCAGCATAAGTGGCTAAGGTGAACTGCCAGTGGCTCTTATCGCTTGCTGCATCTTGATTATAGCTCTTGTTTTGCAAACGGTTACAGAGAGAGAATTGACCGATCAGGTGGAATTCATTGATCGATTCGTGTACTAATTACCCTTTGACCGATCCGGCAGTAATCCCTTCGATAATATACTTCTGCATCGCCAAGAAGAAGATTACGATCGGCGTTATACCAAGCACGAGCGCCGGCAGTGCGAGATCCCACTGCTTCGTGAACTGTCCGAAGAATGCATATGTTGCGAGCGGAATCGTCCGCAGGCTGGCACTCTGCAGCATAAGTGAAGGCAGCAAGTAGTCATTCCAGATCCATAAGCTGTTCAGAATCGCAACCGTAACGAACATCGGCTTCAACAGCGGAAATACAACCTTCCAGAATACGCCATAGGGAGAACAACCATCCACCACAGCAGCTTCTTCAATTTCAAGCGGAACGGATTTGATGAAGCCGTGGAACAGGAATACCGACAGCGGCGCGCCAAATCCAAGATAACATACAACCAGCCCTAGCATACTATCGGTCAGCTTCAACGTTCCCGTTACCTTCACGAGGGGAATCATGATCGATTGAAACGGGATGACCATCGCCGCGACGAACAGCATGAATAACGTTCGGTTGAAGCGCGTATTATGGCGTACCATCCGATATGCCGCCATAGCGCTCGTTAAGCCTACAAGCAGAACGCTTACTACCGTAATAAGCAATGAATTGGTGAATGCTTGCGGGAATTTCGTCATTTCCCATGCCTTCTGATAGTTCGCCCATTCGAACGATGCCGGCCAGCTTGCCGCGTTGGACAGCAGATCTCCGAAGGACTTCACCGAGTTCACGAGCAAGAAGTAGAACGGGACAAGGAAGACAAGTCCCACAATAACCATCAGGACTTCTAAAATAAAGGCTCGCATATTGTATGATTTAATGGCTTCCATTACATATCAACCTCCTTGCTCTTCGTGATGCGCACTTGGATGAGCGTAATGGCAGAGACAATCAAGAAGAATACGAGCGCCTTCGCTGTGCCGAGGCCGTACCGATTGTTCTGGAATGCTTCTAAGTAAATGTTAAGCGCAACCGATTCTGTTGATTTGAACGGGCCGCCCTTCGTCAGGGACAAGTTCAGATCGAACATCTTGAACGACCAAGAGATCGCCAAGAACAAGCATACCGTTACAGCCGGCATAATCAGCGGGATGATAATGTTGCGCAGCACCTGTCCCCGGGTTGCCCCGTCAATTTCTGCGGCTTCCAGCACGTCTTTGGGCACATTCATCATTGCTGCAATATAGATAACCATCAAGTAACCGGCAGTCTGCCAGACAAATACGATAATGATTCCCCAGAAGGCCGTTGTCTCGTCACCGAGCCATGGCAGGTTGAAAAATTCAATCCCCGTCATCTCTCCTACCGCTGCAAATCCCTTAATGAAAATGAACTGCCAGATGAAGCCAAGCAGCAGCCCCCCGATGACATTCGGCATAAAAAATACCGTCCGCAGCACGTTGCGCAGCTTCAGTTGTCGGGTCAAAATATAAGCCAGCGCGAAGCCGAATAAGTTCGTTAGTATAATGCCGACGACCGTAAAGCGTGTCGTAAACCAGAAGGCTGGGAAGAAATCCGAGTCCTTCGCAAATATTTGAATGAAATTATCGAGCCCTACCCACTTCACAGTACCCGCGACTCCATTCCAATCGGTGAAGGAATAGTACATGCCGAGCACAAAAGGAATTGCGACGATAAGGGTAAAAAAGAATGCCGCAGGTCCGATGAAAAAGACTTGCTGCAGGGCTTGAGATGATCGTTTACGCGACATCCGACTCTCTCCTTTTCAACAGAAATAATAGAGGTTATTCGTTCTTGTTGCTTTCAGTATGCACGCGAATGTAAACGGTTACCACAGATGGTCTTGAACGAAAAGGTGGAATATATTGACCCCCTCCCAATGTAAGCGTTACACTGTGAATCTGAGGGGGCGAATGTATGCGGTGGAACAGTATCCGTACCAAACTTATTTTATTTATGCTCATTGCCACTATCGTCCCGACTGTAGCGACGATGATCATTTCATACAGCTATACGACGGATTCACTAGAGAAGCGCGCCATTGAGCAAAGCCATCAGCTAATGTTCCAAGGGAAGACGAACTTAGCGAATTTCGTGGACAATTTGAACCGTGCCTCCTTAACGATCTATACCGACTATGAATTTTATCGCCAGCTGGACAGAGGCTATGACGATTACACGTTCGATTCCTATACCTATGTCACGCTGCAAAATATGGCATCGTCTATGAACGGAATATGGCAGGTGTACTTCTATCGCACCGAAACGAAGCGCGCCTCGCTGGTCATTCAGAGCGTGCCTCGGCGCATCTACGATGCGAAGCTCTATGAGGATACAGCCCGCTATGCGAAGAACGGCATTCAGATGCAGCCTACACATTTAAGCCATACGTACGGGTTCTCCTCGTCACCGTTCTACTTCCCGAGTGTACAGGTATTCACCTTGCACCGGCCGATTTACCGCATCCCGGCCAACGATCGCATTGGGATGCTGTCAGTCGATGTGAAGCTTGAATCACTCGCTCAAATTATGGATCAGCTGTACACGCAGGAGCAGGAAAGCATCTATCTGCTAGATGATTCCGGACACGTCTTCTACGCAGATGACCGACAAATCATTGGACAGCAGCTCGAAGCAAGCTGGTACAACCGCGAACAAATCAACAAGAAAGAAAGTGGCCACTACGAGCAGAATGGAGCCATTTTCATTCATGAGCGCGTTGCGACGCCGCTGGCGAATTGGACGCTCGTGAAGAAGATACCGAAATCGTACTTGCTGCAGGAGGCGAATCAGGCCGCAGTCATTAACATGATGCTCATCGCCCTGTCGCTGATTGTCATCATTATTGCTACGATCGTCGTATCGTTCCGCATTACAAAGCCGATACGTCAGCTCGTCCGCTACATCAACCAAGTGCAAACGGGGAACTTGCGCGTAAATATCCAACCTGTCAGCAACGATGAGATCGGCGTCGTCCTGAAGCGATTCCGCAATATGATGGATATGATCAACAACCTTATTTTGCGGGAATATCAGCTTGAGCTTGCGAACAAATCAAACCAGCTCAAAGCGCTGCAGGCCCAAATTAACCCGCATTTCATGAACAATGCGCTGCAATCGATTGGAACACTGGCGCTGCAGCATAATGCGCCGCATATTTATAAGCTTGTCACCGCGCTGGGTAAGATGATGCGCTACAGCATGTATACGGACAAGAGCACAGCAACCGTGCAAGAAGAGCTCGAACATGTGAAGGCCTATTTGCAGCTGCAATTACAGCGATTCGAAGACACTTTCCAAGCCGTATTCGATATTGACGAGCGAACGCTGGACACTCAAGTGCCGAAGATGACGCTGCAGCCTCTCGTCGAGAACTATTTCAAGCACGGAATAGACCGTTCCGTACCGAGTGGGCAGCTTGCCATTCGCACCAGATATATTGAGCGAACAGAACAAGCACAAGGCATAGTTGTCCCCTGTCTGCAGCTAATCGTTGAAGATAACGGTCGAGGCATGACCTTGATGCGTAGAATCGAACTGAACGAGAGGCTGAAGGAGGTACATCCAGAGCTGCTGGGCACACGAACAAGCCATACCTTGTCACGGGACGAATTCGTCTCGGATTCCTCCTCTGGCTCGCCGTCCAGCATTGGACTGGTCAATGTGCTCGCCCGGCTGCAGCTGTTCACCGACGGCAAATCTACGATGAGAGTCGAGGAGCAGGATCCACAAGGCACTCGTATTGTGATAGAGCTGGAATTGGAGCGTGATAACTAACATGATGAAGGCATTAATCGTAGACGATGAGAAGCACGTACGGGATGCAATCCGATTGCTTGTAGAATGGGATACACACGGAATTGATACGATTATGGAGGCTGCGGACGGCGAGCAGGCTGTCGAACTGATTCAACAGCACAAGCCTCAGCTGGTCATGACCGACATGATGATGCCGACCATGAGCGGAACAGCGCTTATGGAGTGGATGAGCCGCCATGCTCCTTCAAGCAAGATCATTGCCATCAGCGGGCATGATGATTTCTCACTCGTTCGCCATGCTATGCAGCATGGTGGCATGGATTATATATTGAAACCAATCGACCCCGATGCAGTTAATAACGCCATCGGCAAGGCGGTCGCCGCGTGGAAGCAAGAGGAGGACGTTCGCCAATCAAGCCAGCAGCAGCGCATGCAAGCCAACGAATTCAAGCCAATGCTGGCTGAGAAGCTGTGGTCTGGTTTATTGGACGATCCTTGTGTCTATGAAGGAAATGTGCGCAGATTGCAGCGCGAGTTCTATCTCCCCGAAGCCATCACGTGCGCTCGGCTTGCTGTAGCTCGAATTCACGCAGGGCACGTCAATTGGCGCGGGAAATTCGGCGAGAATAGACATCTGCTATTCTACTCGCTTGTCAATATTGCCGATGAACTGCTGAACGGCAAGACCTACGCATCGGATGGGCAGCGTAATCACGTATCGACTTGCGGCACCGCTTTCCGCTATGGCGCCCCGGAAGGCGAGCTTATTATCCTCATGTGGGATTCTCCCATGCGGCTGGAGGCTGTGCTGGATCAACTGAATGCCGGGCTGGAACAGACCTTCAAGCACCGACTGCACTTCGGTGTATCGAGTTCATTCTCCCTACCCGCAGGAATCTCCGCCGGATATGCCGAAGCCAAACATGCGTTAATGCACCGCAATTTGCTCAAGCACAGAACGCATATCCATAAGTCTAAGGTTACAACGGAATCATTAGCGGATGAGACCGCGCGAATCGCTTCTCCCCCTCAGCATACGGGAGTCTCCAAGCAGATCCGACTTGCCTCCTTCGAGGAGGAATGGAGACTTGCTCTGTTAAGCGGGCATAAAGAACAGCTCCGTCAGGCCGTGCACGCCTTCATCGAAGCACAGAAGCAGCTGTCGCAGCTAACCCCGGATATGCTTATTGGGTGGATGAAGGAGTGGGAAGCCTTTCGTGTTCGGATGGAGCAAGCTGCCGCTCCAGATGCCGCTTCAGTTGAGGAAATGCACGCTGGTATACCAGATCAGATGTCTATTCACTTCCATTGTCCCGAATGTATGGATGATTTCTCATGGAGCGACTGGGAGCAGGCCTGGCTGTCTTCCCTTACTCAGCTGTCCGGCCTGCTGGTGCAGCAAAAGAAGGAAGAACAGCACATCATTTATGATATCGCCAAGTACGTGGAGCAGCACTATCATGAGGAGGTATCGCTGCAGGATATCGCGCAGCGCTTCTATGTAAGCCGCGAATACATCTCTCGCAAATTCAAGCAGCAGCTCGGCATTAACCTGTCTGACTATATAACGAATATTCGCATGGACAAAGCACTCCGGCTGCTGCTCAACCCCCACCTGCGCATCGCTCAGGTGGCCGAGATGGTTGGGTATCAGGATGAGAAATATTTCAGTAAAGTATTCAAGAAGACACAAGGCATGTCACCAAACACATATCGCAAGCAGCAAATGAATCCGTAACCGTACTATATTGCAGAACAGGGGCGTCCCATGAATAGAAGCGAAAGCTACCCTCATAGAACGCCCCATCTTTTATTATAAAAACAAAGCTATTCTCTAGGGGCATAGCTATGCTATGCATCTAATCAGCGGAAAGGGCCGCCCAGCAAAGTAAGGGTAACGACCGCGTTAGCTCCCTCCAGTGTACCTATCCACAAATACTTCCGACTATCGGAGAATTTGCGCTTATGACGAGACTTGGTAGTAAGAATGATCATGCACACTCCTTATAGGTGTCAGGTACCGCCCGAAAGCGGTTACTTTGCGAAATCACCGTCATTCCACCCTCTGGCACTATCATCGTCAATCAAGACTGCTGCGATGCAGCGCCGAAATTTCAACATAGCAGTGGTACGATCCACCTGAAAGAGTAGCATTCGCTTATTAGATAGAAATTACGGCATTAATCTCGTGTTTCCTTATGTAAGATCCGCCTCTTCTTCCACCACGCAATGATAAGCAGAAGCAGTGGATACACGAGCAGCACAGTTGCAGAAAAAAGAGGCTCCGTTGTCATAAATAAATCCACCATATCCTGCAAATTATCGGAAATCCAGAAACTCATCGCGATGATGAGAACGCCAATCGGAAAAATGATTGGCCGATAATCCTTGAGCTTCAACCACTGCGCGGTTCCAAGCACAAGCACGTAATACCAGGCGGCAATTTGTACGAAGCCCCCCATTACCCATAGAACGACTACCACCGCCTCCACATGTTCAAAGAAACCTGCAAGGCTGATGTAGCGAGACGCCACAAATACAGGGAACGTGAACATGGATGTCAGCGGACCAAATAAAAACAAGCAAACGAAATTCGTGAGCACCATGGTAAGCAGCGTAAGGATTAGCGGTGATAAGCTCCATTTTAGTCGGCTGCGGTTGCCGATTGCATAAGGAAGGAAAAATCCGATCAACAAAAATTCCAAAAACCAAGTTGCGGGTGTAATCGAACCCTTCAATACCGGCCTCCATCCATTGTTCAAAATCGGGAACACCTCTGTTGCACTCAGCTCAGGAAGGAGAAACAAAGGGATGCAGACCAATAAAATCATAAACAAAGGAGCGATGAGCAAGGCAAACTTGCCAATGACTTCAATCCCTCCACGGATAGCTACTGCACTTACGAATATAAGAGCTGTATTGATGACTGTCTCAGGCGTACGAATAAGGAGGGAACCGACGATAAACTCTCCATATTCCCTTACAATGAGCCCTGCTCCATGCAGTAGGAAAAATAGGAGCACTCCGTTCGCCATCATCCCGGCCCAGCGTCCAATGAGTGCGGGTGCATACTCGACCATCGTCATCTCGGGATAGTACCGATTTAGGCGCATGGCAATATATAGTGTGATAAATCCCGCTACCGAGCCAATAATCGATGTCATCCATGCATCTCGGCCCGCGATTTGGGAAGCTACCGTTGGAATCACGAGCACGGCTGTAGCGCACACCATCAAATAGGTCAGCATGCACAGCTGCGGCCAAGTTATTCGCCCTCGTTCCATACCCTTGCCAACTCCCTCTTTTTATTGGATTATGATGGTTGCTTCAACCACAACAACAGCGGCTTATATACGAAATCAATCCATTGTCGGGGCGACGTCCACGGCGGGAACTGGCTTACAGAAACAACAACGACCCAGGCGAGCCCCCACAACACAAAAAACACACGTTTTTCTCTGTCATTCTGCTTGGAAAAAGTACCGATCTTCCATTCCCAGATCAGATTGACAATCAACAGCAGGCTCATTCCCGCTAGAAAATAGTTCCCCATTAATGCACACCCGCCTTCTGCTCAATGGTGCTTGTGATGCTGCCTGGCCTCTCAATCAGGGCATGTACATCAATTTCGGTTTTCATGTTGGCATAAATGCGATCCCAATTTGGCCCGATCTGCTCTTTCCACTGTGAAGGATACTTTCGATGCACACGTGCTGCGAAATCGAACACATCGGCGGTCAGCTTCTGCTGTGAAGTCTTAATAGATTGCTTAATCAGCTGCTCAATGTTCGCTTCTATCCGGGTTTCCGCTTGACGCGCTTGATCAGAATCAGACACGTCCAGCCTCGTGCTATTTTGCGTCATATCCATGAAGGCAACCAGCTTCATATGCATTGTCAGCTGCTTTCCATCCCAATACGGATCGAACGTCAACGTATTGCGGCGAACTCGAAGCGACAAACAGTCCTTTCCATCCCCTTCCTTGCACAAAGAGACCGTTAAACGCTTCTTCTCCCCACGCAGCCACATCACACCAACCACATCTTTACCGCCTATTTCGCCAACATAATGATCCTTTTTGAAGACTGACAGCTTATCTATCGAAGGGACACGGACACCAAGTTCGCTCGTCTTCCATTCCACATACGGTGCAAACCCCATCGATGAATCTCCAGCCATCATCTTCATATAATCAAGCAGCGTAACATCCCATATTGAACGCGACTTGCCAAGATCCTTAAACATCTCTGCAACGTTTTGATGGAGCTGAGGCATCGACTTGAGAAAATCACTTGCTTCCCCATCTGTAATAAATATAAGCGCATGTTCACGCGGATTCTGATATCGCAGGAAGAAGTCGAAATGCTTCAGCAGCCCCTCTTGTGCCAGCTTTTTGCTAATTACGTACACTTCCGTTTGTCCCCAAAATATATATCTCGGCATCTTATTTTGCAGCTCAAATACGGCCTCGCCAAGTGTTTTCCCATTTGCCGAGAATACTGTCGTTGAGCCTCCTCCCCCCTCCTTGCCCCCGCTGGACGTAGCCGAAGCTCCTCCTTCCTTAGGGACATATACCTGCAATGTCGTCTTTATCCCCCCATCCCCGTCCTGATCCAATCCGGCAGCAAGAATAATGGAGAGCTGCTCAATTTCAGTCCGATCCCAGCAGCTTGCAAGCAGGGGTACCAGCAGACAGAGAAGAATTATGCTTGCTAAATATCGAATCACCCGAGTCAAATGCATACTCACCTCTATCCTCCATGAGAATAATCAACCCTAAAGGCTTTCTTGACATGACAGCATCCCGTTTCTTATTCTCTGCCTATCAAGCTGCCTTCTAGGTTCCCCCTCTGCCTCTGCTACCCCCGACTTCCATTCGCGCAGATACATCGCGCTCCATTTGGGTATTCTCCGTCCATACGGGAACACGAAGAAAAATATCTTTGAGCTCTTCTTTGCGCATTGGCGCAATTCCTGACATATAAGGGATACCGAACGATCTCAATGTAAACAGATGTGTCATCAGCAATATGACCCCCATCATTAATCCCAGCATGCCTAGCATGCCCGAGAGGATCATCATAGGAAAGCGCAGCAGCCGCACGGCGATTCCCAAGTTGTAATGCGGCACTAAAAATGAGGATACCCCTGTAATCGCGACAACCATAACCATTGGAGCAGAGACGAGCCCTGCAGTTATTGCGGCTTGACCAATAACGAGAGCACCGACGATGCTGATTGCAGAACCAACCTGCTGTGGCAGCCGCGCGCCCGCTTCACGAAGCGCCTCGAACATAATCTCCATCAAGAACGCCTCTACAAGCGCTGGAAATGGGACTTGGCTGCGGGCTTTAGCCATCGTTAATATGAGAGCAGTTGGAATCATCTCCTGATGGTAGGTGATAATGGCTACATAAAGAGAGGGACCAATTAATGAAATCACGAGGCAAATGTAGCGCAGCCAGCGGATGATGGTGCCGAAGTGGTGGCGCTCATAGTAATCCTCAGGAGATTGCAAGAACGATGCCCACAGTCCTGGCGCAATGAGGGCAACTGGCGACCCATCAACCAATATGACGATACGTCCCTCAAGTAAATGGGAGGAAGCTACATCTGGACGCTCTGTAGTAAGTAACTGGGGAAATGGAGATGCCGGCATATCCTCCAAGCATTCTTCCACATAACCGCTGTCCAGCACACTTTGCAAGGACATGCCTTCCAGACGCTTCCGCACTTCTTCCAGCAATCGGGGGTCCACAATGCCTTCTATATAGACGTACCGGATTTCTGTGAGAGTCAATTCACCACGCTTTAACGACACCATCTTCAACCGTGGTGCTCGAACACGACGACGAAGCAATGCTGCGTTTGTCTGCAGCGTTTCTACGAATCCATCCCTTGGGCCGCGTACCACCGATTCCGCAGACGGCTCTGATACGCCCCGCTGATCGAACTTTATCGCATCAATCGTAAATCCAGCAGATGAACGGTGAGGTATAAGCAAGGTCAAGCCTGCTAATACTGCTTCCATTGCCGCCTCCATTGAATGAGTCGGCGTCACCTTCACAGCCGTAACCGTTCGCAGAATATCCTCTGCCAGTACATTAGCGGAGTCTGGCTTGTCCGGATAACGCTGCTTTAGCGGTTCAATAATATGCTCATCCAGCATCGCCGTATCCGTCAGCCCATCCAGATAACATAAGGTAGCCTTCTTGCCTCCCTGCAACTCGAAGGTGTAAAAAATCATGTCTTCACACTGCCGAAAGCAATCCTTCAAGAAGACAACATTGTTCTCTCCATAGGAGGACCATTCTACATTTTGCGGCATACCTGCTTGTGCAGTTCCGTTATGCTGCTCTTCTGTTGTAGGCATATAACCCCTCCTCCTTCGAAGTTCCCTACACTGAATACTGACTCTGTACCGAGTCTCCGTCTTCTCCCAATATAGGATTACATGTTCAACTGAAAATTATGAGTTGACAAAGAGTTTTGGGCATGATATATTTATCTCGAATTGGAGATATTAATTTTCAAGATATCAAAACTCCTTACCATAAAGGTGGTGAATGACAGATGACCAGACCTCGTACGGATGCATTCGATCCCGAGATTCAACAATCATTGAAGCTGTTCGTTGTCCTATCCCGCGCATCTAGGGCACTAATGGATTACGCCCAGCAGGATATGAAGCATTATGAGCTCAATCCGTCCGAATTTGCGGTCATGGAATTGCTCTATCATAAGGGTTCTACCCCTATCCAGCAGATTGGCGGCAAGATTTTGCTGGCAAGCGGCACAATGACCTATGTGATCGACAAGCTCGTGAAGAAGGGACTGCTGCAGCGAAGACCTTGCGAGAAAGATCGTCGCGTCATATACGCTGAACTGACACCTGAAGGAGAAGCCGTCATTGGCGACATATTCCCAAGGCACGCAGAGGCTCTTCACGAAGCCGTGAATGGAATGTCTTCGGAGGACAAGGAGCAACTCATTAGCTTATTGAAAAAATTGGGGCAGAGCGTCCCTTCACCGAAATAGCCCTTTTCATCAGAGAAGGGTTTCATTTTGAACTAATATCTCGAATTCGAGATTCTCAGTCAAGTACTTTAACAAATAAACAGGTAAGAAGAACGTTCTTACCTTACATTATTAGGAGGAATATTATATGTTGGCAGATTACGGTTTATTGATTATTCGTCTCGTTATTGGATTGACGATGATGGGACACGGAGCACAGAAGCTGTTCGGATGGTTTGGCGGTTACGGAATTAAAGGTACAGGCGGCTGGTTCGAGTCTATCGGAATGCGTCCTGGCCCACTCATGGCGCTGATGGCTGGGTTGACTGAGCTTGCCGGTGGCTTACTGTTCGGGCTCGGCTTCCTCACATGGCTTGGCGCAGCATTTATTGTCGGTACAATGCTTGTTGCGATTGTGAAGGTCCATGGGGCGAACGGCTACTGGGTAACGTCGAACGGGATTGAATACAACGTGATGCTGATTGCAGCTGCCATCGGTGTTGCACTGATTGGCGCAGGCTCCTTGTCTCTGGACGCATTGCTGTAACTTTTCAGCATTATCCAATTATTAATCGTTCACTAACGCAATTAATCAAAGACTCTGTTCATCAAGGCATACAACTGCCGAACCTAATCGTACAGAATATGAACCATAGTGGGAGGACTCTACAATGAACACGACAATGAAACGTTCCATCCAACGGGCTGGAGACCGCTATCATAACAACCATGGTTGGTTGAAGACATACTTCAGCTTCTCCTTCGCTGATTACTATGATCCAGAAAATATGCACTTCAGCGAACTGCGTGTACTAAATGATGACCATATTGCGCCGGGTACTGGTTTCGGTCTACATCCCCATAAAAACATGGAAATCGTAACCGTCGTCTTGAAAGGTGCACTGGAGCATAAGGACAGCACAGGCAACCGCGAAATTATCGTGCCTGGTCAAATTCAACGCATGAGCGCCGGAACAGGGATCTACCATGGTGAAGCGAATGCGTCCAGCTCTGAGCCGCTTGAATTGCTGCAATTATGGTTTATGCCGGAACGACTCGGGATCGACCCATCCTATGAGACGCATACTTACGGCTTGGAATCTATCCAGAACCGCCTGCTTCCGGTCGTATCCAATCACGCAGAAGAGCTTGGAACTGCCCATATTCATCAAGATATGACGATGTATTTGGGCCAATTCCCAGAGGGAGAAGAAGCGACTATCGAACTACGACCGAACCGCTCCCTGTATGTATTCGTGATGGAAGGCGAAGTTGGCTTCGAGGACGGTGAAGTACTACATCGTCGAGATGCAGCTCGTATCAAGAATGCCGATACGATGAAGTTCCACTTCAGACCAGGCACTCATGTGATGGTCATCGATTTGCCTTAATCATTTTTCTCTATTTTGCCCCCTTCCCAATTCATATATAATAAAAGAACAAGGGATGCACTGAAGTGCACCCCTTGTTCTTTTTATATCTACATTTCAATTTGTACCCTGCTCTCTTACATTCCGTATTAACGCAGCACATCTATGATTCCATCAACAATTGTCTTAGCCGCTTGTTCTTGAAAAGCCTGCGACTTCATTCGCTTCTCATCATCATGATTGGAGATGTATCCAAGCTCAAGTAGGATCGACGGTCTTGAATTATCCCGCAGCACCATGTAATCTCCTACATGAACGCCGCGATCTCGCATATTGAAGCTCTGCTTCAGATGCTCATGCATCGTGTTGGCAAGCTGCCAATTGTTATCATCGTAATAGTAGGTCGTCATTCCTTCTGCTTCTCCCGTATCGAAAGCATCATAATGAACGCTCACATAGAGATCTGCTGACTTCTCTTCAGCGACGTCAATTCGCTGCTGCAAAGATACCGTCTCGTCCTGCTCTCTTGTGACCACGACCTGTGCGCCTGTCCGTCGCTGAAGTTCGCGCTTAATCGCCTGAACGGTCTGCAGCGTCACATTCTTCTCCAGTGTGCCCTGCTGGCCAACCGAACCTGAATCCTGTCCCCCATGGCCGGGGTCAAGGACGATCGTCTTCCCTACTAGTTGCTGTCCTCCGCCCTCAGGTGAGTGCAGTAGGACATGTTCCTCCTGTGAACCATGTACATCCTGCATATAAACATAAGTCGAGAGCCCCAAGAATAGGAGCGCCGATAAACATACCATAGTCAATCTTTTCATTCGTAGACTACCTCTTCCCTTCTCTATCAATCTCGTTGATGAAACTAGTTTACTAGCCTCATATCAAGATGAGATAAAGATCGGGTAAAGAAAAAAGCCACTTTCTTGGAGAAAGTGGCTACAGCAGCGCTTTCATTGTTATTGCTGCCTCTTATACTAGTAAAATTGACACAACAATTACCAAGAACGAACTGCATTGAATCTGGTCACAGAAGCGCCTCCTGCAGTCTGTTCACAGATAACGGGATATTCATCTTCGATACACGCTTTCCGACCTCAGACGAGCTGCTTCAAGCATCATTTTGGTTTGTAAATCATATATTTGTTTCATTGTTCAACAGACTCTACATGATTAGGAATAAAAAGGAATCTATGATTTTTACACATGCATGAACCTTCATTATCCAGTACAATAGGGAAAGTAACCGTCAGGTAAATGATTCTTTTGAAGGAGGATTTCACGAATGGACACTGCACTGCATGCACAACAAGCCTACGATGCGTGGCTGAACGATGCACACATTGATGAGGCGACGAAGGCAGAATTGCAGCAGATTGCTGACAACGAACGAGAAATTACAGACCGTTTCTATAAAGACTTGGAATTTGGTACAGGTGGCTTGCGCGGCGTTATTGGCGCGGGCAGCAACCGCATGAATGTATATACAGTAGGCAAAGCCACTCAAGGTCTTGCCCAATACTTGAAGTCAGAAGAAGCCGCTCCTTCCGTCGCGATTGCTTACGACTCTCGCCACTTCTCTCCAGAGTTCGCGCTTGAAGCAGCCTTGGTTCTAGCAGGCAATGGGGTAAAGGCATACGTATTCGAAAGTCTACGCCCTACTCCTGAGCTGTCTTTCTCTGTGCGGAACCTGAAGGCAAGCGCAGGCATCGTGGTAACGGCAAGCCACAACCCGCCAGAGTACAACGGGTACAAAGTATACGGCAACGATGGTGGACAAATTACACCACATACAGCATCGCGGGTCATTGCTGAAATTCGCGGCATCGAATCATTCGCGAGCATTCAGAAGCTAACCCGTGAGGAAGCAGAAGCACAAGGACTCCTCGTGTGGCTTGGACAGGAAATGGATGAAGCATACATAAATGCCGTTGCTTCCGTCAGCCAAAATGAAGATATCATTCGCGCATCCAACGATTCATTCCGTGTACTCTTCACACCGCTTCATGGTACAGGCAACAAGCCTGTACGTGCTGTATTGGATCGCATCGGCTTCCAGCAGGTTCGCGTCGTAGCGGAACAAGAGCTTCCAGACGGCAGCTTCCCTACCGTGAAGTCACCGAATCCAGAAGAGCGTGAGGCATTCAGCATTGCCATTGAGCAGGCTAAATCTTGGGATGCGGACATCATCATGGGTACAGACCCGGATGCAGACCGCATGGGTGCTGTTGTGAAGAATGCGGACGGTGAATATGTCGTACTGACCGGCAATCAGTCCGGAGCGATCATGGTACATTATTTGCTGGACGCGATGAAGACCAAGGGGACATTGCCAGCGAATGGAGCTGTGATCAAAACAATCGTAACGAGTGAGCTCGGTTCAGCAATCGCTCAATCCTTCGGCATGACGGTATTCAACACGCTCACTGGCTTCAAATATATCGGCGAGAAGATGACAGAATTCGATCGCACAGGTGAGCATACCTTCATCTTCGGCTACGAAGAAAGCTATGGCTATTTGGCAGGCAACTATGCACGCGATAAGGACGCTGTTATCGCAGCTATGCTCATCAGTGAAGCTGGAGCTTATTACAAAGCACAAGGCAAGACATTGTACGAAGTGCTGCAAGATTTGTATGCGCAGCACGGTCATTATCTCGAAGGCCTGCAAACACGTACGTTGAAAGGTGTGGAAGGCGTAGCGATCATCCAAGGTATTATGAATAATTGGCGTGAAGATGCTCCTTCTACAGCAGGCGGTGTGGCCATCACCTTGACTGAAGACTTCGCACAAGGCCTATATGATCTGCCGAAGGAAAATGTACTGAAGTTCCACCTCGAAGATGGCAGCTGGTTCTGCCTCCGTCCATCCGGAACCGAACCGAAGATTAAGATGTACTTCGCCGTGAAGGGCTCGACTGGCGAAGATGCTGCAGCACGCTTGCAGCGCGTATCGGAAGACGTAATGTCACGTATTGATGCATTTATTCAAGCGCAATCCTAATATCCATTATTGTGTTATCAAATAGATGTAATTTGCGCCGCCGTCTCGGCTTTCTCTGCGGGATGGCGTTATCATGACGCAGCATCGAACAAAAAAACAGCAGCTCCGGAGCATCAGATGCTCTGGAGCTGCTGTTTTTCTTTATCCGTATGCGTTTCCGATTAAATATTCTTGCAGTGTATTCTAATATACTAATCCGTTGCGCTGCTTCGCCTTGGCGTCCCTTTATTCTTTTCCGTTACGTAACCCCGATTTGGTATGCCTTTATACGTTTCCATTGCACACTCTGACACGATACACCATTATGCTTCCCTTATACGGTAAGCTCAATTTACCTCTTCAGCTCTTCCACGTACTCAACCGAGCCTGTAACAATCAGCGACGACCGGAATAATCGTCAGCCTGAATCGGTGCAGAGCAATTGGCGTCAGGAAGGCAACAATCAGTACGATAACCAGTGATGTTAACGAATGATGATCCAATTCAATTCCTCCTTATCTCTAGCTTCATGCGCTTACTTAGTGTGGCATCATGAAACAGTGTTGAAAATGTTCATCTCTTTCTTTCCATTTCATACCTCAGCAGCAAGACATGTTCCTCGTGATACACGCTTGCATCCTGCATCAAATCGGTTCATACTAAAATGATGAACAGGCTTTAGTGATGAAAGGAGCAATCCCATGCAACAGGAAACGTTAGAATTATTCCGCACGCTGACGGAATTCCCTTCCGCTCCCGGCTTCGAACGGGAACTGCGTGCCTTGGTAAAAACTGAATTATCCAAATATACAGATGAATTCGTGCATGATGCACTCGGCAGTGTCTTCGGCGTTATGCGCGGCGACGAGCAAGGCCCTCGCGTTATGGTAGCCGGCCATCTCGATGAAGTTGGCTTCATGATCACGCAAATTACACCAAACGGGATGTTGAAGTTCCAACCGCTTGGCGGCTGGTGGGGACAAGTTGTACTCGCCCAGCAGGTTGAAGTTATTACGCCAAACGGCCCACTTCCAGGTGTTGTAGGCTCCATTCCGAAGCATCTGCTTGACGAAGCTACAGCGAACAAGCCTGTAGACGTGAAGCATATGTACATCGACATCGGTGCAGACAGCCGTGAAGAGGCTGAACAGGCGGGCGTTCGCCCTGGACAACAAATCGTTCCGGTCTGCAAATTCACTCCATTGCTTAATCCGAAGAAAATTATGGCTAAAGCATGGGACAATCGTTATGGTGTTGGACTTGCCATTGAATTGATGAAGGAACTTCATCGTGAGCAATTCAAGCTTCCAAATACATTATTCTGCGGTGCAACTGTTCAAGAAGAGGTTGGTCTTCGCGGAGCCCGTACATCTGCCAACTTGATTCAGCCCGATATCTTCTATGCACTGGATTGCAGCGCAGCGAATGATATGACGGGTGACGTGAATTCCTTCGGCCATCTCGGCAAAGGTGCATTGCTTCGCATCCTCGATCCTACGATGATTACACATCGCGGTCTCGTGGAGTTCATCCAAGATATTGCGGATACATTTCGCATTCCGTATCAATACTTTGTATCTCCAGGCGGGACAGATGCTGGCCAAGTGCATTTGAGCAACAAGGGTGTTCCTTCGACGGTCATCGGCGTATGCGGCCGCTACATCCATACACCTGCTTCGATCGTTCATACAGACGATATCGACGCAGCCAAAGAACTGCTTGTTCAACTGGTGAAGCATACTGACCGTACAACGTACAACACGATTGTAGAACGTTCGTAACGTTATTTCTTAAACCAAAATCGGCAATATGTAAACGAGATTGTACTTAGATGGATTCAACAAGAGCGCAGAACACTGTTCGTATGAACAGCGTCTGCGCTCTTGTTGTAAGGCTGAATCCCAAGAAATGAAAGATTCATTCCCTGTTATGAACGGGAATAATGCAGCTCTACGAGCCCCGAAGAATAGCTGTGCGTGCCAAGCAGATGATAGGTACGCATCGTATGATGCTGTGGAAATAAAGGGATGCCCCCTCCAAGCAGTATAGGATGGATGAAGAGGCGAAGTTCGTCTACCCATCTTTCCTCCAGCATTCTGCCGATGATCTGCGCACCGCCTACAATCCATACTTGACGCTCCTTATCTCCGAGCTTCGCTGACAAAGAAGCCGTATCGGGAACATATGTCACGTAATCATCGCGACCTTGGCGGCTTGTCGTTAGCACATAGGTCTCCTTGCCTTCATAAGGATAGGCGCCGAAAGTCAACACTTGATCATAGGTGTGTCTGCCCATAATAAGCGTATCGATCGAACGGTAGAAATCCTCGTAACCGTAGTCTTGATCGGTGAACAGCCAATCAACATCACCATTGTCACGTGCCACATAGCCGTCCAGACTTATCGCAATATAGACATGATAACGCGAACTGTGCGCCATTCTTGCATCTCCTTTTCCATACCTATAGCAGGCTTCACTATACATAGCATACGGCAATGGACATTTACTCATTCACGGCTTCAGGAATCGGTTCTTATCCACTCACTTCCCTATATCCCCCCGATGATCCCACACACGACACATGGATGCCTCTCTACAAATCAATCCTCATCCGCTTCGAACAGCGTTCGAATCATAGCCCCCCGATCATTCATGAAGCTCTTCGTAATGATATAATGATCTGTCTCTTCCAGCTCCACCAGATGAACCCCATCTTCATTGAGCTGCCAGATCTCCGCATTCGGATAGGACATCAAGATCGGAGAATGAGTTGCGATAATGAACTGCGACTGCTTGTTCACAAGCTCGTGCATCCGTGCAAGGAGCGTCATCTGGCGGAGCGGCGACAGAGCCGCTTCAGGCTCGTCCATCATATACATTCCGCGCCCGCCGAAGCGGTGCAGGAACGTATTCAGAAATGACTCCCCGTGCGACTGCTCATGGAGTGATTTCCCCCCGAACGATTCCTTAATTTTCGGGCCTGGAGATGCGATTGCATCCAGTTCTTCAATATTTGTCGCCACATTATAATAACTCTCCGCACGCAAGAAGAAACCGTCCCTCGGGCGCTGAACCCCCCGAGACAGCCTCAGATAGCGATATAGTTCAGAGTGTGTTGCAGATGTCGAAAATGAAAAATTCATTGAGCCGCCTTCTGGATTGAAGCCCCAAGCAACAGCAAGCCCCTCCAGCAAGGTAGACTTCCCTGTACCGTTCTCCCCGACAATAAAGGTAACAGGTTTGCGAAATGCAAGCTGGTCGAGAGAACGGATCGCGGTAAGATCAAAGGGATACTGATGGAAGGAAGGTACTTGTTCACGCAATAACGTTATTTGCCGCAAATAGAGTGGCGAAGATTCAAATAGGGAATTCATAGGCTCATTCCTCCTTGGCAGGTGAATCGTCTCGCGGTACACTGTTAGACAAGGCTGCGAGAAGTACAACCACATTATCTATGATTAGGAACAGGGAGGGCAACTATGATGACAACGTCTGCCGATCAATCCACATCCAGCACGTCTGAAGTGCAGAACAATAGAACCGCTACCGCAACATTCGCGGGGGGATGCTTCTGGTGTATGGTGAAGCCATTTGACCAATGGGATGGCGTCTATCGCGTCGTATCTGGCTATACGGGTGGGCATACCCCGAATCCTACATACGAGCAAGTAAAAAAGCAGACGACCGGTCATCTGGAGGCCGTACAAATTACATACAATCCAGACATCATCTCGTATAGCACGATGCTTGAACTGTTCTGGGCGCAAATCGATCCAACCGATGACGGCGGCCAATTCCAAGATCGCGGTGAATCGTATACGGCGGCTATCTTTGTGCACAATGAGGAACAGCGCCAACTAGCTGAGGCATCCAAGCTGGCACTTGCTGAGAGTGAACGCTTCGACAAGCCTATCGTGACGCCAATACGCGATGCTGCCCCCTTCTATCCTGCGGAAGACTATCATCAAGACTACTATCGCAAGGAACCGGAACATTATAAGGAGGATCGCTCCAAGTCAGGGCGCGATGAATTTATCGCTCAGCATTGGAGAACGACAGATATGTAATGTCATGCAGTGGAATCATCCTTCTTATTTTCAATATGATCTGAAACGGAGGGACAGACGATCGAAACGGAACAATTCGTACACGCCTTTACCGAGTGGATACCACATCAAGCCATAGCCACGGGAGTGCAAGCTGATGACTTCAAGCATATTGAAGCACTCACAGGATGCATGCTGCCCGATAATTTCAAGCAATTATATGTCATGCATAATGGAGAACTACCTGGCGAGCATCTATTGATACTAGGGTTCTACTGGTTGAGTCTGCAAAATATTGAATATGAAATCCGCCTTCAACTAGAGATTGCCTCCAACTATGAGTTCGACACGATCTCGTACCAGAAGGACTATATCCAGGAAGTCACTTGGAACCCCGGCTGGATCCCGTTTGCTGCCGATGGTTCAGGCAATTTTATCGCGCTTGATCTTGCACCTGGCCCAAAAGGCACGAAAGGGCAGATCATTAGCTGCGGCCGCGATGAACAAGAAATGGTCGTCATAGCCGATTCACTGGAATCCTTTTATTCCTTTATCCTTGATCAGTTTCAGGCAGGACGCTGCGTATACGATCAGGAGAATCAGTACGTTCTATGGAAAACAGGCCATTTATTCGATGAATTGAAGGAGCTTCTACTTCCCACCGACGGTGCGGATGAAGCAGAATTCACTAACTGGTGGAGTCGCTTGGATGAACGATGGAAACAGGAGCTCATACGTGTCCTTGGCAAAGAACCAAGCTCCTTCACACCAATCGAGGCTGTACGTTTCTTTTTTGTATGCGACGAGGAAATTACTGACCTGTCTCCCCTCTCTACATTCAAGAACGTCAGAGAATTGTGCCTGCTTCGCCAATCGATCCAAGACATCAGTCCCATTTTGACTCTGGTCGATTTGAAAAAGCTCAGTCTGGCGCAAATGCCTACAATTACGGATATCTCGCCGCTGGCAGCACTTCCCGCATTACAGGAGCTCAGCCTGTATAAAGCTGGCGTAACGGATATTCAATCCCTTCCGCAATTCCCGGCTCTTAAGAAGGTAGGGCTGGAAGGCTTGCAGCTGGATTCGCTGGAACCACTCTCCCAGTGCAAAAAATTGCAGGAATTGTCCCTCTCCGATATCCCTGAATCTGCGTATAAAGTGCTCTCTCGCCTCAAAAATATGAAGCAGTTGGAGATAGAGGGAACGGTCAGAAACATTGATTTCTTAGCAAATATGAAGAAGCTCGTGTCGTTGAAATTAGAAAAGGCGGAAGATGGCCGCTATGATATATTGACAACACTGCCGAAATTGAAACATCTCATCTGCAGCTATGAGGTATTTCAAGCTACGCATTCGCGATTTGAGCAGAAAATTCAATACACATTAATGGGCAACACGACTGAGGCTGAAATGGAGACATACCAAGATTACGTCTTGAATTAAGCAGAACGAACGGATTGCATAGTTATGACAGCATACAAAAAACAGCAGCCCGCACATTGAATGCCGAGGCTGCTGTTCGTATATAGACTCCTGTATATTACAGCAATTCCTTGCGGAGCTGCTCCGGAGACTTCGGAGACAACAGGCCATATGGAATATCGAATACTGTGCGCGCACCGGACTCGCCGCGTTGTGCCAGACGATATACAGCACGAGCATAAGCAACGAGAACGCTCGCTGTGAACTCAGGGTTGCTGCCCAAGTTCAGACCGAACTCCATAATTTGCGATGTGCCTTCACCAGTCACGCCGCTGCGGAATACAAGACCGCCGTGAGGCATTGCAGAGTGATTCGTCTTCAGCTCTTCTTCGCTGATGAAGTTCACGATTGTGTCGTAGTCTGCGAAGTAGTTCGGCATGGACTTGATTTCTTGCTCGATGCGAGCCTTGTCTGCCCCTTCTTCTACTACAACGAAGCATTCACGCAAATGCTTCTCGCGAGTGGACAATTCAGGGTTCTCCCCTTGACGTACCTTCGCAACAGCTTCCTCGGAAGGAATTGTGTATTGTACACCGTTCTTAACGCCCTCTACACGGCGAATTGCATCGGAGTGACCTTGGCTCACGCCACGTCCCCAGAATGTGTATTCATTGCCCTCTGGAAGAACAGATTCGAACAACAAGCGGTTCAAGGAGAACAAGCCTGGATCCCAACCTGTCGAGATAACTGCAACATGTCCGTTTCCTTGAGCAGCTTCATCGACAGATGCGAAATATTCAGGTATACGCGCATGTGTATCAAAGCTATCCACCGTGTTGAACATACGTGCAAGCTCAGGACCTTGCTCTGGAAGATCCGTTGCAGAGCCTCCGCACAAAATCATTACATCTACTTTATCTTTGTAAGATTCCGCATCATTGAGTGAAAAGACAGGAACCTCTGCTTGTATGGATTCTGGGCTGCGACGTGTGAAAATGCCAACGAGCTCCATATCTGAATTTTGGCGGATCGATTTCTCTACGCCCTTGCCTAAGTTACCGTAACCTACAATACCTATACGAATAGATGACATGAGGTTGCTCCTCTCTATTTCTAAAATCATGGACTAGTATAATATATAAAGTAGATTTGCACAAAATGACATAGATTATTCGCTATACTTGTTGCATTCTGTTGCTACTGCTCTTCAGCTGTCAACTCTTTTGCTATCTACGTAATGGGAAACTGAGTGTGATACGTGCCCCTCCTTCAGGCGTATTCGCTGCTTGAATGCCTCCCCCATGCTTACGCATAATGAGCTTCGCCATATACAACCCAAGTCCGGCATGCCCTTGATATTGCGAACGTGATGCGTCGCCTTGAACGAACTTATCAAATACGGAATCCAGCATATGTGCTGGGAATCCAGTTCCCGTATCTGTAATCGACATCTCCAGCTCATGCGCTTTCCATTCCGCCTTCCACGTAATTGTGCCGCCCGAAGGTGTGAAGCGTAAGCTATTAGCGAGCAGATTGTCCATAAGCTGTCTCAGACGATCCCCATCGAGAAGCAGCGCTCCCTCTGCTTGTTGATCTGCAGGTGGGATGCAATGGAATTCAATCTGCTGTTCCGCGCACAACTGCTGCATATCCTGTGCGATCTCTTCCATAAATCGATTCATCTCTACTGGCTTTCGGTTCAAACGGAACTGCGGTGACTCCATTTCCGACACCTGATTCATTTCCTGCACGAGCCGAATGGCCCGCTTTGTATTCTTATCAATCGTCGTCAAATATCGCTGCAGACGATCCGGACGATTCATTCCACCATCCAGCAAACCCTCTACATGACCTTGCACGATTGCGAGCGGGGTACGCAGATCATGTGCGAGCGCAGCTACCATCTCGCGCCGCCGCTGCTCCATCTTCCACTCGCGTTGCAGAGACAAATATAGCTCCCGCCTCATCTCGTCGAATGCCTTCATGAGTTGAGCTATTTCTGAAGTACCCTCATAGGAGAAGCTAAAATCCAGATCCCGCTGCTGAACCCGTCTCGTGCCCTCTATTAATTCCTCGATGGGGCGGCTCAGCTTGCGGCCGAACCTTCGACCGAACAGCCATGCAAATAGAATGACAAATAGAAAAGGTGAAAATAAGACCGCGATGACTAATAGTCCGAAGTAAGGGCCTAGCTTCGATCGCACAGTAACGCCAACAGAAAGTGTGTAGTTGATGACTACAGCTCCCTGCAGTTCGCCTGACTGATTGACGATAGGCAATACGTTGCGAGCACGCCCCATTCCCGTCATCCCGCTTGCATTGAGTAGGGAAATCAGTTCGCGCCCACCACGTATGTTCGGATCAGGCAGCGATCCATATCTATATTGACCTGTTCGATCAACAACTGCGTAACGTATCCCCTTCTCATCTACTAATCGTTCGATGAGCGATTGATTTTCCTTATCCAGCAAGCGTTCCCCTTCTGATTCTACTAACTTGCGTATGGGCGGAATCTGCTTCTCATAGTAATTGGCAGGTCTGAGCACGCCGTCGTCATACGATTGCATCCATATGAAGGCTCCCCATACAACAATCGTCAGTGCCAGACTCGTACCGATTACCCATACAAAGTATGTAATAAACTGACGTTTAAAGGAGTGCATGCTCATTCCTGCACCTTCCATTTGTAGCCGATGCCCCATACGGTTTCAATCCAGCGCGATGGCGTGTGAACTGCTGCCATCTTCGCCCGAATATTCTTCACATGCTCCGTAACTGTCGTATCATCTCCAAGGGCGTCCATACCCCATACCTGTTCGTAAATATGCTCGCGTGCAAACACCTGTCCCGGATGGAGAGCAAGCAGTTCTACGATCGCGAACTCCCGGCTTGTTAACGGCAATCGCTTGCCTTCATAACGAAGCTCCATCCCCTTCACATCCACTGTAAATGCTCCAAATATGAGTACTTGCTCATGATTATCCTGCTGCCGCACATAGCGTCGTTCTCTTCGAAGATGCGCTTCAATGCGCGCCTTCAGCTCACGCATGCTAAATGGCTTGCTAATATAATCATCGCCCCCTGCCGCTAGACCGTATATACGATCTGCTTCACTCACCCTCGCACTGACAAATAGAATCGGGCAAGCAACCGCTTCTCGAACCTGCTTACACCATTCCACTCCATCCGTGCCAGGCATCATAACGTCGAGTACAATTAGGTCGGGCGACTGTTCCGTAATAAGCCGCTGCGCCTGATCCGCATTGTGTGCCGTGCGTACCGAATACCCGTCATCCTCCAATGAATCACGTACGAACACCGTCATTTCTTCCTCATCATCGACCAGCAATATGTTAGCCCGTTCCATGCTTTTGTTCCCCTTTGGTGGCAAAATTCCAATCCTGTATGATTTCCTTTTCTTCGACTATGTAAATGAGTGACGATTGCTACATTGCCTTATCACCGCTTTCTATCTCAATTTCCTTCAGTAACTATGATCTCTATTAAATATGAACCCTATAGATTAGGATCTCTATTGATTGTGATCTCTATTGATAATGAACATTGTTAAATATGATTGATATGAAATACGATCCGCATTAATAGTTGCTCTGTTAAACACCGTTGCCCCCGCTTAGTTGCACTTCTACGTCATGATTTTCTTATAGCAGTCATCATATCTAGTCTAATGCAACTCTCTCACACAGGGCAAATAAGCCAGAATCGTTCAATAATGCAATGGATTCAATAGAGCAATGAGTTCGATAGAATAAGACGACATGAATCAGAATAAGCGTACCGTGAACCGCCGACAGGCACTTCCACTGCACGCTTATTCATTCGATGAACCCCCATTCCTGCTATCGCATATGCTGATCAAGAGGAGTTGGGCGTATGCCACAATATCGAATAATTGTCGATCTGTCTGATCGCAGGTTATACCTACTGGACGGAGATGTCGTTGTAAGGGAATATCCTGTGGGCGTCGGCAAGATGTTAACCCAAACCCCTACAGGGGAATATACGATCATTAACAAAGAGCCGAACCCGGGAGGCCCATTTGGCGTCTTCTGGATGGGCTTGTCGAAGCCCCATTACGGCATTCACGGAACGAATGATCCTTCCTCCATTGGGCACTACGTATCTCACGGCTGTATCCGCATGTACAATGAGGATGTTCTCCAATTGGCAGCTCTTGTCCCCATCCATACAAGAGTGACCATACGTCCATAACATTGACAGGATTAAATCGGGCATCGAAAAAAGAATAAAGCCTCTTTCCTGCTGCAGAGAAGCGTGTTCTCATATCGCAGCAAGAAAGAAGCATTATAAAAGTCCCCCACAATGCCGTAATGACACCCGGTACACTGGGCTGGCCTTAATGGGTATATTCTATTATGCCAAGATTGATGCTGGAGCTGCCTCCAATGGGAAGTGGCAAGCCACTTGCCGGTCTGCGCCAACCGTCTCCAGCTCCGGCGCTACGAGCCGGCACTTCTCTTGAGCGAATGCACATCGTGGATGGAACCGGCACCCGGAAGGCGGATTCGCCGGAGATGGCACATCTCCCTGCAGGACAATTCGCTCCTTCTTATAGTGCGGATTCGGTCTAGGAATCGCTGACAACAGTGCCGCGGTATACGGATGCTTAGGATTCGCAAACAAATCTTCTGTGCGAGCCACTTCGACTAACTTGCCAAGGTACATGACCCCGATTCGATCGGAAATATGGCGTACTACATTCAGACCGTGCGCGATAAAGAGGAAGGTCAGTCCCAGTTCCTTCTGCAGCTTCATGAGCAGGTTCAGCACCTGGGATTGAACGGACACATCCAGCGCCGATACGGCTTCATCTGCTACGATAAAGCTCGGATTAAGCGCAATCGACCGAGCTATGCCTATCCGTTGGCGCTGACCACCTGAGAATTCATGCGGATAACGGTTGCGTCGGACTGGATCCAATCCGACCAGTTCCATCAGCTCCACTACACGCTTATCGATTTCACTGGAAGATGCCTTATGGTGCACACGAAGCGGCTCTCCAATAATATCTCGAATGTGTATACGGGGATTCAAGGAACCGAACGGATCTTGGAATATAATCTGCATATCCTGCCGCATCAACCGCAGCTGCTTCGTATTCATCCCTTGTATCTGCTTCCCGTCAAAGAATACAGCACCGCTTGTTGGCTTCTGTAATTGAAGAATAGCTCTACCTAGTGTTGATTTGCCGCAGCCCGATTCACCGACGAGGCCGAACGTTTCCCCTCTAGTAATACTGAAGGTAACATCGTCTACAGCCTTAACATGACCAACCACCCGGTTGAAGAGTCCCGTCTTGATTGGGAAATACTTCTTCAGGTTGCGAACTTCAATCAATGATTGATCCATCATGCGCGCTTCACCTCGGATTGTCCGTCATTATCGCTGTCGTACAGCCAACATGCCACCTGGTGATTACTCCGGATTTCCCCTAGCGTAGGCTCGTGATGCCCACATTTCTCCTCCACCTTCGCACAGCGTGGATTGAAGCGGCAGCCCGAAGGCAGGTTGTTGATACTCGGGATTGTTCCCGGAATCGTGTATAACTCCTCGCCTCTTGCTCCTTCCAAACCCGGAATCGAATTCAAGAGACCTACTGTATATGGATGGGAAGGATGATCAAATATTTCTTCAACGCTGCCTTCCTCCACAATCTTACCGGCATACATAACCGCAATGCGATCAGCCATTTCCGCAGCCACGCCCATATCATGGGTAATCAGCACAATCGCCATGCCAAGTTCTTGCTGAAGACGCTGCAGCAGATCAAGAATTTGCGCCTGAACGGTAACATCCAGCGCAGTGGTCGGCTCATCCGCAATAAGCAGCTCTGGCTTGCACACGAGTGCCATCGCGATAACAACCCGCTGCCGCATACCTCCGGACATCTCGTGCGGGTATTGCTTCGCTCGCATTTCCGGATCCGGAATCCCGACCATGCGCAGCATGTCAATCGCCCGAGCCCAACATTCCTTCTTGCTTAGCTTCTGGTGAAGCTGCAAACTTTCTGCAATTTGATCGCCAATCGTAAATACCGGGTTAAGCGCCGACATCGGATCTTGGAAGATCATCGAAATCTTTTCCCCACGAACGTTGATCATTTCCTTTTGCGATTTGGTTGACAGATCCTCGCCATTAAAACGAATGCTGCCTTCGAAAATAGTTCCTCCTGCATAGTCGATCAATCGCATAATCGAAAGAGAGGCGACACTCTTACCACTGCCGGATTCACCTACAATACAGAGTGTTTTACCCTTCTCCACGCTAAGAGATATCCGATCTGTTGCCTTCGCAATGCCCTGCTCCGTCACAAAGCCTGTGGTCAGATTTTGGACTTCAAGAAGTTTTCCCGCCATTGCTGCACCCTCCTACGTGGAATTTTCTCTTTCTTGCGTGGGTCAAATGCATCACGGATTCCGTCACCAATAAAATTGACCGCCAGTACGACAATAAAAATACATGCTCCTGGATAAAGCGCTTGCGTCGGATCGACAAGCATGAATTGCTGTGCGTTGCTAAGCATCAATCCCCAGCTCGTATCAGGAAGCTGTACCCCTAAACCGAGATAAGATAATCCTGACTCAGCAAGGATTCCCCCGCCTACCATTAAGGTAGCGTTTACGATAATAGGAGCCGTGGCATTGCGAAGCAAATGCCTGCCGATAATCCCCCAACTGGACACACCGATCGCCCTTGCCGCTTCCACATACTGCATCTCCCGCAGTTGCAGGAATGTTCCTCTTACAAGTCTTGCTGAGCCCATCCAGCTTGTAAAGCTCAGAATCAATATCATATAGCTGAACTTCGCGCCGAAGATGGCGAGTACCAAGATGTTCAGGAACAAGGTTGGAGTAGAGTTCATAACGTCAACAAATCTCATGAAAATCGTATCGATCCAGCCGCCGAAATATCCGGAAATCGAGCCGATGATCGTGCCGATGACAACCGAGATAAAGGCAACAGAAAAGCCGACTGATAACGACACTTGACTGCTATAGATAAGACGTGACAAGATGTCCCTTCCCAATTCATCCGTTCCAAGTGGATGACCAGGAGTGCCCGATGGCAAACTTGACTTCAACATATCGATCGCTGCTGGGTCATACGGGGCAATATATTTGGCAAATACAGCAATGGCGACAAAGAACAATAGGACGATGGCTCCAACCACTGCAAATGGATTGCTCAAAAATTTCTTCCATGCCATTAAGGTCATACTTGTCGGCTTCTCCGACTTATGAGGGCCTGTCCCACGGGTCTTATCCGGTTCGAGCTGAGCATCCTGCAAACTCGCTGTACTCATGCCGACATGCCCCCTTTGCCCAATTGAACACGCGGATCAACAATGGCATACAGAATGTCCGCTATCAAGTTGCCAATAACGACGATAACCGCTGTAATAAGAGTAATCGCCATGAGAACGGAATACTCGCGTGACACTGCCATATCGACGAACAGCCGCCCCATTCCCGGCCAGTTAAACACACTCTCCGTAATGGCTGCTCCCGCAATGAGAATTGGCAGATCCAAGCCAAGAATTGTGATGATCGGGATAAGTGCATTCCTCAGAGCATGACGGGCAATGACTCTTCTCTCTTTCATTCCCTTCGCTCTCGCTGTTCGAATGTAGTCCTGTCCTAGCACCTCAAGCATACTGGATCGGGAATATTTCACATAAGAAGCCAAGAAACCTAATGTAAGAACCGTTACAGGCAGAATCAGATGCATGAATAAATCCTGAATATCTCCCTCTTTCCCCATCGAATACATGTCGGATAAGGGAAGCCAGTCCAATTTAATAGAAAAATAACTCTGCAAAAGAATACCGAACCAGAAATGCGGCATTGCAAACCCAACATACGAAATAAATGAAGCTGTCTGATCGGATAACCCATACTCCTTCGTACTATTGTATATCCCCCAGGGGATCGCAATGATTAAGGAGAGCAGCCATGCAACGCTCATCAGAACAACCGTATTCTTCACCGTCGGCCAGAGTATATCACCTACTGGGAGATTATTCTTGAAGGTTTTCCCCAAATCACCCTTCAACAGGTCTCCCACCCAGCGAATATATTGGATATGAATCGGCTTGTCCAAGCCGAGATTTTTCGCTTGTATTTTACCCGCTTCCTGAGACAGTCCCGGCGACAGAAAGATTTGCGTCGGACCTCCTGGTGCTGCATGAATGAGTCCAAAGGTAACGATGGAGATCAAAAACAGCACTAAGAGTGACTGTAGTACACGGCGGATCAGATACTCCGTCATAGGAAATCCTCCTAAATCGTATCGTGTGAATTCATGTATTAGCACATCCATATAAAAGAGGAAGGGGCAAGCAACCCCCTCCCCTCATCATGCATATTCAACCTGTGCTTGGTATTTTATTCTACCCACCAGTTGATCATGCGGAACATGTATCCATATGCGAGTCCTGGTTCAGGTCTGTCTTCTTCCGCATATTTCACACGAGGGTTCAAGCCCTGTGGTGTACCATATTGATACATGAATACATAAGGAAGATCCGTTGTGATTTCTTTACCGATCTCTGCGTACACTTTCTTACGCTCGTTTTGATCAGCGACAGAGTAACCTTTTACCCACAATTGATCGAGTTTTTCGTTTTTATACCAACCCGAATTTTGGTTCGGCGGGAAGAACTTTGAGGAGAGAATGCTTTCTGCGTTCGGATCTGGATCATTTAATGACCATGCCGCCAAGATAGCTTGGAATTTACCCGGTACAATGTTCTGCTCTTGCCAAGCAGCGAAGTCAACGCCTCTCGGCTTCACTTCAATGCCGATATCTTTCAAGTTCTGTTGGATAACAGCAGCAACCTGTTCGCGGCGGCTATTACCTGTATTGTATTGAAGTTCGAAGGAGAACTTCACGCCGTTCTTCTCTAAAATGCCACCTTCAGTGCTAGCCTTCCATCCATCTTCAGCCAGCAGCTTCTTCGCCAATTCCACATCATAGTTATAAACTACTGCAGTTTCGGCTGGATCTGCCCATGAACCTGGCAGGAATGGCGAGTTCATCAACTTACCTGTTCCCTTAAGGATATTGTCGACCATGCCTTGGCGGTTAAGCGCGTGAGCGATCGCTTGTCTTGTCTTCTGTCCAGCAAAGAAGCTTTCTTTATTATCGAAGTTCATTTTGTTAAAGTTGAAGCCCATGTATTCGTAGAGTGGTCCTGGTGCCAAGATGACGTTGAGGTTGTCGCGAGCTTGAACAGCTGCTAGTTGGGTGACTGGAATCGCTGATACAGAGTCGACATCTCCCTTGATGAGAGCTTGCACTTCTGTATTTTGATCTGCGTAGATTTTGTAGATGACTTTCTGGATGTGAGGTTTTTTCGCTCCCCAGTAGTTCGGGTCTGCGTCGAAGCTTAAGTATTGTTTTTGCTTCCATTCAGTCCATTTCCAAGGGCCGTTCGTTACAGTCTGCTCTGGTTTGGAACCGTATGGATGCTTCTTCAATTCTGTAATCGGAACATCCTTCAAGATGTGATATGGCACTGGTTTAAGTCTAAGAGAGTAGAGGAATGGGGCAAATACTTGCTTTAACTTGATCTGAACAGTGTGTCCATCGATCTTCGTTACCGATTCAACATGTTCGAATTGGCTAATACCTGGGGAACCTACTTCTGGGTTGCGTACCGTATTAATGGTAAAGATCAAATCATCCGCTGTTACTGGTTGGCCGTCGCTCCATTTGGCTTCTGGCTTCAATTTGACCGTGTAGGTCTTCAAGTCTTCACTGATTTGAGGAGGCTCAGCCGCGAGAGACCAAGGCTCTACGACTACGTTCGCTTGACGGTCAAGATCGTACAGGCTGGAGAAGATCAAGATTTCAGCATCCCCGGATGAAGTATCACTTACGTACAATGGGTTCACCGAAACGATATCCGAGAAGGTACCTAACGTGATTGTACCTCCATCTTTCGGGGTCTGAGCCGTATTCTCCTTCGCTGGCTCTTCCGTTTTCGCTGGTTCGGTATTTTTGGGCTCATCCTTAGGCGGATTCGTCGTTGTGCTTGAACCACCGCACGCTGATAACAGCGATCCCATTAGTACCAAGAGCAGCATAAATGACATCCATTTCTTTTTTGCCACATAATTCCCCTCTCTCATTTTCGATTTTTTTGTGAAGGATATATTTTCCTAAACATTGTATCATTTGAATCAGCCTACAGGTAGTAAAATGATGGAAAATATTTATAATTCGCAATTATATTTTTCATTTTTCTGATAACTTTTTTTAAGAGACTATATAGAAAGAAAAAAGGGGCGACATCCGCCCCTTTACCACTTTACTCCAATAAATTAACCTATGGTACACGAGATACGAACGCAAATCTTCTACGCTCCCATTCCTTCTTATCCTAGCGCTGGATGCTGACAATTCTCTCTGTTCCATTCCATGTGACGCTGGCCCCTATGGATTCGGCAATTGCTCGAACAGGTACATAGGCACTGCCATTCAGAATGATGCTATTTGGCTGAGAGATATTATTGAGATACGCGACCTTCTTCGTATTGTCCCATCCAACAGAAAGACCCAATGCTGAACCCATATCACGAATCGGACCGTATACGACATTTTCCTTCATTATTCCCTGCGCTGCTTCTTGTCCATTGACTAGAATGCGGATTCCATTCTGAAGTTGCTGTACTTGCCCCTTAATTAAAATAATGAACTGGCTCCAGTACGGGAGAATTTGCGAAGGGCACTGCTTGCCTGACCATTTCTGATGCGGCACAACTTGATCGATCGTTAGTTTATAGCGCAAAATCAGTGTTGCCACGAGCCACGCTGCGTTATTCCAAGCCACATCTTGATTCATGCCCGTATACATGCATACCTCAATAGCAATGCTTGTCGTATTGCCAGGCCCATTGCCATCGCCCGCGTGCCATCCCTGCTCATTATCACGCAGATGCTGATAGATATCTTTGTCATCCACCGTATAGTGCCATGATGCTTGTCTCCCGCCGCTTCCATCTAACAAGTAGCGCGCGTGCGATTCCGCTGTTCCGCTTGTATTGTCCGTGTTGTGGATCGTAATCCACTGTGGTGTCATAGGCTTGCTCGGCTTGTTTGGACTGCCATCTGGAATCAGACGTTGTTGAATGACGATCTTCATGATTCATCATCTCGCTTCTGCATAATGTGTTGCTCCCAGAAGACTTGCCCTGCATGCTGCGAGAGCTGATCTATCACCAAAAAGCGTTCAAAGGAGTTGAACGCCGCTTGGATCATTGCCGCATATGGATTGTATATAGGAGAATCACCCTAAGTTAGAAGTGCCGTCGCAAATCTTCTATAGTAAAACATACGTACTTTCATAGAAGCTTGACTCTGGCAATTGTCCGGCTGATATAGCTTGTTTTCTCTTGTTATGTATTAGGCTAGTTGTTCACGACATTACTATTTCGGTTCACAAATTATAATCAATATAAAATTTTCTGCTGATTCATTCATACATGCGGTTTGTAGCTTGTCCAAGACACATTACAATAAACAGCTTTGAAGTTCTTCTGCTGCTAACGCCGACAAGGCCATTTGTACTAAGGTACACTGCTCACCTATCATCACTCCTTCATAGTAATGTCGAATCAATAGAAAATAGGTTAGAAATTGAATGTATATTCCCAGTTTATAGTGAAATAAACATTAAATAAGTTCGCCCCAGAAATGGAAGATGGTACAATTGACTCATAGAATCGAATAAGTCTAGCGACTTGCTTCGGCGCTACTCTCCCTTTTCAAGGGAATAACGAAAGGAAGATGCACGCTTGAAGAAATTAGCTGTCATTTTACTAATCGCCTCCAGCTTCATGATGCTCACTGCTTGCAGTGGAAAAGACGCAAGTGCTCCGAAAGAATCGGTTGCTGAGCAGCAGAAACTAAAAGAAGAGAATGAAAAATTAAAAGCAGAAGCCGACAAATTAAAAAAAGAAAAGTCCGATAAAGAAGCCGCAGAAAAAAAAGCTGCTGAGGAAGCAGCTCAAGCCGCAGAAACGGAACAATCTGAGGCCAATACAACTTGGAACGTAACCGATGTAGATGCGGAGACAAATGGCAATATAGAGTTTGCAGCGGACTTGCTGCTGACTGGCAAGAAGCTTCCAGCATCCGGGAAAGCTGTACCCGCTAAGGTACATAAGACTCCGTGGGATTATTATGGGAAATTGGTAAAATTCACTGGTGTAGTGAGCTTAGTCACCGATTATCCACCTAGCGACGAAGTTCCTCTTCGTTCGGAGATTATTATTGTCACCGAAGATGAAGTCATTGTTGACTTTTTGAGTCTTGTTCCAAGCGGAGATATCGAAGTTGGCGACGAGGTTACGATTTCTGGGCTAGTAACGGGACGGATGGAAGTTGATAACAAGGTTGGCGGGACGTTCACCCATCTCATAGTAGTCACCAATGAAGTTCCAAATTAATTATAGATCATGATATCGATTTATGCGCCCGTAGCTGTCCTACGGGTTTTTTCCTGTAATCGAAGTCAATCATCTCACAAAGGAAGTTACATGATAGGAGAAAACAGAAATGGATGATAAGTGGATCCTTGAGCAATCGGAGTCTACAGCCAATGGAAGATTCCTTTCTTCCAGCATTGTAGTTATCTCTATACTTGCAACCTGCTGTGCAATCGCCATATCTATCTACGCATGGGTACAGAGCAATAAAGTCAACGAAGCCACAGAGAAGCTGCAGCAATCCTTCTCTAAATTGCAAGCGGACTATGAGGAACTTAAAAGAGACAACAGCAAACAGGGATTTACGATCAATCAACTGCAGAACAATCTCTTGTATGCAAATATTCAACATGACATGGAGGAAAACGTCGTATCCGATCATTTGATATTGGATAAAATCTACTTCGACGATATCGTCTATCGCAAAGGAACGAGCGGCACGACCATAGACGTTCGCACTCAGCCCGAATTTAACACTAAATATGCGGGGTCTGGGAAGTTCACTCTATCTGATAAAGAATTGAACAATGTTGTAACCACGTTCATGCAAGCAGCGCGAGATCAATATGAGTGGTGTCTGGAAATGTACAGCATGGATGCCGTTGCACCAGATTGGAATGAGCTTACGCATACCATTACGATCCACAACTATGATCTTGGAACCTATCATAATGGTGTGTTTACGCCTGTTAAGAAATAGTATCTTTGAGCTTAGGTAAAACACCGCTAGCTTCTGCAATCCGCTGAACTGAGAAACCAGGTCATTCAAAAAAGAGAGAGTCAACGAGAAATGCTATTCGATGACCCTCTCTTTTATTAATTCTGTTAAGATTGATAAAGTATCATTTATGCATGTTACTGAAACAATTTAGGTTCTGCGAGTGCTGCCCACGTAGACTCAAATACATTTCCTGGTTCGGCCACAATTTGAAGCTTAAGTACCCCGCTAACATCAATATTTACAGGTTTAGGGTTATCTCCGCCTGTTACATTTTCAATTGAAGCCAATTCAGTTCCATCGCCAATAAAGCGATAGGTAACCACTCTATTAGAATTTTTCGTTGCATCATCTACACCAATAAAAGTTGATAGCTTTTTATATTTTCCATTTAAGTTATAGTCAATAGAGGTACTTTGGGTGTTCATAAAGCTAAGATTAAAAACAATCCCTTTTTGAAACTTATTTCCTGCAATTTCAATCTTATTGCTGTAGGGGTTTTGATTAAAACTAACGCTTGAACCATTTGGGCCATCAGTTCTTGCATAATTTACATCGGATAAATATTTGAACTCTCCCTCTTTCTTGCCAAACCAAGCTGTTTTACTTTTCCCATCATACGTAAAATCTTTCCCAGAAGCGTTAGCTATGAATTTCACCGGTGCATATAGTTGCCCTTTATAGACAATCGCATTATCTGTGCTAGCTTTCTGAACACCATCAAACATATACTTGATGTTTTCAAACGAAACTTCAATTTTTGCCGTGCTGGCAGCAAATGCCGCTGTACCAGATAGCAGACCTCCGATTACTACTCCCATTAGTAGTCCTTTTAGTTTCTCTTTCATCATTCAGTTCTCCCCTGTTCATGTTTTAGCATAAATTACCTCAACTTTGTTTCGACATATACCACTATATTCCTCCATATTCATCTAAAATACCTATCTACTATAACAAATAGAGTATTACTACATGAACAAATAACTGAATATGGAAAAGGCGTATTGCCACTAATGCGACAAATACACCACTTGTTTAACAGAAATCTTTTATTCAGCATGTGAAGTTCCTATAAAAAGCGTGATCTCCGATTTCTCAGAAACCGCGCCGTTATCGACATTACATGGTGCTGGAGAAGGGAAATGAACCCCCAACCCACGCATTACGAATGCGTTTCCCGATAATCCTTGATGATCTCCGATGGTCTTCTTTGCCTGTAGTAAGCTGATTTCTTAAAAATATGATCTTCTATGGTTCTGGTTGGGTTTCTATATCGGTAGATTGATTGGTAGATGATTGGGTAGATGAAAAAAGGGAGATCCAGAATACTCTGTAAAATGAAAAATGTGCAAAGTCCACTAAAACCAATAAATTAATACGGGCTAACCCAAAGAAAGACCTCAATTAAGAGGTCGATTGCGGTTCATTTAATAATTTTTCTTGTTCTTGTTAATATATAGAAAGGCACTCCCAAAAACGCTCAACGAAAGTGTGAAATATAATAATATATCAGGGAGATATTTCGTTGAAACAAATTCAAGCAAGTGAAGCACAATTAATAAAATGATTCCTAAATATAAAATATTAAATAGCCTATTATTTGTTTTATATATAATTTCCTTGCCTCTTTCATCCTTTGCCTCATCACTTGATTGAAACTTCAATTTATACATCTGACTAAGAATTATCAAAATAAAAAATAGAATCTTTATCAATAACATTCCCACACCTCCTCCTTATAATCAAAAACATCGGTTAATGGCTTCTCAAAGGCATTTGCGATTTTAAATGCAAGAATAAGGGATGGGTTGTATTTGTTTTTTTCAAGAGTCGCAATGGTTTGACGGCTAACGCCAATCCTCTGTGCAAGTTGTTCTTGTGTCCATCCCTTTTCTGCTCGGTAGACTACTAACTTGTTTTGTAACAATAACACCACCTCTTAAAAGAATTGTAATTTATTTCTTACAAATTGTAAAGTATTTCTTACATAGCGATATCTATTCTAAAGCAACTAATAAATCATTACGCTAACGGGGAACTATAGCTCAATCACTAATAACAACTAATACTTTTTACAAACTCATAATGTAATTGTAAATGAAAAAATGGATAGAGATTCAGATATATCTGAAAGCTCTATCCATTCTTAACTAATAAATATCAAACATTATATCTAATCACTTATAATTATTGACCATATTGGACTTCTTGGACTTCTTGGACTTCTTGGACTTCTTGGACTTCTACTATCTTTTGATAAGACATAATCCCTGTCTTCTTTATTGTGGTTTTGCTGTTGCATAAAACAAAAGCCTCGGAAGTAATCCGAGGTTTTCTTATATCTAATGCCTAATCATTATTTTGACAGTAATTTCATAGTTGTGAATTCCTAATAATGGTACACTATCCCCAGACAATCATTAATGGGAGGGGATTTCTTGACTACTAGTAAATCCAAGAAACCAGTATATAAACGTTGGTGGTTTATTTTATTGGTTGTACTTATTATTGTACCTGCAGCAATAGGAGCCGCTTTAGACGACGGTAAGAAAAATGTCGCGTCAGTGTCAACTGTATCCACTAATACATCAAACTCTGTAGATGAAGGCGACAAAAAAGATATGACTAAAGATATTAATGTAGAATTGAGTGTCAAAGAGAATGTAGCTGCTGGAAAAGTATCATTAACCGGAACCACCAATCTACCAGATGGGACAGGTCTTATGATCACAGTATCCAATGAAAATGGATTTCGGGCTCAATCATCTGCCGTTGTCATTAGCAATGAATTTATGACGGAAGAGTTCTCCTACAACGGACAAGCATTGGAATCTGGTGCATACAATGTAGATGTTACAATGCCTATTGCTTCTGTTCAACCTGACGCTGTAAAAAAAATCATCGGAGAGAACTCTGAAAATTTAAAAGGTGATTTAGTAAAAGAAGGCGACTTGGGGAAAACCGTTAATTACTCCAAATCAATTATAGTTGAAGAGGCTTCAAAAGTTGATCACAGTGCAATGATCAAAGAGTACAAAAATAAAATCATTGGATCGTATAAAACAATTAAGGATACATATGGGAGCCATTCAAAATCGTTAGATGCAGTTGAGTGGGCTAAATTTGCTCGTGAGTTTAAAGAGAATGTAAGCAATTTAAGAAATGAGATAGAAGAATCTAAACTCAATCAAAGTGATAAGATCGTATTGAGCCCTGCATGTGCTGACTTAGAAATGTTACTTACTGCATATGCCGCTTCATTACAGGGGCGTGACGATGATACAGAAATTAAAAGGTTAAAGACACAAATTGAAGAAGCAATAAAATAACATTATGAAGCCTCGGACTAATCCGGGGCTTTTCTTTTTCAACTATACACAGGCTTCTTACACCGTGTACACATATATACCCCGTCTATCCAACGGCCACGCATTGCGGCCATACAGTTACAAAGGTATAGCGACTTCCCTTGCTTTATAGGAACCGGTTTACTCTGTAACTCCTATCTCCAGTTCTTCATGCTGTCCTCCCCTTTACAGATCGCCAGGATAAGATACGTTCGATTCTAATCGGCCTCCACGCCTTAGCCTTCATGCAGGTTGCATGCAGCACTCCATCACTATATGGCGCTGTGTAATTTCACCATGCTTATCCTCATAAATGATCTCGATTTCACGACCAATGTAATGTTCCAGATGCATGCTCCTCATCTACACAAGAACATTTGTCCCTACTGTATAAGATCATTTGTTCGGTTTCAAGTTATTAAAAAACAGTCGCTGAACCACTAGCGACTGTAGTTACCTATGCTTCTCGTTCTAATTCATCAAGAGGAATAAACCATGCCTTTTTACCATAATTACGTGCCCACAACACTTGCTGGGTCTTAGGGTGTTTCCTCCATGCCCGGAAAATTCCGTAGCACTGTAATCTTTCATTCCATACTTTTTTACTATTATCCATTTAAAATCAGCTCCCAAAGTGTTTATTTCTTGTCGGGAGTGATCCTGTGTGCTACAATGTATGTACGGTTATTTTTATCATTACACTGTAGTGGTTCTCGCACAAATAGAAACCACTAATTAATTGTGGGCTCCCGACAAGATGGGGAGCATTTTTTTTCGTCCATTTTTAACCCACCCTAACCTTCATGTCATTTTCGACTTTAATTGCAGCATCCCAACTTCTCAATTCTTTGAACACTTCCACTTTCACTTGACCAACTGAAATCACCCAAAGAGCCTTGCCGTTAATAAGTTCCTCAACCATGTCATACTTGTCGGTATAAAGTTTAATACCACCTTCAACACCGAACAAAAGCAACTGATTTTCATTGCCTAGCATTATTGTATTTTCGTTGTATCTCATCCCATTGACTAGCTTAGTTATTGAATCATTGTGTAAACCAGATTTCTTCAAATAGTTTATAACCATCAAAACCAAGACATCGAATTCAGAATATAATCGGCGTGTAGCTCTTCCTTTGGAAGGTGAAGAATCCAGTTCTTCCCCATGAATCAAGTGTCGCGTAGGGAATGCCGATCAATTCTGAAACAAATGGTGAAGAATATCCCCAATTCATCGCAAATTCCCTCCTTGAATATATCAATAAATGAACATTACATAATCTACCCAATTAGATTATAGAACAAATTTTTGTTTTAAGTCAACCTATATATTGATATTTATATCGACTTTAGATATATAAAGATCTATATCTTGTATGTAGGTCGATTTTCAAAATATCAATTTTGTCTTGAACTGTACCTTGAAAAGAACAAAAGTAACCTGCCACTATGACAGGTTACTCTAATCCTCCTCGTTCCAAAATTAATTCCATTATTCAGAAACATCCTGGAATGTTAAACCAGGGAAAACGGTATAATTCTTTAATTGGGTATCACTGATTATGTTTGCATAATCTATTAGGTATCCCTTGCTCATATACGGAGCTACATCAAAGTCCCATTCAGCCACAAATGGTGTGGATAAGTTCATGTAATGAACTACTTTTACACGTACTTTGTATTGGTCTCCGTCGCTCCTACCTTCTCCTTTTCTTTTAGCATCTACAATTTTTTTAGCATCTACTATTTTCAGTTCTAAAATGGAAGGATATACTCCTCCTCCTGGTAGTTCGATTGATCCGTTATCCAAGTAACTGGAGGCTATTGTTTTTTTCCAAGCTTCTTCATCCCTCGAATCATATGAAACGAAATACTTATTAATTAAAGATACGATGTCTGCCCATTGTCCCCAGACAGATTTAATTTTTCATTCCATAGATCAGGAGTAGAAACCGAAGTTCCGTTTTTCTGATTAATAATTACAGTTTGTTTTTTAGAATCCCAAGTCACACCAGCACCTAATGCCTTAGAAATCGTACTAATAGGAACCATGACTCTTCCATCAACATTGCGAGGCGAAACGTCAGTAGGTACTGTTTGACCGTTTACAACAATTGAAATTTTCCCACTAGCAAATGCTCCACCAATTAACAAAGAGGTAAGAGCAAAAACAAGTGATACAAAAATGACCAGCTTTTTCTTCATTGTAAACCTCCTAAAATATACTATTGGACGAAATTCCCAGAATGATGAAATCACACTTATTGATAAATTACATCTTTATCGATCATCGTTTTCAGGGCGTAAACGTCCTCTAATTTAACGTCTATGATTTTGACGACACGAATAGCGACAGTAGCGAACGAGATATCTCTCTGTTCCCTAACACAGTGACATTGTTGGAGAAGCATTTTGAGAAAAAAAATGAACATCCTGATTTCCCTAGGATACGATTTCATGATCTTCGGCATACTCACGCCACACTGCTATTGAAAGCAGGTATACACCCTAAGATCGTTCAAGAACGTCTTGGCCATTCGTCTATCAACGTAACACTTGATACCTACTCACATGTGTTGCCAAACATGCAGGAGGCAGTTCAACGCAATATTGGCGATTCGATTACAGGAACGAAAATAGATACTGAAAATCCACTTTATCTGGATAAAGGTTAGAAGAATGTTAGAAGTCAGCCCTAGAAAAGGGGAAAGCGCGATCTCCGATTGCTCGGAAACCGCGCCGTTATCGACATTACATGGTGCTGGAGAAGGGAATTGAACCCCCGACCCACGCATTACGAATGCGTTGCTCTACCCCTGAGCTACACCAGCAAATTTTGTTGACACCAAATATTATAGAGAAGTCAAATTATTGTTTCAACACTAAAATAAATTTACCTATATTTACTATATAGTGCTGCAGAGGTATTCTAGAACGATGTTCCTTCCCTTCATGCAGCACCATCTTCTATTTTCCGCATCAAATCGAAACGTCTACAATTGGCTCTCAGCTAAAAGCGCACTGACCAGCTTCTCCAACGCTTCTTGATCCTGTTCATTGAAGCGATCTGTAATCGGGCTATCGATATCCAGTACCCCGATAAGCTTGCCTTCCTTTATCAGTGGGACAACAATTTCGGAGCGCGATGCCGCATCACAGGCAATATGTCCGGGAAATGCGTGAACATCCGGCACAATTACTGTACGCTGTTCCTTCGCCGCCGTTCCGCACACGCCGCGGCCAAGCGGAATTCTTACACATGCAGGCAGTCCTTGGAACGGCCCGAGCACAAGTTCCCCTTTCTCCTCATCCATCAAGTAAAATCCAGCCCAGTTAATATCCTTAAGCCCATGCCACAATAGCGCAGCTGCATTAGACATATTCGCAATGAAATTCGGCTCACCTTCGATTAATGCGGCCAGCTGTCCATTGATAATCGGATAATCCTTGGCTCTATCGCCAGTATATAGTGTCGGTGTGAACATCTGTACCGCCTCCCTCAGTCTATTTGTAATGTATCATACCATAGTGGAATGAATTCCGTGTATGATGCAGTTAGAAAATAACGTAGCTTTCGATTCAAAGCTCTCGATATAATGTAAGAAAAGGGTAACGGAACAAATGCCGATGAGGAGGCAATCTGATGAGAACGAACACCTTTCAATTTATAGATGAAGAACAAGTACGGATTCATGTCTACCACTGGATGCCCGAGGACACAGTTGAGGTTCGAGGCGTGGTACAAATCGCTCATGGGATGACCGAAACAGCGATTCGCTATGAGCGCTTTGCCGAAGAGCTTACGGCTGCCGGTTATATCGTATATGCCAATGATCATCGCGGTCATGGCCTTACAGCAGCAACAGAGCAAGACTTGGGCTATGTTGGCGAGGACGGATTCACGTGGATGGTGCGCAATATGGCGCAGCTCACCAAGATGATTCGAGAGCAGAATGGCGATATTCCTCTGTTTCTGTTCGCTCATAGCATGGGCTCTTTCCTCGCTCAGCAATATATAACAGAACATGCGAGCCTGATAGACGGCGTCATCCTATGCGGAAGCAATGGCCCTCGCGGTCCTGAGCTGCTAGCAGGTGTCGGCGTTACGAAGTTGATCGCCTCGGTGAAGGGATCTCGCCATCGCAGTACCTTCATCGATAAGATGGCGTTCGGCAGCTTCAATCGCAAATTCAAGCCAGCGCGCACACAGGTAGACTGGTTAAGCCGCGATCTGGAGGAAGTCGATAAGTATGTTGCAGATCCTTACTGTGGATTTCTAAGCACGGTCGGATTCTATCGCGACTTCTTCAAGCTGCTGCGCAATATCCATCGTCCCGAGGTCATGAACCGCATTCCGAAGCAGCTGCCTATGCTGCTTATTGCAGGAGATGAAGATCCGGTAGGCAACTACGGCAAGGGTGTCCGCAAGCTGGCGGATCTATATGGACAACTTGGTCTGGAACAAGTCGAATGCAAGCTCTATGCGGGTGCGCGCCATGAGCTGCTCAATGAAACGAACCGCGACGAGATCACCGCGGATTGCCTGACATGGCTAACGAAGCAAATAAAGCAAGCCTCTAAGCTTGTCAATAAATAAAGGTTCAACAGTCCGTCATTTGTGCCTGCTGTCTGGACGGGCGTATAATAGTCATGAGTGAATGATCAATGATCTAGTTCCAATGGAGATGGAGGGATACTTACACATGTCTCGCTTGTTTGAACCGATAACGATCGGAGGAGTTACAATCCCGAACCGGATTGCTATGTCTCCGATGTGCATGTATGCATGTGATGATGAAGATGGCAAAGTAACGGAATGGCACTTGGTCCATTATGCCTCTCGTGCAGTTGGGCAAGTCGGGCTTATTATCGTGGAAGCGACTGCCGTCACACCAGAAGGTCGTATCAGTGCTCGTGATTTAGGAATTTGGAGCGACGATCAGATTGCGGGTCTGCGCAAGCTTACTGATCTGGTGCATTCCCATGGCAGCAAGATCGCAATCCAGCTTGCCCATGCAGGCCGCAAGGCTACCGTTCCAGGCGCAATTGCTCCATCGGCAATTGCATTTAGTGAGGATTACGCAGTGCCTGAAGAAATGTCGCAGGAGCAGATTCGCCGGACGGTGAAGGCATTCGCAGAAGCCGCTCGTAGAGCGAAGGAAGCAGGCTTCGATATCGTAGAAATCCATGGTGCTCATGGCTACCTGATCAATGAATTCCTCTCCCCGCTTACGAACCAGCGCATGGACATGTATGGTGGAAGCACAGAAGGAAGATACCGCTTCTTAAGCGATGTAATCGATGCAGTGCGCCTCAATTGGGAAGGCCCCGTGTTCGTGCGTATTTCGGCCAATGAGTATGCAGATGGAGGCAACTCTCTGGAAGCTTATATCGACTATGCACGCCGCATGAAGGATCAAGGCGTCAGCCTCGTTGACTGCAGTTCCGGCGCGGTAGTACCGCATCCAATCGATGTATTCCCCGGCTACCAAGTGCCTTATGCGCATGCCATTCGTCAGTCGGCTGGCATAGCTACGGGAGCAGTCGGCCTTATTACCGAGCCAGCTCTAGCAGAAGAGATCGTCCGTAATGACCGTGCGGATCTCGTCCTTCTCGGACGTGAACTGCTGCGTGACCCATACTGGCCGTTGCGGGCTGCACGAGCACTTCGTGCTGAACTGCCTAAGCCGAAGTCTTACGAACGCGCTTGGTAAACCGCAAGATAACATAGATAGTGCCCCGATATAGAAGAGGTGGCATTTTCTAACTCAGCCTGCTGCCTTCTTCATGAAGCAAGCATAAGCAATCGTTGTTACTATGGATAGAAAATATACTCAGTTACGAAGAGGGCATTCTTCATGGATGCTCTCTTTATTTATCTTCAGATACAACAGCGAAACCGACATGTTCGACATTTTGTGATACCGATAACTTTTTTTCGCCGAAAATCGCGTTTCCCTATTGAATATCCGATTATATCCATCTAGTATAAGGATAAGTTTTATCTTCATTGCCATATTTGCGTATTTGTGTGTTCTCCAACACCTACCACATGCATTCATCTAGAGGAGGATGGAAGATGGATAGAAGCGGCGTTCCTGAACCGAATATCGTATTCGAGCCAAAGCATTACATTTGCCACCGCACAGCAGAACCGTTACAGCTTGATGGACGATTGGATAAGCCTTTTTGGGCGAATGCCCCGTGGACAGACGACTTTGTTGATATTGAGGGAGATTTGAAGCCACGGCCGTTCAAGCGCACACGGGTCAAAATGCTTTGGGATGACGAGTATTTATACTTCGGTGCCGAAATGGAAGAAGATCAGATATGGGCGACATTGACGGAGCGAGATTCCGTCATTTTCTACGATAATGATTTCGAGATTTTCATTGATCCCGACGGCGACACGCATAACTACTATGAGTTCGAAATGAACGCCTTCAACACGATATGGGACTTGCTGCTGCCGAAGCCTTACCGTGATGGCGGTCCACCTATTAATTCCTGGGATATTCGCGGTATTCGAACTGCTGTACATATTGATGGCGAAGTGAATAATCCAAATGCAGACAACAAGGGTTGGAGCATTGAAGTGGCCATGCCTTGGAGCGCGCTGAAGGAATGTGCGCCAGAGGGACGCTTGCCGCGTCATGAGGAGTATTGGCGAATTAACTTCTCCCGTGTCGAGTGGCGTGCTGAAGTGCAGAACGGAAAGTACGTAAAGACAATCAATCCGGATACGAACGCCCCTTATCCAGAGTGTAACTGGGTATGGAGCCCGCAAGGCATTATTAATATGCATTATCCAGAGCTATGGGGCTTCGTCGTCTTCGCCGAGGCGAATCAGCCAGAACCCTCCTTTAAACTTACGCAAGATGAGCTGATTAAGTGGGAACTGCGCAAGCTCTATTACCGGCAGCGCCAGCATTATGCAGCGCATGGACATTATGCACCAACCTTGTCTGCGTTAATGAACGAAGAGGTGTGCAGCATTGAACCTGTCATTGAGACAACAAGCGGAACCTTCCTCATGTCTGCCAAGTCACAGGACGGACTGCAGTGGATTCGCATTCAAGAGGATGGGAAGGTGTGGCGCGAATAGGTTTGCTGCGCAGCATGCATGCTCCAAGCCTTCGGCACATCCGTTCTCTGCATTTCTTGTGGTTATCGATAACATAACCAGTAACCAGTAACCAGTAACCAGTAACCAGTAACCAGTAACCAGTAACCAGTAGCAGTAACCGATGTTCCAATGACCAAGTTCGACCGGACTAACAATCATACATGAACCATCACTGCATCACAGACATTCCACACACGGAGTTGATGAACAAGATGACGAGTACAACTGGCTACGCAGATAGCACATTCCTTCAACAGATCGAAGATAAGTTTCATTATAAACAAGAATTAGCCAAGCACCGTTCAACAGAGCTGTTCGGTGTATTCAGTCAAGAGCTGACCGGGGAAGAACGCTTACTCTTGAAATACTTGTACGCCTACATGCCAATTCACGACTTGGCTGACTATAACGGGGATTTCTTCCTAGCTCATGTGCGCCGCACTCTAGCAACACGTCAGGCGCTTCCTTGGGGAAAAGACATTCCAGATTACATCTTCATGAACTTTGTCCTCCCCTACCGGGTCAACAATGAGAATATCGACGACAATCGCGAAGTGATTTATCACGAGCTCGTTAATCGTGTGAAGGATAAATCCATGATCGATGCGATTTTGGAAACGAACTATTGGTGTCATGAGAAAGCAACCTATGTCGGCACGAATCAGCGTACCGTATCTCCACTGACCCTGATGCGTACGGCTCTAGGCCGCTGCGGGGAACAATCGACACTAGCCGTCGCCGCACTGCGCAGTGTCGGCATTCCGGCGCGCCAATGCTACACGCCGCGCTGGGCGCATTGTGATTCGAACCACGCATGGGTGGAAGCTTGGGCGGATGGCACATGGTACTTCCTCGGTGCATGTGAGCCGGAGGGACGCCTGAACGAAGGCTGGTTCAAGGCTCCTTCACGCCGAGCCATGCTTGTGCATACGCGCGTTCCTGCTGATTATAACGGGCCCGAGGAAACGTGTTCCAGCCACCCTTGGTATACCGAGATCAACCTGCTCGGCAATTATGCGCCGCGCAAGACCATTACAATACAAGTCGTGAATGAGCAAGGAGAAGCAACGCCGGCCGAAGTTCATTTCCAAATGTACAATTTCGCTGAATTCTACTCTGTTACGACATTGCCAACCGACGCGGATGGACAAGTAGCATTCACAACGGGATATGGCGACCTCCTTATCCACGTACGCAACGAGCAAGGCTACGGCTTCCGCGATATTTCGGTCGGAGATGCGGATATTTTCACCGTAACGCTCCAGTCTGAGCCACCGGAGCACGAAGTATTAGAATTCAATATGGTGCCGCCGCCAGAGATTCCAGACAAGAGTGAAGATCGGATGACAGACGAGGAACTTCAGGCGAACGATAACCGTGTCCAGCACGGTACAGCAACACGTGCCGCATACGAAGCTACATTTATGAATGAAGAACAGGCTGGGGAATTGGCGCGCAAGCTCTCCCTGCCTGCAGATCGTGTATGGACGGTACTACGTCATGCACGTGGGAACAGTCATGAAATAGCGTCTTTCCTCGAATCCTGCACACCGGAACATGGCGAATGGCCGCTCCGACTGCTCGAATCGCTGCACGAGAAAGATACACAAGACACGATGATTGAGACACTGCGCGATCATTTGGAGGGTGCCCTTCCCTATCTGCAGCAGGTGAAGGATGAGGAGCTATTCGCAACCTATGTGCTCTGTCCGCGTGCCTATTATGAAATGATCAAGCCTTATCGCGCATTCTTCCAAGCCAATCTAACGGCTGAGGAGAAGGCGGCCTATACAGCCAATCCGCAGCAGCTGGTTGAGCGCTTGGCCAATGACATAACACTTGAAGGCCGTATCGATCGCTACAATGGCATGATTACGCCAGTCGGCGCATTCCAATTGAAGCTGGCTGATCGCGTAAGCCGGGATGTATGCTTCGTGGCAATCGCGCGCAGCATCGGAATCCCAGCGCGACTTGAGCCGCTGAATACACGTCCGCAATTCTGGATGGATGGCGCGTGGCAAGATGCCCTGTTCCATCAGGATGCCGTCGAGGCGCCTGTGGAAGCTGCCGCTACTGGTTCCGTCGTATTTACACGAGGAGAAGGAGATCAAGAAGCTGCCTATTACTTGAATTTCACCATTTCTCGATTCGAGAAGGGTAGTTACCGTACCTTGACCTTCCCATATGGTGAAAAAGATATGTACGACAAGCCTTACGAGGTGCTGAGCGGCGACTATCGAATGACAACGGGAACTCGCCTTAGCGACGGAACGGTGCTAGTTCGCCAAACCTTCTTCTCGGTGCAAGACGGGACAACAACATCGGTGCCTATCGTGTTCCGTAAGGAAGAGATTCATGTTCCGGTACTCGGTACAGTGACGGCCAATCAGTGGGAACTCATGACCGCGCAGGCGGATCTCAATATTCCCGAGCAAGGAATCGTCCTTGCATGGCTCGATCCAGAACGGGAGCCTTCCAAGCACCTCGCGCGAGAATTGCGCGAGCTCAAGGCAGAGCTCGATCAATGGGGAGGCCAGATTGCGCTTATGGTAGAAACGCAGCGCAATCGCGGCGAATTCAAGCTTGAGGGCATGCCGGAGCATACAACATACAGCGTGGATGAAGATGGAGGGGCTCTGCAAGCTCTGCTTCCTTCCTTGCCGGAATGGAACGGGCAAGAATACCCGCTCGTTGTTGTCGTGGATCATCAGCACCGCATCCGTTACCAGCTCCAAGGCTACAAGCTTGGCACGGGATCGGATATCGTGAAGACCGTAAACAATATGCAGTAATGTTACAGCGTTAGACCAAGTGACGGAGGCGCTATCACGTACATGGTTAGCTAGCGTTAGCTCTGTTACTTTGATAGCCTCCCTTGTAGAAATCGTAGATGGTATGATGTCAGATCGAGTTCGAGCAATGAAGCTGCTGAACTCGATCTGTTTGCTTTTATCGAAAAGGATAGCAAGGTTCGAGATTGAATCGATAATTGAATTGCAGCCAGTTCTTACAGTCAATCCTTACATTCTCGATCCTTACAGCCAGTCGTTGAAGCGGCGGATATACCATTTCTTGACGGACTGCGTCAAAATGCAGTAACCGAGCAGAATAGCAGCCAACCAAGGGAAATACGACAATGGTAGCGGCACTAGGCCAATCCCTTCTCCGAATTCGGAGAACGGAATCATAATGCCTGCCAGCATAATGAGCCCCGTCAGCAGCATGACAGGAAGGCTCGCCCGACTCTGGATAAACGGCACCTTCTCCGTACGGATCATATGCACGATCAAGGTCTGCGACAGCAGCCCCTCAATGAACCAACCGGAATGGAATAGGGCTTGATCTGCAGGTGAATTCGCAGCGAAGACGAACATCATCAATCCATAAGTGAGGAAGTCGAAGATTGAACTTGTTGGCCCAATGAACAGCATGAAGCGGCCAATCGACTTCGCGTCCCACGTACGCGGCTTCTTCAAGAACTCTTTATCCATGTTGTCCCACGGAATCGACAGCTGCGACACATCATAGAACAGGTTCTGCACGAGCAGATGCAGCGGCAGCATCGGCAGAAACGGCAGGAACAAGCTCGCGCCGAGTACACTGAACACGTTGCCGAAGTTCGAGCTGGCCGTCATCTTGATGTACTTGATCATGTTGCCGAACGTGCGGCGACCTTCGATGATCCCCTTCTCCAGCACCATAAGAGACTTTTCGAGCAGAATAATATCTGCCGACTCCTTCGCAATATCCACCGCAGTATCAACCGATATGCCAATATCCGCTTCCTTCAAAGAGATTGCATCGTTAATGCCGTCACCCATAAATCCGACCGTATGCCCCTTCGCCTGCAGGGCACGAACGATCCGCGCCTTCTGCATCGGATTCAGCTTCGCGAATACCGTCGTCTTGTCAGCCAGCTCCGCAAGCGCCGTATCGCTCAACTCATCAATTTCCTTGCCTAGCACAATACGACCTGTGTCGATGCCCACATCGCGGCACACCTTGCGCGTCACCACATCGTTATCTCCAGTCAGCACCTTCACAGCTACCCCATGCTCAAGCAGCGCTGCAATTGCAGGGGCCGTACTATCCTTCGGCGGATCCAGGAAGCCGATATAGCCAGCGAATACAAGCCCTTGCTCATCAGCAGCACTGTAGGATTCACGGGAACTTCCATCATGCAGAACTTTCATCGCTACACCAATGACGCGAAGCCCATCTTCGTTCATTTCATTCGCTTTGCGCAGCAACTGCTGCTTCATATCCTGCTCCAAGCCAACGACCTGTTTGCCATCTAGCATGGAATCACTGATTGAGAGCATTTCCTCCATTGCGCCTTTGCAGATCAGAACATGTTCCCCTTGCTTTCTAGACAAGACCACAGACATCCGTCTGCGATTGAAGTCGAATGGAATCTCGTCAACCTTCGTATAATCCAGATCCAGACCTGCAAGGCCTTGCTCTTCTGCCCGCTCTACGACCGCATGGTCGAGCAGATTGCGGAGCCCTGTCTGATATCGGCTGTTCAAGTACGCGTACCGAAGCACTTGTTCACTTTCTTCCCCATGGATGTTCAAATGCTTCTCCAGTATAATTTTGTCCTGCGTCAAGGTTCCTGTCTTATCCGTGCACAGCACATTCATCGCGCCCAAATTCTGAATCGCATTGAGCCGCTTCACGACTACCTTCTGGCGCGACATCGCCATCGCACCCTTCGCCAGATTTGACGTCACAATGACGGGCAGCATTTCCGGCGTTAACCCTACTGCGACTGACAATCCGAAGAACAGCGCATCCCACCAGTCGCCCTTCGAGAATCCGTTGATGAAAAAGATAATCGGCACCATCACCAGCATAAAGCGAATAAGCACGAAGCTGACACTATTGATGCCGCGCTCGAAGCTCGTCATGGGCCGTGCTCCGACCAAGCTATGCGCCATAGCGCCAAAGTACGTTTGCGAGCCTGTCGCAATGACAACTGCTGTCGCGGATCCGCTGACAACCGTCGTCCCCATGTACGCCATATTATCTAGCTCCAACGCCTGCTTAGCTGTCTTAATCGCCTTAATGCGGCGCTGTTCAGGCAGGACCCCAATATCCCGCTTCTCTACCGGCATCGCTTCTCCCGTCAGCGCCGACTCCATAACAAGCAAGTCCTTGGCAGACAGAAGGCGGATATCTGCAGGAATGAGATCGCCTGCCGCGAGCCTTATCATATCCCCAGGAACGAGCTGCTCCATATCAATCTCACGGCTCTGCCCGCCGCGAATAACTGCGGCTGTCGTCTTCACCATCGCCTTCAGCTTCTCCGCTGTGCGCAAAGAGCGGAATTCCTGCGTGAACGTAATGATAATGCTGATCGTGACCATTGTCGAAATAATAATAACGGCCTCTGTATCATCCGTAAGCACCGAGAATACGTCCAGACCGAGCAGAACAAGAATGAATGGATTCTTGAAGCATCGTAGCAGCTGAATGTACCAAGCAGGCGGCTTCTCATACGCAACCTGATTAGGGCCGTACTCCTCCAAGCGGCGCATTGCCTCCATCTCGTCCAAGCCGTACGGCTTCGTCTTCAACTCTTCCAGCACATCATCGACATGAGACTCCGATGCCTCGATGAGACGCTGTTCCAGCCTCGCATTTTCCTTATCTGCATCTCTGCGCGACACATATTTAGGCCATTTACGTTTAGTTTGATTAACCTTCATTTCCATAGTGAATTCCTCCTTCTCATGCACCAAAGTACGCGCAAAAAGACCTCCCTGCCTACAGGGAGGTCTGCATGACCCGAACCTTCATTTCCTTGCTGTCTGCATGCGCATACTTCTTCCGCACAAGAGGGGAAATTCCTCATCTTTTCACGGATGTCACTCGCTTGTGGATATGGTTCATACCAGCAGACCTCGACTATCCAAAGTCTGAATACTCCATGTACAAACGCACATACGAGTACCCTGCTGCCGATATGACATGATCTTCGATCACCAATCAAAGCTGTCATTCTCCACAAGTATATAGCCGGTTACGGTCGGGCTGAACGAATTTCATCGCGGAGCAACGGAAGTGCAGTACTTCTGAACGACACTTCCATTTCCTTACATGACGAAATAAGCCATCCCATGTATCGGTGTCGGCAAGTGAATAACGCATAGGAAAGCAAGGAGAATCAAGGTTCTCCCGTTCCAAGGTTTCACAAAGCTATGCAATTGTGTCTTCGGACTCGGGCTTCCGTCCATGCGTAATCACCGCCTTTTCCTGTCTAATTGATTCATCATACGAAAAAAACCCTTCGGCTCGCCGAAGGGTTACGCATGCGCCAATAAAGAACTGGGATATTGCCTATCCCGTTCCAGCCCTCCTCGTCGAGCTTCAGCACTATACAACGTAAAGGGATTCATTCCCTTAGCCACCTTAAGAAGAGCCTTAATCCGACAATTCCTGTTCTACCCATGGGCATCTCTCGATATTTCTGGGCAGTGGCCTCTGTTCGTATAGGAGCCTCACCTAACAAAGCTTGTTTGTTTTTCCTCATACAATGTATTACGGCACTTCTCGTTTGTCAACCGCATAACTCAAAAAATTTTTTTACACCCAGGCTGTAGGATTCCGTCATTTTCAGTTGTTTTTCCATTACGCTGTGTGCTATACCGCATCCGAATCCATAGATCGGCGAAAGGAGGAGGCCCATGATACATTTCCATCAAATCAATAAGCATTACGGCAGCTTTCATGTGCTTAAGGACATTAATTTATCGATCAAGCAAGGGGAAGTCGTTGTCGTCATCGGCCCAAGCGGTTCGGGGAAAAGCACGATGGTTCGCTGCATTAACCGGCTCGAAACGATTACCGACGGCGAGCTCATTGTCGACGGGATACGCGTAAACGACAAGTCTACTGACATTAATCGACTGCGGCGCAATATCGGCATGGTCTTCCAGCACTTCAACCTGTATCCGCATAAAACGGTGCTGCAAAATATTACACTCGCCCCGATAAAGGTAGCAGGCATGTCTAAGCAAGAAGCAGAGGAAGCAGCAAGACTGTATTTGGACAAAGTTGGCATTGCTGATAAGGCGAACTCCTATCCTTCTCAGCTGTCTGGTGGTCAGCAGCAGCGTGTTGCCATTGCGCGAGGACTCGCGATGAAGCCCAAAATTATGCTGTTCGATGAGCCTACATCGGCACTCGATCCTGAGACTATCGGAGAAGTGCTCGACGTTATGAGGACGCTTGCGAAGGAAGGCATGACGATGGTCGTCGTTACCCATGAGATGGGCTTCGCCAAGGAAGTAGCAGATCGCATCGTGTTCATGGATCAGGGAAGGATTGTCGAAGAAGCAGAGCCTGTTTCCTTTTTTACAAAACCGCGCGAAGAGCGTGCCCAGCTATTCCTTAGCCGGATACTGAATCACTAAATGATAAGCGATGAAAAGGAGTGTATATCCCATGAAACGTTGGATGAAATTGATGAGCATGACAATTGTAGCCGCCTTTATTGTAAGCGCTTTATCCGCTTGCGGAAATCAAGCCTCTGAAGGAGAAAACGCCCTTGCAAAAATCAAAAATCGGGGCAAAATTATTGCCGGCGTGAAGTATGACCTGAACCTATTTGGACTGAAAGACCCTGCCACCGGAAAGGTGCAAGGCTTGGACATTGATATTGCGAAACAAATTGCCAAAAAAGTGCTGGGCAATGAGGATGCGATCGAGTTCATGGAGGTGACATCGAAGACACGGATTCCAATGCTCAAAAATGGCGACATAGACTTCATTATCGCAACCATGACGATAACCGACGAGCGCAAAAAAGAGATTGATTTCTCAGATGTATATTTTACAGCCGGCCAGTCCCTGCTTGTCCCTGCTGACAGCCCTATTAACTCCATTAAGGATTTGACCAATGATTCCAAGGTACTCACAGCCAAAGGCTCTACATCCGCCAAAAACATTCGCGAATCTGCACCTGACGCGCAAATTCTGGAGTTTGAAAATTATGCAGAAGCATTTACAGCCTTGAAGGCTAAGCAGGGCAATGCGTTGACGACTGACAACGCCCTGCTGTATGGAATGGCTCAGCAGGACAACAACTTCCGTGTCTTGGATGAGACATTTACAGAAGAGCCTTATGGCATCGGCATTCGCAAGGGAGAAGCAGAACTAGTTAAAGCCGTGAACGACACCTTGAAAGAGCTGAAGGAGAACGGTGAATACGACAAAATATACGAGAAATGGATCGGCAAAAAGCCAAACTAACAGACCGTCATGTCCGTACGGATTCCGGTGAGGGGATAAGCGCTGGCCGCTCATCCCCTCTTTCGGGTTCATCCAGCCTACCAACGAGGGAGGAACATTGATGTTTATCAACTTTTCGATTCTGAGCGAGCATCTGGATCGCTACTTGATCGGGCTGGGAGGCACGCTGGCTGCCAGCCTGATTTCACTCGTGGCAAGCTTTATTCTAGGTGCAATCATCGCGGTATTTCGCATCACACCCGTCAAGCCGCTTCAATGGCTTGGTACGATCTATGTTGAATTTATTCGCAACATCCCACTGATGCTCATTGCCTTTTTTACGCTGGTCGGGCTTCCGCTCGTAATTGGCACCGTCCTTATCCCATTTGTGGCGGGTCTTACTGCCTTGACCGTATATACTTCTGCTTTCATTGCGGAAGTGATCCGTGCTGGAATTCAGGCGATCCCTAAGGGACAGATGGAGGCTGCTCGCTCTTCCGGACTGACCTATACACAAGCGATGTGGCATATCATCCTGCCACAGGCCGTCAAGTTGGTTATTCCGCCGCTCGGCAACCAATTTTTGAACTTGGTCAAAAACTCATCCATCTTCACTGTTCTGTCCGCTACAGACATCATGTATCAAGCTGACTTAATCAATTCCGATACATTCGACACGTTTAGCACCTATATTTTTGCCGCGATGTTTTATTTGGTGCTGACGATTCCGCTCAGCTTCGGTATTCGTTATTTGGAACATAAATATCAAGGTGTGAAGGGAGTCGAAGCATAATGGATTTCATTGGAGCGTTGTCCCCCGTTAATATGCAGTTTTTGCTACAAGGCGCCCTCATCACCTTACAAGTCGCCATAGTGTCCATCATCATTAGCTTTATCATCAGCGTCATAGTCGGAACCGTTCGGTATGCCCAAGTCCCCATTCTAGGCAAGCTATTTGCCATCGTGGTGGAGATCATTCGTAACCTGCCCCTATTGTTGATCATCTTCTTTACGTATTTCGCCCTGCCGCAGATCGGGATTAAGCTGGATAAATTCACAGCGGCCATAGTCGCACTTGTTATTTTTGAATCGGCCATGATTTCTGAAATCGTACGGGGTGGATTGAACTCAGTTGAAAAAGGACTCCTCGAAGCAGGACGCTCATCCGGGCTAACTATGACTCAGACGCTAAGACATATTGTTCTTCCCATCGCGCTTCGGCGAATGGTTCCGCCCATCGTCAGCCAATTTATCTCGCTATTGAAGGATACCTCACTCGCCGTCGTCATTGCCTTGCCGGAATTGATGAACCATGTGCAGATCATTAATGGGCAAAATATCAATTACGTCATTCCAACATTCTTGTTTGCCGCCCTGCTCTATTGCATAGTCAATTACTTGTTATCCCTCGCCTCACGCAGGCTGGAGCACAAACATTCCTGAATATGGATAATTCTACAAGACAACATACCCTCTTTTCCGGTACGATAAGAAGAGGCATCAGCATACACGTGCAGTATCGGAGCTTGCGGAAAGGAGTGTTCATATTCGATTGCGTGACCAGAGGCTGCTTATTTGGAGCATCATATTATTGTCCACAGGGCTGCTCGGTGAGATGAAAATCACCCCATTCGGCGGTGATTTTCGCTTTTCGCTCGGCATCATGGCCTTCTTTTTCGGGCTGCTGTGGTTCTCGGTTCCTGTGCTTGCCACGGGTATCTCAGTAGGGGCATTCGTTGTCGTATTCCGGATCGCGCTTGGATTGCTGCTCTATGATATCCCCATTCCTCTTGGATTTGCACAGCACATGCCTGTATTTTTTTACTACGTCACCTTCGCCGCCATCATCTCCCTGCTCAAATTGAAAGCGAATGTGGAATATCATGTGAAGGTCGCGATATACGGCGCACTTGCCGATATGGCATCCAATGGTGTGGAGCTGCTCGTTCGCATTGCCTCGGGCACTCCGTCCAACATTAGCTATCAGGAATACCTGCTCATCATTCTCGTTGGCCTGCTGCGCAGCTTCTTCGCCGTAGGTCTGTGCAATATGCTGGCCATTCGACAAGTTCGGGCACAGGCAGAACAGCGTCGTCTGGAATTGGAACGTCTCATGATGATCAATTCCGATCTGTTCGAAGAAGCGTTCTATTTACGCAAGTCCATGTCCCATATTGAAGAAATTACGCGCGAAAGCTATCGGCTGTATCAATCGCTCAAGCAGCGGCTCTATGCAGATGCAGCACAAGCATTGCAGATTGCCAAGCATGTACATGAGCTGAAGAAAGACTCCGAGCGCATTCTATCTGGCCTATTCAAAATCATTCATCAGGAACGCATGCTCTCCAAACGCATTCAGATTGCTGAATTATGCGCCATGGTCGTAAGGGCAAATACCAACTACGGCCTGCTGCTCGGAAAGCAGATCCATTTACATTCCAGCTGCAACATGAATCTCTCTACCACCGAGATCTATCCGCTTCTCTCTGTGTTGAACAACATTGCATCCAATGCTGTTGAAGCGATACCACAGGAAGGTCGAATCGATTTGCAGGTTGATTTGCATGACGGGCTCCTCTTGTTCTCTATCATCGATGACGGGCCTGGCATCTCGGCAGACGATCTTGAACTGATCTTCCATCCCGGATATACAACTAAATTCGATGCTGAGGGTAACTCTTCAACAGGCATTGGCTTATCGCATGCCACTGACATCGTCCAGCTATTCAAGGGCGACATTGACGTAACCAGCACTCCCGGACATACATGTTTTCAAATTCGGATTCCTGTAGAGCATTTAACTTGAGAGGAGGGTGTTCACTTGTTAAAATTCTATCTTGTCGAGGACGACCCTGCTATTCGTAAAATGCTTATGCGGATCGTTAGCGAAAGTGGTCTTGGCGAAGTCGTCGGCGAGGCCGGTGACGGCTCCTATGTATCGGCAGAGGTTGTCAGCCATGCAGACATTGTCATCATTGACTTGCTTATGCCGGGTCGCGATGGAATTGAGACGGTAAAGTCACTGCGCGAACATGATTACAACGGCCGCTTCATCATGATCTCCCAAGTCGAAAACAAAGAAATGATCGGCGAGGCCTACCAACAAGGGGTGGACACATTCATCCAAAAGCCTATCAATCGCTTGGAGGTGTTGTCTGTTCTTCGGCGCGTATCCGACCATTTGCGATTGGAGAAATCCATGCAATCTATCCGAAATTCACTTCGCGTCTTCGAAGTATCTGGAACGGAAGCCCTGCATGCATGGCAGGGGCAAGCACCTGTGCAACAGGAGAAGAATATAGAACAGCAAGCCAGATCACTGCTCCTGCAACTAGGGGTTGTCGGGGAAGCTGGTGCCCCTGATATGATTCGGATTGTAAAATGGCTGAAGGGACAAGAACAGGAACAACGACTGCTTCAAGATTTGCCGCCACTTAAAACGATCTACGAACAAGTAACATCGCACGGTCAAGCTGCAGGAGATCATCTCAAGCGCGATGTGCGTGCAACAGAACAGCGAATTAGACGATTAACTTTGCAAGCGCTTACTAACTTGTCCTCTATCGGATTGAGCGATTACGGCAACCCCACCTTTGAATACTTCGCGGCGCGTTTGTTCGATTTTCAAGAAGTACGCCTGCGAATGCGAGAGCTGGAGGAATCCCGCAAGTCCACTTCCTGCAAACTAAATCTAAGAAAATTTCTATATGTATTTTATATCGAATGTGCCTCTACTCCGTGATCGATTCAGCGGGAAAAAGAGAGTACAGTTCAACCCTCTTCCCATACATACGTGCAGCCAGTACATCGATAATGCATTCAAATGAAATGTCGCACAAACTCTGGCTGCCGTCCTTTTTCCTCTTTATTCGACATCAACTGGAATCTGTTATGTCCACTGTACGTGGACAAACAGGGTTTTCACCATATGCGTTCACAACATCTCCCTCCATCCTTCCCTCAGCAAGGAATCGCAGTAAAAAAATATTTTTTGCCCCCCGCTTACATCCCTCGGACAAGCCTGCTGGCAAGGAATTTTGCCAATGTAACACTCCAAAACCAGTGACATTTATCACCTTGCGCCTATTTACTTACCCTATATGTTGTAGTATATTTACAAAGGAATATCTACATGTTGTGATTGTTAAGGAATTACTACTACCAATACGCATAAAGTGCAAATGGCCTCGAGAACAGCAACAACGGATAACCCTTACGCTGTATTCGAGGTTCGTTTTTGGAGCTTGGTAACAATCGCTAGGTAGATGACAACTTGTATAAGCCATATCGGAATGTCGAGAATGATGAAGGTGTGCGTCCATGCATGGCGCACGCGCTGTTCTTATGCGCTTAGACAGAAGAGTGCTTCATTCAGGCCTATTATCAGCCCTTTATCTTGGATACATAACCAGCACTCAACTTGAAGTTTTATTTCTTCTGAACGACTCCGACATAGATAGCTAAGCTCCATCTCAATTCGATATTCGAGGAGGAATACTCACGAATGCAGACGACTACACCTATCGTCCACACCGTTCACAAACCTAACAATCGCTCCCTTGCGTTCGATGCGGATCGCATTAAGCGCTACGGAGAGCGAATGATGGCTCCCTACCCTCAGCTTGATCGTGAGCGCTGGTACCGCAGTTTGCTGTCGAAGCTGCGCAGCAGCAGCGTACAGGCTGCAGATATTACCCAAGCCAGCATGATGACTGCGTTGGAATTAGTGACGAAGGAAGAACCGGATTGGAAGTTCGTTGCCGCACATTCCTTATTAACGAAGCTATATAAGGAGGCCGCCCTCCATCGCAACTATAAGGCATATCCGGATAAGCCTTACGGAGATTTCTACAAGCTTATCTCTCGTCTATGCGATCTTGGGATTTACCGTCAAGAATTGCTGGAAGCTTACACACCTGAACAAATTCGAGAACTTGGACAATCCATTCAAGCGGAGCACGATCTTATCTTCGACTACATTGGACTTCTGACATTAGCAGAGCGGTATCTCGCCACTGACTTCGAAGGCCGCACGATGGAACTGCCGCAGGAACGTTATATGATCATTGCTATGTACTTGATGCACAAGGAGCCGGCAGAGCGCCGAGTAGAGCTGGCTAAAGAAGCATACTGGGCAATGGCTAATCTATACATGACCGCTGCTACACCGACGATGGCGAATGCAGGCAAGAAGGTGGCCGGACAATTATCCAGCTGCTTCATCGACACAGTAGATGACTCGCTGGAGGGTATCTTCGAGTCCAACACCGATGTAGCCCGCCTCAGCAAGATGGGCGGCGGTATCGGCGTATACCTCGGCAAGATCAGGGCACGCGGCTCCGATATTCGCGGACATAAAAATACAAGCTCAGGTGTTATCCCTTGGATTCGCCAGCTTAACAATACAGCCGTCAGCGTCGACCAATTGGGCACACGCAAAGGCGCGATCGCAGTGTACTTGGACGTGTTCCACAAGGATATTCTGTCCTTCCTCGATTTGAAGCTGAACAACGGGGATGAGCGCATGCGGGCGCATGATATTTTCCACGGGGTGAGCTTGCCGGATCTGTTCATGGAGGCGGTGGAGAACCGGGAGGATTGGCATCTGTTCTGCCCTCACGAAGTGAAGAAGATCATGGGCTGGAAGGATAACCATGGACGCCCACTTGGACTTGAGGATTTCTACGACGAGCAGCGTGGTCAAGGCCAGTTCCGCGATAAATACGCCGAGGCAGTTGCGAATTCAAACCTGCCGCGCATTACACTGCCTGCGATCGACATTATGAAGCGTATCTTGAAGTCGCAGCTAGAGACAGGAACACCGTACATGTTCTATAAGGATGCCGCGAACCGCGCGAATCCGAACAAGGCGCATGGCATGATCTACAGTTCCAACCTGTGTACGGAAATCATGCAGAATATGTCGCCTACCCTCGTTGAGCAAGAGGAGCTGACCACTCAGGATGGACAGTCTCGCATTATTATTAGCAAGATCCCTGGTGATTTTGTCGTATGCAATCTGAACTCAGTCCATCTAGCACGTGCTGTGCGTGCCGATATTCTGGAGCGACTTATTCCAATTCAGGTACGCATGCTCGACAATGTTATCGACATTAATCGCATTGAGGTGCTTCAGGCGCAGCATACGAACCGCCGCTATCGCGCAATTGGACTTGGAACCTTCGGCCTGCACCACCTGCTTGCCCTAGAAGGCATCGCGTGGGAGTCCGAAGAAGCCGTGCAATATAATGACGCGCTCTATGAGAAGATCAACTACCTAGCGATTCAGGCCAGCATGGAGCTTGCTAAGGAAAAAGGAGCATATCCGCTCTTCGCTCAATCGGAATGGGAGAACGGCCGCTATTTCTCCGATCGAGAATATACAACAGGCACCCACCAAGGCAAATTCGTGACGACCGAACAGTGGCAAGAACTTGCGGATAAGGTACAGGCGAACGGCATGCGCAATGCATGGCTGATGGCGGTAGCTCCGAACGGTTCTACTTCCATTATTGCGGGCTCAACGGCAAGCATTGATCCAGTCTATGACCTGCTTAGCTATGAGGAGAAGACGACGTACAAGATTGCCAATCCTGCTCCGGATCTATCGGAGAAGACAATGTGGTATTACAAGACAGCCTTCCGTCTCGACCAGAACTGGTCCATTCGTATGGCAGCGGCACGTCAGCGCCATATCGATCAAGCACAGAGCTTCAACTTATATGTACGTCCGGATATTCGCGCTGTAGACTTTCTTTCTCTCCATCTCCATGCATGGAAGGCTGGGCTGAAGTCAACGTATTACGTGCGCAGTCAAGCATTAACCGTGGAAGAATGCGAAGCGTGCAGCTCGTAACGCACCCATTGTCCAGCGACGGACTCGAATCACTGTTAGAGGTTGTTCAAAAAGTCCGCTTTTGATCACGAAGTAAATCATGAAGTGGCCTTTTTGAACACGCACTGTTACGGAAATCCGTTCATAAGATCGGGAAGGGCTACTGAACGTTACATACAGCAGCACAGCCCTTTCCTACTGGTTGACTTTGACAGCAACCAATTTGTGCATGATTGTGCACGGGGAATAAGGTGTATAGAGAGGAAGAGTTCTATGACATTGTTAGATCGTGAGCTGAATCGGCAGCTCATCTTCAATACAGAAGCACCGAATCAATCGACACGAATTATTCTAGGCGAATGCTCCGGCATATTGAATTGGAACGACATTCGTATGCCGCATATGTATAAATTGTACAAAGTACTCCTTCAAAATCATTGGATTGCGGATGAAATTCCGATGGCGAAGGATGCGCAGCAATTCCCGCTGTTAGACGAAGAAGAGAAGCATGCATTTAAAATCAATATCTCGCTGCTTGCTGTGCTCGATTCCATGCAGACGATGTTTGTCGGTGATGTGAAGAACTACTTCACTGACTCATCGCTAGAAGCCATATCGGCTATCATTGCGCAGCAGGAAGTCGTGCATAACCAATCGTATTCCTATGTACTGTCCTCTCTCGTATCCGAGCAAGAGCAGAAGGATATCTTCGAATATTGGAAACATGATCGTGTGCTGCTTGAACGGAACCGATTCATTGCGGACATTTATCAGACATTCCGCGATAATTCAACACCTCAGACGTTCTTTGAAGCACTCGTAGCGGATCTGATATTGGAAGGGATCTTCTTCTATAGTACGTTCGCTTTCTTCTACAATTTAGCCCGGGATCAGAAGATGATGGCGACGAGCCAAATGATCTCCTACATTCAGCGTGATGAGAACCAGCATTGCTACTTCTTCGGTGAGGTGTTCAAGCAGCTGCTTGTGGACTTCCCAGAGTTGAATACCGAGACTAACCGCCAATTTGTGTACGATACGATTGACCGTGCTGTACAATTGGAAACCAACTGGGCCCATTATACGCTCAAGCAGGTACGCGGCATTGATCTGCATGAATTGTCGGATTACATTAAGCACATTGCCAATCGCCGGTTAAGCCTTATCGGTATGGAGAAGCTGTATGAAGGCGTTGACGTAAACTGCATGCCGTGGATTAAGCCTTTCTCGGACGAAGCCTTGAATGCAACGAAGACCGACTTCTTCGAAGCGAAGTCCCGCACTTACGGCAAGGTCGGCGATGACAACGGCTTCGATGAGCTGTAGGTTTTTGAAGGTTCAATGGCCTATGCCTTTGAGTTCTATGACAAACCACCCCTATCTGTCATGAGATGGGGGCGGTTTTTTCGTGAACGAATATCCTGCTTCCCCTCTGCGGCTACTTTCCTAAACACGATAGCAGTACCAAGTGCCGAAGCAGCTGGTATGAAGAGGTCACCCGAAGCCATCTCGACTACCGGCACACCATTCCTTTCAAGATAGTATCGGGTGTGGGAGATATCACGTACTGCTACTACATACCCGACAAATCCCGGAACTGGGGGTGCCGTCTCTCCCGGCAGAAGCTCTGATAGCCTCGATTCGGGGACAATCGTGATACGAGCCTTTTCCAAATTAAAAAAATGTGCCACTCCATCTGTCTGAGCCTCACATTCCAAGTACCGGCCATATCGCCGAGTTAATTCGTCTAGTTCGGAATCGTCTACGCATAGGATTGATTCGACCAGATCCGTGGCTCCATTCGGATGGCTGGGGTGCACTTGCTTTTCCATGATGGTTGAGGGTGGATTTTCCGCTACGGCCAGACGCCCTTCAAGTACATTGTCCCCGTCGATTTCCAAATAACGAACGGGAACCAATTGAATCACCTCTCCCTTGGATACCTCAAGAGGCCGCTGCACGGTGTTAACGCCGCTATGCCCGATTCCTCTCATTTTGAAACGATGCGCTGTCTTGTCAGCGTCCTCGGTACCGAAACTAAGAATATGCGCTCCTTCATAACGAGACAGACATCTAGAGATGGTATCGACAGTCCGTCTGATTTTCTCGACTATTGCTTGCAGCACGTCCGGCGATGCCTGCAGCGGGATGAGCTGGGCATTGTCAGGAATCCTCGCGCCTTGTTGGGCAACGGTTACGATTTCGATGAAACTGCCTGCAAAATCGGCATGCGCATTAGCCGCTCCGAACGGCTTCGACGGTTCTCCTTCATTTTCGGACATCACCGGATAGGACGGCGGCGAACACACAAATCCCAGTTTTCTGTACAGCTCAAGCGCAGCTTCCATATCGGAGACTACATGGCCGACGTGATGAATGAATTTGATTTCAGCATGCATCTATCTACATCCACTCCTCGAACGAAATGAATTCTATTCAAGCATATCCAATCATTTGTTTTGATTTGGGGGAAATTAAGCCCATCGGGCTGCCCAGCGTGCAACATAACAACGCCAAAGTCCCCCTACATCGACGAAGTTGAAATTTACAATTTCTTAGGTTCTAGTTAACAATCTCCCAACCCCCGTGTCCTACGATACATATATCACTCATATCTATTACATATACATTTCAAATATGAAGCAAGCATGGAGGTCCGTTTATGAATAAGAAAAAGCTAGGTACTGCCGCAGTTCTGACAACATTGATTAGTACTCTATTCGCTGGATCATTATTTGCAGCACCTGTGAACCCAATTAACCACCTGGAATGGATGCAATCGAAAAGCTACATAACCGGATCCAATGATGGCCTGGCGCTTGATCGCCCAGTCACACTTGCTGAAGCAGTGGCGATGATTGCCCGCGTACAAGACAAGGAAAAAGAAGTAAAAGCCATTGATCCATCCATCCAAGGATGGGCAGCCAAAGCGCTCACTTGGGCGAAGCAGAACAACATCGTGGATGCAGCGCAATGGAAGGAACTCCATCGTCCGGTTCCTGCTGCGACACTGCAAGCTGTAGCCAAGAAGGCAGGGCTTGATGTAGCAGTGACAGGAGATACGGTGACACGCGAGCAGTTCTTCACAGCACTCGGCGATGCCATTACGACACATATTACGCTCGGACATACGAACGATACGCATGGACATATGTTAGAAGACGAGAAAGCGAAGGAAATGGGCTACGCTAAGCTCGCTACGTTGATGAAGGAGCTTCGTGCAGAGAACCCGAATTCCATGGTGCTGGATGCAGGCGACATGATTCAAGGTACGATTTATGTGAACCTGTCCAAAGGGGAAACCGCAACAAAGCTGGCTAACGCGCTTGGTTATGACTTCATGGCGTCCGGCAACCATGAGTATGACTTCGGCTACGAGCAGCTTACGAAACTGACGAAGATGTTCAAATTCCCTGTACTCGCTGCGAACGTATTCGATGCACAAGGGAAGAACCTCCTGCAGCCGTACGTCATGAAAGAGGTCGGCGGCAAGAAATTCGCGATTCTTGGATTGGTCACTGCAGATACACCAATCGTTACGCATCCTGACAACGTCAAGGGCTTGACGTTCAAGGATCCGATCGAAGTCGCGAAGGAATGGGTACCGAAGCTGCGCGAGGAAGCTGACCATGTCATCGTCCTCTGCCATACAGGAATATCCTATGACCGTGAAATGGCCAAGCAGGTTCCAGGCATCGACATCATTGTAGGCGGACATACGCATACACCAGTGGATCAGCCTGAACTCGTCAACGGTACTTATATTGTGCAGGACTGGGAATATGCGAAATCGCTTGGCCGTGTTGATCTATACTACCACGGCAAGGATTTGGTTCATTTCTCCGGTGGACTGATCAAGTACGATGAAGCGACGAAGCCAGATCTAGAAGTAGCTGCCATTGTTGAATCTCTGAAGAAAGAAACCGACTCCCTATTGAACGAGAAAATTGCTACTGCAAGCGTAGATCTGGACGGCGATCGTGCCAGAGTGCGGAAGCAGGAGACGATTATGGGCAACTTAGTAGCAGATGCCATGCTGGCGCGCACGCGTACAATGCCTGGATTCGAAGCCGATCTGGCCATAACGAACTCAGGCGGTATTCGCACAACCATCATGAAGGGCGATATTACGAAGCGCAACTTGTATGATGTGCTTCCATTCCCGAATACACTTGCTGTTGTTGAGGCGAAGGGCAGTGATTTGACAGCAGCCTTGGAAAATGGCGTTAGCGAGATCGAAGCTGGTTCCGGCCGCTTCCCTCAAGTTGCTGGTATCACATTCTCCTTCGACATCAAAAAGCCAAAAGGAAGCCGTGTATCGGATGTGAAGGTTGGCGGTAAAGCGGTGGAAGCCGACAAAACGTACCGCGTAGCTGTAAATGACTTCTTAATCGCCGGTGGCGACGGTTATGCCATGTTTAAGGATAAGAAGTCACTTGATACAGGCGTGACCCTCTACGAAGTCGTGGAGCAGTACATGAAAGAGAAGAAAGACATTACAGCGAAGATCGAACAACGTATCAAGCAATAACGAAATTACGGATTTCTTATGGCATGAGGAATCCCCCCTTCTGAACATAGACACGTATTGGCGCATCCCTCTTTCCGCCTCGCGTGTCTACTTTTTTTATGCAACGAACCGGCCTGGAAAATTAGACACCAATCCGCATACTCTCCCTACTTCAGTCAACTAGCATTCAATCTACCAACAATAGCAATCAGATTCTATGGGAAGCAGTATGATTCTTTCCTATACTGATTGGGGTAAGTATTAATTGGAAAATATTGCGAAGGAGCTGATCGAGTGTCACCCTCACCGAATATGGAGAAGAACGCCGAGCTCGTTATTATTGGTGGAAGTGTAGGAGGCTGTGCAGCTGCTCTCTCCGCTTGTCGATTAGGTAAGACAGTGGTACTGACGGAGGAGACCGCCCGTATCGGCGGCCAATTGACAAGCCAACTGGTTCCGCCAGACGAGCATCCGTGGATCGAACAATTCGGCTGCACGCAGACATACAGGCAATTCCGCAATGAAATACGCCGCTACTATCGCGAACATCTCCCATTGGCCATGAATGCTCGCTCGAACCCAGAGCTGAACCCTGGAAGCGGCCTTGTAAGCCGCCTCTGCCATGATCCACGCGTAGCTCTGTCTGTGCTGGAGTCGATGTTATTCCCTTATGTGAACAACGGACAGCTTACCATTCTGACGCAATGCCGCGCTACCAATACCGAGGTTGATGGCGACCGCATCCGTGCGGTGACCGCTCAGGATGCAGCTGGCAACGAATATGTCCTAACTGGGGCGTATTTCCTCGACGCAACCGAATGCGGAGACTTGCTTGCCCTCTCGGGTACAGAGTATGTCACAGGTGCAGAATCGCAGCGTGATACTGGCGAACCGCACGCCGTGCCGGGCGACCCTGAACCGCAGAATATGCAGGGCTTCACTTATTGCTACGCCGTTGATTATGACAAGGAAGGCGATCATACAATTCCGAAGCCTGCACGCTATGACTTCTGGAGCCAATATCAGCCTTCGTTCTGGCCAGATCGCCTGCTAAGCTGGACGGCAGTTAAGCCAACGACGCTGGAGCCCATCACCTACTCCCTCTTCTGGGAGACAGGGAAGTTCCCGCTGTTCCATTATCGGCAAATTACGAACCCTTCTCTGTATGATCAAACGTCTGGAGTACTCCCTACTCCGGTGTCGGTCGTCAATTGGCCGCAGAATGACTACTGGCTTGGTTCGATTATCGATGTAAGCGAAGAGGAGAAGCAGCGGAGCCTATTCGATGCCAAGCAGCTCAGCCTATCGCTTCTGTACTGGCTGCAGACAGAAGCACCGCGTCCCGACGGAGGCGTCGGCTATCCGGGCCTGCGATTGCGGCCGGATGTCGCCGGCACAGCAGACGGATTCGCCATGTATCCTTATGTACGGGAATCAAGACGGATTCAAGCAGAATTCACTGTGCTTGAGCAGCACATAGCCACCGACTGTCGTCCTGGTCAGCCTGCTGAGACATTTGCTGATTCCGTTGGCATCGGATGCTATCGGATTGACCTTCATCCGTCGACCGGAGGCAAAAACTATATCGATATCTCCTCCTTGCCGTTCCAAATTCCGTTAGGGAGCTTGCTTCCGATTCGCATGGACAATCTGATTCCCGCCTGTAAAAATATCGGAACAACGCATATTACCAATGGCTGTTACCGCGTGCATCCAGCAGAATGGAACATTGGCGAATCAGCTGGCGCACTGGCTGCATATGCACTGAATCAAGGTATTGTGCCGCGTGCTGTGCGCAGTGACGAGAAGCATCTTAGCGCCTTTCAGAAGCAGCTGCAGCAGCTCGGCATTGTACTGCAATGGCCTTCTACAAGGCCTGTATAAGCAGCCAAGGAAGCATCGCATCGATTCTTCCCGCAGCATAGGAACCAGGACTTAATCAACCTAATGACATAAATAAAAGAACCCTCCAGAATTCTAGTTTTGGAGGGTTCTTTTATTGGCCGGTTTGCAGGTTTTCATACTTTTCTTTATTAGCATCTACTTTGGCTGGAATTGAAATAGATGTAGAGAGCAGAACTCCTGCAAGAAATGTTTTGAAAATTTTTGATTCTATCATTTTTTCCTCCATTCATTCTTTTTCATTCTTTCTTTTTTTGAAGAAATCGAACAAATCGAACTTGATGACATAATCAAAGAGGAAGGTAATTACAACAGCTCCAAGTGGAATCATTGAGTATACCCATAGCGGATTATTTGGAGCTTCACCAGGGGGTGCATCAGTTAAAATCACAAAAAGGACAATACAATAAATTATGGCCAATACAATACCTGTAACATTTCTATTTTTCATAGCTGTATTTCACCTCGGATTCACTTAAGAAATTCAAAGTATAGTAAATAAAGTGTAACACTGCCCAACAAAAAAATGGAAGAGTTTCTATCTTTTTTAGTGGCGGTATTTGTTCTTATATGTACCAAAGCTAGGATTTTGTTCAACAGTCCAGCCCCTAGGCCGCCATATTCGGCCAAATTCAGCCTTGAGCGGCGATTTCACTTCCGTGGAACATCAAAAAAAACGGGCGAATCGCAACATTTACGATCTCCCGTTTTCTTTGTATTTCTTTGATTCATGTATTAATCCATTTTCCTTCAATGAATGAAATAACTTCTTCGGTCGATGAACTTCCTTCCTCATCGATTTCTCGTTCACATCGTGAGGACGCAGTAATAAGCTTCCCCATCATCCATAAAAGGGGATGGCCCTTGAATCTCGGGCCATCCCCTTTGCTTGTGTACACAGGTCTCAGTTTTCATGCTTAACGCTTCGCATACCAATCATTCGCTGCCTTCACCATATCCGCCCCACCCTGTGCATGCCATTCCGCGAGGAACTGGTCATAATTGTCGAGCGGTTCCGTTCCGCTAATATAGTTAATGAACGTGTCCTCTTGATACTTGTTCAACCGCTGCACGTTCTTCGAGATATCCGGCATTGGAGGCGCTGAACCGAGTGGATCAGCGATTAACAGGCCCTCCGCATTTTTCTGGAATGTGTTGAAGTAGTTTTCAACGATTGGGTTTTTCTTTAATCTCGCCTGCCAGTAGATCGGATAGTTCTTCTCGTCCACACCCGTCAAGAATGAGCTTGCATTTGTACGCTCATCTGCGAACTTCGGCAGAATCGGCGAGTAGGCTCCATTTTCAAACTTGTGATGTACACCTTCTTCACCGATAGCGATCCCCTTGAAAATATCCTTATCGAACTTCATGTCGAGCCACTTCACCGCTTCTTCCTTGTTCTTCGCGAACTTCGGAATTGCAATGTAATAATTAATCGTATTGCCCGGCGTGCCTACACGCGCTTTCCCCGATTTGTCCTTCAATACCGGCACAATCGCAAGCTTCGCATCTGGGAAATTCTTCGCAAGTGCATTTTCCAAGTTCGGAGCAATCCACCACCCTGGACTATACATGGCAGCCTTGCCGCTTGCCATCTTCTCAATCGATTTATCCGCCGTATTAATGCCCCACTCGGAGTCGATTAGTCCCTCTTTGTACAGCGTATTCATGAACTTCAAGTATTCCTTCATCTCTGGAGCTTCAACCGCGTGAATGATCTTTCCGTCCCGCTCCAACCAAGCTGTCGTTAAGCCGAACACACTGGCGATATCCGGATGTACAGGGATCTTGCCTCCCGTCAGCGGAATTACATTCTTCTTCTCCTTGAATGTCTTCAGCACCGTCACCAGCTCATCCAGATTCGTCGGCATCTTCAAGCCCAACTCATCGAGCCAATCTTGGCGGACGACGAGCGCATTCGATGAGGTTCCGCCTCCGCCCGTTTCTGGTATAGCGTAAATTTTGCCGTCATAACGGGCGCCATTCCAAGAATCTGGGCCGATAACCTGTTTCATATTCGTTCCATACTTCTCAATCAGATCATCCAGCGGCTCCAGCGCACCAGACGATACAAGCTGATAGTATTGGGCCGAAGCGAGCTTCATAATATCATAAGACTCCTTGTTCGCCATGAGCAGGTTCAGCTTCTCGTCGGCATTTTCCGCAGGAAGCATCTCATACTTCACGGAATATCCCGTCTTCTCCTTCAAGTACACGGCTACCGGATCGCTATTCGGCTCGAAGCGATCGAACTGCATCAGCTGACGGAGCTGCTTGCCGCCTTCTCCTCCTGACGCACCCTGCCCTGAACCGGCGCTGTTGCAACCGAGAAGTGACAAGACCATCACAATCGAAATCAATGATATCCATACCTGTTTACGTTGCATGAACATACCTCCGCTCTTTTGGATGTCCCCCGAAATATCTTCACCGCATTACCCTTTTACGGAACCAATCAGCACCCCTTTCACGAAGTATTTTTGCAGGAACGGATATACCAGCAATATGGGCAAGGTTGCAACAAGAATCGAAGCGGCCTGTATAGCCTGAGGCGTCGTGTTCATGACCGCATCAATATTCGTTACATGCCCGCCATCCTGATATGTGATATTGGAATGCGCAAGCAGTTCCTTCAAGTACAATTGCAGCGGCTTCAACTCTGCCGTATTGATATAGATCATCGAGGCAAAGTAATCATTCCAGAAGCCTACCGCAAAGAAGAGTGCAATGGTAGCGAACACCGGCAGCGACAATGGAACCGTAATGCGGAACAAGATTGTCAGATTCGATGCTCCGTCCATCTTGGCCGATTCCTCCAGCTCATCGGGCAGAGACTCGAAGTAGTTTTTAATAATCAGCATATTAAACACGCTAACCATGCTCGGCAGAAAGAGCACCCACAGTGTATCGATCAGATTCAATCGGTGCATGAGCAAATACGTAGGAATAAGACCACCGCTGAACAGCATGGTGAACACATACATCAAGATGAATATTTTGCGTCCGCGCAGACGCGGCTTGGATAAGGGATATGCGGCTAATGCGGTCATGAACAGACCGAGAGCCGTTCCCGCCACGGTAATTGTGACCGATACGAGGAAAGCATTCATGAATTGAGAGTCGCGCAGCACATATAAGTACGTTCCGAACTGAATATCAACCGGGAACAAGGACACGCTCCCTGACATAACCGCTTCCTCACTGCTGAGCGACTTCGCAATCAAATTGAGAAATGGGAACAATGTCGTCCACGACACAAGGGCAAAAAACAGATAGTTCAACACATGGAAGATGCGCTCCCCTACCGACATTCGAATGGCCGTTCTTGTTCTCCGCGAAGCAGTCAATTGGTGTCTCATGTTATGCCAGACCTCCTTCCTTCTTACGTTCAGGTTCCAAATAAGCGGCGACTTGCAACATCAAGAGAGCTGTATGCTGAACTTCTCTCATTACCAGATCCCCCGATTCAAATAGCGCCGGCTGAGAGCGTTTCCACCAATAATGAGCACGAAGCCTACGATGGATTCGAACAGCCCCACAGCAGCTGAGAAACTGTAATTCTGCTCGCCTAGACCCGTACGATATACATACGTGCCGATAACATCCGACACATTGTAGACGACGGGATTGTACATGACGAGAATTTGCTCCGTCCCAGCCTCCAGCATATTCCCGAGCCGCAGGATGAACATAAGGAGAATGACGGGAACAAGCCCTGGTAGTGTAATATGCAGAATTTGTCTGAACTTATTTGCCCCATCGATCTTGGCTGCTTCATACAGCTGTGGATCGATAGAGCTTAAGGCGGCCAAGTATACGATGGTTCCCCAGCCTGCTTCCTTCCAGCCCGCCGTGCCGACGAGCAGCCAGCGAAAGACACTGTTGTCGAGGAAGAATTTGATCGGCTCTCCGCCGAACCACTCAATGATTCGATTCACAAGCCCCCCATTGATGGAGAGCAGATCCATAAAGAGTCCGCTAACGATAACCCATGACAGAAAATGAGGCATGTAAATGATCGTTTGTACCGGACGCTTGAACCACATTTTCGTAAGCTCATTCAACAGAATAGCCAGCAGAATTGGCAGTGGGAAGAGAAGTACAATTTTCAGAACCGAAATGATAATCGTATTCCAAAACACTTGAACGAACTTCGGTGATTGAAATAGTCGTTCGAAGTGCGAGAACCCTACCCAAGGACTGTCCTCTATTCCGCTAAAAATGTTGAAATCTTGAAACGCAATTACGACCCCATACATCGGCGTATACTTGAACAGGAGAAGAAAGGCGATCCCTGGCAAAAGTGCAATGTATAAGTCCCAGTCCTTCCGAATGTCGCTCCACAACTTTCGCCCGTATGATCGTGAAGACAAACGTGGAGCATTGTCCAATTCCAGCTTATCCATAGCTCCCATCCTTTCCGTGGCATGAGCACTTGGCATTCATTGTTTGCTGCATCTGCTACTAGCCTACGGCATCTGGCTGCAATCGAACACGGGAGAGCCATGACTTCTTCTGGTAAAATGATTTCCATCGTGAGGTCAGGTTCAACTGAGCCTATGCAGCCCGTTAACCCCGCTTCCAGTCACTCGGCGTAACCCCCCAATATTTGCGGAATACCTTCGTGAAGTAGCTGACATCGCGGAATCCCGCCGCCTGTGCTGCCTCATATACCCGCTCCCCTTGAAAGAGTGCCTCCTTGGCTCGCTCCATGCGGCGCATAAGGAGATAAGACGAGAAGGGCTGATCCATCTCCTGCTTGAACAGCCTGCTCAAGTACGAGGCATTAATAAACAGCCGATCCGCCACCTCCTGCAGGGTTAGCTCTGTATGAAGTTCATTCTCGATTAACTCCTTCACTTCCGATACCAAGCGATTGCCGCCGCGACGACGCACCATGCCTGCTTCCGCGCCAATGCGCCGCATGACACTTCGCATCCACTCACTCCACTCCTGCTTCGTTCGCAGTTCGGCGGTGTGACGGAACCATCTTGCATCCTCTCCCATTACCTCCGCCATCGACCACCCCTGCCTGCGCAGCCACATAATAATCCACGATTGCAGGAACATCATCTGCTCCTTAAATGCCTCTGCCTCTGGAATCGCACATACTGCGCGAATCCAAGCTTCGGCCAGTTCCGCTGCCTGCTGCTCTTCGGCAGTGTTCCAGGCAATGTCCAGTTCCCGTTCCCACTGCTCCGTATGTATCGTTACGGCCGAAGCATCTTCAGCCGCTCTCAGTCCGTGATTGCGGTACGGAATGACAATATCGCCACCGTGAACGAGCCGCTGACGGAGCGCGAAGTCCGCTTCCTTATACAACCGCGGCACGTCAGCCAGCCGCCCGCACGCCGAGCAGATGCCCGCACTCGCCGTAAGCTTCAATGAAGTCTTAATATACTCCAGCATCTTGCCTGCCAGTGCATGAATGCCAATCATCAGTTCTCCATCCGATCTCTCACAATGACTTTCTGCTGCTTGAGATGCCTCTACCCTTCCATTCTCCTCAGCCATGCCCCTAGAGAACGCAGCTGGCGGATAGCGAAATAGGATGGCGAGCGGACCGTCTGCTTCGCGGCATATTAGCATAGAGCCGTATTCCATCCCTGTCATCGTTTCCTCCACGACTTGGCCGACCGCGAAGTGCATTAGACCCTGATCGCCTCCAAATGCCTGCACCCGCTCCTGCGGGTAAGGATCAGGATCGATTACCATCACGGCGTAGCGCTCGTCTTCCTGCAAGTCGATACCGAGTTCTGCCATTCTCCTTAGCAGCGAGACCGTCGACAAGCTGCCATCCAGCCCTTGGCGCAAGATGCGCTGACGCAGTATCGGCAAGTAGTTGTGCCATTGCTGACGCAGCATATCGGCATCATGCCGCCGCTGAATGTCTTGGCGACGCTCCGAGACTGCTGCTGCAACTGCTTGCAGGATGGCATCCTGTCCCGCCGGCTTCAATAGATACTGCTTCACCCCCATGGATAGCGCCTCTTGAGCATAAGGGAAGTGATCATGACCGCTGAGCACCACCACCTTCACCTCAACATTCCACTCCGACGCTTGCCTCACGAGGGATAAGCCATCTCCGTCCGGCAGCTGAATGTCTACAAGCAGAATGTCCGGACGCTTCAACTGCAGCCACCGCTTCCCTTCTTCTAGGGTAGCGGCTGCCGTTACTTCCGTAATCCCTGCCCTCTCCCAAGGCATAAGCTCAGTTAAGCTTTGACGGAGCCGCAGCTCATCCTCCACAATCAATAGGTTCATCTAATCTCCTCCTCGGTGACGATTCGAAATGAAGGCATTCTTTACTTCATCAACTGGCGGGGCAGCTGAAGGCTGCCTAGCATTAAGCATTAAGCATTAATTATTAAGCATTAATTATTAAGCATTAACCTGCTGTCTTCGACCGATCTTCAATTTGTCTCCCCACGTATGGCTCGGACAAGGGAAGCACGAGCGTTACCGTTGTCCCCCCACCCCATACACTATCAATATGAATGTTCGCGTTCTGACCATAATTCAAGCGGATTCGTGCCGCGACATTTCGAAGTCCATAACCAGCACCTGTGTGGCTGCTCGCCACCACACCATGCTCTGTCGGCTGCCGCAATACAGCAGACAATTCAGCTTGCAATTGAGCGCGCATGTCCTCCGTCATACCCGTTCCAGAATCGATAACCCTAATTATAAGTCTTCTCCCTTCTGTGTCCTCCTCTACTCGGACTACAATGCGCAGCAACATCTCTGCTTGCTGGGAGGACTTCTCCAAGCCATGTATGATGGCATTCTCGACAATGGGCTGCACCAGCAGCTTCACGAGCGGAAGTTCCTCTGCGCACGATTCAATATCGTACTCCATATGGAATAGGTCTAAGAACCGGATTTGCTGGATTCGTATGTAAGCGTGCAAATGCTCCAGACAGTCCTTCACGGTAATTACATCCTTGCCCTTACTTAGACTTAGCCTGAAGAATCGGGATAAGTGAAGTACCATCTCGGAAATATCCTCAGCTTCAGCATGCTGTGCCATCCAATAGATCGAATCTAGGGTGTTATATAAGAAATGGGGATGGATCTGGGATTGGAGCAGCTTCAGCTCTGTATTGGCAAGCCGCAAGCTCTGTTCATAGTGATCGTGAATGAGGTGCTGCTGCTGCGATGCCATGTGGTTAAATAGGTGGGTCACGATACCGAATTCGTCCTGCCGCGTCGAAGTCAGCCTCACATCCAAGTTGCCGCTCGTCATCGCCCTCATGCCCCGAGCTAACTTCCGCATAGGAGCAGCAATGCTCGTGTAGATGCTATAAGCCATAACGAGAGCAATGACAATGCTCAGCGCAATCATAAACACCGCGTAATACTCCAGCTGGTAGGACTGGGCGAACAGCTCCCTCTTCGGCTGAGCCAGTGTCAGTGTCCAGCCGTAATAAGGCGAGGCTGCTTGAATTAACACCTGATCATTCGCTTCTGCACGTGTCAAGTAATCCTGATACGATTCAGGCTGCTTAGCCGTGCCTGTGACCCATTTCCCATCTGCCGTATATAGATGCAGCTCTGCCTGTGGCGATGGTGTAACAGAACGGATATATTGCTGCAAGCGCCCCATGTTCAAGCTAATAATAAGCGCATGACGTTCTCGATTCGGGTTGTAAATATCCATTGCTCGAACGACTGCCAGACTATCCGCTCCAAACGCTTGGCCGAACGGCTTCCCCGCCCCTATTCGTTCGTCCGGCTGAATGAATACAATGCCTGTCCCCAGTCCATTAAGCAGCTGTCGAAGCCAAATGCGTTCATCCGCACGATCAACCGGAAGCACGCCATGGAGCGTAGAAATCACGGAGTTGGAATGATCGTGATATACAGCAATTTGCGAGAACATTGGATGAATCGATAGAAAGTTGGCCAGCTTATGCTTCAGATCGGCGAATGCCATGACATTCTTCGGCTCCAGCTTCCGCTTCGCATGTGCAAGCGCATCGTTCATCTCCGTATCGGTTGATAGCACCGCGGACAGCTCTTCCACGTTCTGAAGCACGAGCTCAATATTGTCCATGAGGGCATGCATTGCACTTTCGGTACGAGCGGTCGTCTCTGACAGAAGCAGCTCCTGAGAGCGCTTGTTGGAGAACCAGCTGGTCAATAACAGAGGGATCAGAATAAGTACAAAATAGATGGTTAATCGCCACTGAATCCGTTGGCGAATTTGGTCACGTATCATTTTCAGCATATTAGCACTCATCCTCCGTGCTTCGAACTGCGTTCAGACTGAATAATGGCGGCTCACTTCCAATCTGGTTGCGACTAAAGTGATACCAGTCATTGGCCTCCTTCGTCATATCACGCCCGCCTTCATTCATCCATTCCGACACGTATCTGTCGAAGTCCTCAAGTGGTCGATTGCCAAGAATAATGTCGATGAGCATATCATTCTTCTTCAACAATAACGGTGCATATCTTGTCATCGCTGGTGTCGGCAGAGAACGGAAAGCGCTCGGACGTGCATGCATGGATGTAAATCGAAGATTATCGTACAACTGGTATTGAATTCCTAACGAATCCAGCCGAGATCGAGTGTAATCCTCATCAGGCATATCTGCCAAATTAGCATAAAGTCCGCGATAATGATCCTGATTATGGCGCTCCATATTGGTCACCCTCTTCCCCTCCTTCCAAGCCCACACGTCTCCCTCGAATCCAAGCTTGAGGGTATCCCTCCCCTCCTCGCCGATATAGTTAAGCAGCTTCAGCACCTCCACCGCGTGAGAGCTGGTAGCAGGGATTACTTGATAGCTTCGTACTTGAGGCAGCGCAAAGGTTCCACTTCCTCCAGGCCCCTTCGGGAAAGGTAGGGGGATCCATTCTGCACGCGGATCCCGCGCCTTGCTCCTCTCCAGCACACCACGGGTATCGTACCATGTTCCCGTGAACAGACCCAGCTTCCCATCCACAACCTGCCTCTCCAGTCCACGCTGTGTTTGAATCGGGAACAATGGATCTACGAGCCCCTCCTGAACCATCATGCGCATGAAGGCAAGGGCCTCCTTCATCTCTGGCTGCACATTGGAATATACGAGCTGGCCATCCCGTTCCATCCATTGATTGAGCTGCACACCATATGCACCGAACCACGGCGAGGTGCGGCCCAACTCTTCAATGAAGCTGGTACCATAAATATCGTGCAACCCATTTTCGTCCGAACGGAGCGAAGTAAAGGCACGCATCACATTTACCATCTCCGCAAGAGTAGTTGGTGGTTCAAGTCCGAGCTGTTCCAGCCAATCCTTGCGAATATACATCATCTCCTGCCCCCTTCCCTCATGCAGGCTCGGAATCGCATATATTTGGCCGTTAAAGGACACCTGCTCCCACACTTCAGGAGGAATCCGTTCCTTCAGCTTTGGCGCGTATCGGGCAAGCAAGTGGTCGAGCGGTGTCAGCATCTGCTTCCGTGCGTAGAAGGAGACCCAATTCGCATCCGTAATGCTGATCAGGTCTGGTATATGGTTCGACATCATCATGACACCGACGCGATCCTCATACCGATGTGATGGGGGGATGATCACTTCTACTTGAAGACCCGTCTTCACCTCGATGTCGGTTACATACGGATTGTCATTCTCCGTCAACGGTTCTGGGAACCCTATGCCAAGACTATTCAATACAACCGTAACCTTAGGCAGCAAGGAACGCTGTTCCGCCACCTTCGACTGCCCTACCTGCCCACTGCATCCAATCAGCAGCAATAAGCATACAGCTCCTGCCATCATCCCGCCTTTCTTGTACCCAAGAATCGGTCGCAGCACAACAGCGAACCCACTAGTTGTAAGCGCATACATTTTGAGCAGCATGACTCTAATCCTGCTCGCCTCTCCCCGATGCTTCATCCACATACTTGCATTCCCCTCTCCATACCTGACCTCCATCAATCTGGGCGGAAGATTATACCTACCTGCTTTCCCTTAATCATACAGAAAGGGCCTATCAGATTGTACTCTCTGATAGACCCTTTTTTTATCTATTTATTCTTCTTCGGACAGACGCTTCAAATCACTGACATGCTTGTCTAATCGGCTGTATCCATCAACAAGCACCTGAATATCCATATGCTGCTGCTCCATATTCGCCAATACTTCTTCTACAGAAGCCATATGCTCCTCCGTGCTGTTCGTAATCGTCACAACACCGTGTGCCATATTGGAGTACTGTGTCTGAAGGTCGCGAACGGCTTCATGCATCGCTTCCGACTGACGGTTCACCTGGTCGGTGTTATCTGTAATCGTACGCATAATCCGCTCCACTTGCCCCGTAGCCTCTACACTGGATACGACGGCAGATTGTCCACGCTGTACCTGCTCAGCTGCGGCACTGATCTGAGTTCGTATCGTTTCCAATATAGTTGCAATATCCTCAGTCGCTTTCTTCGCATGGTCAGCCAGCTTGCGAACCTCTCCCGACACCACTGCGAAGCCCTTGCCATGCTCGCCTGCTCGCGCAGCTTCAATCGCCGCATTCAAGGACAGCAAGTTCGTCTGTGCGGAAATATCACTAATGGTACTGACAATATCGCCGACCTGCTCCGTCTGCGCATTCAGTGCGTCCATCACTTGCACAGTCTGTTCCACTGTACGTTTCACACGGTCAATCTCACCGACAAGGGTGTCAATCTGACCACTGCCCTGTTCGGCCAATTGCAGTGTAGTTGATGCAACCTGCTCCAATTGATTCGTCCCGTTCGCAACGTGACTAACGGAGCGCTCCACGGATTCCACAGAGCTTCCGATATGCTGCAGGCTAATCGTCTGCTGTTCGAAGCCTGTAGATATTTGCGCGAATGTCTCTGTAACTTCACGCGAGATCGTTCCTGTCGATTCTGCACGCAGCTTCTGCTCATGACTGAATTCATTAAGCATCGTAACCGAAGATTGAATTTGTCCAAGCAATGCTATCGCCTGCTCCTTCGATTTCAGCGCTTCCGTTCCCCGTTCCGCCACTTGCCGCTGCAAGTTCTGACTGAACACCGCAGAAGCACTAAGTGCAATCGTCACGAAGAGCAGATACATAAGCAAATAGAGGAGCGGCTCTCGCGTGAACAGCTTCTCATTGAGGAATGGATCATAGAATACGTACACCGTCATTATCATACTGACAACGCCGGTAAAGACGATAGGACGATAATTCTGATATAAAGTCATCAAGCTGATTACGACATAGAATAACAAATACGTGCTGAAGATCGGATTCGGATCCGACTTCATCAGCAGCAGGACAAGCGAACACAGAAACACCGGAATTAAGTACATCACATACTTTACGCCAATGCGCTTATAGGTTAAGAACGTTGCTAATCCACAAGCTACCGCGCCAAAACCAATCAGCACATACAGCATGGTCCCGACAATACCTGCAGCCAAATCCCCGATGATTCCAATCGCAAGCATTGTCCATATGATCTTGACAAACAGGCGGTTGCGCCTGTCAAGAATCGTTAGTTCATTCACGTCATCTACCAACTTTCTATGTATCGAGTGATCGTCGTTAACAGCTTGTCTAGTCAGTTCGTTAACCATTCCTTAACATTTCTGCATTTCCGTTAACTTCAACACCTTATTATATCGGCTAACAGGTGATAGGAATTGAGTGAACTTCCACTTGTTCCTGTTCTGGGATTAACCAGTCGAACTTGGCTGGATTCTGCCAGATTGCACCGACATGAATAAGAGTAGGAATGACATCGTCCCCTTTATAGAACATCTTCTTCCCAACCTTGCGCATCGGTACATGGAATGATACGCGCAGCGCACGCGCGAATACCGGTTCCAGCAGACAAGCGCATTGCAAGATCCCATGCTTGCGCGAGTAATGAACGATTGAAGATAGCAGCCGATCGATATTATGACCGCGATGTTCCTTCAGCAAAGCTACCTTGTCCACTTCAGCCACCTGCTCTGGGGCGTGTATCACCTCCGGCTGTTCCGCGAATGGTGCGACCTCGTTCAACATACGCGCACTCTCCCTATACAGCTTCAGTTCGAATGTTCCTACAGCAACCCCTTCCTCGTTAAATACGATGACCTGTTCCAACGGATGTGCAGCGGATTCCAGTTCAAAGCCCATCTCCTTCCAGACGGTTGTCCAAATGGATCGATACAGCTGCACCTGTTGTTCGCTTTTCACCGAAATATGCATTTCCCTGTAACTCCTTTATGTAAATATTTATATAATTTGTTATCGGTCACAGGTAAAGGAATGATTACACAAATCTTTTTTCAAAAAACCTTGAAAACAGAGAGTTATTTTCTGAAATCACACTTCTCTGTCTCATTGTAAAAACGATCGCATGTAATGCCAACTCCCCATTTCAAAATTCGTTCCAACGACCCAATTATATATGAATATATACTCATATTCTGTCGGTTTAGTTGCAGTCTATGCCGCTATCCAACCATCCTCACAGCTGCAACTTTACATTTGTCATAAATGTAAACCTCCTATATACTTGTAACAACGTTAATTTAGACACAATCCATTCGTAATCGGAGCGATTTATAGATGTCACAATCCAAAGTAACTCAACAACATATTGCCGACGCGCTGAACTTGTCCCGCAATACCGTATCGAAGGCGTTGAACAACGATCCTGACATGCGCGATGACACGAAACGCCGCATCATGAAGAAGGCCGTCGAGCTCGGCTATACCAAATTCCATCAACTCGAAGCTGCGGAAGGAATCATCTCGGCCAATCGTATCGTGTCCCTGCTTACTCATTCTGACTATATGGGCAACCATTATTGGTCTAGCTTCATCAAAGGGCTGAATACAACCTTGAAGGAAGCTGGCTACTCCCTGGCGATGACGATTGTTGACATGGAAGAAGAGCGCGAACAGAAGCTGCCTTCTCTATTCGTGCAGCAGCGGCCTGCTGGCGTTATTATGATCGGCCCCTTCTTGAGGGAGTACTATGAGCTAATCGAACGTTCAGGCATTGCCTCAATGTTCATCGATACGTATGCGGACTTCAACTTCGGCATGCTGGGCAGCGATATTATGCTCGTAGACAATGCCCATAGCGTATATGCCCTAACGCAACAACTAATTGCACGTGGACATAAGAAGATCGGCTTTGTAGGCGATATCGGCTCCTGCCTCAGCTACCGCGAACGGTGGGAAGGCTTCAATCGTGCGCTGTCTGAAGCAAGGCTCAGTGTCAATGAATCTTGGTGCATCATCAACTCCATGAAGCGTCATTATTTTAATGAGGAGGAACTGTCTGCAGCCTATTCCCGAATGGAGGATAAGCCAACGGCCTTCGTATGTGTGAATGACAATATTGCTGTCGACTTCATGCAAATTGTGAAGGCAAGCGGCATGCGTGTACCTGAGGATATCTCCATTACCGGATTCGACAACATCGCCGAATCAGTGCTTGTTCATCCCGCCATCACGACCGTGCATGTACCGAAGGAAGAGCTCGGCATGCGCGCCGGAGAACAGATCGTATGGCGTATTGACCACCCGCATCGTCCGAAGGAGCTTATTCGCATCGGCGTGGAGGTAGAATGGCGCGATTCAGTACACAGTCTGATATAGTTTACATTTGCACATCTACATTCAATATGTAACACGTTTTTGCACATTATTTGCACGGTAAATGCACAATATTTACTTGACATTGTAACCTTAGTGTTTTACTCTTTAGTTATTCGGAAACGCTGTCATTGCGTTTCGAGAGACAATTGACACATGCTGTGTTACAAGTTCAGTTGACATTGCACACGACATCAATAAAGAACAAGGCTCTCACCTATTCTTTTGGTCTCAACATCTGTCACCTGCACTTGAACATCACAGGTTTCATACTTACTACGCAAAGCGAGGTTTGCATCATGAGCCAAATTAAGATCATCGGTCCAGATATTCCGAACATGCCTTGGGAAGAACGTCCTGAAGGACATCGCGACGTATTGTGGCGCTACAGCCAGAACCCAGTAATTCCACGCGATTTGCTGCCTAACTCGAACAGTATCTTCAATAGTGCTGTTGTTCCGTTCGAAGGCGGATTCGCTGGCGTATTCCGCTGCGACGATCGCAATCGCTACATGCGCTTGCATGCTGGCTTCAGTAAAGACGGCATTAACTGGGACATCAACCATGAGCCGCTTACATTTGAATGTGACGATCCGGAAATCGGCAATTTCATCGAAGGCTACGACCCACGCGTATGCTGGATCGAAGACCGCTACTATGTAACTTGGTGCAACATCTACCACGGCCCGACAATCGGCGTGGCATACACATATGATTTCAAGACATTCCATCAGCTCGAAAATGCATTCTTGCCTTACAACCGCAACGGAGTTATGTTCCCGCGCAAAATTAACGGCAACTATGCAATGGTGAGCCGTCCGTCCGATACAGGCCATACACCATTCGGCGATATCTTCTACAGTGAGAGCCCTGATATGGAATTCTGGGGTCGTCACCGTCACGTAATGGCTCCAATGGGCGGCTGGCAGAGCAAGAAAGTTGGCGCAGGTCCAATTCCAATCGAAACAAGCGAAGGCTGGCTCATGATCTATCATGGCGTCCTGAACTCCTGTAACGGATTCGTATACGCATTCGGCGCAGCGATCCTCGACCTGGATGAGCCTTGGAAAGTAAAATACCGCAGCGAACCATACTTGCTGCAGCCTTCCACATTGTACGAGTGCGTAGGCGACGTTCCTAACGTAGCATTCCCTTGTGCATCGCTTGTGGACGCAGCAACAGGACGCATCGCGATTTACTATGGCGCAGCTGACACGGTTACTGCTCTTGCATTCGGTTATGTTGATGAGATTATTGAATTCGTGAAGAACAATTCTCGCGTGAAGTAAGATATACTGTAAGCAAAGACTGCTGGGGAGCAGCACCGACTTACAGGGCTCTTCCTTTCTTTGCAACCCCTATACCTATGATCAAAACCCCCTTGCATCTGATCGCAATAAGCGGCCAGCGCGAGGGGGTTTTGTGCAATAAATGTGCAATAAGGAAGTCTACGATTATTTAGAATGTACAGTCTTACACCATCGCACTGCGCAATTGCTTCACGTAGCGCCATCGAATGACGAAGAAGTAAATAATTTGAACTACTGTGAAGCTAACGAGCACTTTAATTGTACTTTCCCCCACAGAGAAGTGAACCAACTGCTGCAGCGCTGCAAATGCAACCCCACTATGCAAAATTGCGATGAGAAGCGGCAAAAAGAACATAACCAGCAGCTGTCGTGTCACGACGCGATTCAGTTCTTTGCGAGTCAACCCCATCTTGGACAGCATCTCGGTCTGCTGCTGATCCCGACTGCGATCCGTATATAATCGGAAGTATAGGAAGCTTGCGGCAAAGGTGAAGAACACCACACCAATGAGTACGCTCACGAGCAGCAGCAATCCATTTGCCTGCTTGGCCGCTACCCACTGTGGGTACAGCGCTCTGAACTGAAACTTCATGGATTCGCTCTGTTCTCCTTCTTGATCTGTGTTCAGTTGCTTCATTAGCTGTTCTGTTGTATCCCCAAGCTTACTCCAATGCTCTACCGCAAATCCATATACCGTATAGGATCCCTGGCCTGACTCATCCCGATCAGGTATCTGCTCATAAGCATCATCCGTTACCACAACAAGCCGAATGATCCCATAATCCTGCGGCAGCACTTGATGGGGTACAGCTTTCATAACTTGAAAGGCAAATCGAGTAGTGTCTTCTATCAGTTGGACAACTTCTTCGAAGCCTTCTTTACTATATACTCGCTCCCCCATGACTGAAGTCGGCACAAGGAATGCTTCATTATCAGCCGTAATCGCTTCTTGCTCATATCCAAGGGCTATCGCCAGCTTGTTATAATCGGACAACTTCATAACCGTGACATCATTACCTGCAAATTTCAAGGTAGCTGCGCCAACTCGATAAGGCAATTGTGATTGTTCCAGTTTTTGTTTAATCAAACTTACATCGGCCTGTTCCTGCTTATTTCCTTGATACGAATAATACGTAAATGCAAAAGGGTTCGTCATCTCCGCTAACCCTTGATTGCCGATTGCCGTACACGTACCAATCGCAGTAAATGCAACCGCCGAGATTACAGCAACGATAAAGAACAAGCGTGAATTATCCTTCAACCGATATCCCAGTTCAGAGAGCGTCAAGAGATTCGTCTTCTTGAAATACAGCCGCTCGCTCCGCTTCAACATTCGCAGTGCAAATACCGCGAATTGCGTGAACAGAAAATACGTCCCGACTACAGTCAGCACCACCCCTGACAGGAGTACAAGGAACGAATACGTGATGCCTGTTGCAAAGGAAAACACCGTCGCATAGCCCGCTCCGACGAGCAAGACGGCTAGCACCGACAGTCCTATCGACGCCTTAGGTTCAGGCTTCGGCTTGTCCGATCCCTTGAGCAGATTAATGAGTTGATGCACCCTTACCATCCGAGTAGTCACGATCGATATCAGCAGGAAGAGGATCAAGAATGCGATAAACGTTGTCCCTATCGCCTTCAATGGTACATAAAACGTTAAGCCTTTATCAATCGCCAGAAGTTCAGATATCCCGGAGAGGATCAATTTCGAGAAAATGACACCCAGCAATACGCCTGCCACAATGGAGGCGCAGCCAATCAGCATATTTTCCATGAACACCAGCTTGCGAAATTGCTTAGGAGACATTCCATGTATGATGAGAATGCCAAATTCCTTGTTCCGTGTCTTAAGAAATGAGCCTACCGAATATAAGATGAAGAAGAAAGAAAACACGATCAGCAGAACCTGCGACACACGCAGTCCCATCATCCCAAGTTCGCTTAGTGTCTCACTGGAAGATCGAATCTTGCCGTTCAAATCGGGATGGAACAAGAGCAAAGAATAGGTGAAGAACATCAGTACCGAGAAGGTACTGCTCCAGAAATGAGCAGCGTACATGCGCTTGTTGCGAGCAATATTATGAATAGCTAGTTGTGAGAACGTCATTCGGATTGCCTCCCATCACGGACAGCACGTCCATTATGCTGCGCATAAACATGGTCTGACTGCCTCTTCGAGTAATTTCATGATGCAGCTGACCATCCTTAATGAAGACAACGCGATCACAATAGCTTGCCGCCATCGCATCATGCGTAACAAGCAGCATCGTCGTCCCCTCCTCCTTGTTCAGCTGATACATCGTATCCATCACAGCTCGTGATGACTTCGAATCCAGGTTTCCAGTCGGCTCATCCGCCAGCAGCAGCTTCGGCTGGTGAATAATGGCGCGTGCAATAGCTGCGCGCTGTGCTTGCCCTCCAGAAATCTCGTAAATTCGCTTGTTCAGCAATGCAGTAATGCCAAGCCTCTCTGCCAACGCATTCGCCTTGCGGTGCAATTTCTCCACTTCTACCCCGTCCAGTGTTAAGGGAAGTACGATATTTTCCTTAACGGTCAGCGTATTTAATAGATTAAAGGATTGGAATACGAATCCGAGCTCGCGCCGGCGGAATAGAGCCAGCTTCTCCTGAGATAATTGGAAGGGATTATTGCCATGAATCAACACTTGGCCAGATGAAGGCGCATCAATGGTTGCAATCATATTCATTAAAGTGGTCTTCCCGCTCCCAGATGGCCCCATGATCCCTACGAATTCCCCCTGCTCAATACCTAGATTTATATTGGACAATGCCTGATAGGCTACCTTTCCTTCATAGGTCTTACTTAAGTTTCTCACTTCTACCATTGTCATTTTCGATTCCACTCCTGTTTTATGAGATTCCATTCATCCTGCATATTGTCCAAAGCCATAATCGAGCAGTTCTCTCGCATCTGTCCAGACGCTATTCGAACCAGAATGCAGAACAACTGTAATCATTCGGTGATCATTGCGCTCGGCAGCAGAGACTAGACAGTATCCGGCTTCATCGGTGAATCCTGTCTTAATGCCTGTCGATCCTTCATAATAATATTCGCTCTCCTGCTGCAGCAGCCGGTTCCGATTCGTATACGACTTCATGATCTTCTCCATATCTGCGGACATGAGCTTCACATCAGCAGTGGTTTGGCCCACAATAGCGCGGAACACTTTGCTCTTCATCGCTTCCTTCGCAATAACAGCCAAGTCATGTGCTGAACTATAATGGTTCGCATCGTGCAATCCATGCGGATTCATAAAGTGCGTGTTGCGAAGGCCGAGCTCCTCTGCCCGATCATTCATGCATTGAACGAACGCGCGGATCGCTTCTTCCGCATCCAAGGATGCATCGGCGCGTACCTGACGTCCCAATTGAACGGCGACCGTTCTCGCCGCATCGTTCCCGGACGGCAGCATCATCGCTTCCAGCAAGTCTTTCCACGACAATTGCTGCCCGAAGCGCAGCCCTGCCGAGCTCTCCCCCGGATTGGCAAGCAGCACCTCCTGCCCTACGGTCACCTGTTCCTTCATGTCTGCCATCTCAATGGCGAGGAGCGCAGTCATCACTTTGGTCGTGCTGGCCGGTGCAAGCCGATCATCAGCATTCATCCCGTATAGAACTTCACCTGAATCTTGATTGATGACGATCGCTGCCTGGGCATCCAGGCTTCCTGAAGCAAATACATTCTGCCCAGTTACAGTGTGCACGCTATTAGACACTACTTTATATATCTTTTGTTTGATTTGTCCTGAGTAAGGCTGCAATATGAACCAAATACCGGCAGCGGCGATGCAGCCTGCGAACAGCCATCTTTTCCTATTCAATCTCACGATTATCCACCCTTATCCTGTTATCATGCATTCGCATGTCTTCCCCTGATAGGTATCAGGATAACCGAATGGACTTAATAATGTGCTAAGCAGAAATGAAGAAAAGTGAATGAAAGATGAAGAAAATATGAAGAAGACGGTATAAAGGTTATGTGGAATTTATACCCTATGTACAAATCTATTAATTCTAGACCTTAGTAGGGGGGATTAATCGGCTCGAACAGGTATAATAGACATATGATTGTGAAATATGTAACATATCGAGGAGGTATACCTTATGAAACGCAACATCTTAGCCGCTGTTCTCATCTTGGGAGGAAGCCTCTTGCTTGGCAATACCGTATACGAGGGACTCGCAGGTGCGGGAGAGACAGAATCCGGTACAGCATCAGCTAATGACATGCACAATTTAAACGATTCCCGCATGCCGCATTCGCATATGCAACGTACACACATGCAGGATTCCATGGATGGTTCGCATATGAATATGCGGGCATTTACAAAATCGGACAATTGCCAGTAATATATGGTCTTTGAAGAAGGGGCTGTCCCATAAGTCATTACACTTATGAGACAGCCCCTTCCTATTCCACCAAACCGATATGTGCTAGGAAAGTGATAGGTCTCGGTTTTCTCCCTTTTGGAGAACCCGATATATTTATTTTTAGGCATGAAATTGTTGCGAAATAAACCAGAAATGGGTCGAATTTACCAACTCCATCTATAATCAAAATTAATATAAAATTTATGGATGAGGTGTGAAATGATTCGAAGGCACTTAGGCACTGCTACTCTTGAGCCTTTTTATTTTGCCTACGAGAAGTCTACCTGTTTAATTGAACAAATTGAGATTACTCGACAGAAAATGATAGAAGCTGCAAATGAAAATGTAGCCTTTTTGCTGTGATATTTTTGTGTTTTATTGGATAATCAACAGGCCTAATTTAGAGAATAAAATTACTAGATTATTAAAAATATGTATTCCATATATATTGGTTAATAATGGTATAATTATAAACGAAATCAATATTTAAGGAGGTAGTCCCAGTGAAGAAAGTATTGTCGTTATTTTTCTCTTTGCTTTTGATGTTTACTGTAGCAATTCCTGTTTCAGCAGAGGCTAATTCATCAGGTTACGAGGAACTGTACATACAAGACTTTCAATTGATGCAGCTTGATGAGAATGGGAATTTCCAAACAAGACGGTGGAGCACAAACGATTTTGTGTAATTGGGACGTAACATTATTAAAAGACTATATACAAGCTGTCTACATTGAATTCGAGATTCATGATGAAGATGATTTACAATGGGGATCAGATCAGTTTTCTAAAAATCCACTTGGCGGAAATCAAAAAACATATAGGGATCAATTCGAACATAAACTCTATAGTTCCGGAAAATTCAAAGTAACCAAATACGGTTCTGTAGCAGGGAGAGAAGCAATATATGCAATTGCACCTGTAATTTCAGCAACAGTTGCTATTAAATAATTCATAAAAAGTATAAAAACAGAAGGAAGAGTGAGCCACTCTTCCTTCTATTTTATGACTGAGGTGAGTGAAGTGGATTGGCTTAAACCAATTGTGAAAGATAATAGTATTAAAGAATTTAGACCTGAAAAAGAAGAAATTTACAGAATCGAAAAAATAGAATGCAATAATAGCACACCTTTTCAATTTGATACTAGTTTACTTAGCCAATGGATAGTGGTTCCATTTGTACTTAATAATTCATCTGAAAGATCATTTGAATTAATAATATCTTCTTCTGAAGATTACAAATACTTCAAACAACATGTCAGCATTCATTTCAACCAGATAACGATCATATACAAAAACAATGTTGTGGATTCCATCCGATACAGTGATATGAAATCAGCATCGATCAAACATTATAATAGATTAATTTTCGAAGAGCAAAAACTACATCCCATGATAAAAGATTTCTACCAAACTAGTCATAAGGTTAAAACAGAAGAACATTTTAAAATGGCTCCATTCAAATTTAATATTAAAATTTTTGAAATTGATCCAACTGTGATAGAACAATATATGTCGAAGATTGAGATTGAGGATCATTCATTGTGGAACTATTTGTATAATAATTATTTGCTTGAAAATGGCGAGATTAATCTGACCCCTATCAACTGGAAACTGGAAACCGGAGTGAAATATTCGGCGACACTACATTACTTTTTAAGATTTTCAAGGAGAATCCACTTATATGTGAACATGGATAATAGCGAAATAAGGGGATTGGTCATTTTGTGAAGTATGTAGTGGATCTTAGCCAATACTTTTGTACAGTGTCAGGTGTCACATCAAATATACACTGTTACGACTTCAGTACTATGAAGTAACAGTCAACCGTAACAAACCGTACTAAAATTATCTATAATTAAGGTAACACTTTTTTAGGAGTGATCCCTTTGTTCAACAACTTGGTTGCCGTTTCTAAGTGTTACTATGCTACTCCTATTTTACGCGCTTATTGCTGTAGGAGTTATTCTACTGATTTTTAAACGCTCAAAAAGACCTAATTTGCTTAGTGCATTATTTATACTTGCATTAGCTGTTGTTTCAATGGGATACTTGATTATTTCAAATAAGAATCGCCCATTTGATATTACAATAATAGGAAATCTTATCTTGATGGATATTATTGCTTTTACTGTTTTTAAGAATAAAAAATAGAATTATTCTACTTTATGGAAATTATCCTGTCGCCACTCACTTCTGTTGACGAAAATGAGTGGCAATTTTCGTATGTCTAGTACATAATGGCGCTGAAATTCGAGTAAGTTAATGTTACACACAACTCGCGCAGCGCTTTAATTGCTCATAATTAATCTTGAAGTTGTTAAGAAAGAAACATCTGTAACAGCAAGAGCAACTAGTAAAGATGTAATTACAAAAATATTGGAACATACTACAAGAAAAAGAAATTAAGAATGGGATTACTATTTTCATTTTTGCAGCAGTCAAATCGAAATTGCATCGTTTAAACTAAGTATGTTATGTAACATACAGAATTTGGGATACATAGGGCGTAATACTGCACATTACCGGTTCGTGCTGCGTAATGTGCAGTATTCGTTCCAGCTAGGCCTATCTCGTCAGCACATATCAATATCAGGTCATCCTATCAGACGGCCCCTCTAGGGGTACCGAACAACTTGGAATCTCAACGACAAAGTAAGTGCCTTCCTGATTGCTTATCGCTTCAATTGTTCCCCCATGCAGCTCTACAATCGTCTTGGATATCGCAAGACCTAGCCCAGAACCACCCGAATGCTCCGATCTTGATTTCTCCACACGGTAAAATCGATCAAAAATATGCGGCAGATCATGAGCCGGTATAGGCTCACCGCTGTTGTGCACAGAGATCATAATTCGAGTCCCCCGCTTGCGGAGGAATATTCCTACTGCAGATCCACGCGGCGCATAGCGCATCGCATTGGTAAGCAGGTTGTCGAATACACGCACCAGCTTATCTGGATCCGCCTCGATCCAGTACTGATCCTCATCGCTGTGCATCGAGATGGTCAGTCCCTCCTGCTCCATCGGATAACGATAGTGTACACACAGCTGACCTGCCATTTCCACAATATTGAGCGGCTTCGTATGCAGCGTCATCCCGCCATTCATGCGGGTATATTCGAACAAATCGTTAATCATGACGTTCAGGCGCTGAGCCTTCTCATAAGCAATATTCGTATAATGCCGCAGCTCTACTTCATCCCTATATCGATCCTGCTCAACCAACCCTAAGTAGCCCATGATGGAGGTAAGCGGTGTGCGAAGATCATGTGATACGCTTGTAACCAGTTCATTTTTGGTACGTTCGGCAAGGCGCTCCTCTTCCAGCGACAGCTTAATTTGTTCGGCCATACGATTAATGTTATCCGCAAGCCTGCCGATTTCATCGTCCGTGGAGACGGTGCAGCGGGCATCCAGATTGCCATCCGCCATACGCTGAACCGTTGCTGTAATTTGCTCCATACTTTTGATTAATTTGCGATTCAGTAAAAAATAGATACCGACGAACAGCGCCAACCCAACGACAATGAGCGGTACAACAACTCCAAACATTCGCTCCAATGCCCGAAACAAGACATTAAGCAGATCAATTTGCAAGTAACTGTACATAAACAGAGCAAGACCGAGCATGAGGTAGGCTGTTATTAATGCCAATATAATGCTCAGCACGAAGGTGAACAGCATCTTCCATCGAAGGCTGCTATACCATGGTGTCTTCAATCTTATACCCTACTCCCCATACGGTCTGAATGAGTTTGCCACCGCTTGATTCCAGCTTGTCCCGCAGCTTGCTGATATGAACCGCCACCGTATTGTGCGATCCATTGAAGTTCTCTTTCCATACTCGTTCGTACAGCTCTTCCGCACTGAATACTCTTCCTGGGTTGCTCGCCATTAAGTAGAGAATATCGAATTCCACACTCGTTAAATGTACTGCTTGTCCATCCACCTTCACCGAATGGGTCGACTTATTAATATCCATCGTTTGAATGCGAATGACATCCACAGGCTGCGCTTGAGACTGAAGCTGCGAGTTCAATAAGTAAGCACGGCGGAGCAGTGATTTCACACGTGCTACCAGCTCCAATGGATTGAACGGCTTCGTCATATAATCATCCGCACCTGTCATAAGGCCCATGATCTTATCCATATCTTCCGACTTTGCGCTCAGCATCATAACTGGCGTCGCTTGGTTCTCCCGAATTTTGCGGCATACCGCAAGCCCATCCAGTCTCGGCATCATCACATCGAGAATGACCAGTTCGATAGGTTCATGCTGAAGGATGTCCAATGCTTCCACACCATCGTATGCCTTATGCGTGCAATATCCTTCATTTTTCAAGTAAATATCGATTAAGCCAGCGATCTCTTTATCATCGTCGACAATTAATATATTTGTCACACCCATTACCCTCCTGCTTCCACTATCAACATTGTTGGCACTAGCATACCGTTAAATACCGTCCCGGTTCAACGGCAATCACTAGCAGCCTGCTCTCCTGTTTACATGAATCCACGGAAAAATTCCAGAAAACGCTGCCCTTCAGTAACATTGTGCTTCATAACCGCATACGTTCTTGCGGTAGGCAGCATCAATTCCGAGCAATCCACCTGAAGCAATCTTCCTTCCGTACGTTCACGGCGAATCGTAATCTCAGGCAAGAACGAAATGCCAAGCCCTTCTTCAATGAACCGCTTCGTTACATGAACTTGGGTAACAAGCATTGTGCGAATGTATCGATACCTCGTCTGCAGCTCCTGCACAAGCGGCTCCCAATATTCAGGATGATTATAAGTGAGCAGCATATGATTCGCCAGCAAATCTCCGAGCTGGAGCGGAGAAGCAGTCTCTGCATCATGCCCATCATGCGGCGCAACAAGCACCACCTCGTCCTCCCCCAATATATCACAGGTGAGCCGCGCATCACTTGCCCACATTCGAGATAACCCTAGATCCACCTGATCCTGCAGCACCGCATCGGCAATTTGCTTCGATTCCAACACCTGAACTTGAACCTCTACATCAGGATTAGCATGCACATAGCGATTCAAGACATGTGGGATGAGATATGCCGCTACAAGCGGCGATACCGCCAGATTCAATCTTCGGGTATAGCCCTGCTTGAAGCGATGCAGCTCCTGCAGGCCTTCCTCGTGGACGGACAACAGATGTTTCGCGTGCGGAAGGAATCGCCGTCCTTCCTCGGTCAATTCTACTCTTCGTCCTACTCGTTTAAATAAAGGCGAGCCCAAGTATTGCTCCAACTGCTTGATCTGGATCGTTACCGTCGGCTGCGAAATGAACAATTCCTCCGAAGTGCGACGGAAATTCTCATGCGCAGCAGCGTGCACAAATGTTTGTATCCATTTCAAATCCATCGTCATCGGCTCCTTATTGATTATGATTCCCTATTAAATCAATAAAAACGTTTCAATATTTTTAATCAAACACCATGTATATAATAATACATATTAAAGGAGGAGGGAAATGATGGTTGACAAGGGGTTAAAAGGTGTTGTTGCAGCAGAAACCGAATTGAGCTTCATTGACGGCAATGCCGGTATATTGCTTTATCGCGGATATGATGCTAAAGAACTTGCCATTCGGCATTCCTTCGAGGAAGTCGCTTACCTACTCTGGTACGGCACGTTGCCGAGCTCAGCAGAATTGCAATCCTTCACAGCGGCCTGGGTGCGCTGCAGACAGCTGCCTGAGCCTGTCATCCATTGCTTGAACCAGCTTCCTTCAGACATGAACTTGATGAGCCAGCTGCGCACCGCAGTCTCTGTACTAGGAACGACTGTATACGAAGGGGCTCCACACATCGAACAAGCGATGGCGTTAACGGCGATGATGCCTGCTATCATCGCGAACTTGTATCGCAAGCAGCAAGGGCTGCCTATATGGGACTCGATACCGAGTAACGAATCTCTAGGCCATGCAGCCCATTATCTATATTTGCTGACAGGTGAGGTTCCGACCGATATCCATGCCAGCGCGTTGGAAACGTACATGATCCTTACCATGGAGCATGGACTGAACGCTTCCACCTTCACCGCTCGCGTTATCACATCCACAGAGTCGGATATGGTTTCCGCTTTGACGGGGGCGCTTGGGGCGATGAAGGGGCAGCTTCATGGCGGTGCTCCTTCAGGTGTAACGGAAATGCTGGAGGCGATCGGTACGGCTGATCGAGCGGAAGACTGGCTGCGTGAACAGTTGGAGAATCGTAGTCTGTTAATGGGCTTCGGACATCGTATATATCGGACACGCGATCCAAGAGCAGAAGCATTGAAAATCCGCATTGCGCAGATGGAGGAAAGTGACCATTGGCTCGATTTGGCTCAGCTCGTCGAGGATACTGCTGTACGACTACTCGCTGAATATAAGCCTGGGCGCAAGCTGTATGCGAACGTCGAATTTTATGCAGCTGCCATTATGCGTGCAATTGGATTGCCTAGTGAGTTGTTCACACCAACCTTCTCGGCAAGCCGTACCGTCGGCTGGACCTCCCATATGATCGAACAGGCAAAAGACAATGTCATCTACCGTCCCGATGCCAAGTACATTGGCTCGTTTCCTACTACTGAACATGTATCGTAATGCGTAAACCTTAGGTCTCTATCCTCTTTTTTTATACATTTATGGGGTGTCTCTTCGTCGGATCGGAAATAATCAGACGAGCAGGCACCTCCTTTTTTATCCGGAACCACGTAATTTATCCAAAAGACGAACAATCACAAATTTGTACCATTTCCATTATCCAATCCCTTTTTGGCAGATCGAACCCATCAGAATATGGTTTAATTAACCAACGTAACTTTTAAGCACCTTATAGCTTGTCCTCTTCATATAGACATTTTCCGATGACACCCCAAGCACAATCCCCTAGTTATTATCATATTTATTTGAAATACGCCCGTATAGAGCGCGAAAAATGTCCTCTCTTGAAATACATACCAGCCACTTCGAATTGTTAAAATTTTTCTATAAAAAGGTTTTATGGCCATAAAAGATTATATTAATGTAATAAAATTTATCACCCTGTGTAAAATCTTCTTTTACGGATGTGGGCGTTTTTGCGACAAATCGTATTTCAAAAAGCGCACATTGTCAGTATAATGTGTGAAAAGTGTTCCTATATTGCAGAGAGGTTAGGTGTAATCCCATGGAAACCATACAACGCGAACAAACAGAAGTACTTAACCCATACGAAATCGTTAAGAAGCAAATTGATGCAGCTGCAGCTAAATTGCAATTGCCCGAGCATGTCACCGAATTACTGAAGAGACCAAAGCGTGTTCTTTCCGTAAACTTCCCAGTTCGAATGGACGACGGCTCTATTCGTATCTTCGAAGGCTATCGCTCGCAGCATAACGATGCAGTAGGACCAACAAAGGGCGGCATTCGCTTCCATCCGGATGTAACACTTGACGAAGTTAAAGCACTCTCCATGTGGATGACATTCAAGTGCGGTGTTGTTGGCTTGCCATACGGCGGCGGCAAGGGCGGCGTTATCGTTGACCCACGCACACTCAGCAAAGGCGAGCTTGAGCGTCTCAGCCGCGCATTCATGGAGGCAATTGCCGACATCGTAGGACCAGAGCGCGATATTCCAGCTCCAGACGTATATACAACACCTCAAATTATGGGTTGGATGATGGACACATACAGCCGCTTGCGTGGACACAACTCGCCAGGCGTTATTACAGGCAAGCCAATCATCATCGGTGGTTCCCTTGGACGGAACGCGGCGACTGCTCAAGGTTGCGTATATGCAATCCAATCTGCATTGGAAGACATTAAACTTCCGATGGAGAACGCAAAGGTAGCCGTTCAAGGCTTCGGTAATGCTGGACGTATTGCAGCTCGCCTGCTCACAGACCTCGGTGCAACAGTAGTGGCAGTCAGCGATTCCCGTGGCGGTATCTATGATGCAAACGGTCTTGATCTGGATCGTGTAGAGCAGTTGAAGGACGAAGCAACGATCCTCGATTACGGCGCAAGCTACCATATCAGTAACGAGCAGCTGCTTGAGCTGGATGTAGATATCTTGATCCCGGCAGCATTGGAAAATGTCATTACACAGGAGAACGCTCCACGCGTTAAAGCACGCATCATTGCGGAAGCAGCAAACGGACCAACAACTCCTGAAGCGGACGCAATCCTGAACAAGAACGGAACGATTGTTATTCCTGACATTTTGGCAAATGCCGGCGGTGTTACCGTATCTTACTTCGAGTGGGTACAAAACCTGATGAACTACTACTGGAGCGAAGAAGAAGTTCTGGAGAAGCTCCAAGTGAACATGGTGAAATCGTATAATGCCGTTCGTGATCTGGCAAAAGAATACGCTACAGATCTTCGTACAGCAGCCTTTATGATTTCACTTCAACGCGTTACTGAAGCTATGCGTGCAAGAGGCTGGGTATAAGCCATTCCAAGCGCTAAAGGTCAAATATATCCTCACCCTTCAACATAAGTTCAGCCCTCTCCACTTCCAGCCGGAAGCACGGGAGGGCTGATTCTGTATATTGGACACATAAAAACTCCATTTTCATGAATTGTGTATATTCATTACACATACACTATCAACTATATTTTCTAACTGTCAGCACTCCCCATCTAGCCGTATTGTTGGTAAGAACGGGATCATGGTCTATAATGTAACGTGTATCACGATACTGACATAAAAGGAAAACATAAATCATGAATGCTAAGCGTACCAATAAGCGCCGTTCTCGATTCATTCCTTTTCGAATGACAAGGGATATTATAGGGGTGTGGAAATATGCTCACCGTCCTTTTCTTCTATTTGAATTGGTTTACAAACTACTGACGATTGGCGTATTCATCCCGCTTCTATCGATACTTTTCAACAAAATACTAGATGTCGGGGGCTTCAATGCGGCCGCGAATCACGATCTGCTCCGCTTCGTGTTCAGCAGATACGGCCTGATCAGCCTGCTGCTCATGGCCCCCATTGCCATGATGCTCATTTACACGGAATTTGCTGCTCTCGTCTATATTGCCTATTACGGTATTCAAAAGAAGCGCGCACGAATTAGGCCTGTGTTGTTCAAAGCCATCTCTCGCTTGCCAGGCTTATGGCGCATCGGGATATTCGGTCTGGCTCTTTATTTGCTGCTGTTGTTCCCACTTCTTGATGCTGGTATTGGAGGATCACTGCTGCCAAGTGTTGCGATACCGAACTTTATTACCGGTGAGTTAATGAAGACAAGTATCGGAACCATCGTCCTAGTCATTGTCGCGCTGGTCGTTCTCATTCTCAATTTGATTTGCATTTATGCCCTGCCGATTATGGTATTGGAAGGCAAGAATCATTTCTGGAATGCTGTCCGCGAGAGCGGCCGATTGTTCTGGCGCAGCAAGTGGTCATTAGTTAGAGCCGTGATTGAATGGGTCATTATCTTCTTACTCCTATTCATTCTCCTGATCTGTATTCTCATCCTAGTGGGGCTTCTGCTTCCTGATGTAGATAGCGAGGGGGCTGCCATAGCTATTACGCTCGGCATCACACTCAGCCTAGGCCTGTATATTGCAACGCTAGTTATGACACCATTGTTCATTACCGTCATTACACTGCTCTATGTGCGTTATCAAGGCCAAGACCAGGTGAACCTGGATACAGACGGAGTCGATGCCACTGTCTGGGAAGGTCGCGATATGCAGCGTTCACTTGTGCGGCGTTACCGCCCTGCACTGGCGACATTCGGACTTCTTATTCTTATCGCCATCGGCTGGGGGGCAACGACCTTATTGACCGATTGGGGAGAGGCTAATGATAAATTCATCATCATGGCTCATCGCGGCGATGTGACTGCCGGTGTGGAAAATACAATGGGCGCTTTCGAAGGCGCCATTCGAACAGGGGCTGACTATATCGAGCTTGACATTCTTCAGACGAAGGATGGCAAGCTGGCAGTTATCCATGATGAGAACTTGAAGCGGTTATCCGGAAAAAATGTGAATGTGTTCGATCTTACACTCGCTCAGTTGCAGCAAATTCCGCTGCGCGCAGGGGAGTTCCGTGACTTCGTGCCTTCCCTCGACGAGGTACTCGAGCGAACGAAAGGGAAAATCAAGCTCAACGTGGAACTCAAGACACATGGTCATGAGACGAACTTGGTCTCTACCTTTGTCAACACGATACGCAAACATAAGGCAGAACAACAAATTATTGTGCAAAGCCTAGATTACGAACTGGTTCAGAAGGTGAAGAAGGCAGCACCGGATCTGACGGTCGGGTATGTCATATTCGCCACCTTTGCTCCGCTTAATCGCTTCGAAGCAGATTTCTTCGTTGTCGAAGAATCATTTGCCCGACCAAGACTCATTCGCTCAGCGAAAATGAGCGGCAAGCCCATTTACGTCTGGACGGTCAATGATACAGAGAGTGTAGAGCGATTCTATACCCTTGGAGCTGACGGTATCATTACAGACATTGCTACTGATGCAAAAGAGACCGTTAATGTACTGCACATGGTAGAGAGCGAGGAGCAATAACAAGAACAAGAAAGCTCCATTCCCATCTACACACAAACACCCGGTATAGAAGCGAAATCCGCTTACCTACCGGGTGTTGTTCTTATCTCTATTTGAACGATTTGCCTATCAGTCCTGCAGCTTCTCTCGTACGGACTGCAGTTTCTGAGCAACCGAGGATGGCTTGTCTCTGCGGTCATCGATTTTTAACACAGTTGACACACGCTGTGCTCCTGCCTCGAATGGACTTTCATGAAGTGCCTGCACCGCTGCGAGCAATCGATCCAATGGCCCCTCAATAATGGTTCCCATCGCAGTTAGCTCATAGGTGATGCCCTCAACACTCTCCAGCGCCTTCTGCATTCCCGCCACGTAACTGCTCAAGCTTGTAGAGCCTGTGCCGACTGGAATTACAGTAATCTCAGCTATCGCCATATACGTTCATCCCTTTCTTGAACCTATCCCCATCATATCCCTTCACGAAAGGGAGCTCAATACGATTCCTACAATAATTATCTCCAACTACCTTCTCCTATGGATAGAGGAGAACATTCGAAGGTTCGTTCCCATCCAACCTAGCTCAATCCCGAAATAGACCCATTTGCGTCCACATGGATGCGCTCAGCAACAGGCCGTGCCGGCATTCCCGGCATCGTAAGCACTTGCCCCGTGTGCACCACGACAAATCCAGCTCCAGCAGATAAGCGAACATCCTTCACTTCAACAGTGAACGCCTCTGGTGCACCAAGCAGGCCTGCTCGATCGGAGAAGGAATAAGGCGTCTTCGCCATGCATACAGGCAGGCGGCTTGCTCCAAGCTGCTCCAGCTTGCGCAGAGCACGCTTCGCCGCAGGCTGATAATACACACCCGCACCGCGATATATACGCGTAACGACGGCTTCTATCTTCTCCTCAATGGTATACTCATCCGGGTACAGCAGCTGGAATTGCGATTCAGCATCAGAGGAATCGGCCAATTCGGCAACATACTGCGCCAATGCGCGGCATCCTTCGCCACCATTCTCCCATGCCTCAGACAGGATCGCGCGCACTCCCGATTGTGTACACAATTCGATAACCGCATCCAGCTCGGCAGGCGAATCTGTCGCAAATCGATTCACAGCGACAACCAGAGGCACGCCGAACTGCTTTATATTTTCAATATGACGCTGTACGTTCACGAAGCCAGCACGAACCGCTTCCACATTTTCAGCGGCCAGCTCCTGCTTGGATACGCCACCGTTATATTTCATTGCCTTCACCGTAACAACAAGCACGGCTGCCGACGGGAACAAGCCTGTCTGGCGGCACTTAATATCCATGAATTTCTCCGCACCAAGATCAGCGCCGAAACCCGCTTCCGTCACTACATAATCCGCTAGCTTCAACGCAAGGCGAGTAGCACGAACACTGCTGCAGCCGTGCGCAATATTCGCAAATGGGCCGCCATGAACCAACACTGGATCCCCTTCGCCTGTCTGCACCAGATTCGGATGAATGGCATCCTTCAGCAATGCACACATCGCTTCAACTGCATTCAAGTCCGCAGCGGTAACTGGCTCATCCTCTTCGTTGAATGCCACTACAATGCGTCCTAGGCGACTGCGAAGATCATCCATATCTTCCGCCAGGCATAGAACCGCCATAACTTCTGAGGCAGTCGTAATCATGAATCCATCCTCACGAACAACTCCATTGCCATCTCCAAGACCAACGACAATACTTCTAAGGGCACGATCATTCATATCGACCGCCCGCTTCCATATGATTCGGGAAGGGTGTATTCGCAGAGCATTCCCTTGATGGATATGGTTGTCTAATAATGCCGCAAGCACACTATGTGCAGATGACACCGCGTGAATGTCACCGGTAAAATGCAAGTTAATATCCTCAGCCGGCACGAGCTGCGCCTTGCCGCTTCCCGTGGCGCCACCCTTCATTCCCATACAAGGGCCAAGTGAAGGCTCCCGCAATGCCGCAACTGCCTTATGTCCAACTCGATTCAGACCTTGGGTCAATCCAATCGTCGTCAATGTCTTCCCTTCACCAGCCGGTGTCGGATTCATTGCTGTTACGAGAATGAGCTTCCCGTTCGGCCGATCGGCTACGCGATTCCATACATCCTGTCCAAGCTTGGCCTTATACTTCCCGTACTGCTCTACATCTTCTTGCGGAATGCCCAATTGCGCTGCAACATCTACGATTCGCTTCATCGTCATGCCCTCTCCCCCTGTATCCGGTCGTGTTCCACCTTGAGAATAGTTAGTGTCCATTCCTGGTAAACATATCATCTTTATTATACACGTCCAGCCTGTTGCGTACATGTACGTTCCTCACAACGGAAATAAAGGCAGCAAAAGTACATGACAAAAGTGCATCGCAAAAGCACATCGCAAAAAGGCCTGCTTGCGCAGCCCCCGCAATATGCGTGAGCTTCACAAGCAGACCCTATAAATTCCAATATGAATTACCTACGAATCATGACTCTGCTGAAGCGGTGCCGCCTCGGCCAGCACACCTTCGAAGGCAGACAGGTACACACGACGAATATCATCTTCTGTTAGCAGCAGCGGACTGCGTGCAAGAAGCCGCCTCTGTTGTATGCCATCCTGCACAAGTGACTCCAGTGCGTCACGAGGAATCTCGAAGGCATCCAACGTCTGCGGGATTCCCGTTTCTTCGATCAACTGCTTCATCCGCTCAATGGCAAGGCAGGACGCCTCTGCATCGGACAATTCACGAACATCCGCGCCCATTGCCTCTGCGATATGGCGAAGCCGCGTCATACAGGCACCACGAATATAATTCATCACATACGGCAGCAGAACTGCATTGGACTCGCCATGCGATAAATGGAATTGTCCGCCGAGCGGATAAGCAAGCGCATGAACACCACCCACGCCCGCGTTGAAGAAGGCGAGGCCAGCCAAATAGCTGCCATAGCTCATTTCAGTCCGTGCTTCCTTGTTCGTTCCATCCTTCACTGCCCGAACGAGCGAACGGCTAATTAAGCGAATTGCATGCAGCGCCACCCCATCCGTTGTCGGACTTGCATGTACAGATACATAAGCCTCTATTGCATGGGTTAATGCATCCATGCCCGACGCTGCAGTGACTCTCGGTGGTACACTCACGGTCAGTTCTGGATCAATAATCGCCGCATCAGCCAGCAAGTAATCATGAGCAACAACGTCCTTGGTTGTCTCCAATGACAGCACGGATATATCCGTTACTTCCGAGCCTGTGCCTGATGTCGTCGGGATTAGAATCTTCGGCAGGCCGCGTACAGATAATGGACGAGTCCCGCTCAAATTCAAGTAATCCGCAACTGCTCCCTCATGCTGCGATAGAACTGCCGCAAGCTTAGCCAAATCCAGCGCACTTCCCCCACCTAAGCCAATGACAAGATCGAACTTGCCTTCACGTGTATAGCGAACGAGTGCCTCTCCTGCCGCAAGCGGCGGCTCCGGCATCGTATCCGTATAGATATCAATATCATAGCTTGCCTCACGAAGCGGCTGAAGTACACGCTCCACCGTACCGTTGCGAAATACCGACTTGCTCGTCACGCACAATATCCGCTTCGGTGCGTGACGCTCCACTTCGGACAGCAGTTGGGCTGCTGATCCCCACCCTGTATATTGATAGGGTGCAAATCTATGTGTAAACATACCTTTCTCACCTCTTCTTTATCTTGAACCTTGCTCATTATGCACACCTCGCATGGATTCGGAAGTATGATCGTATCATCCTTAGAGCCCTCGATCAACCTGCTACCGAAGATAGGCGAATCGATTTTCCATATATATGTACACAAATAAGAGCCTCCTGGATGGATCAGGAAGCCCTCCCAAATGATTAAGCTATCTTGACTATCTGTACTGTATTTACTAAACCTTCTATTATAATTCACTTTAGTTTCCATTTTATGTCACCCATTCGATATTACGGGCATCAGGATACTTCTTGAATAAGGGGGTTCATATACAATCGATAGTAGAACCCTTCCCGCTTCAGCAATTCTGCATGGGTTCCACGCTCAATAATACGACCTTGCTCGATAACGAGAATTTGATCTGCCTCTCGAATCGTGCTTAACCGATGAGCGATAACGAAGCTCGTACGTCCCTTCATCAAGGTCTGAAGCGCCTTCTGAATATGCATCTCTGTTCTCGTATCAATACTGCTCGTCGCTTCATCCAATATGAGAATAGCTGGGTTCGCCAAGATAGCCCGTGCAATCGTCAGCAGCTGACGCTGCCCTTGACTCAGGTTGCTTCCGTCCTCCGTCAGCACAGCGTCATATCCATCAGGTAGGCGCACGATAAATGAATGTGCATTGGCAAGTTTGGCGGCCTGCTCCACCTCTTCATCCGTTGCCTCTAATCTTCCATAACGAATATTGTCCCTAACCGTTCCGGCAAACAAATAGGTATCCTGCAGCACCATGCCAATCGAGGTACGCAGCTCCTCCTTGTCCATGTCTCTAATATCTTGCCCATCAATAAGGATTGAGCCTTGATCAACATCATAGAAGCGCATGAGCAAGTTTACGACCGTTGTCTTCCCAGACCCGGTTGGACCAACAAGTGCAATTGTCTGACCGGGTCGTGCAGTTAGCACAACCTCCTTCAACACCGGCACATCCTGCTTATATCCGAAGGATACATCTTGGAAGACGACTTCCCCCTTCATGCCTTCTAATGGCAATATCGTCTGCTGATCAGCATACTCCGGCTGTTCATCCATGATCTCAAAAATACGCTCTGCGCCAGCAATCGCCGCCTGCAGCATGTTATACTGATTCGCCAATTCGTTAATCGGGCGGGCAAACTGCTTCGAATAATTGAGAAATGCTGTAATAATTCCAATCGTAATGACGCCTTGAACTGCCATATAGCCACCAACCGCCGCAACTAATGCGAAGCTAATATTGTTAATTGCATTCATAAGGGGAGGAACGAAGCCAGAGAAGGCTTGTGCGTGGATACCCACATGTCTCAGCTGAATATTCTTCTTCTCAAACGCTGCAATTGCTTCTTCCTCGCGGCCAAATGCCTTGATGACCCGCTGACCTGAAATCATCTCTTCAATATATCCATTCAATTCTCCCAGTTCACGCTGTTGATCCGTAAAAAATCGACGCGTTCGCTTCGCTATGCTGCGGGTCACAAACAGCCCCAGCGGTACGACAATTAAGCTAATCAATGTCAGTACAGGACTTAGTGCGATCATCATGCCGATAGCACCAGTTACCGTTATGACACTGGTGAAAATCTGAATCGTACTCTGTGACAGAGAGTTGTTGATATTCTCGACATCATTGGTCAGGCGACTCATCACATCTCCGCGCGGCCGCTCATCAAAGAACTTGAGCGGAAGTGTCTGCACCTTGACGAACACATCCTTGCGAATCGCCTGAACGGTTCGCTGCGAGATGCTTGCCATCATATATGTGTGCATCCATGAGGCTAATGCACCTAGGGCATACACAATAAGCAGCCAAGACACAAGTGATCCGAGCAAGGCGAAGTCGGTTGTCCCTAAGTCGATGCCTAGACTGTCAATAGACTTGCCGATCAAATAAGGACCAATCAGTGCACACACGGAGCTGGCGACGACAAGCAGGAAGACTCCCAGCAGCGGTATGCGTTCCGCACGCAAATACTGCCACAGTCGAATGATAGTCGCCTTGGATTGCTTAGCCTTCTTAGGAGGGCCCATAAGGTGCATGCCCCCTGATCCAGGCCCTTTGTGACCCATCATTTTGACAGAATGGTCAGCGGAACTGCGTTCTTGCTCCCGTCCTATACGGGAATTCTGCTCTGACACGCTAGACCGCCTCCTCTCCGACTTGGGAACGATAAATATCCTGATACACTTCACAGCTATCCAGCAGCTCTGCATGGGTACCTATGCCAACCACATATCCATCATCGAGCACCATGATGCGATCCGCGTCCAGCACGGAACTGATTCGCTGGGCTACTATAAGGCAGGTCGTGCCCTCCAACTGCTCTCGAAACGCCTTCTGCATGCGAGCCTCCGTACCTGTATCCACTGCACTTGTACTGTCATCCAGAATAAGTATGGACGGCCGCTTCAACAACGCTCGCGCAATGGACAGGCGTTGCTTTTGCCCACCGGACAGATTGACGCCTCGTTGTCCAATCATCGTGTCGTAACCTTCTGGCAGCTTCTGAATGAACTCAGCCGCTTGTGCAGCTTCAGCAGCTGCCTGCACTTCCTGATCGGAAGCTGCTGCATTCCCCCAGCGAATATTATCCCGAATTGTCCCGGAGAACAGGATCGATTCCTGAAGCACCATACCAACCCGCTGCCGCAGCTTGCGCAGTGGGATATTTCGAATATCTGTCTCACCCAGCAGAATATGCCCTTCTGTTACATCATAAAATCGTGGAATTAAGTTCACCAGTGTTGATTTGCCTGCACCGGTGGAGCCAAGAATCGCAATCCGTTCCCCTGGCATCGCCGTGAAAGAAATCCGCTTCAGGACAGGCTGCCCTCCTCCACCTGTATAGCTGAAAGAAACTTGATCGAAGACAAGCTGACCATGTGCCTTAGGATAAGCTGTGGTGTGCTCCGCTGAATCCGTTGCTAGTTCTGATTCATGTTCTGTTAGATGTTCCATTGCATGCTCTGACCCATGCTCCACTTCCAGTCCAACGTTACGAACAGCAGCGATATCTGAAATATCCGTCTGTGTATTCAGCACTTCAGATATTCTGTCTGCAGACACCTTAGCCCGAGACAGCATCATAAGCATCATCCCCACCATCATAAGCGCGAACAGAATTTGCATCATATAGTTCGTAAAGGCGATGACTTCTCCCACCTGCATACTGCCGCCGTCCACCTTGATTCCACCGAACCATAGAACAGCTACAATACTGAAATTCATAACCAGCATCATAACAGGCATCATAAGCGCCATAATTCGAGTAGCCTTCACCGTTACTTCTGACAAGTCAGCGTTCCTCTTTTCAAATCGTTCCTGCTCATACGAAGAACGAACAAACGCTTTAATAACACGGATGCCTGCTAAATTTTCGCGCACTACACCATTTAATCGATCGAGTTTGGTTTGGACGTTTTTGAATAGAGGAATACCTTTGCGGAAAATAAGAATAAGTGCCCCGAACAACAAAGGAACCGTTACAACGAATATAAGAGCCATCTGCGCGTTCAGCGCGAACGCCATCGCGATCCCACCCATGAACAATAGCGGAAAGCGAGTCATCATGCGCAGCATCATCAGCACGACGTTCTGCACCTGTACGACATCATTCGTTAAGCGCGTAATCAGAGAGGAAGTATGGAATTGATCCAACTTGTCGAAGGAAAAGGTCTGAATGTTCTTGAACATGGCTAAGCGGATATCTGCGCCAACATGCTGTGAAGCAATACTCGCAAAATAAACGCATCCCATTCCACCCGCAATACCGACAAAGGCGATGCCGACCATCATGAGCCCTGTTCTTGCGATATATCCCATATCCCGATTCACTACACCATAATCTACAATATGGGACATTAGCGTCGGCTGCATCAGATCACATATGACCTCAACGAGCATGAGGAGCATCGCGCATAAAGCCGCTTTTCGATAAGGCAAGATATAAGCAAATAACTGTTTCATGAATACAGCGCACCTTTCACGTTAGTTTGGCAACTAATGATACAAACCGCAGGAGGGGACGGCTCGTAGCCTTATTGCAGAAACCCTTTAACAGCAAACAGCGGCTGCTATTCTATTCGCCTACCCTCTCTTCATCATGAGCAGACAGATTGTGATGCATATGCAGCAAGAAACGACGCAGCAGGATTTTCTCCTCCTCGCGGAATCCTTGGAAGCATTGCTGTTCCACTTCCTTCACGGCCTCCTGCACATGCCCTACGGCATCCTTGCCTCTTGGCAGCAAATATACGCGGGAAACCCGCAAGTCCTCCTCATCCGCACGGCGTTCGATGAGCCCCGCTTTCTCCAGACGATTCAGCATCACCGTAACCGTTGCTGGCTTAATCTTCGCCTTCTCCACTAATTCCTTCTGGCTCCGCCCATCTTGATCACTAAGCAGAAACAGCATTGGCAGCTGCCCAGGATGGATGCCCACATCCTGCACCTTCTTCATCATTTCATTGTTGTATGCCCGCACAACCTGTGACAGCAACACCTCTAACGAATCTAAATACGTATCTTCCATTGCTTATAAACTCCCATCCATTTATTTAGCCGACTACTTATTTTGTGACAGTAGTCTACCACAGAGCTGAATCGGATTCAAGCAGCAGACAACCCCCTCAACCGTACGTAACCTGCACAAAAAAAAAAGCATCTGCTCACGCAGACGCTCTCTTCCCGATTCCCGTATATCATCAACAGTCCTACATACTGCCTTATTTATGGCTAGCATGCAGATCATGCATGTTCTGATGAAGCTCCTTAATCATATGATTCATCAAGTATTGCTCTTGTGAATTCAGTCCGTGCTGATTGTCCTGTGCAATGTATTGCTGGATATTCCGCTTTAACAGTTCATTTCGTCTATCTAACATTTGTTCGTAACTCAAACAGAAGTCACTCCTCGCTTGTTGTACGTGCACAATTTAAGCCTATTTAAGTATAAGGAGTAGACTCCTGTTAGAAAAATGTGGTGTTCCCTCTTCCTGCCGCATCTGACCGCAAGAAGCATCATCTTCATGAAACAGAACGGTTCGCTTGTAATAATGCTCGCTTTTACTCCCTGTTAGTCCCCTGCATCAAATATAAGCCCATTCTTCATCATTCGCCGCCGGGATCAAGTGCCTCTGTTATTCTTGCATAGATGCTTACAATCTCGTCCAGCTTCATACGGACAAGTCCACTGGAGGAAGGGGCGACGAACTCATATACGCCCTCTACAACCGGATCTGCCTGTACACCCCAATTGATGCCCGTACGCCCACTGTACTTCTCATACACACCCTTACCGACAAAGCATACAGCCCTCGGCTTATACATCTCAATTTTCTGACGAAGCTGCTGGCGCCCTTCCGCATACTCCTCTGCCGTTATCTCCGCAGCCGCTCGAGTCGGACGGGCAACAATATTCGTAAATCCATAGCCTAATTCAATCAGATCGCCATCTTCCTCTGCCCGGAACAACCTCGGAGTCAGACCTGCTCGATAAATGATCTGCCAGAATCGATTGCGTGGATTCGCATAATGATGCCCGGTTGCCCCTGATCTCAAGCTTGGATTGAAACCAACGAACACAATACGCAGATGCGGGGCAAGATGATCGGGAATGGAATCCATCGACATGACCTCCTTCACTTATTTACAACATCATGAGAAATTAGAAAATTTCGCATATTTTTCTAAGTTGCCTCACATAATAGAAGAGCGGCAACTTGCGAAAACGCTTGTGAGCTGCATAACATTCGTTTTCACTGTACCGACTGCGCTTGCAGACATACTTGGAACTTGCCGAGTCAACCGTGAATAGAAGGGCTGTCCATAGGGGCAGTTCTTTTCATTCAGCCCGCGCTTTTATTTATCCCATCTCATCAGCGCGCACAAATAAAAGGAGGGTTCTACCATGTACTATGCAAAAAAACAACCCGAGCCAGTTCCCGAGGAGCAAACATCCATCTGGCAATGCAGTCAGGACGGCTGCTCCTGTTGGATGCGGGAGAACTTCACATTCGACGACACCCCCATTTGCCCGATCTGCCAGTCTACAATGGTTGAATCGTCGCGTATGCTCCCTACACTAACGAACAACACCAATTATGCCCACACGAAGTAGAATCGCTCAGCTTCGACGTCCGCGGCTGGCTTCATCCGTCTATGGACTGAGGCTGGCCGCATTTTTTTTACAGCGAAAGGTCTGTGCGCTCACAATGAGACACAGACCTCTTATTTATTCTTATTTTGTTCTAGCGCTTGTACTAACGAACAACGACTGCCGTACCGCTTACTGCAACCATCAACATGCCTTCTCGCACCACTTCATAATCCACGTCAATGCCGACAATTGCGTTGGCGCCAAGTCGTCTTGCCGCATCCTTCATTTCTTCCATCGCAATGACACGCGCTTCCTTCAATTTGCTCTCATATGCACCAGAGCGACCGCCTACTACATCACGCACAGAGGCAAGGAAGTCCCGTACGACGTTGGCTCCCATGATTGTCTCTCCCGTTACAATATCTATATATTCTACAATTTCTCTGCCTTGAATCGATGGTGTTGTCGTTACGATCATCATTTCATTCCTCCTAAGGGTAGGGTAACTTGAAGTTCTTCATACATTCACTGTTTTCTATAGTATCCAGTATACAACGAGCCATTCACAGTACCTATTGATTAATATGACAATCCGCCCTTATTTACTTACATTTTTGCAACATGCATCTGTTGATGTCTCTACTCTGTCCAATCAGATATCCAGACTACCTTGACAAGACTCTATTCATTTGGTTATATTTTACATGTGAATAATATATCGTAATTTCTTGCGACGGAAGCACCCGTAGGAATGGGCAATCATGCCCTTCTTGCGGGTTTTTTTGTTGTCCTGAAGTTAACGACCAAGAGGAGGTTTACAAATGAAACAGAGAGGTTGGCAAGTCTCAGCAGTGCTGCTCGCCGTGTTGCTTCTACAGCCATTGCTATCAACTGCAACGCAAGCAGCAAGCAAGGAATTGTCCCCCACAGCGAAGAGTGCATTGACGAAGATGGCTGAATCCGCAGCTTCCACCCAAGCCAGCTCCATAGACTCCATGTACAGCGAGCTCATTTCCTTGCAAAATCAGAGCCTGCAGCGAGACAGCACCCTGAAGCAGATGCAAGCCAAAAATAAAGAAACCCTGACTAATGTACGCAGTAAGCTCCAACACTGGGATACCGACAAGATTAATAAACTAGAAGCCTCTCTGAAGCAAACAAGACAACGCTACGAGCCGCTATTCGCTTCATATCAGCTCCTGAACGATCAGCTATCCCGCATGGGCTCCAAGAAAGACGACAAAAAAGAAATCCTGCGCAAGCAGCGCGATATTGTGAAGGCTGCAGTCCAATTAGCAAGAATGGACATTAAAACAAAGGTAGAAGCAGTAAAGAAGGCACGTGAGAGCAAATCAAAATTCGTAAAACGCGTACGTGATATTCTGGCAGGCATCAATACCGTGAATACCCAAATGAAATCAGAACGAAGCACGGTTAGTGAGTTACAGAAACGCACTACGCCACTATGGTCATTGCTCAATCAAGCAATTAAGAAGGGAGACGCCAAAAATTCACTTCAGTCGCTAACATCACTCGTCTCCCTAATTCGTCAAATCGATCAGTCCAAAAAGAAGCTGGAGCAGCACGAGTCACGTATTACGGAAATTGTAAACAAAGCAAAAGGCACCTTTACTTCATGACATAATACAGGCTCTACGGTTCACGCCAACTGTAGATGGTCGCAAATAAAAATCCCCGGAGTTATCCGGGGATCATCATTCACATGCAGCTGCGACGTTGACTAGACGGAAGGGCGCAATCATTCTACCTCCAGCCGAGACCCTAATCGCCGTTCTACACTGACTGCTTATGCTGTTCTAAGGCAGCGTCTATATGCCCTTCTTCATCAGAAGTATGCCGTGTGAAGCGTGCTTCAATTTTTTTGCTAATCAACAGAGACAGGCCTATAAATAGGACGACAAAAATAAGCTGCAACGGATGATCAATAAATCGTTGTATATCGTGACCAATATAGGATACGGAGAATACCATGAGCGCCTTGCCAAAGAGAATCGCAATGAAGAAGGAGCGGATTCGCATGCGCGCAACAGCCGCGACCATATTAATAAGAACGAAGGGACCTACTGGGAAAATACTAAGCAAGAAGACATAACTGAATGCATTATGACGCACCCACAGCATGCTCTTCTTCACCTTCGGCTTCTCAGCCCAGCGAGCGAGCAACGGGTGGCCTGCTGCCTTGCGCACAATGAGGAACGTCAGCATGCAGCCGCTCACGATTCCAATCCATGAATAGAGAAATCCGAGCCACAACCCATATACTGCAGCATTCACACCTACAATAACGAGGGTAGGCAGCGGCGGGATAAAGGACTTCATGAACGTCAGTAATATGCCCGGCAGCGGCCCGAAGGAACGGAATTGCTCCAACAACGCCTTCAAATGCTCTTCGGTAAAATAAGAAGTTATCTCGGATAGTTCCATGTTGTACGTATCCACCAGCCTCTATATTTATCTGTCCAAAAATGGCTCAATATGATTGCCATTGTCATACGAGATGGAAGCTGCCATAAGCTCGCTTCGAACAATAGCATAACATACATCGTCCCCACTATACTGCCTTCCACAACAAAAAAGATCGACAAATAAATGGCGTGGCTGCGAATATAACAAGAGCGAAGCAGAAACACAAAGAGCCGCCCCTGAGGACGGCTCTTTGCTATTCATACGGCATCCCTGCCGCATAAATTAATAAATGCCCCAAACCTTAGGTCTGGGGCATTGTAATTTCGTGTCTTACAGCTTTACAACGTTCTCAGCTTGTGGTCCACGGTTGCCTTCAACTACGTTGAACTCAACGCGTTGGCCTTCGTCCAACGTTTTGAAGCCGTCGCCAGTGATTGCGGAGAAGTGTACGAATACATCGTTACCGCCTTCAACTTCGATGAAACCGAAACCTTTTTCTGCGTTGAACCATTTAACTGTACCTGTTTGCATGAACAAATACCTCCTAAAATTTACATGACCTCTTATTTACATAAATAAATAAAATTCACATATTGGACAAGGTTATTCTATCTTCAAAATAACCCTCTGCAATATGTGAATCAGGTCAAATTTGAATATAGTCATCTTACCACAAGGTTACCCAAATAGCAATTCCTGTTTTTTAATTTGTTTTAATTTCCCGTTGTCCAAGTCTTCTCAGGCTCAGACAACGTCAGCGTATTCAACTAATTGACCACATCTACGTGCTCAACCTTCTTTATTGTCATGTACATTACGAATGCACCGATCAGTGCCAAGATGATCGGAACGATAATGATTGAATTCAGCGAGACTCCCCCATTATTCGAGCACACGATGGAAACAATGAGCAAGGAAGACATGATCGTCGTCGGTGTCGAATATTTTCTCATGCCGAAATATAGCGGAATGAGGCTCATAATGCTTGCAGCCATTGCATTCATGATCAACTTCAATGCCCCTCCCCCAATTATCGACAAAGTCAGGGGCTCTTGTATAATGGGTACAATTGCATTTGCTGTCAACAAGATCGCGTTGAGCACAATTTCAGACACAATAATATTGCTAAATGTGAAAATGGCGATAATGGCCAACTTGCTGAGGAGGATCTTTTTCCGACTTATTGGATACATAAATAGGATGTTTATTGTCTTTGATTTATATTCATCAATAATGAACCGAGATATCAATACTGCTGCAAAGACGATAAAGATCATTCGTACAAATGAATCCACACCCACAAAAAGGGCAGTGTAATCCGCGAAAACAACTTCTTCCATCATGTTAGGACTGTATAACATTAAGAATAAGATGGCAATCGCGACAATATTTGCAATAATTGCGTTTCGAATATACCCTCCTATGTGATGCTTCCGAAGCTCCAAAGCTATCAAATTACGCAACATGATCGCCTCCATCCAACAAAGATAAGAAGTATTCCTCTAAAGAGCTGTTTTTCTTATGGATCGATTCTATTAAAATATCGTTCACGACCAGTTCCTTCGTCAGCACTCCCTGCTGGATATTCGGATCATATACTCGAATTATGCGCTCATCCATGACTCGTAGATTGTGTATGCCTAGTTTATCTTCGAGCAGGAACGCAGCTCGCGTGCAATCATTCGTCACAATCTCAATATATTCGCTATTTTTCATACGAACCTCATCCATAGACACTTCTGCAATTAATCGACCCTTATTAATGACACCAATCGTATCTGCAACAAGCTCAATTTCACCCAGCAGATGACTTGATATCAATATCGTTGTACCATATTGTCTGCTCAGCATGAGAAGCAAATCGCGTATCTCCTTAATCCCTATCGGATCCAGCCCATTAATAGGTTCATCCAACAGAAGCAGCTCCGGCTTCGTTGCGATCGCTCTGGCGATCCCTAGCCGCTGTTTCATTCCAAGCGAGAAATCTTTAACTGCTTTATCACCCACATGGTTGAGCTTCACCAGCTCCAATGCCTCATCTATGGCCTTCATGTTGTGATATCCCATGTACTCGCAGTGCAGCTCCATATTCTCTCGTGCCGACAGCTTGTCATAAAATACAGGGTATTCGATAATTGTCCCCATCCGAGCCAGCAGATGATACGACTTAGGGGCTAGCGCTTCCCCGAATACTTCAATTTGACCCATTGTAGGCTTAATTAAGTTCGTAATCATTTTCATAATTGTTGTCTTACCGGCCCCATTCGGACCCAAAAATCCATATATCTCTCCTTGACGGATGTTCATATTCACATTCGAGACAACCTCTTTGTCTAGGAACGTCTTTGTCAAATGATGTGTACGTAATAAATACGTCATCCCAGTATCTCCTCCCGCTCAATGCGTGCTTCCCGATGACTTTATTGTATGAGGCATTCCTCTCTAATTCCTTACTCAATCCTTACAAAAATCTTAAGCTCTATTTGCTCTTCATTCAGTCTCACTCGACACACCTTGGTATTCATGAAGCCGATTGCTAGATTATCTGCTCTACTCATTATCGTACGGGCATGGGAGCGTTTCAATCCGTTATTTCCTTCTGATAGCGATGAATAGTTATTAAGTTGGAGGCATATAGATGGATTATCAGGTATGAATCAACTCTAGTAGGTTAATACTTGTAGTATGTATACAAACTAGTATTTTCTTATCATTGACAAATTGTTCCTCGTAACCTATATTGAGCTTGATAGTTCCCTATGCCTATGATTACAGTCATCTTCGCTTGGATAAGAGGTGTTATGATTGATCAATCACATAGGGCACACTAATCGAAAGATTAGGCCGCAAAGCTTCGGAGTCTAACGGTTCTACGACCTATGATAGTCCAGCTGCAACTAACAATTCTGTTACTTGCAGCTGGACTTTTTTTATTTATGTGAAGTTCTGGCGGAATTAACTTTCCGTTGAGCTATATAAATAAGAATGAGGAGGCATGGACTCACTTCGGTAGGGGAGGAATAAAATGAAAAAATGAGGTGGCGAATTGAATGAAACGTAGAGTAAAGTTGGCCGTAACATGGCTGTGCGTATTTGCCGTGTTCTTCGGGTTTATTCCTCACACACTGCAAAGTGCAGATGCAGCCGCACGTGATCCAATTTGGCCAGAGCCAGGTGCTGTGAAATTAAGCAAGACAGCGAAGCCAACCGGGACGCCAGGAGAGTGGCAGATTACTCTGACCGCCGAAGGGAAGAACGTTGAAGCCGGTGACACCGATGTTGTACTTGTCTTAGACAAGTCAGACAGTATGAAAAGCTACAAACGGTTAGACAATGCCAAAAAAGCTGCGGAGAAATTTGCAAATACACTGCTTTTGTCCAACGTCAAAACAAGAATTGCTCTTGTCACGTTTAGCACCAGCGCAGAGGATACATCATCCAGATTCCTTGGCCAGAATGATAAACAGCAGCTCCTGAACAAAATTAAGGGCATCTCGGCTTCCGGAGGGACAAACATACAAGGCGCTCTCAACACAGCACATCAGTTACTAACTACAAAGAGTTCAGCTAAAAATAAATTTATTGTGCTGCTTAGCGACGGTGCGCCAACGTTCAGTTCTCCTGCAAAAAAGGCCGCTCCTTATTCATGGCCCAACAACAAGTATAACTTTGTACTGTCCAACTTTGACTACACCAAGACTATCGGATCCGGCAGCAGCTATGAATTATCCTCTGGCTTGTTTGGGGATCGATACAAAGTAGATAACTATACGGTTAAGGACAATGGAATTCCTACGATATCTCAAGCCAAAGCATCCAAGGATGCAGGAGTCACCATTTATTCGATTGGGCTTGAGGTCGGCAATGATGCTAACGCTGTATATGTATTAAAGAACAGCGCTTCAGCAAACAACTATTACCCATCTGACAGCGCGGAGCTGGAGAAGGTTTTCTCTGAACTGGCAGGGAAAATTTCCTACGCGGCTGAAAATGCTGTAGTCAAGGATCCGATGGGTGAAATGTTTAACCTTAATTTCAAGGGCAATGCACCTGTTGAAAAGCAAGACTATACAGCATCTCAAGGCACGGTGAAATGGGATGCAGCTTCGGAAACGTTTGTATGGGACGTTGGCAACATTGTAGAGGGAAGTCCGGCAACCCTGACATATACCATCAAAATGGACTCTTCTAAAAATCCGAGTGCCGATGTCAATTACCCGACAAACGGACGTACCACCATGGAATACACAGATGTGAATAGACAACGTACAACAAAAGATTTTGAAGTGCCACAAGTCAGCTTCGGCAAAGGCTCCATTCTTGTGAAAGGCTACAAGGTTAATGAACAAGGCGAGCCTATTAACGCAGACGGCAAGGTTGTCGAACGTGTGGATCTTGCAGAGCAGTTGTACAGCGAGTCTTTCACTGTCAATGGGAAGGATGCGCTGGATATAGGGCCGAAGTACAAGGTTCCTGCTCCGAAGCTCGACAACTATGTGTTGAAAAAGGGCACCGACCCTACAGAAGAAACGTTAACACTGCAGGAACCTAACAAAACAGTATGGTTCGGATATATGCTAGCTCCACAAAAGCTAACGATTAAGTATGTAGATAAGGACTCCGGCACATCCATCGCTGACGACGATACTTCGCTCTCCGGCACCGACGGACAGACGATTACGTTGAAGGCACTCGACATCCCGGGATACACGCCTGAGAACGCCGAAGTTCAATACACATTTAAGGCCAAGGACAACGAATATACCTTCTTCTACAAGAAGACAGCACTCCCTATCACGATCAAGTTCATCGATAAGGATACCGGCAAGTCCATCGCTGACGACGACACATCTCATTCAGGTAAAATTGGCGAGGCCGTTACGTTGAAAGCTCTGGACATCCCAGGCTACACGCCTGAGAAGGCGGAGGTAACCTACACTGTAAAAGCTGCGGATAATGTGGTTACCTTCTTCTACAAGAAGACGGATCTCCCTATTACCATCAAGTTCGTCGATAAGGATACCGGCAAGTCCATCGCTGACGACGACACATCTCATTCAGGTAAAATTGGCGAGGCCGTTACGTTGAAAGCTCTGGACATCCCAGGCTACACGCCTGAGAAGGCGGAAGTAACCTACACTGTCAAAGCAGCCGATAACGTAGTTACCTTCTTCTACAAAAAGGCGGATCTCCCTATCACGATCAAGTTCGTCGATAAGGATACCGGCAAGTCCATCGCTAACGATGACACTTCTCATTCAGGTAAGATTGGCGAGTCTGTTACGTTGAAAGCTATCGACATCCCGGGCTACACGCCTGAGAAGACGGAAGTAACCTATACTGTAAAAGCTGCGGATAATGTGGTTACCTTCTTCTACAAAGCGAACGCTCAAAAAGTAATCATCAAACATGTCAGCAGTCTTACAAACAGAGAAATCGCTGCCCCAACATCTGAACAAGGTGTCACTGGCCAGACGATTACGTTGAAGGCTCTAAGCATTCCAGGCTTTACAGCTGACAAGGCTGAAGATAGCTATACGTTCAAGGCCGAGGACAATGTATACACATTCTGGTATACGCCAAGCCAACAGACACTGACAGTGGAGTATTTGAGTAAAGAAACCAAAGAAACACTTGCAGATTCTGAAACTCATAACCGGCCTACCGGCACGAAGCTTGGGTTGGAAGCCAAGAAGATTCCTGGCTATACGCCTGAGGTAGAAAGAGAGCTTTACACATTCACAGATAAAAACGACACGTACAAATTCTTCTACACCGCGAATCCACAAAAAGTAACCATCCACTACATTGACCAAGACACCAAGCTTCCTATCGCAAAAGATTCTTCGAAAGACGGCAAAACTGGAGAATCAATAACACTGACTGCACTAGAAGTCACAGGCTACACTCCAGTCAATCCAGAAGTAAAATACACGTTCACTGCTGAGGCTAACCAAGAGCACACCTTCTTCTACACCAAGAAGGACGTTACTCCTCAAGAACGCACCGTGCACGTCCACTATAAGGATGCAGCTACTGGCACAGTTCTGAAGGAATCCACTTCAACAAGCGGCAAGGTTGGAGCAACCATCACACTGAGAGCAGAAGATATTACAGTTGATGGTGCAATCTACGTGCCAGACTCCTACCAGCATGAATACACAATCACTGAGCAAGCTAAACAATCCTATACGTTCTTCTACAGCAAGAAAGAGCTGCCAACCTATTTCGTGACTGTTCATCACCTTGAAGAAGGCACTGACGCAGTGCTGCATGAGCCTACTACGGTCAGCGGCAAGTCTGGCGAAGTCGTTCATGTAACAGCAGAGCCAATCTCCGTAGCAGACGCTGTCTATCAGCCTTTAAAGTTCAATCATGACATTACGATTGACGGAACTCCAGAACAACAGTACACGATTTACTACAAAAAGGGCGATCCTGTAGAGGCATTGCTGCTGACGGTACTGCATCTGGATAAGGAGACTCTTGCACCGGTAGCAGAACCAACTTCGTTGAAAGGCAAAGCCGGAGAGCACATCACACTGAAGCCAACACCGATCACAGTGACAGACGCTGTATACAATCCAGAGCAGTCTACTTACAACTATGTCTTCACTGCAGATGCTTCACAGACGTTCAGGATCCTCTACATCAAGAATCCAATCAGCAAGCCAGATCAGCAAGTAACGATTAAATATGTGGAACAAGGAACAGGCAAGCAGCTCGTAAATCCAACGATTAAGAGCGGCAAAGCGGGGGAGAAGGTCGAACTTACGGCACTGTCCATATCGGGGTACACACCTGTGAAATCCACTGACACTTACACCTTCACCGATAAGGAAGGGCAAGAGTACATCTTCTATTACACGCAAAGCTCAAGTGGCGGAGGCAGCAGCAGTGGCGGCAGCAGTACCTCCTATTATCCAAGCTCCAAGCCATTGCCACCAGTTCCACCATTGCCACCGGTGCCGAAGTTAGAAACGCAATATCATTACAATTACATCAATGGATATCCGGATGGGGAAATCAAGCCGAAAAAACTGATCAGCCGCGAAGAAGTGGCTGCTATCTTCTACCGCTTAATGGAGAATACCACACGGGCCAACTTCTTGAAGGGCACCAACTCTTACAAGGATGTAGCCGAAAAGCGCTGGTCGAACAGACACATCTCCACGATGGAGAGTGCAGGGATTATCACTGGGTACCCAGATGGCACTTTCCTGCCAGAAAAACCGATTACAAGAGCAGAGTTCGCCGCAATTGCTTCCAGATTCGATAAGCTGAATGAGCAGACGAATACACTGTTCTCCGATATCAGCGGTCATTGGGCAGAGAAATACATCGTATCGGCAGCAAACAAAGGCTGGATTAAGGGTTATCCAGATGGCAAGTTCAAGCCAAATCAGTACATCACTCGTGCCGAAGCAATGGCGTTCATCAACAGCGTACTGAACCGAAAAGTGCACAACGATGATGTCCACAAAGACGCGAAGAAATGGCCGGATATCGCCCCTACGGATTGGTACTATTCCGATGTGATGGAAGCGACGAACTACCATGACTACCACCGCAACAAGGATGAATTCGAATCGTGGGAGAAAGTAAACGCTGATGTCGTGTACCCATAATCGCGACTGAGCACGAATATGCAGCAAAGCGCCTCTTCGACGCATGTCGAGGAGGCGCTTCTTCTATGTAGGGCTCTTAGCTCGCAAATAGCTTAGCCATAAATTCATAAGTTAACGGCATGCTGCTCTTCAAATCGTCCCTTGTCGTATCGCTAAACAAATACAAGCTAGCAGCTTCAGCGAAATACTCCGTTGGATACGTCGAGACATAGCCATCACCTTTATATTTTACACTTGCTTCTTTATTGAAAATGGTATTGAATTCCTCAGTACCACTAATTTCATTGAAAACGAGTCGGTCAACCGCATGCAGTGTCTCGTGAATTTCCAGATTCAACGAATTGTGCCCCTTCCCTTTCTCGCTATACCCGATGCGAACCGCCACAACTCGCTCGCTCACTCCAGGAACATCGTCCCATGTCAATCCAGTGCCTTCCCACCCTCTTGGTACTACTCCCTTCAGGTAAGCAAGTTCTGGCTCGTCCGTAATGGCTCCTTGTGTAAGCTTAATCTTAACTCCTTTACTATATAGAGCATTCAAGACCGATGTCGGAAACTTCTCCAGCCGCTGCTTCATTGCAGCTGCCTCACTTCGATTGTAATCGCCGTTAGGCAATACAACCAGCTTGTCCAGAATAGTCTGCTCCTGCGCTTGAACCGGAACTGCGAATAATGGGCATACGATGATAACAGCAAGAATAAGTGCGACAACACGCTTGTCCCATTTCACGATACATTCTCCTCCCGAAGCGAACAGCTGAATAACCGATTCAACACTGCCCTGCTTCATGATTGGTAACTGGCTGGCTTAGCGAGATTCGCTGTAGCCCCTATAGCTTTGCGTCACCATTTTTCAATGGCTTTGCCCTTGTGCAAATACGGAGTGCATGATATGAAGTTTGCAAGCAATAAAAAAAAGATCCCCACTTACCGAAATAAGAAGGGATCGTAACGTACATGGACGTTGCCGCTATTCCTCTATAATCGGTAACTGGCTGGCTTAGCGAGATTCGCCGTAGCCCCTATAGCTTTGCGTCGCCATCTTTCGATGGTTTTGCCTTTATCAATATAGACTCTATTGAAATGGAAAATAAATCTATTAGTGCTATATCACTAGATTAATGCTGCTAGAATCGAAAGTCAAGCAGGTAACGGCAAAATTTTACAAGAAAATCGAGTCCTTTTTCCTCCCTATGCCTGAACTTGTCGCATTGTCCCATAACAAAGAGCCCCGATACAATCGGAGCCCCTTCCTCTATGAATCTACCTACTACATCACTGCCTATAGATTTACTTCGTATGCTCTAGAAGGCTTCACCAGGAATGATTTCATTAGATGCCTTGGACAAATTATTGGCTGTTGCTTGTCGGCCATCTGCAATCGACAGAATGAATATACGATAGGCAACACCACTTCGGAGTGCGGATCCTGTAATGTCCTTATCTGAAGAAGTAAGCGTCAGGATACCCTCCTCCGATACCTTCACCACACGATATCCTCCGTTGCGTACCCGATTGGCTTCCGTCAATGTAAAGCTATCTGCGTATCCAGAAGGAACTGCCATTATCGCGTAATAGGCGATGCCCTTGCTATCTGCTGCCTTATCGAATGATACTTTGAGGATTGCTCCTTCCCCTTCCAGGACAGCAGTTACATTCGCCGCTGCCGGAACAGCAGGATCAAGCAGCATAAACTCCTCGGAAGGAGCAGAGAGAGCATTGGATGCACCTTTCCCTCCGGATACAGATAAGATAAATACTCGGTATGCCATCCCTTTTGAGAGCTGCTTGCCGTACACATCACGTGCAGCATCAGGCAGCATCTCCTTCACAGCGCCCGCCTGCTTAGATACCTTCTTATAATTGATTGCCGATACGGTATTTGCAGCAGATAGCTTATAGCCATCCGCCTTCTCCGAAGGAACGATTAGAATTCGATACTCGCCAATTGTGGAATCATTAGCAGGTGCCGAGAAGCTCACTTCCACATCCCGACTATTGCCGCTGTTCTTTGTTCCTTTCACAGCAACATTTGTAACTGTGTCTGCCCCTAGGTTATCCTCCAAGACGATATTTGGAGAAGGTGCAGACAATGCATTGGCTCCGCTGTCATTGTCTCCTACTGACAAAATAAAGACTCGATAACTAACGCCATTTTTAATGGACGAACCATCCACATCACGAGCATCCGAGGACAACGTCAAAGTATGATTCGCTCCGTTCGTTTTGACAACTGCGTAATTGGATCGCGATACTTCACTAGCCGCAGAGACGCCGAACTGACTTGCATTCGCTGATTTTACGACCAGCACTCGATATTGTCGTATATTCGACTCATCTACTGCTCGGGTATATGCTACCTGTAGATCTCGGCCATCACGATAATCGCTAACATCCTTAACACCCACATTCGTAGCGGAGTATACCACAGCACGATTCTCCAGTGTAATCGGCCAAGACGGATTGGATAAGGCATTGGAGTAACTGCCCTTCCCAACAGATAAGACAAATACCTGATAACTGACTCCATTTCGAATAGAAGAGCCATCCACATCACGGGCATTGGAAGGCAGCACAATACTTTGATGTCGTCCCGTTGTACTGACAGCGATATAATTTGATCTAGATATTTCATTTGCACCGGACAGTGTAAATCGATTAGCATCTGAGGACTTTACGACCATAATTCGATACTGGCTAATATCCGACTCATCCGATGCCCGCTCGAAGTTAACTCGCAAATCACGGCCATCATTATAATCGCTGACATCACTGACCGTTACATTCTTAGATGCCTGAACATTCCCTTTATTGTTGAGTACGATCGCAGAAGATGCTGCGGAGAGTGCAGAAGCATTGCCATCCTTGGCTACTGCCATTACGAATACGCGGTACGTCTCCCCATTGCCAATATAAGATCCCTGTACATCTCGGGCATTGGACGGCAATGTCGTCGTTATGTTGTATCCATTCCGCGCGACATCATAATATCTGCCGGACGGAACTCGGTTCGCATCGGACAGATCGAAGCTTCCGGCATCTCGGTTTCTGACTACAAAGATCCGGTAATAGCTCACCTTCGATTCATCGCTGGAACGAATAAAGCTGACCTGCAAGTCACGGCCATCCCCGTAATTGCCCACATCATCCACTTTTGTAATGGACGGCGCCGCGATCGGGCGATCCAGCGTAATAGAGGATGAACCTGCAGACAACGCATGCGGAGACACCTTGCTATTGCTGCTTACAGAGAGTACAAATACGGTATATGAAGTATCGCTGCGAATATAATCACCGGATACATCTCTTGAGGAAGAGGAGAGCGTTGTCGCTAACGTAGAATTGGAACCAGATTTGGAGATTGTCGTGTAGAATGAGTTGGGCACAGCATTTGCAGCAGCCGTGTCAAACCGATTGGCATCTCTTGTCTTCACAACGTGGATTTGATAATTCGCGATGTAATCATCATACTGCGGACGTGTAAAGCTGACCTGTAGATCTCGGCCATCTCCGTAGTCGGCCACATCGCGTACTTGCACATTGCTTACAGCGGACACTGTTGTGTTCGTTAATGTTAGGGTTTGGGAAGCTGAAGATAACGCCGACTTGTTCGTGCCTTTGCCTACCGCAAGCACTAACACCGCGTAGGATTGACTCTTCTTCAGAAGGTCTCCATCTACATCGCGAGTGTTGGATGTAAGCGACACTTGTTGTGGCCCGCCAATCGGGAACGCCACGGTATATTGACCTGTAGGAACAGCCAATGCTTGCGACAAGGTGAATCCATAGACATTCGCGGCCTTCACTACAAATACGCGATAGTGATCCACCGCTGATTCCATTGCCGATTTCAAGAAGCTGACCTCCACATCACGGCCATCTCCATACTTGCCAGTCGTTTGCGCGCTGACACTTGTTACTGGGGATACCGTTTTGTTTGCAGGGAGTGTCCGAATATAAACGCTCTGTGATCGCTGATCCCAGCCTACCTCTGCCCCAATTGCCTCACTGACGAAGCGTACAGGCACCATGGTTCTCCCTAGCAATGTCTGCGGCGGTACATCAAGTACAACAGCGGAGCCGTTTATGGTCGCTGCCTTGGAGCCAATCTTCAGCACAATGGTAGTATCGTCCTTAATGGCCGTCACCATTTGCTTTCTCTGATCCCACAACACCTTGGAATCAAGCGCTTCGAATATGGCGCGCATCGGAAGCATCGTTCGACCCTGAAGCGTTGTCGGTGGCTGATCCGTAACCAGCTTCACCCCATCCATGTAAATGCTGATGGATGCAGCTGCTTGCAGCTGTGTAGGAATGACAAGCAGCAGCATGACAACTGCCACAATCCCTGACAGTATCCTTTTCACCCGTTCCTCCTCCTCGTTCACCAAGCATGATAATCCAATATATGTCTTCCTGTTGCCTTCTTAACGTGGCAATCTAGAGAAAGGTTTCGCTCTAAGTTGCAATCATTCAAATTTGGGCTTGTCCTTTTTTTCGCATGGCTTCCATTACTATTCAACAGGATAGTTACTATATAAAATAACCGTACTTTTATTAGAAAAGCAGTTCGATTATGATAACAGCACAGCATGCGCATGTTGAATTCATAATTTCGGAATGTGATGGAGCAAGGCCTAGGAGGAAGGAACACCGTATGAGAGCAATTGTATTCGGAAGCACCGGCTTCATTGGAAGCCATGTCGTGGAGCAACTCCTGCATGCCGGGCATGAGGTTACCGCCGCCGCACGGCATACAAGCAATATCTCATGGCTCAAACTGAGCGGCGCCCAAGTCATCCAACTCCATATGGAGAACCGTGCAGAACTGGCTTCTGTCATCCAAGGACATGATGTGGTCTACAACTGCACAGCAGATGCGAAGCTGAATTCGACGATACGCCCAGACGCACCCGTAGAAATTCAATTGACGAAATGGTTGACAGACACTGCGGCCGCGCAAGGAGTAGCCCGCTTCGTTCAGTTAAGCACCATTGTTGTCTATGATTTCCGCAGCAATGAACCAATTGATGAACGATATAATACTCAACCGATATACCCGATACAGCAGTTAGGACTAGCAAGGGAGAAGATCGTACAAGAAGCTGGCCTCCGTAGCGGAATGAAGACGGTGATATTACGTCCGGCAAGCACGATTGGAGTACGCGATCAATCCTCATTCTTCGCCAGAATGTTCGCGGCACATGCCCGCGATCAGTATCCAATCATCGGAGATGGTTCAACGAAAGTGTCTCTCGTCGATACTCGCGACATCGGCCGTGCGATGGAGTGGCTTGGTACATATGGTGAGGTCGGGCAGGATAATGGGGTTTATGTATTGAAAGGATTCGATACGACTTGGATGCAATTGAAAGAGGCCATCGATGCCGCTACAGGCAAGCGCGCTTCCCTTCTCCATATCCCCGCTGAACTGACTGAGGAACAACGGAAAGCGTATCCTATGTCGCCTTTTGCATGGGACACATTAACGACCAACCGCATTTGGGACGATTCGCAAATTCGCCAGCAAGGATTCCAAACCCTCTATTCCATGGAGGAATCGGTTACGGATGCAGTTCGTAATCTGATGACTCGGCAGCAATATAGGGCTTATTAAGTAATAATCTACTTTTAAAATACAAAAAGGGACACGAAAATTCGTGTCCCTTCATAACGAATAAACTTGATGCACAAGTAACCCCGTCAACCCTTACTTGGAGGATTGAACTGGACTCGTGTTGGCAAGAACGGCTATCTTCTTCTCACCCTTGACCATAGCAGACTTGCATTGCGGGCATGTCGGTTCATTTGAAAAAGTGAAATTATCTCGCATCCATCCATTGCAATCTTCACTCGAACATATCCACACCGATGTTATTTCCATCGGCACATCCTCTTGTGATTTCTTCCGCGAGCTGTACAAACCCCATCTCTCCTCACATGATATGTTGATACGCCGACTGTAAATATAAAAGCCCCAAACGTCACGTTCGGGGCACGATATTGCGACTACAGCCGAATCAGTATGGTTCCATTATACCATACTTCCAGATTAATCTGTGTAAAAAGTGGATCTCCGTTCCAATTCTGAATCAACCTGTACAAAAGCTCTGTTGAGAAGTGGCTATTTCCTCCCGTAATCGGCCTTTATCTCGCCCCAATGCTCGGTTTCCCACTTCAGAATTTTATTGCTGTAGGTATTCGTCTGCAGCCAATGAAGCGCCCGGTCTACTAAATTCCACACTTCCCGCGTCGATTCATTGCGAACAAGCGTTGTCGCCACTTTCTTCTCGCGTACCCACTTCATCGCGGTTCGCGAATCACTGTATATCGTCTTATTGCTGCCTTGCTGCTTGAGATAAGCCAAAGAATGCACGATGGCAAGGAACTCGCCTAGGTTGTTCGTTCCATTGGGAATAGGCCCATTTGCAAAGATCACTTCTCCTGTCTTCGTATCTACTCCCTGATACTCGATCGGCCCTGGATTCCCTCTCGTCCCTACATCTACGGAAATGCTGTTATAGTCAATCTCTGATTTGGATACGGAAGCAGCAGCCCCAGCGGACTTCCCAGAAGCCCCCTTCTTCGCAGCGCCTTGACCCCAATGCTTCTTCCAGCCTTCCCGATAGGCCTTCTCCGCTTCGCTCTGGGAGGTATAGGACTTATACTTCGCGTCCTTGTAATTGCTCACCTGCGCTTGGCATTCCGGCCAGCTCGTATAGACTCCTGGCTTACTTCCTTCCCATACCACATAGTATTTCTGCTGCGCCATAACTCGTACCGCTCCTTCACCTTCTGCTTCTCTATTGACAGCGACAGCTGCCACTCCACCAGAAATACAGAGGAACATGTTGTTCCTCGTTATCCAGCGTTAGTTGCTCCATCTCTTTACTCCAAGCTTACGTCCATCCCCAGCAGAATCCATCTCTGTCCCATGCGACTTTGCCGCGATGCAGCTTACGGAACGCCTTCTTCACTTCCTTGTCGAGCGAAGCATTCCCATTCTCATTCACATATACGAAATGCTCCCCGAAGTGCGCCTTCACATATTCAATGACATCGCTCTGATAAGCGACACCCTTCGTTCTAATTTCATCGATCATCCATTCCGCTACTTGCTGAGCTGTGTATTCCACCAACATTCCACTCCTAATTCGTATCGATACTTGCATGCCTGTTCTCATTATAAATGAGCCCGCATCATATTCCTAATGTGCTCCACAAATTTTCCCTAATAAAAAAGCCGTCGGTATCCGACAGCTTTCCCCACTCTTTATCCGTAATCCGTTATCCAGTTTTCTTCGTAACGATTTTCAAGGCACCGTAGATAAACCATCCTGCAAACATCGCTGCCAAGCAGCATGCAACAAAGACAATTGTCGGCGGAGACCATACGGCGATAAATGACCATGGCATGCCCTCAAGGAATAACTTCGGAAGCGCAAGCACCAGGCAAATCCCGCCTGCACACACAAGCAGCAAGGCTACAAATCCAATTACTCGCATAACACCAAGCGAAACCAAAACACGCTTCCGTCTCGCGATACTCCAGACAAGCCTTCCACCTGCCAGCCATCCCAGTAGGGCAAGTCCTCCTGTAATCCCAGCTGCAATTGTTGCTGCTTGATCCAGGGCCTGCATCCGATCATTCGGCACCGGATTGCTGAGGTTATCTCCCTTCCACAGCGTTAGCACGCTTTGGCCAATAGCAGCCGTAGCATCGCTCATCACATTGGCAATGACAGCAACGCCAAGCTGCCGATCCTGCTGCAAAATGATGTAAGAGGAGAAGGAAGGGTTTGCGCCCGCATGCATAATAAGATTCTGATCCTCCCCGATACTCCATCCGCTTGCATAGTAGGTATCATCGATCGGTGCTACGGATTTGTCGGGCATATGCGATTCTTGCACTAATGCCTTGCTTACCTGCTCATTCAACCCATATCCGAGCTGTGCGTTCATCCATTTCGCAATATCAATACTGTTGCTTACTAGATATCCGGCTGGGTTATTGCCACGATAAATTGGCGGGTGATATTCTCTTGGCTTCAGAAAACCCACTCGATATCCGGTCGCCATCTCGCTAGGCAGAACTGACTGGATGCCGACGAATGAATCTGTCATGCCAAGTGGCTCAAGCACATGCTGCTTTATATACGCTTCATAAGACTGCTTCGTTACCTGCTCGATAACTAGTCCCAGCACATCATAGTTAATCGTCGCATACTCATGTGAGCTGCCCGGCTTACGATCCAATTGTTGTCCCAGCAGCATCCGCACCGTTTTCTCCAATGCACGATCCGTATCGTCTTCGGGGATTAAGGCTATCGTCCGGGCCGATATTCCGCTTGTGTGATACAGCAGCTGACCAATCGTAATCGCGGCCGACTTTCCTTCATTGTTCATGGTGAACCACGGCAGGTATTTTCTTACATCATCCGTCCGGTTAATCAATCCTGCCTTTTCAAGCTGCAAAATGGCTAGTCCCGTAAAAGCCTTAGTCGTAGACCCTAATTCGAACAACGTATGTTCTGTCACAGGCTTCTTTGAATCTAGATCGGCATAGCCAAATCCTTTTTCAAACATTGTCTTTCCCTTTTCAACAATAACAACGGACATACCCGGAATTTGACTGCGCTCTCGTTGTTCTTCAATAAATTGCTCAATCTTTTTGGTGCTAGACGTGTGCTCCACCTTCGCTTGTTCCGCTGCAGCATAAGGCAGTGTACAGGTTGCCATTACAAGTACGACTAACATCACACAACCAACAATGGCAGCCATTTCCCAGAAACCAGTTCGTGCTGTATTCATAAATTTCTCCCCATTCTTTGCCCAAGGGCACCTCGCAGTATGCTATTCATGTAGTCATGGCAGGTGATTAGAAAATAAATCGTATGCATGATCAGGTAAATGCCGATAACGGCAAATGAATAGCTCCAGTTGGATAGCATCAGGAGATTGTCCAATGCCTTCATAGCAATCAGGGCATGAATGGTACCGACGATACAGGGAGCAAAGAAGAGAATACCGATTTGGGCCATAACAATGCCTCGAATTTCACCCTCCGTCAAGCCGATCCGAGACAGTGCCTTGCAATGTGCCTGATCCTCTCGAAGCTCGGTAAAAAGCTTAAAATAAATCACGCTGCCCGCCGCCATAAAAAATAACAAGCTAATGAACAGGCCAATGAACATCGTCAAACCCATCAGACCCTGCGCATTCTCGTACTGCGTCCGATAGCCGTCGAACTGGACGGCCCGCTTCATCATGTAAATTGCACCCGATGCCGTCACCATGACCGCACTCAGCATCGACACGAGAAACAGCATCATTGCATTACTCTTCAGTCTGGAACTCAGCTGACCAACGATAATCATCGTGGTACGATGGTAATAGAATCTTGGACTTCTCTGTACAGAGTGCAGTACTAACAAGCTGAACTGGGTGAAGAACAGGTACGTACCGATCGTTACTGAAATCATAACCGGCATGGCCAACAACGGGAAATTCCTCATATTTATGCTAAGTGCCAATCCATAAGCCGTTCCTAAGCAGATGACTGCCAGAGCTGCGAGTCCATGAGAAAAGTCGGCTTGTTCTGCCGGTTTTCTTGAAGCCTCAAGCATATCAACGATCTCGCCATGGCCTGTCTTGCAGGCAGCCCATACAGATATAATCGCGAACAACAATGCAAAGCAGACAACGGTCAAGCCTAGCGCTTCCATAGGTACGGTAAATATGATCGATACCTCCCGATCTAGCAGCACTTCCAACGTCATGAAGAACAGCTTACTGAATGCGATGCCTGAGCCGATGCCCAGCCCAATGGCCGACACGGCAATGCTTGCATGCTCGTACACGATCAATCTGCACAGCTGCCATCGTGTCATTCCGAATAAAGTAAGCAGGCCGAATTCCTGCCGTCGCGTCCGGATGAATGCCGAACTAGAATACAGCACGAACAGTACCGAGAATATAATGATGATATACTGGCAAAACATCATGCCCTGCCTCACTGAGTCAGCTCCTAGTATACGGCCGTTCATCACATCAGGATGGAATCGAAACGCGGCAAACATGTAAAAAACCATAACGGAAAATGTGCTGCTCAGGAAAAAAGCACAGCATGAGCGCCAATTGCCGCGAATGTTGCGCAAAGCAAGAGCTCGAATCGTCATGACCGCTTCACCCTGAGGGTTTCCTTATTTCCTCGCCGATTGATAGTACTCATCACTCCGGTCCTCCCCTGCACAATCTCTTGATGTATCACAACAACGCAAGTATAGCCCTGCCACCGTACGCATCCCATCGATTTAAGTGACATTGCGGTACTAAGCAACCTTACAAGATTGTCACCTTGCAGAGCTTAGTTGAGCATCAGTCAGCATCAGCGCCGTTCAAGTAAATGGATGCCCCTTGCTTGAAACGTCACCGTCATCGTTGTCCCTGCATGAAGCTCTGAAGACGCCGACAATCCGTGGCCTAACCGGCCGCATACTTCCTTGGCTACATACAGCCCCATTCCCGTCGATTCCCCAAGTGCCCTTCCATTCTCCCCCGTGAAGAATGGATCGAATATGCGAGGCAGATCGTGCGACGGAATTCCGGTTCCCTCATCCGTTATGCTTAAGCGGCACTTGCCGCTATCGTCATTCGTTATGCGGAAGCGAAGCTGCTTCACCCCCGGCTTGCCCTTGCTGTATTTGATTGCATTGCTGACGAATTGATTCAATACAACTCGCATCCATTTTTCATCCGTTTCCACCCAAGCCTCACCCTCGATCAGCGGAAAGGTAGAATGGCGAATGCATAGACGCTTATGTCCGTTCACCACCGAACGAACAAGATCATGCAGAGATATTCTTCGTATATGGAGATCCATTTCGAACTTATCGAGTCGTGCTGTATACAACAGCAGCTCCAAGCTGCGGGACATGCGATCTGTCTCCTCCTGAATGCTGGCAGCGAACTGCTTCTGCTCCCCCGTGGATACCGGAATCTGCTGTATTGCCTCCTGGCACAGCATGTCCGCCGCCGATATCGGAGTTTTCATCTGATGCACCCATTGAAGCACGAAATGATTATGCATCTCCTGCTGGCGGTGGTAGTTTCCAAGCTCATTCAAATAGATACGATATTGGCGCTCCAGCACGTCCGCAACGAGCATCTGCTCCCTTGTGACGGGAGACTGAACGAGCACAGCGACGTTCACGTCTCCGGAATCTGTGCATGCTTGCATCAGTTCCTTGTAATAGTTTTTCTGCCGAAAATAATCTACGACTATCCATAGGATTAGAAATAATAGTGAAAGCACGATGAAATAAACGATTGTGCCGTCATCCATTGCTTCCGGATAACGCGCCTGCTTCAGAAGCATCAGGCTGATCCCAAGCACAATAATTAGGGCGCTCGCAAGCAGATACAGCAGCCGATCCCGAACAAACACTATGGGGGACTTATTCATAAACATGCTCCCCCTTCTGACTCTCGCTTTCCTCGCCGAGCACCAGCTTATATCCTATCCCTCTGACCGTACGAATCGCATCCGGCAAACCGAGTTCTCCCAGCTTATTGCGCAGTCTCTTCACGTTTACCGTCAATGTATTGTCGTCAACAAATTGAGTATCGTCCCACAGCGTTTCCAGCAACTGATCTCGGGTCACGGCAGTACCACAATGTACGAGCAGGCTTTCGGCTAATAGCTGCTCGTTCTTCGTCAGCTCGATTTTCCTCTGCTGCCATATAAGCTCATTGCGACTAAGGCTTAATGTTAATCCTTCCGCGACTATGTCCGGTTCCGGCGGCGGGGGAAGCTCCGATACGGCGGCGTAATCCCCATATACTCTGCGCAGTACGCTGCGCACCTTGGCAACCAGCAAATCGAGCATGATTGGCTTTGTAATATAATCATCACCGCCATTCTCAATGGCCATTACTTGATCCATCTCCCCTTCTCTCGCCGAAATGAACATGATCGGTAGATTGGATCGGGCACGAATCTGCCTGCACCAATAATAGCCGTCAAAATACGGCAAATTAATATCGAGCAGTACCAAATGAGGATCAAAAGCGGTCAGTTCGGACATCAAATCTCGAAAATGTGAAGCGCACAATGCTTCAAAATGATATTTTTCTAAATTCCTTTGTATGACGGAGGCGATCTTCTCATCGTCTTCTACTATTAAGATGCGGTACATTTATGTAATCCCTCCCGTGAGCGGTACAAATCATTACAATTTCCCTTTTTACCTAAATAGACTATAAAAATGATACCACCACCGCCATTTTACGTATAGAAAATCGAAAAAGCTGCCGAACCATTCGGCAGCTTCTGTAGTATTATTATTTCTCAATCTCTCACGATAACATCATCATATACTTCACAACGTTATGACCTGGCCATCTTCCGGAACGAGGATTTGCTCCGCAATCCCTTTCTCTTGAGCATAACTACGCAACTCCTGCCTCGACAGCAAGCAGTGATTCACCGCCTCCATATGCGATGAAATAATGATGGATTCCGGCGATGCCTGATGCGTCCGATAAATATCTTCCTTAGTCATGAGAATCGGGTCACCGATAAGGAATTGAGCTGCACCACCGTTTACTACAATCACTTCAGGCTTGTGCTGTTGAATTGCAGCGTCCACCTCATCGCACCAGATCGTATCTCCCGCGACATACAAGGTCTTCTCTGTCGGATGCGACAAGACGAAGCCGGATACCCTGCCCATCCGCTCTCCAATTTCTCCAGTGCCATGCCGACCAGCTGTGCGCTGCAAACAAACTCCTCCTACGGAGGTATGTTCATTCATCGCCTCGACATGATGGAAGCCCGCATCGCGAATCGATTGAGCATCCTGCTCGTTTTGGGCAATAATGCGAATCTCCTTAGGCAACACCGATTTTGCCGTGTCGTCGAAATGATCAAGATGAAGATGCGTCACAATGACGGCATCCACTTGAATGATCTCATCAATAGGAGTCGGCAGCTCAACAAGCGGATTGCGAAGCTCCGCATGCGGTGTATTTGGGAATGCTGGGTAAGTCCCCTTAGGGGCCAAAAATGGATCAACCAGCAGCCTCTGGCCTCCGTACTCTATAATCATCGTAGCATTGCGAATCTGTGTAATGTTCATCCTGCACTCCTCCTGTGGCAAGCCTCTTTTGCTCTTCCTATGAATAGGATAATATGATTGAAGATAGGAAGACATATATAGAATCAAGTGTTAAACGTTAAATACTTGATTAATGAAAGAGGTTGTTACGATGCTGGATTCTACGGATCAACGCATTATTGAGGAACTGTCCCGCAATGGACGAGTTTCGATGAAGGAACTGGGACAGAAGATTCATATGACAGGTCAAGCAACGGCGAATCGCGTACAGAAGCTGGAAGACGAAGGCGTTATTGAACACTATACGATTCAATTGAATCAAGCTAAGGCTGGGTACCCCGTACAAGCATTTATTCAAATCTATACAAAGCAGCCGGATCATCGCCCATTCTTGTCCTTTGTCGAGACACAGCAGACCTATGTTCTTCATAATTATAAAATTAGCGGCGAATGCTGCTATATGATGGAGTGCCGCTTCTCCTCCAATGAGGAACTGGATGCATTCCTCGTGGAATTGAATCAATATGCGAATTACAGACTGTCGATTGTCATTAAGAAAAACCCTTAAGTAGAATCTCATAAATCTTCAGCCCATCATTTAACGTCTAACATCGTCAAACATTCTAACCTTCTTCCACCAATGCTAATAGTAATATAAAGAATACAGCCGTCTTTAAGACGGCCGTATTCTTTGTCCCTTTGTCGGACAAGGCAATGATTATTTACGGTTTATCAGCACCGTTGAATTCGGCACGAAAGATTTCGTCATGGGGATTAGCCGGGGATCCTGCAAACTGAAGTATATTGACGTTAGCACTCATGACATGTTTGCCGTCAAGCGTCCCCCCGCTTTGCGAACCGAATCCATGAATGCCACCGCTATGGCCCCACACCGACTCTCCGTCCGCGCGCTTCGTTACTTCATAAATACCCAAACCATACCGACCGATAGGGGTTTCCACACCATCCAGCATTTGTGTCATCGATTCTTTTGACAACACCTTTCCGCCTAGCAGTGCACTGAAAAACGCATTCAGATCCTTAGCGGTTGAAATCATGTCGCCCGCTGCGTTCCCCCATGAAGGATTGAGCTCCGTGATGTCGATGTATCCTCTGCCTTCCAATGTGATATATCCCCGTGCATGTGGATCTGGCAAAGAGGACTTCGTGCCAGCAACAGAGGTGTCTTTCAACCCCAATTTTGCAATTATGCGTGCCTCGATATTTTCGCCGTACGTTTTACCCGTAACCTTTTGGATAATAACTCCCGCCAATACATAATTCGTATTGGAGTAGCTCCATCCCTTGCCGGGCTCGAACAGCGGCTTCTGCTCCAAGCCAAGCCGAATCAATTCATCCGCGGAATACGTTTGATAAGGCTTCTCTACTACGATCCGCTTTATGAAGTCTTCTGATGTATAATTGGCAATTCCGCTCGTATGATTCAGCAGCTGCCGAATCGTAATGTTGCTTCCATCATATCCATTCCCTTGAACCACGCCCGGAAGCCACTTTTCCACGGAATCATCCAGACTCAATTTGTTCTCCTCCGCCAATTGAAGCATTACAGTTGCGACGAACGTTTTCGTAATGCTGCCAATACGGTAATGGAATTCCGGATCCATCTTACGATCACTATAAATACTTGCCTGGCCCGCCCCATACGACCACACCTGTCCATCCTTTACAACCTGTGCTAGGATACCGGGAACTTCCTTACGCTTCACAAGGTCATCCATCGTCTGTTGGACAAGTGAATGCTTCTCATTTGGTAGATGGTTTACTTGACTTTCTTGTGTCGAAGCCCAATTGTTCCTCACATCCTGTGCCCGAGCTGCCGAAGTATTCAGCAGCATGGATCCTGCAAGCAGCACAGAAAAACTCGCCAACAAACATTTTTGAAATAACATAGAATCCTCTCCTCTTCTTTTCTTGTAGAATCGCGGCATACATCATGCACTCGGTAGATTCAGAAGCTTAATGCCCGCGAATTAATCTCAAGCTATCTGAAAAATGTCATATTTCGTAGTAACGAAATGTCACTTATGGCAAATTACTAGGCAATATGCTCGCGCAAAGGGGCATGACTTGGGGTTCATATGACAAAATGTCATGATGTGACAAGCGCTGTATCATCCCGTTCTGAGTAACATGGATGACGTAATTGCCTCTTGACTGTCGTCATAGTTATTATCAATACACTACAGAATCTATCGGAACTATTGAAATGAGGTGCTAGCATTGAATATAGCAATACCGTGGACGAAGCAGCGGGCGTGGTACGATTGGGCGATTCTTGTCACTCGAATCTATTGGCTGTTCAGCGCGTCGGTCATCGTACTAGCGTTCCGTGAAGAGTTCCCTCACGCGATGTGGATGCTCTGTACGCTAGCTTTGTTCGTCTATCCTCTTCCATTGCTGCTGCGCTTCGGAAGACAATGGCACATGCTTGTGGAAATCTTGCTTGTCGGCGTTTTCAGTATTTGGATAAGTGCCTACTTGCCTTTAGCTTCTTGGCAATTTCTTATGGCTGCCTTTGTATTCGGCTTCTTAAGCAGCCGCAATTCGCTATGGTGGACCGCTCCCCTGGTTGTGATCTGTATTCCCTTTAGTCTCGGCATAGCCGTTAATTCAGCAATGGATGAGATTTTGCTCCGATACCTGCCGAACAACGGGTTAGCCTACTTTCTAGGCTTTGCTTTTCAATTGCTGGCACTCACTCATAAGCAAAGTCTTATCATTCAGGAGCAAAATCGCGTGCTCGAGCATCATGTAACCCAAGTAGAGCAGCTTACCTTGATCGAGGAGCGGAGCAGGCTGTCCCACGAGCTTCACGATACAATCGGGCACACGTTAACATCCATCATTATGGGATTGGAATCGATGCGTCCCGCCATTCCTAAATCACACGGCGAGCAATATGGAGAAATAATAGTACGGGCTCGCAAAGGGCTCGATGGTATACGTACGCATCTGCATGATCTATCCCCCGATCAGAAGGATGGAACCCTAAGCGAATCGATTGATCAGCTGTCCAACGACTTCTATACATCGACAGGCATCAAGGTAAAACTCCGCGTGTTGGGAACAGAGTGTCCTGTAACGAAGCACGTCAGTCACTGCCTGTACCGATGCTTGCAAGAAGCCCTGACGAATGCTGTACGACACGGACAAGCCACCTCCATAGATATTTCGCTATATTTCGATGAAGAATGGCTCCGTCTGCATATCGAGGACAATGGCCAAGGGATGGAGCAGGTACAATACGGCTATGGACTTTCGGGTATGAAAGATCGCCTGCTCGCATTGGGCGGAAATCTGTCTATTCATTCCGTTCTTAGAGAAGGTACAGTAGTCATATGCAAGGCGCCTCTTATCATGCCAGCACCGAACGCTGCAGTGCGAATTCTTATCGTAGACGATCAGGAATCGATTCTACATAGCTTGCATGTGTTATTGACCAAGCACCCTGAATTCGAAGTAGTCGGGGCGGCCTCCAATGGGCGGGCAGCACTTGAACAGTGCGAGCGTTTCCGTCCAGATCTTGTGCTTATGGATGTAAAAATGCCGAAAATGGACGGGATTACCGCCCTTCAAACGATGAAGCAGCGGTGGCCTGACTTAAAGATTGCATTTCTGACTACTTTTCCAGACGTCGGGCAAGCGATGACGGCCCTTAAGCACGGTGCCAACGGCTATATGCTGAAGTCCGTCCATCCAAAAGAACTGATTGAGGCCATTAAATTGATTAACAATGGCGGGACGTGGATCGCGGAAGGCATTGCGGAGCAAGTATTTGCAGGCATGAAGCAATCAAGGACGAGCAACATAGAAAACAGCGCAAGTCATATTCAGGACAATCCATATAGACTTACACAGCGTGAACACCAAGTATTGCACCATCTATCATTGGGCCTTAGATACAAGTCAATCGCGAAAAAACTCTTCTTAAGCGAAGGCACTGTACGAAACTATTGTTCCATCCTCTATTCCAAGCTGAATGTAGGCAATCGGGAAGAGGCTGTATTAAAAGGAAAACAGGAGAATCTTTGCTAATGACCCCAGTAACACGAATGAAGGAGCAATAATTGCCCCTTCTTATTTTACTGTTCGACCTCAACTGCACACCCTTTAGGGGTCAGTCCATTAATCGGGGATGATCGAGAACACGGTTCGTCCCTGATCTTCTACTCGTTGCACGGTTGTCAGCCTCTGATCGATCTTAGTGATATCCGTAATCCCTTGTTTGTTCTTCTCAATCGTTAACGATAGGATCATCCCTTGCAGCGTCTTCGGGTTCTTCTTCAATCTCGTTGTCAGGAAATTTCCTAGCGAAGAAGCCGCCACCCGGAGCCGAGTGCGACCGTACCTATCCTTCATTTTCTTGGAGATGACGGGATGAAGGACATGTGGGTGAGCACCCAGCACCGCATTTACACCGTGTTGGAACAGCAATTGCATAAGCCTGCGCTGCCTTGCCGTCGGCGTTGTTCGATATTCCTGTCCGAAATGCAAACAGGCAATGACCAGATCTGCCTGCTCTCTCAACGCCTTAACATCAGCAAGCATCCTGCTCGGATTCAGGCGATTGACCTGCCACGCTTTCGAGACAGGGATTGAATTTGTACCCAGCGTATACGCGGCAATGCCTAGCTTGATTCCCTTTACAGGTATGATCATGGATGTGTGCGCATCTCTCCTCGAACGATAGGTACCCGTGTGCTTCAATTCATAACGATCAAGAACATCAAGTGTTCGGACTAACCCCTTCCCGCCCCCATCCATGCAATGATTGTTCGCAGTCGAGAAGAAATCAAATCCTGATCGCTTCAGTGCAGGTGCCAATTCATCTGGACAGCTAAAGATCGGATACCGTGTGACAGGATGCCTTTGCTCCTTCCAACGATTGCTCCCCTTCTGTTTCAAGATGCCGTCATCATGCCAGGTTGCACCCGAGAATGTCGTCTCTAAATTGCCAATCGCAAAATCATGCTCCTGTATATAAGGAGCTACTTGTTCGAAAATCGGTTCAAATCGATAGCCGTCAGACTGCTTCGCTGAGCCAATGATTTCACTCTTCATCAATATATCCCCTACCGCGGCAATCTTGATTACCGTCAAGTCGCTCACCCCTTCCTGCCCATAGTTTATTCAGCTACCCAACAATGTGTAAAAAAACGCGAACAATACGGGCAAGGTCCCAGTCAGACGAATAGGATAGGGTAAACACCTATACAGGAGGAGGATCAGACTCCATGAAGAGAAAGGCGAGAAAGACAGCAGCTAAAACACATTCTCTAGTCGAGCCAAAGGGACCAAAGTGGGAACATCATCTCGCATTGATGAAGGATCATGAGCTGCGCGGGCATTTGCCAGAGACATTGAGGCTGGATAAGGACTCTTTATCATTCATGCTATCGCTGTACCCAACAATCTATGTGAAGCCGAATCAAGGCGCCTTCGGTGAAGGGGTCATGAAGGTAAGCAAATCAATGGATTCCTCTGGATCAGAACAGTTCCATGTCCATCACGGAACGAAGCAGCATACTTTCCATTCGGAAGAACAATTGTATTCCTTCATTCTGGCGAAGAAGACAAGCAAAAAATATATTGTGCAGCAGGGAATTGATTTGATGAAATGGGAAGATCGCCCCTTCGATCTGCGCATTATGGTCAGGAAGCAGGAAGACGATAGTTGGAAGAACGAAGGTATTCTCGGCCGTGTTGCCCATCCTAACAAAATTGTGACAAATATTCGCAGCGGCGGAAGCTCCATGTCGATTGAGAAGTTATTATCCTCGCATACCAATTGGGTCAGTCTGCGCAATGTGAAAGAGCAATTGAATCGGATCAGTGCGCGTACAAGTGAAGTGATTGAGACCAGACATCCCGGAGTGAAGATGCTCGGTATTGATATCGGCATTGATCAACAATTAAAGCCATGGATCATCGAAGTGAATATGAAGCCAGAGAAAATATGCTGGGATTGCATCGAAAAACTCTACCAGGAAAGTGAATCCGTCTAACCTATGGAAAGCAAAAGAGAGCCGACGTAACGTCGACTCTCTTTGCCATTCTACCAGCCAAAATCCAATGTCTTTCCCGTTTCAGCCAATGTCTTAATGTTGCTTAGTATCATCCACCAATGTCCCTTCGTACTCTCATAGGATGGATGTCCTTCCGTCCAGTTGTCATTGACCAATGTTAACCGTGTACAGCCGCCAACCTCGTCAATCGTGAAGGTAATTCGAGTCTCCAGCTCCGCATGATTCTCACGATAAGAGGGCCCCGGATGCTCTGTATAGCTCAACACTTTGTTCGGTTCATAGGCCAAAATGCGTCCATACACATGCACCGTCTCGTCGCCTTCATTGCCTGGACCTACATATTCATAAGGAGCTCCAATTTCGAAGGTCGATTTCAGTACACAACCGAAGAAAATTTTACGCGTTCCTTCTGGAGACGCGATCGAATTCCATACGATCTCAGGCGATGCTCCAATATAAAATTCATACTTTAATGCTTCCATTTGCCTTCACTCCTTCACAAAATGACTGACTGCTCGTTCCCGTACTAAGCAGCATTGCGGTGACTCCCATCTATTGCTACTATGATTATAGATATTGCCCTTAAGCTTGTATTGTAAAAACGCGACAGTCCACTGGAATTAGGCACGTTGTAACGGTTGGCACATAACAGGGACTTGCTCAATCAACAAGTCCATCGTCCTTCAATCTTGATTTCGGGAGTGATTCGCATCGTACTTATGCAACCCACAATCCATAAGCCTAGCATGGGCATTTTGAACATGAAACAAGGCGAACAGAAATTCACGCTTGCGCGCCATGTGCCCTATGACCAATTGCGTGATGTTATTAAGCACTTCTGGATCATTCGCTGGGATCTAACCGATCAGCCTCCATACGAACAAGGGATTGTTCCAAACCCATGCGTTAATATGGTCATTGAGCATGGTCACACGGCTATCTATGGAGTTGCGCAGAACTGCTATTCTCATCGTCTGGAGGGCAAGGGAAAGGTATTAGGCATCAAATTCAGGCCAGGAGGATTTTATCCGTTCGCGGGCCTGCCCATCTCCCAGATTACGGGCCGTTCAATGCGTCTTGAAGATGTGTTCCAAGCTGATCCGCGTCTACTTGAACAGGCTGTCCTATCCGAGGACGAGGATGAACATATGGTCGCGGCAGCAGAAGCCTTCTTCCTAGCGCATCTTCCCGCTAGAGACAACAACGTGGCTTATCTCAATCGCATCATTGACCGTATTCAGGGCGATCGCCATATTACGAAGGTCGATCATGTATGTGAACAATTTGAGGTGAATAAGCGCAAGCTGCAAAGACTGTTCCAGCAATATGTGGGTGTGACGCCTAAATGGGTCATTCGACTGTATCGATTGCACGATGCCGCAGAAACAATCGACTACGGTTCTTATCAAGATTTGACGAGACTATCCATAGATCTTGGCTACTATGATCAATCCCACTTTATCAGGGATTTCAAGGGTATCATCGGCGCTACCCCAGAGGAATATACGAAGCGTGTTCTCCACGCAACATAGGAGAAGGCCGGATTCCCCTCTCTGTATGGGTCTCCGGCCTTCTGTTATTGATTTATGATTCCAATGATTTCATTCCTGCTCCTAGCTTTTGTTATCCAGCTACATATCCTCTACTATCAAATGAACCGGGCAATGATCACTGCCCAAGATATCCGAGTCAATACGAGCATCTACCAAGAAATCGTTCAATCTCGAAGATACGAGGAAGTAATCAATGCGCCACCCGATATTCCGTTCACGCACCTTCGGCATGTACGACCACCAGCTGTACGCGTCCGTCCGATCCGGATAGAAATGCCGGAACGTATCTGTGAAGCCTGCGTTTTGTAAGATGGTCATCTTCTCCCGCTCTTCTGCTGTGAATCCGGAATTGCCCTGGTTTGACTTCGGATTCTTCAAATCGATCTCTTGATGAGCAACGTTCAAGTCGCCACATACGATGACCGGCTTGCACGCATCCAGCTGCTGCAAATAGCCGCGGAATCGCTCTTCCCACTCTAGTCGTTCTTCCAGACGGGAGAGATCACGCTTCGAGTTCGGCGTGTACACATTGACTAAGAAGAAAGATCCGAATTCAAGTGTAATGATGCGGCCTTCCGGCTCCTCATTCTCCTCGATGCCATAGCGAACCGTCAAAGGCTTCTTCTTCGTAAATACAGCTGTGCCGGAATATCCCTTCTTGAGTGCATAATTCCAATACTGCGAATATTCCTCCCCAAGATCAAGCTCAATCTGCCCTTCCTGCAGTTTCGTCTCTTGGACACAGAAAATATCTGCGTCCATCTCTTGAAAGTAGTCCATAAAACCTTTATTCACGCAAGCGCGCAACCCGTTCACGTTCCAGGATATAAGCTTCATCTTCTATATCTCCTTGCTTAGCTATCAATAGTTTAGATGGTACTATACTATGTAGTGTACCATAATCTAGTACGGCCCGTAGACCAATCAAGTAAGAGTATATTGGGATAAATTACCATAATCCTCTGCCCAATAACAAATTCTATAATACTATTTTTCTATATTGAACCTCTTTTAATAGGCCAAAATACCCATTTTTAAACTATGAATCGTGAGGTAAAATAGTCACTAACCTTAGTGGAAACATATGGGTCATATTACTTTTATAAGGGGGTCTGAATTCAGATCGTTTGCATCATTGATAGAGCGCAGGCACAGCACTAACCATTTCAAAAGGGAGGTTGCAGCTTGAAATTACATACGATACGTCGAAAATTAGCGGGAATCCTTAGCATCGCCATGGTAGCCGCCATGCTATTCCCAGCCTCATCACACACTTATGCGCAAGAAATTACTTCGAAAGAACAGGTTACACCAAAGGTCAATTCCAACCTGTCTCCACAGCTCCAACTTCCTGGCCAACCCGAATCACCAACCAAAACAGGCAACAACTTTGTTCCTCAGTCCGACAGCAATAAGCCGATAACCGTCATCGTCGAATTAAACACAGAACCCGTAGCCTTATCCCAAGCGGAGCAAGGGCAAAGCTCTGCTCCTTCTGCTGACGATCAAGAAAAGAAAATTAAACTCGAGCAAAACACCTTTAAATTGCAAGCCCGGATAAACTCGAAAGCGGTAATCCGCCATGAGTATACGGCCGCACTCAATGGATATTCCGTGAGCATTCCAGCTAATGAAGTGGATCGCCTAGCGAAGCTTCCTAACGTGAAAGCCATCTATCCAAACTTGGAATATAATATACCTGTTGACGACGGGGATGTATTCAAGCCACTTATGGATGTAAGCGCTCCCTACATTGGTACGAATGTATTATGGGACATTGGCGTCACGGGTGCTGGCATTAAGGTTGGGGTTATAGACACAGGTGTCGATTATAACCATCCTAGCTTAAAGGATGCCTTTAAGGGTGGTTGGGACTTCGTTGATAACGACAGTGATCCGATGGAAACCCGCCCTGATCTTTCGAAGCTGCCTAGAAACGGAAAACCATACCATACATCACATGGAACTCATGTAGCCGGCACGATTGTGGGCCGTGGCGACCCTAACAATCCGAACGGAAAGACTGGATGGGTCAGAGGCATCGCTCCTGGCGCTGACTTATATGCATACCGGGTACTGGGACCATACGGCAGTGGATATACAGAGAATATTATTGCTGGTATTGATAAAGCAATTAAAGATAAGATGGACGTCATCAACCTGTCGCTAGGCGGAACATTCAACAACGCTTATACGGCTGATTCAGTGGCCGTCAACAATGCAGTACGCGCTGGTGTAACCGTTGTAATGGCAGCAGGCAACGAAGGTCCTAATTCTGGAACGCTTGGCTCGCCTGGCGGAGCTCACCTTCCAATATCCGTAGGAGCTTCTACACCTCCAATGATTACACCTTTCTTCCAGGCTCCAGGCATTCAACAATTGCTGTACGCCAAACTGTCTACGCATGCACCAGAAATCACTAATAAGAACACATCATTCGAGGCGGTATATGCCAACCTCGGCAAGCCTGAGGACTACAAATATATCAAAGCATCCGGCAAGCTTGTGCTCGTCTCGCGCGGCGATATTAGTTTCCGGGACAAAGCAATAAATGCAGCCAAGGCTGGAGCTGCAGCGCTTATCATTTTCAACAACGAACCTGGGGAGCTGGGAGCAACTCTTGAATTACCAGATCAATACGTTCCTACCTACACCCTCTCACAAGCTGCGGGTCAAGCACTAAAGAGAAACATTGATAAAGGGATAGCCACGGTTACCTTTGATACCGTACCAGAGGAGGATCTATTAGCGGACTTCAGCTCCCGCGGGCCTCTTCTTCCGGACTATATGATTAAACCAGACATCACTGCTCCAGGTGTTGCGATACGTTCTTCCGTACCAGCGTGGGATGGAGACTATGCGTCGAAAGGCTACGAAGCTAATAATGGTACAAGTATGGCCGCCCCACACATCGCTGGCGCCGCTGCCCTGCTGCTGGAGAAGTATCATCACAAGATAGAAACAGACGAACTGAAAGCTCTCTTGATGAATAACGCTAAAACCATAGAAGACCGCGATCATAAATTATACTCCGTAACCGAACAGGGCGCTGGACGAGTGGATCTCAATCAAGTTATTCAAGCTACAGCCATTGCTCTCGTTGAAGCAACAACCAATGCAACAAGCGATGGCCAAAGTATCCCGTATGAGACAGGGAGTGTATCTTTTGGATTGGTTCCAGAAGGCACCCACTCCAAAGAAATTGTCGTTAAGGATATTGCAAATACGAATCAAACCTATACAATCAGCAGCTCCTGGAGCGGAACAAGCAAAGGTATCAACCTGCAGTTCACCTCGAATACGGTAACTGTACCTGCAAATGGTTCAGGAAGCCTAGGGGTTAAGGTAACGGTTCCAGAAAATACTACCGGCAGCTATGAAGGCAGCATCATCTTAACTGAGCAAACAACCCATCACCAGCTGCACCTTCCTGTCAGCCTGTTTGTTGGGGATAACTATGGAATTGCACCAATTACAAACCTTACTGCGGATCCTATGTACTTCTCACCAGGCGGCAAATTTTCTCCTGCTCAGACAGCAGATGCTTATTTCGATGTAACAACAGAACTGGCTGATTTCAAGATTTCAGTAACAGACGCGGTATATGGAACATACATGGGCGATTTTTATGACAGCCAAGGCAAACTTCACAAGCCGGGTGTCTATGGATATCGGAATTGGAATGGAACGGTATGGAAAGGCGGGAAAGCTGTCTCCTTGCCGGATGGGCGGTACGAGTTCACTCCATCTATCAACGATAAGAAGCTTGAAGACCAGAAATCATTTTTCGTTATTGATCGCGAAGCACCGGAATTTACTCTGGATGATCCCCCTCTTATCAGGAACCAAGAGAATCCAGGCACGGGATTTATCCGAGGGGAAATTACGAAGGACTTATTCAAAGATTTATTCCCTGACAAGATTAATGAATATATTACCACAGTTGCATTTGATCAATTGGACAAGCAGCATATCGGCAAGATGAACAGTGACGGAACATTTGCAATTGAGGTTCCGTTGAATCCAGGCAGCAATGAATTCATTCTAATGATATATGACGCTGCAAAAAATGGTTTTGGGTATATTGCTGAGCGTATCGTGTTCGACAATAAAGATATCGTCTATGCGGGAAGCAGCAGCTCTAAAGTGCCGACTAGAAATCCATTTGACGTCAAGATCAATTATTCCGTTACAGAAGCTGTATACTCTGCTTCATTCAGTCTTACTTATGACAGCCAGGTAACGTTGTTGGGTGTGGAACCAAGCGTTACGATGGCTACTTATCAAGATAAGCACTATCCAGGTACGCCTCTGATCATTAAAGAGGATAGAGTTGAAGAACCTGGAGGCAAGATCAGATTGAATTACAGCGTCAGCCTAAGTGGGGGGGCGTCTGAGAAAGAGGGCGATATTGCAACGCTCGTCTTCTCTGGCAATCAAGAAGGAACTTATGAGTTTAACCTTGAAAATGTGCAGCTGTATAATGAGAACAACGAATTAATTCCAATAGACAAGGTCTTATCTTCTAAGATAGAAATCGCCAATCCATCCGAGCCGAATCCAGGGCCTGGGCCGGATCCAGGACCAGATCCAAGTCCAGGGCCAGCTCCGACTCCAGGGCCAACGCCGCCAGTTTCATCTTCTTTATCAGGGGGTTCTGCATCTTCAACTGCGCCTGTTCAGGTTCCATCAGGCAAGCAACTGAAGGCGGGATTACTGACGGAGACGAAGAAGGATGGAGTTGCAAACGCGGTGTTCGCGATAAATGCAGATGCCGTGAAAAAGCTGCTGCAGGACAAAGACGCCAAGCAAGTTCGACTCGATATTAGCGATGTTAATATGAAGGGATACGGTGAAGTTGCGTTCACGCTGGACAAGTCGACTGCGAAGCAGCTACAGGAATCAGGCAAGGACTTGCTTCTATCTGGAACAGATTTTGACATTGTCATCCCGAATAAATCGGCAGCTGATCTTATCGGCTCAAACGGACTTGAGCTTGTGCTTTCCCTGTCTGACCACAAGGATAAAGGGTTCGCGAAAGAGCGCGGCGAAGCTACCTACACCTCTCCAAAGCTCACCATCCGCGGCCCTAAAGATGCGAAGAGTGTGACGCTTGGAATTACACTCAAGCTGACAGATGCCGCGAAGGATATTCGCAGGGCAGGTGTCTATGCACTCGCGCAAGATACGGTTAACTCTTGGAAATACACATTGGCAGGAACACAAGCGGCCGACAAAAAATCGGTCACGTTCGAAGCAACTCAATACGGTACCTACACCATCGCAGAGCATGTAAGACCATTTAGCGATATTGCTGCACATTGGGCGAAGGATGAAATCGAAGTAATCGCCGCCCATGATCTGCTGCATGGTAAAGACAGCTTAGACACGTTCAAACCGAACGATGTCATTACTCAGGCTGAATTCGTCTCCTTGCTTGATCGCTTGACGAACAGCGGCAAGACATGGGAGCAGCGAATTGCTGAGCCTGGGGCACGGAATCCAATCACACGCGAGAAGCTGGTCGTCTTGCTAGCGCAAGCACTGCAGGCCGATCTCTCCCAAGCGAATGCATCACTTGGGTTCAAGGATGAGTCTCGTATTTCACAAGATGCGAAGGCTGCCGTTGCATATGCAGTCAGCAAAGGGCTCATCAAAGGTTCTGATGACAATACGTTCAATCCGACTGGAACTTCCACTCGTGCACAAGCAGCTATCATTTTGTATCGTGTACTGAATCAGCAGTAAGCTTAGCGCCCCAAACTCAAGAAGCAGAATTCCTACGCACTTCACGGAGGATTCTGCTTCTTTTTTTCATAGAATTAATCATTATCAGTCCATCCTGCCGCTACTGCTCAATAAGCAGGGCAAGTTAGATAATCAACCAATAAGCCCCGTCCAATATCCATTTACCGAGGCAGCCATATCCGAAATGTACTGCCCTCGCCTATTCGGCTAACAACGTCTATCGTTCCACCATGCGCTTCAACGATCGATCTCGTAATAGCCAGACCTAGTCCGGAACCTCCACTTTTGCGATTCCGCGAAGATTCGCTGCGATAGAATCGATCGAACAGATAAGGAAGATGCTCAGGAGCAATACCCAACCCATTGTCAGAGACGGATAGCTGAACTCCATTCTTATTTTTCATACCCTCGACGTGAATGTGCCCTAGTTCTTCATCCGTATGTTGAACCGCATTATGCACCAGATTGAGCACAACCTGCTTCATCTTATCGGGATCTTGCTTGCATAACAGCTGAGGCTCTAGCGTAATCGTCACCGTTCTCTTTCCTGCCAGCATTACTAGCTGCGGTTCCATGCTACGAATGATTCCATCTAGAGATCCTTCGATCAGTTCAATGGAGGGCGCCCCATCTCGATCCAGCTTCGCCAGCAGAAGCAAATCATGAATCAGCTTACTTAGTCGCTCCGACTCGCTATGCATGCTTGTTAATGCCTTATGCAGCTGTTCGGGATGCTGGGCCGCCCCGCGAAGCAGAACCTCTAGAAATCCATGGATCGAAGTCAACGGTGTACGAAGCTCATGGGATGCATCGGCAACGAAGCGTCGCATCTGCTCCTTCATCTCCCGTTCCGCGTCGAAGGAAGTCTCTAGCCTCTCCAGCATGCTATTGAAAGAATCGGCTAGACGATCCACCTCAGATTGTCCCTGCGCGGTGGAGAAGCGCCTATCCAGATTGCCTGCATCGATTTGTTCAGCTGTACTCACCATTGCAGACAGCGGTCGCAGCGTCCTTCGGATGACTGGAAGCAGCACAATTACCCCTAGTAACATCGCTATAGCAGCTATCATGAGAAAAGTAAGCGTCTGCCCCATGAGCAAGTCGTTAAGCGGAGCCGTTGGCGCACTAATCTGCACCGTCCCTATTTCCCTGCCAGGAGCTGATAAGACGGGATGCAGTACAACCAACTGTTCTTTTCCGTTCGAATCATTTGCAATGTGGTAGGATGGATTGCCCAGAGGAGCCCTTCTTGCCTTCTTATACTCCTCAGCATTCAATTGTACGGTGGCAAGTTCACCTTGCCCATTCGGCAGTGAATGATAGTCCCCTGCTTGATCAATGAAGGCCACATGGGTATCCGGCATAAGCAGCATCGGCATTGAGGGTTCGGGTACACGCTGTCCCGACTGTTCAAGCTGACGATGATACTGTCCCACCCGCTTCCAGACGAATCCAGGAATGCTCATTGCATGACTTTGAAGACTCGCTGCTTTATTCTGATACACAACCTCGCGCATAAATATATACTGCAGCATGCCGACGATCACCAGCAAGATAGCAATGACAAGCAAAGAACGATACAGCAATTGGGTACGTAGTGAATACAAGTTTACGATCCTCTTTAGACCGGAACGCCATCGATTCCTCATGGGATATCTACCCGATAACCAGCTCCACGCAACGTTCTAATTAACTGATGTTCCTTGTCGTTCAACTTTTCCCGCAAAGATCGGATATATACCTCGACAATATTGTCCTCTCCCCCAAAGTCATAACCCCATACCCGATCCAAGATGACAGACTTGCTCAATACCACGCCACGATTCAGCACGAGGAACTTGAGCAGATCATACTCCGTTGGCGAGAGCGCCAGCACACTGCCGCTATACTTCATTTCCTTGCGCTTGTCATCGATCACGAATGGCCCTATCTGCACATCCCCGAACATCGTCGGGAACTGATTGCGAATCCGTGCTTGAATTCGTGCCAATAGCTCAGCGAAGCTGAATGGCTTGACCATGTAATCGTCTGCCCCCAGATTCAACCCCTTCACACGGTCATCCACCTCATCCTTCGCCGTAAGCATAATAACCGCCACATCTTCTGACTTCTTCAGCATACGGCACACTTCATATCCGTCCATCCCCGGCATCATCACATCCAATATAACGACATGAGGCTGGAACTCGGTAAATCGGGCTACGGCAGTTACGCCATCCTGTGCAGCCTGCACATCAAACCCCTCATTTACCAAGCCCAGCTCAAGAAATTGTAAAATATTCGGCTCATCATCTACGATGAGAATTCGAATCCCTCTGCTCCGATACATCCACGCCTCTCCCTCACTGCTGCGATATATTCCCTGTTCCTTCTATTATCCTATTATTAGCTGAAATGCAGCTGAGCGTTCGCTTAAAATTTATTGAGGCTGCGCGAATGCATGGAGTCCATTCACTACTACGATAAATCGATCAAGTGAATTTAGCGAATATCCTTCTGGATATTCCTATACCATTCGATCGTTTCGTCTATTCCTGCCGACAAACTATACTGAGGCTGCCATCGCAATTCCTGCTTCAAGCGCCCAGCATGAGCGCCAACATACAAGGGTTCATCTACGGGATCAGGGAGTGCCCCGAATCGAAGCAAACGTTCATGCCCCAACTTCTTGGCAATCATCAGGGCGATCTGCTTCACCTGAACCGGCTTCCCTGAACCGATATTCAATGCGCCCTCCACCTTGCTGAAGAGAAAAGACACCAGCGCATCCGCCACATCCTTGACATACAGAAAGTCGCGATACTGCTTGCCGTGTGAGCAGGCTGCCTCCCGTTCGGCCAACAGCGAGCGAATAATCGAAGATACGAGACGGTTCCCTTGCTCATAAGGGCCATATAAATGAAAAATACGTGCCCAGCCGCTGCTTATCCCTCGTTGTTCCGTAAAAGACACCAGCCAAGCACGCAGCGAATTTTTGCATACCGCATATAAAGTCTTCTCCGATAATGGAGAATTGACCTCTGACAATAATCCCGGTGTCCATTCATATTCAGCACAAGAGCCAGCAACGATTAATCTTTGTCCTCCACTTTGAATAAAATGATCAATAAGCGTCTTGCTGGATTGCATCCAGTTATAGTTGCTCAGAGAAGTATAGCATTGCGGCGGAATAGCATCCCAGGCAAGGTGAATAAGGTGTGTCGGTCTTACCTGTTCGATAAGGGCCTTCACTTCTTCCTCATCCCACAAATCTATCTGATGCCACGTACAGAAGAGATCCGCTCTATGCGCTCTCCGATATATAGCATGGACGTCGTACCCTTCCTGGAGCAAGATCTGAACGACGAAGCTGCCGATCCACCCACTGCCGCCTGTAACCAGTATTTTATCCATCCTTCACACCACTTCAATCTCTGGAACAAAGATGACAAACTTACCGCCCCATTCTCGGATATAAGCGCACTGCTCCATAATCTCTTCTTTCAAATTCCAAGGCAGTATAAGCACATAATCTGGACGTACTCGCTTCAGCTCCTCAGGACTGCGAATAGGAATTCGCGAACCAGGCAAATACAGCCCCTGCTTATATGGATTCTGATCCACAGTAAATGGAAGCCATGCCGTGTGGAACCCGCAATAATTAAGCAGCGTATTGCCCTTCGCCGGTGCCCCATAACCTGCCACCAGCTTGCCTTGATTGCGAGCTTCCATCATGAATCGGATAATATCCTCCCGCATCTGTTCTACCTGCTGGGCGAACGCGGTGTATGCCCGCCAGTCGTGCAGTCCGTTCTGCCGTTCCTGTTCCAGAACCTTCTGCACAGCTGCTGCAGCCAATCTGTCCTTGTCCTCATGCATGACATACAAGCGCAATGACCCCCCATGTGTAGAAAGTTCTTCTACATCTGTTACTTGGAGTCCGTGCATGGAGAATAGCTGCTGAGCCGAGAACAGGGAGAAGTAAGAAAAGTGCTCATGATAAATCGTATCGAACTGCTTATATCGAATAAGATTGAGTACATGCGGAAATTCAATCGTAATGGTACCTTCCGGATGGAGCAGCCGCTTCAGACCAGCGACAAAATCCTGCACGTCCGGAACGTGAGCCAGCACATTGTTCGCTACGATTAGATTCCCGCTAATCCCCTCGTCCTTAACGAGCTCTTCCGCCAGCCGTTGTCCGAAAAACTCTGCCTTCGTCGGAATTCCCTTATCCCTCGCAAGTTGAGCCACATTGCTTGCTGGTTCTATCCCCAGTGTTCGTATACCCTGCTGATGGAAATACTGCAGTAAATAACCGTCATTGCTCGCAATCTCGATGACCAGTGAATCGCCGTTCAGTCGAAATCTGCGAATCGCCATGTCTGTATATTGTTCTGCATGCTTCAGCCAACTCGTAGAATAGGAGCTTAAATATAAGTAATGCTTGAATATACTAGCCGGGCTCGCGAACTGATCAAGCTGTACGAGACAACAAGTATCACATACATACGAATGGAGCGGATAATAGGGTTCGGCATCTCCCAATTCCTCTGGTGTTTGGAAGGCATTTGCAAGTGGAGATTGTCCTAAATCGACAAAGGTATGCACAAGCTGTGTACCGCATATCCGACAATGTGAGTTCATTTGCCTTCTCTCCCTCCTTCTCTGCGAACATAGTCGACGATCTGCCGCTCTGATAGCACTCTAGCGTTCATTCCTGCACGATACTGCTGATGCCAGGAGATCGTCCATGCTACAGCCTCCTTGATAGACAACTTCGGATGCCAGTTTAATAGCTGTGCAGCCTTGTTGCTATCCAGAGATAGTCTAGGAGCTTCATAGCGAGAGGCTACTTGTTCTAGCACCACTTGTATGTCTACCTGCCAGATCTCTGCTGCCATTTGAATGATATCTTGAACGGTTGTGTCTGGCTGTTCCAGCGGCCCGAAGTTCCATCCATCTGCGTACTGCGGATGATCCCACAGCTTCTCCGCGAGAAGAAGATAACCGTGCACGGGTTCCAACACATGCTGCCACGGTCGTACCGCGTTCGGGTTCCGAACAAGTAGTGGTTCAGAGGCGGAACAAGTTCTTATTACATCCGGCAGAAGACGAGATTCTGTCCAATCCCCGCCGCCAATGACGTTACCTGCCCGAACGGACGCCATTCTAGGCCCTTGACCATCCTCGCTGCGAAAATAGGAATCTCGATAGCTTGCTGCAATGATTTCGGCACAAGCCTTACTAGCACTATAAGGATCATGACCGCCTAGCGGATCTTCTTCGCGAAATGGAAGCACCGATTCCCCTGTATTGCGATAGCACTTGTCGCTCGTTACATTGACTACAGCACGAACGCTAGCTGTATGACGAACCGCCTCCAGCAGATACACCGTTCCCATTGCATTCGTGTGAAAGGTGCTTACCGGATGTTCATAGGACGCTTGTACGAGCGGCTGTGCAGCCAAATGGAACACAATCTCCGGCTCGTGCTCCGACATCACCTTCAGCAGAGCTGAATAATCATTCACATCATCGATAACGGAGTGCACACACACTGCTTGAATATCGGCAGCATCATACAGATTCGGCTTCGTACTCGGTGGTAAGGCGTATCCAACAACCTCCGCACCCATCAAGGACAGCCATATCGTCAACCAGGATCCCTTGAAGCCCGTATGTCCCGTAACAAGAACCTTCTTTCCCTGCCAAAAAGCTTCATTGATCATGCCTGCCACACCTTCCACGGCGCTTGTCCCCGTTCCCACAAGTCCACCAATTTCTTCTTATCCCGCATTGTGTCCATCGGGTGCCAGAAGCCATGATGCTCATAAGCCATAAGCTGCCGCTGGCGTGCTAGTTCGGTTAAGACATCCGTCTCCCATACGGCAGCATCATCTAGAATATATGGGAACACGTCAGGCTCCAATACAAAGAAGCCTCCATTTATCCAGCCGCCATCCCCTGCAGGCTTCTCTGTAAAATCAATGACCTGCTGCTGCGCCAAGGCAAGCGAACCGAATCTCCCTGGAGGTTGAACTGCCGTTACTGTCGCATATTTGCCATGGGATTGATGATACGCAATCAATTCAGCAATATTTACATTACTAACGCCATCTCCATAGGTGAGGCAAAAGGTAGAGTCGCCAACATACGCTTGAACTCGCTTAATCCGTCCTCCCGTTTCTGTCCCCTCACCAGTATCGATTAGTGTAACCTTCCACGGAACAGTATTGTCCCCATGATAGTCAACAGTGTTACTACCCATATCTAACGTGAAATCCGTATGCCGCATATAGTAATGGATGAAATATTCTTTGATGGCGTGCCCCTTGTACCCCAGACAAATGATAAACTCACGAATTCCATAATGGCTGTACAGCTTCATAATGTGCCACAGTATCGGCTGGGGGCCAATCTCGATCATCGGCTTCGGCTTGACCTGCGTCTCCTCACCAATTCTCGTTCCGTATCCGCCTGCAAGTATGACCGCCTTCATACAGCTCACCTCCATAGACGCTGATAAACAGGATGACGACTTAAATCGGTCGCTTGGTTCACATAACTGTTATATCTCCGCTCTAATTCTTCGCGGGTAACGAGATGCTGTAGCCCCATGCTTCGATAAATACTGCCTTCTGAAAGGGTTGGCCCAATCTGTAACTTTCGAAGCCGTGTTTCCTCTGTCCATGGGCTATAGAAAAACTTGATAACAATGGCCGGATACGGATTATCATTGAAGGGGTAATCGATAAACGGATGGGAAGAGAAGTGTCTTCCTGGAGCATAATTACCCCGAGAGTACTTATGAATGAATCGGCCGGTATCAGGCAAAATAAAACCATGGTGGCGCTGCTCTACTAAAGGCTTGGCTGGATCCGGCTCATCATAGCCGTAGTTAGGGTCATCAACTAGCATAATCGTACGAATAGAATACATACTGCTGCCCATCTCATCCAGCGAAGAAAAGAACTTATTCTTATCAGGGAAGCATAAAAATTCCGTTGTATTTAACGCCATTTTCCAGCCCATGCACTCTTCCTCGATTTCCATGACCTCTATATCAACCTGTTCTGCGTCAAATGTAGGGACTTTGGAATCTCGAACCTCCCAATGGGGAACCAATTGTCGGCAAATTTCAACAGAGCGATCCGTCGACCCTCGATTGATGAGAATTCCATGATCAAAAAGTGAAGCATGATGCTTCAACCACCATGGCAGCAAATATTCCTCATTGTAGAAGTGAGAGATTACAGTTCTCATGTTTCCATACCTCCTTTTCCTATTACTATATGAATCTCAAATAATAGAAGCCTCTCATAATCGTTCCTACATACATACCTTTTTTCATCGCCATTGTCCGGTTCTGCTTCTTCCATCAACGCTAATACGATAAAAAAGGCGGCCCTTGGTTGGGCCACCTCTGAATCATTCCGTATGCAACTAGTTCCCTGCTTATTGTGTAAGGCTATATTAAGAATTGCTTTCCAGTATTTCTCGCAGTACTGGCTCCAGTCCATCTGCCATCTGCACAAACCCTAGATCGGTAGGATGAGTGCCGTCCACGAAGCATTCAAGAGCATGCTGTGGAAGAAGCTGTTCACCATCACAGAAGTAGATAAGACGATCCCCTGCTTGCCGCAAGGATTCCACTAACGTCATCTGCATGTGCTTGCGCACTTGATGCAGTCTGGAGTCCTCCTCATCGAAGCGTGTAAAGGAGAATGCAAGTCTCGATAATATAAGAATCGGAACTTCTGGATGCGCTTCACGATAAATCCTTACGAATTGCGGCAGTGTCTCCGCATATCGTTCTGGAGAGACGCTGTTCGCTTCGTAGTCCAGAATAAGACAAGCTGGATCGGATATAGATGCAATAATATGAGCTAGCTCGGCCTCTCCTTTTCCATGGCCAGAGAAGCCTAAGTTAATGAATTCACGATTGATTCTTCGACTAAGAATGTTCGTGTAACACATTCCAGGACGAATGGCGCATGCCCCTTGGGTGATGGAGGTTCCGTAAACAATAACCTTGCCTGGATCCTCATAGGCAGGCGGGGACTCCACGATGGCATCCCTTTTCAACCCGACCATAATCTCCTCTACCCCTTGATACAGCGGGAAGTTCAGAACGACAAGCCTTTTCTGTGCTTCATCTCGGAAAAATAGGACAGACTCATACTCAGAATCTCTAGGATTCCATCCTGCCGTCGTACTTCGGTAGTGGAGATGTCCATCCGCTTCCACATAGCAATCGAAGCCGCACTGCCCCGTCGCCGACATATGATACATGTCGTGTGGGCCAGATAACTTCACCCGCAGAAACAGCTTCGAAGAGTCCGTCACGAAGCGGATCTGACCACCTGCTGTATGATCCGCCAGCCAGTCGACTCCCTCTGGAATTTTGTGTTCTGGCGATACGGGGAGCCGTCGATATTTCCCCTCCGTAGACAGCCAGTGTAATCCAGCAATTGCGAACGGCGCTTCAAGCGGCGAATACCAGATCACATCGGATGTATTCGTCCTCTGCTGCTCCACCGTTAACTCTGCTTCCTTCACTTGTACATCTTGATATTCCGAATCCATTTGCAAGCTCCTCTCGAATGGTGTGCTTACCCAAACAGACACTTACTCACTGGATTAATTCTCCATAGTATATTCCTACTCCTCTTCACTTCTTACATAATTTCGATTGGGAGGGGGAATGTATGAAGAGTATTAATTTTGAAGACACAGGAGGAACAAGGTTATGTCCCGAAGAAGTCGTCGAAAGTTGCTTGTTACAGGTGCCGAGAACAGTGTCAATGCTTTTAAAGCCGAGGTCATGCGCCGCGAAGGATTTGCAGTAGATCCGAACCGGCCGAATGATGTCAAATATGAGGTAGCTAAGGAACTGGGTGTGCCGTTGCAAGAAGGGTACAATGGACAGTTGTCAACGGAAGATGCAGGTCGCGTTGGCGGACGAATCGGCGGCTCGATGGTGCGGGAGATGATTCGCCTTGCTCAGGAGAATTTAACGAAGCAGCAGGGGAAGTAAGATAAGATCTCTTTCTTGGCATGCCAGACATTATTTCATGCAATAATCATTCAGAAACGGTAGGAGTGTCTGCTTATGTGCTATGAGAGCATTATTATTGGTGGCGGCATTGCCGGGCTGCAAGCTGCCATTCAGCTGGGGAGATACCGACACCGCGTGCTGGTGATCGATAGTGGTTATGGCAGATCTACGATATGCCGTTCCTACCATAATGTGCTCGGATGGCCTGAGGGAGTGTCCGGTACTCAGCTTCGTCTTTTGGGTAAACGGCAGGCCACATCGTTAGGCATACATCTGCTTGAAGATACCGTGACGAGTCTCGCACCTAATGGCGAGCATGGCTTCACCGTGACGACAACAGAGAACGGCCTCTTCACAGCAAGTACACTCCTGCTCGCCACTGGAATCATGGATCGGCTTCCATCCTTGCCCAATCTCATGCCCTGCCTAGGCCTTACGGTGTATGTATGCCCTGATTGCGATGGTTATGAAGTGAGCGGTCGGCGAACCATTGTGCTCGGTTCTGGCTCTACCGGAGCTGATATGGCACTAACGCTATTGTATTGGACCCGTGACATCGTCTATGTGAATCACGAGCAGAAGCCCTTGTCTGCTGATCAAATGCAACAATTGGACGCACAGAAAATTGAAGTAATTGATGCACAGATTGAAGAAGTAGTATGTAAGGAAGAAGGTGTCTTCCGTGGCGTGAGACTTTCCGATGGAAGGATCATCGATGGAGAGCGTGGATTTGTTGCCTTCGGAGGCAATGAGGTGAAGTCCTCCCTCGCAGAGCAGATTGGGATAGAGCGGCATGAAAATAAACACATTATGGTGGATCCACGTACGAAAATGACCAATGTCCCGAATGTATGGGCGGCAGGAGATGTATGTGTGCATTCGGAACAGGTTACGATTGCGATGGCGGAAGGTTCACAAGCTGCAATTTGGATGCATAAAGCAATCCTTCAGCAGGCTTCCCCTAAGGAAGGATCCTCATCATCTTAGATTGCTAACGCCTCCTTCCAGCATCCGGTTGCTGCAATTGAGCTTCACTGCTGCTATCCGATCCCCTACGAACTGCACCTACCAGCATGGTGGGTTATGGAAAACATATTGCTACATACGGTACAATAGAGGCACAGACATAGTGCGTTAAGGGGGTGCCTCTTATTACGAAAAAGAATCAAATCATGTCCAGATTGCTTGGTTTCACGGCTCTATTGTTTCTCCTTGCCGGGTTAGCCCTTATCCTATATCCGAAGTGGAATCAATACAACGAACAACAAAGAGAGCTTCGGCTCCTTACGGAGTGGGACAACTTGCCGCAAGACAGCATTCAAGTAACCTCCAAGATACAAACCGATTCAACCACACCAAAAAAACAGGAGCCTAAATCCATTGACGGTCTCCTTGTATATGGGGCAATATCGATCGACAAAATCGATCTGCGGGAACCTATGGTAGAAGAAGCCACACCTGCCTCTCTCAAGGTTGGAAGTGGAATCGTTGTCCCCGGCCGAATGCCGGGCGAGATCGGCAACTTTGTATTGGCGAGCCATCGTAGTCTGACATTCGGCAGACACTTCAATAGACTCAATGAGTTAAAACAAGGCGATAAAGTTCAATTAGAAACGTCGGATCAGACCTACACGTATACCGTGCAATCGAAATCCGTCGTGACCCCAGAAGATCTGTCCGTTCTCGATCAGAATCCAACGGATCGGGAGCTGACACTCATCACCTGTGATCCAATCGACACAGCCACACACCGGCTTATTGTGAAGGCTGTCATGGAGAAGACCCCATAACGCCGCATCAATCAAAGACGCCTCCAACACCACTGTTTCTGTGGGATTGAAGGCGTCTTTTTAACACGGCCTGCTAGCTTCGTGGCGTATAGAAGTTTTCCGTGTAGTAGACTTTCGATTTACCTCCGAAAAATACGCCTACACCCATTCGCGAATAATCTCCTAATATGTTGGCACGATGCCCTTCCGAGTTCATCCAGTTCTCATGAACGAAGATGGCACTCGTCTGGCCAGCGGCAATATTCTCTCCTGCGGACTTATATATGATTCCGTCTGCCTTTATTCGATCGAACGGCGACTTACCATCCGGATTATTATGATCGAAGAAGCTTCTTTCTCCCATATCACCGCTATGCTTGCGTGCTGTTCCTGCGATCTTATCGTTCCATTGCAGCGGCTTCTTGCCATTGCGTACGCGAACTGCGTTCGCTAGATCGAATATTTGCTGCTCGAAGCTTGTCCGCAATTGCTCGCTAGGCGTACCGAAGTAACCCTTGAACGACAACTCCACAGCTTCAGCAATGAATTGGACAGCTGTTACCGTGCCGCGCTGACTCACATCATAGAACACCGTCGCATAAACGTCGCCTACCTTGTGCATACTGTATGTTCCGCCGTTATCCTTGTAGTTATAGATGGTATTGCCTTTCTTAATTCGGCTGATGGAAGACCCGTAGGCTGCTGTAACTTCCTGCTTCGTCGAACCAAATCCAATGCTGCCATAATCAGCCTTAGCATTCGAGTATAGAGCTACAACTTTCTTGTTGAGCACACCGACCTGCACATACTGCTTATAATCCTTGTTATAGATGTACCACTCGAACCCGTACTCGCTTACGTCTTTGCGTGCTGGTTGTCCCAGTCGCTCGAAGAGCTGCTTCTCACTCATACCGAGCGAAATGCCCTGAACCTTGACTCCTGCCGCCTGTGGCACATTCAACAATTCTGATGCAGCAGTCCCGCTTCCGCTAGTTTCATCCGCTGCATAGAGAGTTGGCTGTGGCATGAACATGCCGAACAGCAATGCAGCACTAAGCCCTATTGCAATTCTTCGCTTGCTGCCTACCAATGATTGTTTTTCTTCTACTTGCCAGTTTGCGTTGTTGTCAGTCGTTTCCGTACAACGTGTCCGCATCCTTACCATCTCCCATTCTTTGACGTTATCCGCTCGAATGAGATGAACACCAGGGGCGCTTCTTGTATATACAAAAAAGCGCCACCCTAATGGCGGCGCACTTAAATAGACGCTCGTATTGTCGCAATTAGGGCAACCCGGCTGTCATCGCATTGTGTAAATGCATTAGACCCGTGGCTTTGCGTCCCCTGCTTTCGCGAGGGTTTGCCATTATCCAAATGTAACAGTTATATGTCTATGGTAACATGCAACAGAACTGCTTGTACACTCCTGAACGATTGTAATCTTCTGTATGTGGACAGAATAGTAGGCTAACCGCCAAGGAACTCTCCTTGGCGGTTCATATATCAACGCCTTACAAATAATCGTTTCCGAGCTATCCACATGAGTGCTGCGGCAGTAATGAGAATCATACCGACGATTGGCGATACAGGCGCTTCTTCACCAGTTTGCGGCAGCTTACCCCCCGCTTAGCATTCGGCTTCTTCGAATCCGTCTTGCCTCCTAGATCTGCATCATCAGGATTTCCTTCATCATCCTTGTCACCGTCTGGATTGCCCATGCCATGCTTCCACCCGGTTCCGTCGTATTTCCTGTATCGGGATCTGTCGTCTCACCAGGTACCGTAGGCTGATCAGGGTCAGTCGTCGTTAGGCGAGAGTCTACTTACACAATAATCCATGATTCTGAACAAAAACTGAAACATACGTGGTTCACTCTTTAAACGAATTTTAAACGAACGATCGACCTCTCCTTAATCTTCACCCTTTACGCTCAATAGACAGAGGCAAGTACGCTCTGAAGAACGGGAGGAATAGGAACGTTATGCGGCTCTATGAAATATTGCTAGCTTTCTCTTGCTTTGCATTATTGATAAGTACTCTATTTACACGCAAACTGCCCCGGCTAACCGGCATCGTAGCCAGTACAATCAGCATGTCCATTCTCACGCTGCACTTGTGGCAAGAGGGTTATCGATGGCAGATGTTCGGCGTGTACAGCCTAACTATCGTAGTAACGGGGAGTCTATGTTGGAAAAGTATACGGTCATCTAGCACGTTCAATCTGTGGAAATCTGTGCGCTATACTTTATTTGGCCTATCCTGCGTCGTAATCACATTGAACGTCTTGTTGTCGTCATACTTGCCTGTTTTTCAGCTGCCGAAACTGGAGGGACCCTATCAAGTAGGCACATTTACGATGTCGCTAACGGATGAAGGTCGAGAGGAGATCTATACAGAGAATGGTGGAGATAAACGTAAAATCCTTGTGCAATTCTGGTACCCCGCACAAGTAGATAATGTGCAGAAGACCGTACCTGTCTTTCCTGAGGATCCAAAGATGCTCACTGCCTATAAAAAGGGATTATCATCATTTATCAGGCTCCCTGAACCGATATTCGATTATTGGAAGTACATCCGCAGCAATGCCTATGAAGAAGCAGCAGTACAGCCTACTTCCGTTCCCTATCCATTAATAATCATCAATCATGGAATGGGGACAACCCGACTGCTTCATGTGTCTCAAGCCGAGCAGCTGGCCAGCCACGGTTATATTGTCGCTTCCATCGACCATCCGTACAGCACAGTAGCTACAGCGTTTCCAGATGGCATAAATACAGACTATCGAACTACTTTCAACATGGATAATTTCTATACGGTAGGCAAATCCATCGGAACGGTATGGACGGAAGATGTGAATTTCGTCATTCGCCAGTTGGATGGCTTGAATGCTGGTCACATGCCAAGCCCACTTACGGGCGCCATCGACATGGACAAGATTGGTGTCATGGGCCACTCCTTCGGGGGTGCGACCGCATTTAACGTCTTGAACACGAACCCCCGCGTCAAAGCGGCGGTTAATATGGATGGCTCTCTCTATGAATTAGACATCAATAGACTAGCCGACAAGCCCGCCCTGTTCCTGAAGGCTGATAAGTTCACCGAGATGAAGGAGCAGCAGCGTAAGGGGCTTATTACAGATACGAAGATGAGCAGCATCATTGCACAAGAACTTGCCATAATGGAGAAAGTAAAGCAGCACGGTGGAAGCATCATTCAATTGGAAGGTGCGAAGCATTATAATTTCACCGACCTGCAGCTCTATTCGAATCTCCTGCAATACGCCGGTATTACAGGAACAATCGACGGGTACAGAGGGTCATCTGTCGTCAATCACTATGTTCTGGATTTCTTCAATAAGAACCTGAAGGGTACTGGCGGAGCGCTGATGAACAGCACCAGCAGTGAATATCCCGAAGTTACTTTTCGTTGACACACAATAGTAATGCTACTAGGCCGGGAAAGGCAGTCTTCCTTCCCTTCCCGGCCCCAGTCTAATGAAGATAAAAAATCAATTACAGGGTAAGGAATCGATTTAATCATAAGTAATATACCGACGGTTGGTATCTATTTGTGCAAAAAAAAGTTGTTCTACCCCTTACTTGAAATTCGGCGGACATTCCATCCATTGATACCTGCAACCACAATTCCGGAGCCGAGCAAGCTTAATCCCCATCCTGTCTGACCAAGCCCAAGTAGGACTCCTCCTACAGTCAGCAGCAGCAGTCCGATACCACCACTTATTATAGCACCTCTGTATGCCGCCTTCCGAGATGGATGTGCAGCTTGATAAGCCTGATTCATTGCTCTCTTGTAGGTGCTGTCAGACAGCCTCTTCGTAGATTCAAGCAGCCTCTTATTTCTCATATTCATGCGCTCCCCCTCTCCAAGTTCTTCCTCATCTTCATCACAGGTCCCTCTCATTCTCACTTTGCAATTCCTAAGTTAATGACTGCACTTGCTAAAGCACATACGCCAAACAGAACCGCCCAGCCTGCCCAAGTGCTTGTATCGCCACGCCGCTTGCTCAGCACGAGTCCGATGGTTCCCGCTATTAGAACCACACTCGCGATGACAGATCCAACGATAAATCCTACATGCATTTGCATTGTCATCTCCTCCTTCACTCTACATTCAGGAAAGCCCCCATGTTCTTGTATTGCTCCATCACTTTCTGAATCAAGCTGTCGCTGACAACATCCACGCCTAATTGCTTCATCATTAGCTGCAGAAATCGGAGACGTCGAACGGTTCCCTCGATGTCTCGCATAAACAGTACCGGGTTCATCCATACGTTCAACAGCAGCAAGAACACTTCTGCGCATTCATCGGGATATTCCGTCCTAATCGATCCATCTTCCATCCCTTGCTTCATAATAGAAGCAAGCTGCGTCGCATCCTGCAGAACGCAATCCTTGATCCCATTCACGACAAACTGTGGATTATGGATCTGTGAGCATAGGAGAGCATCAAGAGAGTGCGCATCGTGATCGACTGCAAGAGCTTCCAATAGGGAAATGAGCTTCTCGCGGGCATTCGCTGCTTGAGTACTCTGTATTAAGGTCTGGAACATGTCTGCTGTACGATCTGAGCGCTGGTTCATAACCGCCTCCAAAATCTCTTCCTTGGACATAAAGTGATGATAGATCGCTCCCTTGGACATTCCTACTTCATTAATAATGTCTTGAATACTCGTTTTGTCATAACCCTTTTCCATGAAGAGTTTTGCTGATACCGCCATAATCTGCTCCAGCGTCTGTTCTGGATATTTGTTTCTTGCCATACTGTTTCCTCCTCCATTTTAATACCGACCGTTGGTATCTATAATGATGATGTCACAATCAAACTCTTTCGTCAATAACGTAAGACGCTTCGCTATTCGATTGAACTTTTTTGCCTCCCACATTGGTGTGAACGCACATAAAAAAGGCAGACGCCCCTATTCCCACACAATTCAGTGGTTTTGGAGCGTCTTCGCCCTTCTTAAGGGACTGACTCATATGGTTGCTGCCCTTACAGAGTGGTTACTTATGGAATTGCATACACCGTACACAACTTATTCAATGATATAAAAAAGTGCTGTCCAAGCTACGATTTTAATGGAATCACATTTTTATCGATCTGTGCTTTAGAGGATTCCCCAATGAGTCCTAATCTCCACAATGCTGTCCCTTTCAACTGATGGCGCTTCGCAAGCCCAATTACACTGCTAATCGTCTTCTCGTTCTCGCTCCATGTCGAAATGCCTAATACCAGCTTCTCTTTCGATACTTCCTTCAAAGCAAGCGTAATGGCCTCATTCACTTTGTCCAATGGCTCCGGCACTTTCCCTCTCGTATATTCATACGCCATAATAATGAGATCATCCGCCACTGTTGCCAATGTCTTATAGTCATATCCTTGATAGGCTCCATTCAATGGATGAAGCGCAAGAGAGAGCTTGAGATCAGATGCCTTAGTCTTCTGGGCCAAACGTGTAACGAACTCATTAAAGTCCCGCTTTGCCTTCCCAATATCTCCAGACAAGCCCAACCCTTCAAAATCAAGCACGATGCCGGAGAAATTTTTGTCCGTTGCAAGCTGCACAATATCCGCAATCGCCTTATCGCGAAGCGCCGAATCCTCTAGCATTTTCGTCAGCTCGTTCTTCCGATCTGAAGCAAACACCATGAGATACGGACTAGTTCCTTCCTGCTTTGCCTGATCCACTATCCCCTCAGGTGTTATTTCTCCTGCAGCTTGGGGCCAATAGAAGTCTTTGCCGCTCGTTGTGATCGTTCCATCTTCTTGAAGCCTTGCCCAGCCAAATCCCACAGTATCAAATTGAGGGATATACTGGCGCTCGCCGAAAGCTTTTACCGCATAAAAGGCCATACTGTACATCTTCTTCGGCGGTGACTGCAAGGAGACGACTTTCGTTTTCTGATTCCAGGATACTTGTGCACCGAACTGCTTACTGAAAAAGCTGAGCGGAATATAGGTCGTTCCGGTACGGGCAAACGGCGCTGCACTCAACTGCACGGCCTGTCCATTCACTTTGGCTATCTTCTGGTTCAATTGCAGAACTACTACCTTCTTCCCATCTGCAGCCATTTGATTCGCCGTTACCGTCTTATCTTTCGCATTCCACAGCACTTCGATGCCGAGCGCTTCTGCGATTCCACGGAATGGAACCATCGTATTCCCCTGTACAATAATGGGCTCTGCCTGAAAATCTAGCGGATAGTTATCCAGCATAATCTTCGTCTTCATAGATTGACTGTTCCCAGCCGCCTCTGCGATGCCTGCTTGCTGCGGAAGTAGCAGCGTAGAGGTCAATAGCATAGACAACAGCGAACAGATAAGAAATCGCTTTTTCAAGAAAGCTCCCTCATTTCTTACAAGATTATGAGAGCGATTGCTCTATTATTCTCTCATTCGGATCTATTTTAACTTATTTCTCAATAGAATTCCTGCAATTCCTTAATGTTCCAGTTTATTCACAGGCCTGTCGCACCTCATCTGCAAATCAGTCTCTATTTACATCAAAGATATCTCAATGGGAATGATTCGCTGATCGCAAGAATACATATGAGATGTACAAGTTATTAACCACTGTACCAATTCCAAATAGAAGGAGTGATTGCATCTTGTCACAGATTCAGATCAGTCCTAAGGTAGAAGCATTCTTGCAAGGTACGAAAAAGCTGTTCATCAATGGAGAATGGACAGAATCCGTGAAGAATAACGTATTCTCCTCTATGAATCCCGCAACTGGTGAAGTGCTGGCTGTTGTTGCCGAAGCGCAGGAAGAAGACGTCGACAGAGCCGTACAAGCTGCTCGCGATGCCTTCGATCATGGTGAATGGTCCCGCATGAGCGGGGCTGATCGCAGCCGCCTTATTTACAAGCTGGCAGACTTAATTGAATCGAATAAGCGAGAGCTTGCGGAGCTGGAAACGCTGGACAACGGCAAGCCGCTCCGTGAAACACTTGCTGCCGATCTTCCTCTCACCATCGAGCATTTCCGATACTATGCTGGCTGGGCAACCAAAAATGTTGGACAAACGATCCCGACGGCCGGCAATTTCCTCACCTATACGAGACATGAGCCTGTAGGTGTAGTAGGACAAATCATTCCGTGGAACTTCCCACTGCTGATGGCTGCTTGGAAGCTGGGCGCCGCGCTGGCCACTGGCTGTACGGTTGTCCTGAAGCCAGCTGAGCAGACGCCGCTGTCAGCACTCTATCTCGCACAGCTTATTCAGGAAGCCGGCTTCCCGCCGGGTGTCGTGAACGTCATTCCAGGCTTCGGCGAGACAGCTGGTGCTCCGCTTGTCCAGCATCCACATGTTGATAAGATTGCCTTCACAGGATCAACAGTAGTAGGCAAATCCATCATGCAGGAAGCTGCCCACTCCCTGAAGAAGGTTACCCTTGAACTTGGGGGCAAGTCGCCGAACATTATTCTTCCTGATGCTGATCTGTCCCGCGCAGTCCCTGGAGCGCTCAGCGGCATTACCTTCAACCAAGGGCAAGTGTGCTCAGCAGGCTCACGGCTGTACGTGCAGAAGAAGCTCTATGATAACGTTGTTGCTGACCTCGCTTCCAAGGCGAAGCGCATTCGTGTTGGAGCTGGCTTGGACTTAGACACGGAGATGGGGCCTCTCGTGTCCTCCGAGCAGCATGATGTCGTCCAGCGCTACATCGAAGCAGGCAGAGCAGCTGGCGCTGAATTGGTGACGGGCGGAAGCGTACCCTACAATCAAGGCTACTTCGTCGAGCCAACGGTGTTTGCACAGGTTGATCCGCAGATGACCATTGCTCGCGAAGAGATCTTCGGCCCAGTTATTGCAGCATTGCCGTATGATACGCTGGATGACTTGATTGAACAGGCTAACCAGTCCGACTACGGCCTTGCGTCTGGCGTATGGACACAGGACTTGAAGAGCGCCCACTATCTTGCAAGCAAGCTTAGAGCAGGAACCGTATGGATCAACTGCTACAACGTATTCGACGCAGCCGCTCCATTCGGTGGCTACAAGCAGTCAGGAATCGGACGTGAAATGGGCTCCTATGCGCTAGACAATTACACCGAAGTGAAGACGGTATGGGTGAATCTTGATTAATGCTGCATTTCTAACCCTTGGCATGACATGACAGTTATCCAGCTGCCAGCAGCTAAATAAGAAGGGAAGGCCGGTCTCTAGGAGTCGGTCTTTTTCCTACTGGTCTGACAAGCTGGGACGTCTCATTCTATTTCAGCAGTCGAATTCAGATTTTGTTCAGCCAAATATGATTGAATAGAACTAACGAGTACGACTATGACTGCTGGAGGAATGCGAACATGCTATTATCCATCATTCAACAAGAGGCACTTGAGCAGGCAAGACGACATGGAGGACGGCTCATTCGCTGGAGTGGAGGATGTTGGACATATGAGGGAGCTGCTATTTTAGAAGAAGATGATCATAGCAAAGCATTCCCCGAATGGCATTGCACCACCAATACGATCTTCGCCTTGGTACGGCGCGGTTACCTGTTGATGGAAGACTGGCGGAGCTGTACACTTGTTGAATCACTCCCAAGCTTGAAGTCTATTAATATGCGGGCTATTCTGGAACATAGGCACTTGAAATCGTAACACGGCTATTCACTACTTGTAGAATCAGCTTATATGCAGCATACATTCTCCCTACGTATTCAGGAATAGAAATAGAATGGGGGCTATCTTAACAATGGGACTGCATGCCATAATTGTTGATGATGAGCGACTCGCTCTAAAGAAAATGGAAAAATTGCTGACGGAACAGACCGGAAGAAATAAAATTGAGCGATTATTGGCTTGCTATAATCCCTATGATGCGATTGAAATTGCACAGCGGGAGCAGCTCCACGTAGCATTTCTAGATATTGAAATGCCGGAGATTAATGGATTCGAATTAGCTGAACGCCTGCTGCAAATTCATCCACAGCTACATATTATTTTTGTGACGGCCTATCAAGAATATGCGGTCAAAGCATTCGAGCTGAATGCGCTTGATTACCTACTAAAGCCGGTCCACCACAATCGGCTGGCATTGACCTTGCAGCGGCTTAACCCAACGAATCCGCAGAATGGGGCAGTTCCAGCAATCAGCCATGAGCGTACACCCCAGCTGACATTATGCTGTCTGCAGAGCTTGCACTATATCGATGCGAACGGCACTGCACAACGATTCCCTTGGAAGACGCTGAAAGCTCAAGAGCTATTCGCGTATCTGCTCTATTATCGAGAGAAAACCGTGAATAAGCAGGTACTGATGGATCTGCTGTGGCCGAATTATGATACGGAACGCGCTACGACGCAGCTGCACACGGCCATTTATCAAATTCGAAAAATGATCAAAACCGCAGAACTCGATATTGAAGTCAAATATAAAGATGAAGGGTATCGTCTGGCTTGGGGCGCATTGCGACTTGACGTGGAAGAATGGGAGAACTCTGTTCGCGAAGCTCCCTTACTGCAGACGGATACCTTAGCACAACATCTTGCCATCTTGAATGCATACACGGGAGACTTCCTTGAAGAGCATCGATATGGCTGGGCCGAATACGAATGGGAGCGAATACGAACGGTCTGGTTGAACCATGCCGAAGCGATTGCGCAATTCTACCTTTCGGGTGAAATGTACTCGGAGGCTACTCTGATCTATCGCCAAATTATTGACAAGTTCCCTCATATGGAGCATGGTTACTTCGCGCTAATGAACATTTATGCCTCTCTGAATCACTCAGCCGAAGTACGTAAGCTGTACAATCTTCTGACAAGCAAGCTCGAAGAGGAGTATGATACGACCCCTAGCAAGGAAATTACCGACTGGTACCATCAATGGATGATGGAATCTGCGCAAGCTAATGGATCTGCAATCTAGCAGCTGCTCAGCACATACACCGACATACTCCTTACCCATCCCGATAGTTTATCGGGATTTTTTGTGTAAATTGTGTTTCTTTATTTTAATATAGTCGCCATATAATCCTCGTACGCCCCTCCAACTTTCTCATTTCCGCACAAAAAAATGTCAAGCAAATCTGTTTAACCTACCATTTCGTTGGGTAATTTCACATGTCAGGAAATGTTTTCTGAAACTTTCATTTGGTTTGACAAAACTGAATCCTTTAGTAGACAATGATTCAGTTGCAAAAAAATTTAAAAAATAGGAGATTCTAAGAATGAACAACCTTAGAAAGACATTATACGGTCTCTTAGTAGTCGCTATTATGTTGAATCTTGTTCTGCCTCCCACGCTTGTTCAAGCGTATGATGGGTTGCCGAATGCTTTGTTCAATACCGGAGATCGTAATGCCACAAGCGTTACCGACCTCACCTATGGCAAGGATCCGAACAATGGCCAGGATCCCAGCAGCGTGACGAAGGTTACTTACGGGGCAATTACAGACAATATTCTTACTTCCGTGTCTATAACGGATGCGAAGGGGAATAATATTTCATCTATTCGTCCAAATCTGAATGAATATGTGAATATAGACTATACTTGGAAGCTTCCAGCCGGTCACCATTACGGCGCTGGCTCGACCTTTACATTCCGACTTCCAGACAAGTTCCAGTTATCGGCTCCAATTAAGAATCAACCTTTGAATAAAGGTGGAATCGAATACGGCACCTTTGATATTACGCCGGACGGTCAAGTAACCTTCACGTTCAATGAAGAAATTGAGGATGGTCAAGAGCTGATCGGCGATTTCTTCGTATGGAGATATTTCGACGAGAAAAAGTTTGAAGGTGGAACCCAGCAAGAAATATCTTTTGATATTCAAGGGAACTCCAGCTTCGAAATCCCAATTCATTTCAACAAAAATCCTAACAGCAAAGAGATTACGAAGCGTGGCACGGCCAATCGAACGATCAATCCTACGGAAATCGAATGGGTTGTAGACTTCAATACAAGTGAAGACATTATCAATAACGCTATCTTCACCGACATGCTGCCAGACGGCTTGGAAATCGATATGAGTTCGATTTCAGTACATAAGCTTGACGTTCAATTGAACGGAACGGTTAAAGAAGCTGAGCAAGTAGCTTACCTCCCCGTACGCGAGGCCAATGGCTTCAAAATCGAGCTGGGCAATATTCAAAATGCCTATCGAGTGAAATACAAAACGAAAATTACCAAGACAGAAGACAAACGCTATACCAATGCTGTTCAGGTCACAGGAGATAATCATAACCCTCTAACGATCTCTTCGAGTGTGAATGTACGATTCAGCAAGCCGCTAGAGAAACAATCGACCGGCTACGATCCTTACACGCAAACGATCAATTGGAAGATTGAATACAATTACAACGAGCGTGAAATCGACCAAGCGAAGGCTTGGATTGCGGATGTTTTTGACACGAAGGTTCAGGAACTCAATGTGGATTCATTCGTAGTGAACGAAATGTCTATTGACGATAACGGAAAAGCAACCGTTGTCAGACAACTGGGCAAAGATGAATATACGGTCGTAAAAACAACCGACGGATTTAAGCTGCAATTCAAAAATAAAGTAACGAAAGCTTATTCCATCGAGTATTCGACCAAATCCATTGACCGGGTTTATGAAAATGGAAAAATCAACAATAAAGTCACGATGCATGACAACACCTCTAAAGAGGCATCGAGAGACATTTACCCTGTCATCTTCTTCAAGGGCCATGACGATGTTAACTATGCCAACAAAACGATTGGTTGGTACCTCACCCTGAATCAAGACAACAAGGTGATGGAAAATGTCGTCGTAGAAGATATATTCAAGACGAGAGGTTTGACCATTGATCAGAAAAGCCTTGAGGATAACTTGGCGGCTGCTGGATTTACCAAAGATAAGGATTATACGATCAATTATGTAGTAGATCCTACAAATTCCCGCTATCATAGCGGATTCAAGATTACATTTACAACGAACATTACTTCCAGTCTAGTTATTCGGTATCAGACAAAATTCGATCCAGTTCTAAATAACGCCAGCTACACAAATAGTGCGACTCTGAATTGGGAAGAAAAAGGCGTATCTCAGAAGCCTATCACGAAAGAAGATACCGTTACACCAGATGGCTATACGAAGAACAACGGGAATAAAAGTGGTTCTTACGATGCCCGCACGAAGGAAATTACGTGGACGATCGATATCAACTATAACCTTCACCACATCGATAAAGCCGTACTTCGCGACTTTTATACCGGCGAGCAGACATTCGTTGACGGATCTTTGACAGTACACGAATTGATTTTGTCGGGTGGCGCAAATGGTGTTCAAGAAGGCAGCATTACAAACGATTATACATTCGAAAAGAAAACGGAAAATAATAAATCGGGCTTCGAATTAACGTTCAACAACCCAATTGACAAGGCTTACCGAATTACCTACAAGACAAGCCTTAACAATCAGTCTGTCGTCAAATCCTACAGCAATGGAGCAACATTGGAGGATAAATCGACATCCAACAAAGTATTCGACGGCTCGGCTTCCGTGTCACCGCAATACGGAGATGAGTATGTATCCAAGACAGGTGTCCAAGGTAAAGGGGAACAATCGGACATCGCGTTCTGGACCGTCAACATTAACCGCAGCCAATCGCACATCAAGGCCGGTTCGGTTCTGACAGATACGTTGTCTGCCAGCCAAAAGCTTGTGCCAGAGTCGATTAAGCTGTACGAAACGACCGTGTCACAGAACGGAACCTTGACTAAGGCTTCCACGCCAATGGATTTAGAGCAAGTTGCGGAATTGAAAGTCGATGGAAACAAGCTTACGCTTACCTTTAAGACAGAACTGGATAAAGCTTACGTTTTAGAGTATCAATCCTTTATTGATGCCGATAATGGCGAGAGTTTAAGCAACAAGGTATCTTTTGAAGGTCAGTCCTCCGGAACAGTAAACGGCAATGAATCATCAAGCATCAAAGTTGAATTCGCTGGAGCAGGGGGCGGGGCAAGCACCTCCATCCGAGGAGATTTGAAAATCAAAAAGGTTGATGCTGCTACAGCAGCGCTGCTGGAAGGCGCGAAATTCGGGCTGTACGATAAATCGGGAACGATCCTGCTGCAAGAAGCTGTAACGGATCAAGACGGAATCGCAACCTTTACTGATTTGCGATTTAGACAATACAAAATTAAAGAGCTGGCCCCTCCTCCAGGCTACTTGCTGCCGCAAAAGCCGGAGCAGGTTATCACCCTGAGCAAGGATGGCCAGGTCGTTACCATTAAGAACACCAAAATCGTAAGAGATTTTGAGCTCACGAAAGTTGATGCTGAAAATAGATCTAAGCTTCTTGAAGACGCTGTGTTCAAGCTTCAGCGGTTTGATGGGGTCGGATATGCAGATGTCAATGGATATACGAGCCTTCCTACGAAAAAGAACGGTAAGGTGAAACTGACGGATCTTCCTCCAGGTCAATATAAACTGGTCGAGGTTCAGGCTCCCGCCGGGTATAAGCAGGAAGCTAAAGAAATTCCATTTACAATCGATGAAAATCAAACCGTACAAAAAACAGGTACTGTAACAAATAACCGAATCAAAGGCTCTGTTGAACTGACAAAGGTAGATGACGGCAAGCCTGCTTCACCTCTTGCTGGGGCTGAGTTCGAGATTCAAGATGCTAAGACAGGTAAAGTCGTGCGCAGCAAGCTGATTACCGGAACAGACGGTAAGGTGAGCACGGGCAACTTGGATATCGGAAGCTATCAATTTGTCGAGAAGGCTGCACCTAAGGGGTACAAGCTCATTACGACTCCATTGAAATTTGATATTACAGATGAGAGCAAGATTGAACTTACATTTGTAAATGAAAAGCTTCCGGGCTCCTTGAAGCTCTTGAAGATTGAAACAGGTAAAGCGACCAAAGGGTTGAAAGGTGCGCAGTTCCGTATCCTTGATGAGAACCAACAGCCTCTCCTTAATAAGGACGGCAAGCCATTCCCGATTCAAACAACTGATCAAGATGGTCTCATTATCATTCCTGATCTGAAGCCGGGCACTTACTTTGTTGAAGAGACTAAAGCTCCAAATGGCTATCTCATTGATAAAAAGCTGACCGAGTTCACGATTACGAGTGAGAAAGAAACGCTCGTTACTGTCGAGAATACTCGTGAACCTCTTCCGGGCTCCTTGAAGCTCTTGAAGATTGAAACGGGCAAGAAAGATAAAAGTCTTGAAGGCGCTCAGTTCCGTCTCCTTGACGAGAACCAGCAGCCTCTCTTGGATAAGAACGGTAAGCCGTATCCAATTCAGACTACGGATAAGGATGGACTTATTCTGATTCCGAATCTGAAGGTGGGCACTTACTTTGTCGAAGAGACTAAAGCTCCTGATGGCTATCTCATCGACAACAAGCTAACTGAGTTCACAATTACGAGTGAGAAAGAAACGCTCGTTACTGTCGAGAATACTCTTGAACCTCTTCCGGGATCCTTGAAGCTCTTGAAGATTGGAACGGGCAAGAAAGGTAAAGGGCTTGAAGGCGCTCAGTTCCGTCTCCTTGACGAGAACCAGCAGCCTCTTTTGGATAAGAACGGTAAGCCGTACCCAATTCAGACTACGGATAAGGATGGACTTATTCTGATTCCGAATCTGAAGGCGGGCACTTACTTTGTCGAAGAGACTAAAGCTCCTGATGGCTATCTCATTGATAAAAAGCTGACGATGTTCACGATTACGAATGAGAAAGAAACACTTGTTACTGTCGAGAATACGCTGAAACCAATCGAGCCAATTGCCCCGGTTGATCCAGTTGATCCTATTGATCCTGTTGATCCAGTCGATCCGGTTGACCCAATCAATCCAGTTGATCCGGTTAATCCGGTCGATCCATCACATCCTGGTGACAATTCGAAGGAACCGACCGAAAACGGCAATAAGGAACCGAGCAAACCTATCAATCCGGAAGAACCAAACAAGCCAGAAAAACCTGAAGATGATGGCAGCATTCCTGGCCACATCACAGAAGAAGGATCTAATAAAGAGCCTGAGAAAGAAACGGGCAATGAAACAGGCGACAAGCCAAATAAAGAAACGGATTCAGGCAACGAGACTGGTGACTCTGGTAAAGAGTCCGATAAAACGGATGGCAAAGACTCCGGCGATGGCAAGGATGACACCGCCACTGACAATGGGTCGAACGAGAAGTCCGAAAATAACGGAACATCGGATAAAGTAAAAGATAAGAGCACAAGCGATAACATCACCAACCGTGAACAAAACCGGAAGCAAGATAAATCCGACAAAGTGCTGCCGAAAACAGGCGAAGACAGCCCGCTGCCTATGCAGCTTGCTGGACTGGCACTTGTCATGCTCGGATCCGTATTGTTCGCCATTCGCAAGAGATGGATGAAATCTTAATAGCAGCTATTCCAGACCGACCCCAACTTATGGGGTCGGTTTTTCTATCCCCTTCCACCCAAAAGAGGATTGATATTTCGGGCATGATCGAGTAAAGTAGTAACTGTGCATACTGTGTATCTATCTAATATACAGTATGCACAGTTTCGAACAAAGAGGGTATTTTATGAACATTATTATTAAGAACGTGTCCGACGTTCCCTTATATCGACAGATCAAGGATCAGATCAAGGACGCGATTCTGCGTGGCGATCTGAAGGAAGGCGAACTGCTCCCCTCCATTCGCTCACTTGCGAACGATCTGCATGTCAGCGTACTAACGACCAAGCGCGTATACGCTGAGTTGGAGGAAGAAGGATTTATCATGACGAGGGCTGGGAAGGGCTCGTATGTGGCGCCAGAGAGCCAAGAGCTGCTGGCAGAGTCCAAGCGTCATCTCGTGGAATCGAAGCTCGCGGAGGCATGGCAGCTAGCCCGGACACTAGATATTCCGAAGGAAGAACTACGTGAAATGATGGAACTACTATTTGTAGAGGAGGATGAGCAATGAGCAATCTATTGGAAGTAACGAATGTTAACGTCCAATTTGAACACTTTCGTCTGAACAATATTAGCTTCGCCCTACAAGAAGGCTGTATTACTGGATTTATTGGAACGAACGGTTCAGGGAAGACGACGACCATTAAAGCCATTCTAGGACTCATTCAGAAGAACGCGGGCAGCGTTTCGTTTCTGGGGAAGGAAATGGACAAGCATGAGCGCGATTTGAAAAACCGCATCGGCATCGTATTTGATGAAGGCTATTTCTATGATGATATGACGCTGTCGGAAATGAAGAGCATCATCGCCCCCGCCTATACGAACTGGGATGAAGCCATCTTCCAGCACTATATCCAGCGCTTCAACCTGCAGCTGAATCAGAAGATATCGACCTTATCCAAGGGCATGCGCATGAAATATGCCATTGCACTCGCCATGTCCCATCATGCCGATTTACTCATTATGGATGAGCCCACGAGTGGTCTTGATCCCCTCATCCGGTGTGAACTGATGGAGCTTCTATTGGAGTTCATGAACGAGGAAGGAAAGAGTGTCTTTTTCTCCACACATATTACGTCTGATTTAGAGAAGATCGCAGATACCCTGTTGATGATCGATCATGGGGACATCTTATTTCACGAAGACAAGGATGCATTGCTGGATTCACATGCCCTTGTGAAGGGAGACAAGAAGCTGCTGAATGAGCGCACAGAATCCCTCTTCTTATCTCTACAGGTTACCGCATACGGATTCGAAGGCATTACGCGCAGCATTCCCGAAGTGCGGCAGTTGATGGGCAACGTGCATATGGAGAAGCCGTCCATCGAGTCCATTATGCTGGCTTATATAGGAGGTAATCGACATGCTCATTAATCTGGTCAAAAAAGATCTCATCCTTACGAAAAAGTATTTGCTGGTCATGCTGCTATTCGCCATCGGTGGACCTCTATTTATATCTTATCGGATGCCGCTGAGCGGAAATGGAAACATCAGCTTTCTTATTACCGTACTCTTTATGGAGTTTATTCTATTCAATACCGTGTCTGTGTCGGAGGAAAAGTATAAGGGGGCCTCGCTGCTGTGTGCCACTCCCTATACACGAAATGCGCTAGTCAAGGCTAAGTATCTGCTCGTTCTCACCATCTTTATTGTGAGTCTCGGCCTTTATACAATCACATCCCTTGTCGTTCCACAACTATTAAGCCGCTTGAGTGTCTTGGGCGTAGGGACGGCCTTGCTGCTCGTCAGCCTGTACTTGGGCGTGTTGATTCCGTTGCAGTATAAATATGGTTATGAAAAAACGAAGTTCATATCTATGATGATCATATTCGTGACCCCCTTCATCACTCCAGTGATCATGAAGTGGTACCAGTCTCGGCCTGTTTCCATTTCGATCTCGCTTCCACTTCCACACGAGATTCAGCAGTGGATTCCAGGTATCATTGCGCTTGCCATTGGCATCGTGTCGATGATGATATCGATTCGTATTTATGCAAGCAAGAACTTGTAATTGTCCGTACAAGTCGCAAGCTAAGATAGTAAACAATACATCTTAAGGCGAGGGGTAATCCCCCGCCTTATTTCGTTCATAAGCATGTGAACGTCTACCGCTTTTTATGGAAAAATGGTAATCTACGGACATCTGCCCTTCATCGAGGAGTCACAACAGTTCAATTCCCTTGTTCTTCAATTTCTGCAGCAATCACCTGTATATTCATAAGGGAGGGCTGCCTAAAGGTCAGTAAGGTGACCTAGGGCAACCCTAGAACTCATTTTAGAGTACATCTATCAATATCATAATTTCGTCATAGCAAAGGACACACTCGTCCCCTCATTCACCTTACTGCGAATAACGAGACCCGCTCCATATAGCTGCTTCAATCGTCGGTCTGTATTGAGCAGCCCAATTCCCCGCTTCTCAATCCCATGGAATTCAAGCAGAGTATCAACTCGATGAGCATCCATACCTACACCGTCGTCGCGAATCTCCACATGAACATACCGTTCATCCTGCGTAATCCTGATCCACACTGTTCCCCCACGAGCACGGCTTAGCACCCCGTGCCGAATGGCATTCTCCACAAGCGGCTGGATTGTCAGTGGCGGAATCATCACCCGAATGTGCTGCTCCAGCTCCCAAATGACATTCAGTCTGTCCTCGAAGCGAGCATACTCGATAAATAAGTAGGAACGAACGAGATCAAGCTCATGTTCAATCGGTACCAGCTTCGACGAGTTCAAGAAGTCGAAGCTGATTCTCAAGTAAGAGCTGAATGCCTCAATAAGGTCATTCATCTTGTTCGTGTCGAAATCACTGAGCGCCGTAATTGTGTTCAATGTATTAAATAAGAAGTGAGGCTGAATCTGCGCCTGCAAGTAAGCAGCCTCCATACGCAAGCGTTCATTCACTGCCTGCTTCAACTCCGTCAGCGCCTGTACGCGGGAGCGCAGTTCCATAGCATCAACAGGCTTCGTTACATAATCATTTGCACCCGCCAAAAATCCCGAGTGCACATCCTCCGCGTTGCTTCGCGCAGTTAGGAGCAGAATAGGCAATTCCAGAATCGTAAAGCGTTCGCGAATGAGACGAGTTAACTCGTAACCGGACATATGGGGCATCATGACATCCGTAATGATCAAGTCCCACTTGGCTGTATCCAGCTTGCTTAAGGCCTCTTTGCCGCTCGTTGCTCTCACAACCTCATATCGATCGGTGGACAAGATGTCCCCAAGTATTTTTAAATTCACGCGATCATCATCAACAATCAATATCATTGGCTTATACAGAGCAGAGGCCGTCTGCTGCTGCACCACATGAAGCTCGTCAGAGATCATGCTCACATCTCTTGCAGCCTTAGCAGACACAAGCGCCTCTATCGGGTTCTCCTCCTGCACAAGCAGAATTGTATCCGGTTCGGCCAGGTGCAGGGTGAAGGAAAATACAGATCCCTTTCCAAGTTCCGATTCCACTTCCAGTCTTCCGCCATGCAGCTGCACCATTTGTTCACAAATGCGAAGTCCAAGTCCGATTCCCCCGGCACTTGTATCCGTATCCGCAGTTCCTTGTTCGTAAGCATGGAATGCCCGCTCCTGCAGTTCCTTATTCATGCCAATGCCTGTGTCAGCAACAGAGATACAGGCCCGTCCTTCTCGAACCTCTGCGGAAATCATTATTGAACCCTCATCCGTGAACTTGATTGCATTATGAACAAGATTGGACAAAACTTGAACTAATCGCTTCTCGTCCGCTATAACAGGCGGAAATGTCTCGGGTATCGCCATAACCAGCTGGATTGGCTTGCCCTCCATCATGAAGCGCAGCATGTCCAGCACGCCAGACGCCACCGATTGCACATGAAGCGGAGTGCAATATAAAATGACTTTTCCTTCCCGGAGCTGTGCCAAGTCAAGTAAATCATTAATTGTATGCGACATGCGGCGACTGATCGTAATAAGCAGTTCCATATCTGCCCTGCTCTTCTCATCCATCAGTTCCTTCTCGCGTGTGACAACAGACTGCGCAATATTGATGACACCGTGCAGCGGCGTGCGCAATTCATGCGACGTATTTGCCAAGAATAGATCCTTCTTCTCGTCAGCCTCCCGCAGCTGATCGTTCAATTTTGCATTCTCTTCAGCATTGCGGAAATACATTTTGAACCAATACGCTGAAAATCCGACGATCGAGGCGATGATGTTGATCGGATAGTAAATCATATTTTTCGTTCCGTTATAAATAAAAACACTCCAGGTGATCCCTGACATAACACTGACAGCCGCAAGCAGCAAAATATAGGCTTCCCTACGGTTTTGATAAACCATCTGCATAATCAGGGATGATAACCAAATAATCGGGAAGAGATAGAGCACGCTGAAAATCCTATAGGTCGTCGTGAAGAAAACAAACGGTGCAGGGGCAACAAGTACAAATACTGTAAACAAGACTAAGAAGCCCGTATACCCGTAGAATAGCTTCCCACGCCGTGTAAATCCAGAAAAGTTCCTTCCCATAATCATCATGAAGCAGGCATGCCACAAATAAGCAAGAATCTTGATTCGAAGCGCCCAGGTATAATTGATTGGAAGCCATAACAGCAGGATCGAATCATTGTCTGCTATGACTAATGTGCCTGTCATTGTCATTAATAACCCGAAAATAATAAAAGTCTTCTCTCGCGGATTAAAGCAATACAAAATGACAGCATATAGGCCATGCAGCATCAAAATGATAAAGGTAACTAATTGAAAACCGATGGAATACCAGCGTTGAAATTCAACCGCCGCCTGCGTTCCGAATCTTATAGAGCGAGCGATGCCTCCTTTATAGGGGTTGTCGAAGTTGGAGACTTGTAGCAGAACCTCGATGACGCCTTGATCCTCTGCCTCGACCTCGTAGGAAGTGGTAAAGGATGACTGAACGGGACGATATGACTCCGCATCGGTGGACACTACCCCCGATTTCGCATTGATTTGTCCATTGATTAGAAAGACGTTGGCCGCTTGAATTTCTCTTATCCAAAAATGGTAAGGCTGATTTATCGGCTGATCGACCAATACACGAAGCCGGTACGTCCCATAGCCATATGAATTCCTTTTATGCTGCCGCCAGCCCTCTCTCCAATCTCCAGGAACCTGAACATAGCTGGATTGACCTTGGAACTGACGCAGCTCATCCTCATTCGATATCAATGCATCTGGATAGAACTCCCACTGACCATCCAAATATACGGTATGCTTGTTGTCCAGCTCCATTCCGCGCAGATCAGCAACCCCATTAGCCACCTTCACATGCTGAGATGCCTCCAAGGTCATAAGCCACGTTACGTGGATGCCAGCAAGAAGGAGCACGAACAATAACGTGCTCACAATGATTTTTTTCTTGTTCATCATATTATGAGGTTTTCTACAGCAATCTTCTTTTTCCTGCATTTTGGCATCTTTGCCCATTTTTATATTCACTAAAAAAGGCGAGGAGCTCCTCGCCCCTCGCCTCATACAAGTTAACCTACCTGTCATCGTTCTGCCAGTATCTATTATTCTTCTACCTCATGTTACTCTATCTATTCATTCTCTATCTATACACGATCGCCTATCACTCATCTGCTATTCGACACGCAGCGTATACCATTCGATTGCCGAAGGCTTGCTCGTGATCTGACCCGCCATCGGGTTGGCATAGTACCACGTAATCGACTGATCCTGTACAAGCGGCATCATGTTCCCAGGGGATGGAACGCCTCCGAGATATGTCGGCTGCTTAAGCATCGTTCCCTGGCCATCCACGACCGCATACTTCATTCCTTCCCCGAGTCGGCTCGACTCCGTCCATAACAAGACAAACTTATTATCATTGATCTTGCTAATATATGTATCCCTGATGAACACGCCGTCCTCAGACGTATGCTGTGTCAGCCATATCGGCTTGATGATTGATTGATCTTGCGCATTCTTCGGCACGACACTAAGGAATACATTTTTGCCTTTCCCATCTTGTGAACCGGCGGTACTGTTGGCGCCAATGGCAAGATAGCTGGATGCAGATACTTCTAGTCCGCCCAAGTTGGCGCCTGTGTAATTATCACCGATCTTGCCCGGTATATTAATGAGGTCAATTTTTTTCGTAATCTTACCACCCTGCTCCACCTGCAGTACAATAGAGCGCGGATACGCATCGCCATGGTCAGCGTATACGATTCGATCTCCATCCATGCGAACATATGTGGCAAAGGAATGGCTCACATGGTTAGACGGGAACTGACCACTCTTACTAAGCACCTTCATCGCAGCCATATCAATGGTAAAGGTCATATTCGACTGATGCCGCAAACCATCCTTAGCGGTCTTATAGCGAAGACGAGTCGATTGAACTACGAGTTTGCCATTGGCACTGTCCATCGTAACATTCCCAGATCTGAACGGTTCTGATACGTACACATCTGATACATCTACCTGACCAAGCTTGTCCCACGAAGCATTATATTTCACTACGCGATATACTGCCTTTGTGCTGGATTCCTCCATGTTGTCTTGTCCGAATACGAGATAATAATTGCCGTCCTCACCTTGATGGAAGCCTCCGAATTTGGGCAGCTCCATGTTCAGCGTCTTACTTCCCGCTGCGGTATAGTCCTTATTGAATTGCTGAATATGTATCTTCTGCTTGTCCGAGTCCCATTGCAGCAAATTTAGCTGTCCATCCTTTAGGAACAAATAGCGGGCAGCTGGCTCGAACCAATTTCCATAATGATAATCATTGGTTGTACGCAGTTGGGTAACCCCTTCAATAGAGCGGATCGCCATCTCTGGTTGGGCAATGATATGAATTGAACTGCTTAACGCCCGCCACAGAACGGGAACATGCAGCTGCTCTCCTAATTCCCGCAGTTGAAAATAATTGCTGCCCCCGATATTATAAGACGTCAATTGAATTTCTGTGCCATCTACATATACTTTGGAGGAAGTCGGTATCGCCTGTCGTTCAGCTGCCTTGCCTGACTGTGCAGACTTCTTGGCAGGCTCTAGCTCCCCTCCGATTGGGGTATAGGCTTGTCCTGTATGCACACGAATCGCATTACTCGTGGTATCAACGGCTACATCGAAGCTGCTCTTCGTCCCCTTCAATGCCATTGCAACATCTCTCAACTTGAAGTAGTTGCTGCCCCCAATATTGTAGGCATCCATCTGATTCATCGGTTGTCCATTAATGCTCACATTGGCCTGAGTCGGCCGTGCCATTACGGATTTGTCTGCAGCCTGAACGGAAACAGCCATTCCTAGCATCATCATGATGCTGAACAGAATACTTACTTTTGTTTTCATGAAATTGATGTCCCCCATTTTTCTATCCAGCTTCGCTCATGGCTTGCATCATTCATCACACACCATGGTCATCCATCCATATTCGTCCATAATCTCTACCATTCTATAGCAACAATCTAAATTACACAACGAACCTAACGGCGAATGACGGCAGTAGAGCACTTCATTTTAGCGGAACTTCAAGACTTCAATACCGCCGCCTTCCTTCGAAACTAAGTCTCCCTGCTAGGATCTCTGTATGTCTTCGCACCAATTCTAGCATGAACACCCCATCCACGATGCTCGGAGATAGCCACAATTCGATTGTCGCGACCATATTGAAGTTGCTGTAGGGCATCGAAATCCGGATGAATGACCTCATTGGATAAATAAGCCGAGGTCTTGCTTCCAGGCTTCCTCGCTCCATTCAAGGCTGTGATCATACCCTGTGAAGAGGTAATACCAATTCCATGCCCGTAATAGAGATCGTTGCCTAGCTTCACGACATTTTCTCCTTGCCACTCCGGCGTACGTGGATTGAAGTCTGGATTTCTAAAATAAAGAATATCCCCTAAAAATGTCTCAGCGAGGTTCGAGTTCGACACCAATCGAAGATTTCGGTCATAATTCCAATCCCATAGAAGCAAATCCTGAAAGTAACGGTCAAAAACGGCTTCACCCAGCGTATCTATAATTGCCTTGTACAGAACAATAATAATAGCTGTCGCACATTCAAATGCATACTGTCCCCCATTATGAAAAATATCGTTTATGGCAGCAGAAGGCGAGACACCTCTTCTTAATTGAAATCCCCCTCTGTCCGTACGTATCCAATACCTCTCGTTGCATCTGGAATCGTCGAATCCAGCAAAGTCCACCCCACTATCGTGCAGTGTCTTCGCAGCATTCACGATATTGGAGCGCATTCTCAATTCTAATTTCAAGTCATCAGGGGAATTATATCGATAAACGACAGGACTCCTCTGCTTAGCCGCAATTACATTCCTCTCCAACTCCGATAATCCCAATGTATTGAGCTGCCCTGTGCTAACACCTGCAATCTCGATCATCCTTACTCTCCTCCTAAGATCCTCTGATTACCGAAAGCTTTGTGGGAATCGGAATACATGAAGCGGATCGTACTCCTGATTAATTAGGTGTAACCTACAGTACTCTATGCGCCCCCATCTACTCGGGTTCATGTCAGAAGATGGGATCTACATCCGATAAGCGTGAAATCTTCATAAAATTACAGGGCTTAAGACTTATACTACAATATGGAAATCAGGGAAGAAATCCGCTACAATAGTGGTTATCATCAGTACCTGCAAGTTAACCTCTACCTTCAGTCTTTCTTCTTCCCTTGTTTGTTTCATCCACACGGCATTCAAATTCCTTATTGTGAAGATCGGATAAAAGAATCGGATAGGTGCTCTCGACTGCCTGATGCACGGAATATGGACGTATGAGATACCGCCGTTAATACATAGATGGCTTACAACCTGTGTCTAAAAGGAGGGATCTTAGCTAACCAGCTTGGCTCTACGCATGATTAGAAGACGGAATGTTCTGATAATGAAGGAGGAGTATTGATGAATGTTGGAATACAGCCTGGGAGTGGGCTATATTTGCATGTTAAATGGTTCGCAGCCGATCACGAGTGGACACCTCAAGCAATGAGCAAGGTGCTCACCCCTACCTTTCTGTTCTGGTTTAGCTTCACGATTGTTGTATTGTTGCTTGTTTCGAGGTATAACGCAGCTTTGGAGCGCATCCCTATCGTTGTGAAGGTACATTCGTTTCTCAATAAGTTAAAACGCTTTCACCTACTGATTATGCGAGTAGGTGTTGGCATTGCATTACTGATGCAGATAAGCACCGGTTCCTACCTGGCCCCCACATTGCGAATCGAGACATGGTGGGTCTATGCACTTCTTATTACTAGCTTGCTTGGTCTGCTTCATCGCAAGACCTTGTTTATAAGCGGTATAGCGTTAGGCGTCTTATATGTGAAGGCACTCGCTAATTATGGAATGTTCCACATGCTCGACTATATGTTCTACCTCGGCATCATTTATTATTTGCTTGTCTCGAACACGAGATGGAGCCGTTCTGGCATCCCTGTCCTCTATATATGGACCGGCTTGTCTCTTGCTTGGCTTGCGATGGAGAAGCTGACCCTCGCCAAGCTGGCGTGCTCCCTGATGCACGAATACGGAATTCCGTCACTAGGCTTTACCGTTGAAGACTTCGTACTGATTAGCGCCTTTATTGAGCTTGGCCTTGCGTGGGCATTTATCGTCGGTATTATGAATCGATTCACAGCTCTGCTATTAACCGGATTATTCCTCGTCACAACCACTGTATTCGGATTTACCGAAATCATCGGCCATATGATTATGCATACGATACTGCTCATCTTCCTTATTGTTGGCCGGGACGGCTATACGACATTTCTGCTCTCCAGACGCGCTCCCAAACTACGCAGCTTCTTCGTGGTGCTGCACTTCACCATTATGATCTTCAGTATGATGACCGTGTACATATGGATGGGGCAGCCTAGCAGCGGATTTACTGTACCTGATCCTGCGACGCAAGCAGCACAAGTGAGTAAAATACCGGCATTTTGCCCAATCAAGTGACGCAGCTAGTAGCATTTTTACCAGTAACCTCGTATTTCGTGTCGGCCAAAAATTTAAGCGTTATAACTTATTGACCATTGGTACCTCGACGTAGGTGGCTGTTTTTCTCTCAACAGAAATGAAAAAAGACACCATTCGGGTGTCTTTTTTCATGATTCATATCGTATTGCGGCTCGACTATCCTTCCAGATCCACGTTGTGGTAGACTTGCTGCACATCATCAAGGTCTTCGAGCGCATCAATCAGCTTCTCGAACTGTGCCTTCTGATCGTCGTCCAAGACTACTTCGGTCTGGGGCAGCATCGTAATTTCAGCTACGCTGAATTCCGTAATGCCCTCATTCTTCAGCGCTTGCTGAACAACATGGAATTGATCCGGCTCCGCGTAGATGATTACCGCTTCGTCCTCTTCCAAGATGTCGCGTGCGTCTACATCGGCGTTCATCAAGATTTCCAGAACATCGTCTGCACTCTTGCCTTCCAGACCGATAACGGCCGTCGGACTGAACATATACGTTACAGAGCCGCTTACGCCGAGACTTCCGCCATTTTTGTTAAATGTGGAACGAACCTCCGAAGCAGTGCGATTCACGTTATTGGTCAAAGCGTCTACGATCACCATGGAACCGCTTGGACCAAAGCCCTCATAACGAAGCTCATCATAGTTCTCATCGGAGCCGCCCTTTGCTTTCTCGATCGCGCGATCAATGATCGCCTTTGGTACATTGTATGTTTTGGCACGTTCAACCACGAATCGCAATGATTGGTTCAGCTCGGGATCAGGCTCGCCTTGCTTCGCTGCAACGTAGATCTCTCTGCCGAAACGCGCATATATACGACTCGTATTCGTGTCCTTAGATGCTTTTTTTTCCTTAATATTATTCCATTTACGCCCCATACTGTATCTCGCTCTCTTTCCGCATAAAGTATGCATACTCCATATAATTATATCTTTTCGAGAGAGCTTGGGCAAATATGAAAACTTTTGAATTTCAATTCTTAGCTAGTTATATTGGCGATTTTTCCGGTAAAATTCAGACATTTCTAGCAAGTAGGGTATCCGTTCACACTGTTAATTCGTACAAAGGTGTAAAAAACAGAAAGCTGTGTTAAAATACTGTAATTGCACCCGCTATTTTGTTAGGGAGGTTTAGTGAATCACCATGCTCATTATCGGTATCACCGGAGGCACCGGATCCGGCAAAACAACGGTTGCCAAGTCCGTCATTGACCGTCTTGGATCAGATAAAGTTACCTTCATTTCCCAAGACAACTATTACAAAGATCATTCTCACCTCAGCATGGCTGAACGCGAAGTGATTAACTTCGACCACCCGCTCGTATTCGACAACGAGCTGCTGCTTGAGCATGTGAACCTGCTCAAGCAAGGCAAAACTGCTTATGCACCGGTATACGACTTTACCGTTCATGCCCGTTCCACGGATGAGACGGTAGAGCTGAAGCCGAATAATATCATCATCATCGAAGGGCTTCATGTGCTGTTCGATGAAAATTTACGTCAATTGCTCGACATTAAAGTATTTGTGGACACCGATCCAGATGTACGGATTCTACGCCGTGTACTTCGCGACATTGAAGAGCGCGGTCGGACGATTCATTCGGTCTACAACCAATATCTGACTTCGGTCAAGCCGATGCACGATGCATTTATCGAGCCTTCTAAGAAGTACGCTGACCTGATTATTCCAGAAGGCGGTCAGAACGAGGTAGGCATTCATATGCTGTCCGTGCTGACAGAGAAATACTTGACGAGCGAATGGAATTAACGTGAAGAAGCCGCTCGAATGGCAGAGATGCATCTGCCATTCGAGCGGCTTATTTTCTTATGAGCCAAGTGGCTTTTGCTAAATGGTATACAGTCAGTGAGGAGATACTCGCCCTCTCTGTCTGTTATGGTTTTACATTGTAGGTTCGAAGCTTTCCAGCGTCTTCATGCCATCGGCTCCAAAAATATTGTATACTCCAAATTCATAGAAGGAGTAGCCATAGTCCGTGTTTCTTTGAATTCCTTCGAACTTCACATATCTTGCTTCTGTCGGCGTGAAGTGAATCGTGTCCCGCCCATCTTGAGCCGTAATGATTCCATCGTTCTTCGTCGTGACATTTATCCATTCTTTCTTATCGTTAGACACGAGGATTCTGTATGTTTTGGCGCGAGCGTATTCCCAATCAATGCGGATCGTATCGAACTCCTTCACCTCACCAAGATCAACCGTGAACCATGAATTATCTACATAATTGCTTGCCCATCTCGTAGCAGGCGATCCGTCCACTGCTTTTTGCGGCATGTAATTCGGGCTATTGCTCTCTACCGAGGAAGCTTCAACCGCCTTATTTTCCGCCAAGTTGCCAAGAAGGTAGTAAGCATTATCCTTCAGCGTGTTGTAAGCACCATCTGCAATGTGGCCTTTGATCTTCTGGAACTCCAGCATCGCATTGAACATCTTGATAAACTTATTGAACTTTTCATCATTACCTTCGAATCTCTTCGCATTATCCAAATGAGCCTGCAAGGAGCGAGCCGCCCCCGGATTTTTGAACTGGTTCTCTTGCTCGAATTGATCAACTAATGTTTTGATGAGATCCACATTTGTTCCTGCATCAATGATATAAGTTGTCTTCTTTGATTTGCCTGCAGTCACCGTAACCGTAAGTTCATGCTTGCCAAGCTTGCCCGCAAAGTTGATTGGCGTACCTGCTGTGTACGGCTTGCCGTCGAATGTCGCAGTAACTTTAGTAATGCCGCTTCCGTCGTCATCCTTGAGCTGCCATGTAAATTGCACCGTCTCTGTGGCCGGCACTGTTGTATGGCTCTCCAGCAGTTTTCCGTTCATTTGTACGTCAGCATCGGAAGGAACGCCGCTATTCACGCTGTATGTGCCCTTCACGAATTGGTACAGCCAATCATACAAGATTCGATTGGATGGATCCTTACTTACAGCCGTATTATATACGGCGTCATTGCCCTGATAGTAAGCATTATATCCGTTTTGCATAAACCCAGTTTCTGCACCATTGTTCAAGTACTCGATATACTTCTCACGGAAATGGTTATCCGTCAGCATCCGGTCATCAAACTCCAACTCCATGCCCATGCCGTGCTGTTTCGCTAAGTACGCTGCGTCCGGCAGGCGCTCAGGGTCGATGTCATCCTCGAAGAAGTAATTTGGCTGGTAAGCCACATTATCGATGCCAACATCCTTCCACAGGAATGACTTGTATCCTGAGAAGAACGGAACCCAGAACAGCCTCATGCCCATGTCATGTACCTTGGCACTTGTTGCACGAAGCAGATCTGGTCCCTTGCTGTGTGTGCTGATCTGCTCATCTAACCAGTACATGCCGACAAGCTCCAAATTGGAGTAGTTGGCAGCTGCCCACTTCTGCTTCACTTGATCCAGCCACCAGTGAACAGCCTTCACCCGGTTAGCAAGTGCCTGTTCCACACCGATCGAGTCGCTGAAGCTCAAGTTGCCATCGCCAATATCACCGAAGTCAGCGATGCCTTCTGCTGGATATGGGATCATATACACGACTTTCGTTTTACGGTTAGGATCGTTCAGCTTCGCCCCGACTTCTTTGGTCGCTTCATTTAATTGATACATATCGCCTTGCGTTGCAAATGTCTTTTCCAAGTACCATTTCCAGTCGTCCAGCTTGCTGTTCAGTCCCAAATTACGGCCCATTGGCGTATCTAAACCAAGATAGAGAACTCCATCGAACAGCCAATCCTTCGGATTGCCTGCCTCATCTACGTAGCTAATATTCGGAATGATGCGCTCCTTCGACCAATCACCCTTGCCATTCGCATAGTGCCCGTTGTACAGCAGCCCAAGATCGCTAATTCCGGCAGTCGCTTCTCCTGGTGCTTGGAAGGCTGGTATCTGCGTAGGAACAGTATCTGCACCTTGCACCTTGCCGTCTTCGCCTAGAATTTCAATTTCATCGACTAACGTCATCGCCCTGTTATGCATCATGAAGCTTACCTTCACATAACGTGCATAAGCGATGCCACCGTACGCCAATCCTTCTTTGTTCGGATCCTTGATTCCCTCTTTGTTGCCCTTCCATTCAAACGTCTCTTCATGCTGTCCGTCTATCCATAACGTTTGGAGTGCATTATGAGATAACAAACCCCAATTTTCCTTATCGTCCGATACATAAATGGACACGGTTAACGGCAGAAGGACATTGTTGTTCGGCCAATCCTGCAAGAAATGAGCCTTAACGGATGAGATTGATTTGTTCTCGCCGAGATCAAATACCACTTCACGCGTTCTCTTCTTCAAATGTCCAACCCATGCCGGGTCTGACTTCGTGACCTTGCCGTACTTGCCATCTGTCAGCTTATAGCCATCATCAGCAAACTCCGGTTCTGGTGCTTGCGACCATTCATAAGGGAGACCTAGAGCCAGATTGCGCTCCCCTTGCTGAGATTCAGCAGCTTGCTGCGCCGTATATTGCTCACTCGCTGGCAACGACGTATTCGCCTCCTCCGCCTGTACTAATGGAACCATCATTGAGAGGGCTAACACCGTAGACATTACGATGGATAACCATTTCTTTTTCATTAATTGAACTCCCTTTCTATATGTAAGATTAAGAATGTCATCAAATTCGGTAAGCATGTAATTTGATTGAATATTATTGCGGTTTCATATCCCCCTCCCTTTTCAACTGATAAAACCCACGTATATGATAGCGCTTACTTTTAAAATAAGAGACTTTCTGTCCTATTCAAATAGATTAATCATTACTTTTGTATACTTTTGTTTACCTACTCTATCAAGACATCATTTTATTTGATTTTGCCAGGATCCACCCCGTAAATATAGCACACCCAATTGACTGCGATTCCTAACGGAGAGATCGCCTTGATGTGCTCTTACTATCCGCTGTGCTATCGTCAATCCGAGCCCTGTCCCTCCATATCCCAGATTTCGGGAGACCTATCGCTTCGATAGAACGGCTCAAAAATACGGGGGATATAAAACTGCCCGGCAGAAGAGATTCGAAGCCATCGCATATGGATGATCTGCAACTATGGGTAACCCTTGTCGCCGCAACCGCACGGCTCATTACTGCCTTATGCATCCTTATTTATCTTACAGGAATCGTGATATGCCATTCCAAGGCATCGAGCCCATTCTGAGACAGATACTTGAGGTCAATATTTGGATCGGATTAGTCATCAACATCATCATTGTAGAGTGGATGATAATTCATCGAGTCCCGAAGCGATCAGATCCAAGTAAGGACAAATGAAATTAATACCTTCCTATGCAAAAAGGAGCTTCGTCCATTTGGAAGAGCTCCTTTTAAATGTATAAAGACTCTGATCTACCTAAATCGTAATAGGTCTACTGTTCTTGCTCCGACTTCCTCGAGAAGCAAGAAGCATACAATTTCAGTTCCTCTTTATTTGTAGCTACGTGACCCTCTAACTTCATTCCGATTTTCTCTAGCAGATGACCGGATCGTTCGTTGTCTATCGTGGTGATTGCTACTATGCGTTCTAAACCAAGCGTCGATCGCCCGTATTCCAATGTTGCGGCAGCCGCTTCGTAGGCGTATCCCCGCCCACGGAACTCAGGGAGGAAGGCAAAGCCGATGTCCACATCTGTCAGGGAGTCCCTCTTGATAAGTCCGCACAATCCGATAGGAGTCGAATCTTCCTTCAATTCCGTCAAAAACAAGCCAAAACCTAGCCGCTTGTAGTTCTCTATGGGGCCATTCACAATATAGTCACGCGCACCCTCAACCGTTCGAATTCCTTTATCGCCGATATAGCGGTGCCATGCTTCATCATTCAAGAGCCTTAACATGAATTCCGCATCATCATCTGTTAACTTACGGTGAATTAATCGATTCGTCTCAAGAACTGCCAAAGCATTTGATCTCCTTTTTTCATAATAGAAGACATATTAACTAATATATATTACCATGCATTCGAATATGTCCATCACAGGCTATGATATTAGTCGTGTGCGCTTTTTATACAAACCCGTACCAAGGGATACTTCTTCAAATGCAGGCTCAAACGATTTGGGAAACGATGCGTAATGGGTGCGGGGAGGGAAGTTCGGCAATTTGCTATTGATGCCTTTTGCACAGCAGAAATTCCGAATTCGGAGGTAAATAAGAACGGTTAATTGAGCCGATAAAAATACACGCCATTTATCAGGCAATTAGTCCTACGATATAATTGCTGCAGGGAACTTGCGATTTACCGAGGTCGCCTCATGCTTGGACATTGAATTCCCTCCTCCTTTAGCAAGTTAGGAATACATCAATCAATTCCATTATTATACAAGGGTTTGATTATCCAAGCATTCGGACATTTTAGTAGGAAAAAATTGTCCTTTCAACTCCACCATCAGAAGCGACTTTACGCAATCGGCTTTCTTATTTGGAGATGAAAGGAATGGCTCTCTTTTAGTTTTTATTTAGGAAAGGTCCTTTTTCGCCACAAAAGCATAATAATGTGTGTTTTTCCATGGATTTAATCTTTCTGGATAAATGTCTATCATTGTAGTTTCAAATCCGGATTGCTGCAACAATAATTCATCTTTACTTGTATGTCTGTACAAAACATGATACCAATCGTCAATTTGTTCAGAATAATGATCAATAATAACATCTTCCTCCACGCCGCAAGCATGCTTTACAAGCATTACCCCATTATCCTTCAGCATATGAAAGCAGTTATTATAAATTGATTTTACTTCCTCATCATTAAAATAAGTAATAACGCCAAATAGTAATATAGCATCATACTTTTTATTATCGATGAATTCCGTTAAATCGGATTCAACAGTTTCAATTTTAGGGGAGTTGGCACAAAACTCTAAAAATAACCGTTGTTTATCAACAGCCTTGATATAAGAGACTTTAGACTCTAAAATATTTGTTGTTCTACCGGGACCGCAGCCTAAATCCAATACAACAGATGACGAATCGATATAGTTATCGATTAAACCCATATCGAACAGGATGGTATCGTCTTCCTTATAATGCGTAGCTAAATTCGGATCTGATATTTTAGCTCGTCTAGTAAAGAAATTATCTATTTTATTTTTATCCAACATGACTTGTACCCCCGATTTCTTCCGCAAAAAGAGTTAATGATTCTCTAAATAACAAGAGCTGCCTCTTCCACCGTAAATTACTTTATGCATGAACTTTGCGAGTAACCAAATTATTTCTAACCCACATTATCGCAGCATCATAATCCGAAGGTGTATCAATTTCTTGACAGCGGATAGGCACAGCGTTTAATGGAAGAAATTTCTCCAAAACTTCATATACATGTCGGGTGCCCGATTTTAATTTAGTTGCATCTACTTGCACAAGTCCGGACCATTCGTAATTTCCGTTGTCTCTTGAAAATTTGGTTACCGACTCTTTTAATCCACTATGCTCAATATTTACTAAGACGGGATCTTCCGTCGTAGGTTCACAATATCCTATACCTTCTTCATTAGAATCTAAGAATGATTGGAAGTCATCCGGATGTATTAATAAATCGCCATCCAAAGAAATAATCATCCCCTTCGCATGGCGAGATCCTAAAGATAAACTGGCGGCAGTCCCAGTTGTCAAATAATTATGGTTAAAAACAAAAGTCACGTTTTTTCTTATTTTTAATACCTGCTCTATTACTTGCTCGGCTTGATAACCTACCACTACACGGACATCTTCGACCTTCTCCAGCATCTGTAATTGCCATACAATAAGAGGTTTGCCTTCAAGCTCAATTAGTGCCTTAGTTATCCCTAACCCCAACCGCGACCCTACTCCTGCACAATTTATGACAACTGTCTTAGAAAACGACATAATTGTTCCTCCTCATACACAGCATGACTAGCACAAGCAAGGACTGAGTTGGCAGGTGAATGAACGCCTCCGTAAGCTAGGCCGATTGTTGCTTCCTTTATCATTTCCGCATCGTTGTTTCCTTCCCCGATAGCTACGATCTTGCCGACGAAATCCTTTGCTACTTTTCCTTTTTCGAGGACGGCTGTTACTTTCGTAATGTAACCATCTTCAACCTCAGCCCGGGATGTGTAGCTCTTAACTCCAATACGTTCACATAGAGACCCCACCCAAACATCTAAATTGCCAGTCACTACATAACTATTATCTCGATTATCTTCGATAAATTGAACGATTTTTTCATTTAGGGGTACGCTCGACACAATGTCCTGAACTGTTTTTACCGGTATTTCCTTCAGTAATTCAACTCTTTTCAAAAAGCTTTCATGGAAGGGAATGACGCCTTTAATGGTATCTTCCGTCAGCTTTCTTATTTCCTCGTATAGTCCTACCTCTTTAGCGATAATCGGAAGTATCTCTTTTTTCGTAATCGTACCATCTAAATCGAATAAAAAGCTCCAGCTCGTACTCATCTTTGTCCTCCACCCATTGAAGTCAGTCAAGCATCTTTAGTTCTTTGCAGAACGAAAATCCATTGCTTCGTTTCTTTTTGTGCTTTAATGTCTTCATAAAAGAATTCTTCACTTACCTTCAATGTAAATCCATTACTATAAAAAACTTTAAAAATATCGTGATACTCTTTTTCCGTTCGGTAAATTGCGCTATATTCGCTCTCTAGATTTTCAGAATAAAATTTATTTAGCGTTAATCTTTCTGCTAAAGCGACGGGCTCAGATAGATAAATGATGCACTCTTCATCGAATTTATCAATTAATTTTCTAAGTACAGGCTTTACGTCTTCATCATTTATGTACATGAGGACTCCGCCCGATATAACGAACCGATTAAATTGCTTATGGGTTGGAATGTCTACCTCTTCATTGGCGATCCCTTGAATCGACGAATGAAGGAATCGCGTACTTTCTTTCTTCTGTATATCTTCGCGCGACTGTATAATATCGATAAATTCCTTTACATAATCTACGCCCACATAAGTATCCGCAACAGGAGTGATATATTTCGATATGCGCCCCGTACCGCACCCGACTTCAAGCACAACACTGTTACGATCCAAATTTAGTAATGGCAATCTGTGCTCTACTTCAAAGCTGGTCCATGCTTCGATCTTGCTTGTATCTTTATCCCCGCACAACACGACCGGCGCATCTATATCGATAGAGATTTTATCCGCTGCTCTTTTTTTGTAAAAATTCATCATGCTATCATAATCAATATGGACATTTTCAGCATATATCCTTTTCAATAGCCTTCATCCTCTTCCTAGACCATCTTTTCAAATCTTCAATTCCGTTCCGTCCAAAAACTTAATAGACGACGCATAGCAATGCCCATGCCGCTTTTCTGCCGACGGCAATTCCATATAATTTCCATATATTAAAGACAATATATAATCATAGCCTTTCGGTGCAAAGAAAGTATGACCTTCAAATTCGACTCTTATCGACTCAGCATACCATTCACGCTTGTAGATTTGGGCAAATGTATTATGGCTCGCCAATAAACTCGTTTCTTTTTTATTGTCGCGTTTAGCAAAATGCTCAAATATTAAAATAGCAAGCCTTCGCGGAATGAAAGAAACTGCATAGTACAGCAATCTACTGAACATATTACTTTCACTTTTTTTTCCAACTCGCGACCATAGTACCTTTCTGCATAATTTACAAATAAAAAAAGACACATTCTGTCTATACTTATTACGCGAGATATAATCTAGTGGAAGAATATCCAAAAACATTCCATCATGTTGCTTCATATGTTCCTGACCGGCACGAACATATGACGTATTTTTCAATCTCAGCTTTCCATACACCCAATTATAGTGTCTATCCGTTGTTTGGTTTTGCAAGAAGAACTTTTCCGTGTTCAGTTCTCCTTTGCACACTTCGCAGAATTTCTCATAATCTTCCCTGAACATTTGTATATCTATATCATCATCCCAAGGAATATAGCCATTATGCCTTATGGCTCCTATTAAAGTACCGTATGACAAGAAATATGTAATATTATATTTTCTGCATATTCGATCAACTTCTAACAGCATTGATAACATATCATTTTGCAACTTTTTTAGCTGCTCATCGTTTAGTTGCAAATAGTTAATTTTCTTTTTCACATTACTGCACCTCGAGTGTTGCCCGTTGCGTTATCTCTATTCGTGTGAGATAGTATTCTCTCATAGTCATCAAAGTAATCTATTTCTGACCAAAACATTCCCTTAACATCAATGGTTTCGATATTTTTTTCTTCTACAAATGAATATAATATATTCTCCCACCATAATTGGTGCTGTTGGCTTCCAATCAAACTATCTAGTTTCTCTTTAAATTCCACCAGGAATTTCCCTTTAATCTTACCTATCCCTACATATTCACAAGTTCGTTCTCTTAGGGGAAGATTCTTCCCGTATTTTTTTATATATCCATTTTCTAAGTTTAAAAAATAATCGCCGACTTCTGTTCTACCGGTGTCTACCATTAGAGCACATTCTTTTTCTGTCTCTATAATTAAATTTAAAATGTCATCATCGATATAAACGTCACCATTCATAATAATAGTGTCATCCGTCAATTCTTCTTTGGCAAACCAGAAAGAAGCGATACTATTTGTTACATCGTAGAATGGATTGTAATAATAGGTAACATCTAACCCCTCTAACGCTTCATAAATTTTGGTTTCACAGTATCCTACACATACAATGGGTTGAATATTTCTTTCTAAAAACATCATCACACTTCTTCTAATTAACGGTATCCCATCTACCGGCAATACGCATTTGGGAATTTCCTCAATCATTCTTGAAATTCTAGTTCCTCTTCCCGCAGCTAACAAAATAGCCTTCATATTCTACCTGTCCTCCTCTCAACCATTCTCCACGCTTTCGAATTGCTCCCAAAAGATATGCATAACATCAATACTCCCGGTTGTTACTCGAATCCAGTCAGCTAAAACAGGCTGGTTATAGGTTTTGATTAAAATATTCTTTTCCTTTAACAATGAAAAAATCTGCTTTGGATCCTTTTTACTTTTGATAAGCACATAGTTCCCAGAATTAAAGTGATATTCATAACTGTGTTTCTTAAGTTTATCTAGTAAATACTCTCTCCCCTGTCTCTCTATCTCTGTCAATGCATCAATAATTTGGGGATTTCCTAATATTTTTTCTGCAAATTTAATCGCAAAACAATTCACTGGGTATGTTGAACATGCTTTTTTTATTTCACTAACTAGTTCTTCATTTGAAATGATGTAGCCGATTCGACATCCGGCGATAGAAAGCATCTTTGAAAATGTTCGAAATATCAACACGTTATCGTATTCGTTTGTACAATGTATAAAAGTCTTGGGAGAAAAATAATGATACGCTTCATCAATTACAACCAAAGCACAATTTTCACGAGCTTTTTTTATAATCTCTCTGACTTCATGTTCTTGCCAAGGTGATCCAATAGGACTATTGGGGTTAAGTAAGACCACAATACCGGTATCCCTATCAATAGAATCCAGTACACTGTCCAAGGACACTTCAAAATCATCATTAAAAATAACAGGCGCATGTATCATTCCATACATTTTCATATAGACGGAGTACATCTCAAAACTGGGGCTAACTGATACTACTTTCTTACCTGACTCTCCAAAGACTTCGAATAGCAATCGTATTGCATCGTCAGATCCATTTGTCAAACAAATACTTGATGGTTCACAATCCAAATATCCAGCTAATTGTTCAACTAATGATGTCATCTCAGGATACATCGCAACATATTCAGGAGTTATACTTCCCATTACTTGTTCAAAAAACTGTACCGGTAGCCCTTCCGGGTTTTCGTTCATATCCAAACGAATGTAATCTTTACGACTTTCGTTATATGATGTTCTATATAAGTTTTTTATATTGGGGTTTACGTAGTACATGTTATAGCACCTCTCTGCATCAAACGTTTGAAAGCTGTTGCATTACCTCACTCTTGATGCTATGGTGAATCTTTTTTCCGCACGTTCCATCCGCATTAGATATGCTCTTTTTAAATCTAGAAACACGGTCTTCTTTTTTTAAATCTTCGTTACGTTCTACCATATCTACGAATTGGGATACTGTTACATCTTGATTTACAAAATAGCAACCAAGATAATCAGAATAATAATATCTATCTTGTTTACTCATTTCTTCACTTAATAATCCTAGAACGGGTTTTCCCGTAATAATATACTGCAGCATAACTGAACTGTAATCACTTATGATACCATCAGAAACAGTGACAGCGGGATAAATATCACTACTATTATCAATTATAATGTTGGGTGACCGTTTTAATTTGCTTACAAGTTTTTCAAAAGTAGCCCATAGATGTGGACGCATTGTCTTTATTGTAATTTCAGTAAGTGGATGCGGACGCCAAATGAAGGCACATTGTTCATAGTCCATGAAGGAATTTAATACTTGCTCTGTTTGTTCAAACCAAGTATCAACGGACAGAAGATCGGCAATTCCTGTATTAAATAAAATTACATGTTTACCTTTTATGACTTGTTCCCAATAGAAAGGAATTTCTTTTTGCTCGCTTTTTGCAATAATCATTGCGTCAAGTTTAGGGGAGCCTAAATTCATTATTTTATGGGGCTCTATTCCATTGGAGATATACCCCTCTTTTGTGTTGTTTGATTGTACAATGATCTTTGTTGCATTTTTGTACGCAGGAAGTAAGTTCATTTTTTTATTCTCAGAACTTCCAGCCACATAATATGGTACGTAAGCTAGCATATCTGTATACTGTGCTAGATTCTCTGAAAAAAAACGAGGGTTAACCATAGTAAGTTTATTGTAATTATCAAACGGATTGTGGATATAAATAATATCTGGACGTCTATTTTCAAAATCATACATTTCAAATAACGTGATATCTATATCTTCTGGGAATTCGTTCCCTTCATAGCAAAACTTAATGAATTCACCCTGCTCATTTTTTTCATAGTATGGAATAGGAACTACGTAACAAGTGCAATTCGGATCGTTTTTTGCTTCTCTATATATACTTTCTAACGAATCCCACATTGATGACTTATAAGGCATGAACGCAATTTCTATTTCCGTTTTTACATCGTTTATGATATAAAGTCTTATATCTTTTATGGCCTTTTTTACTTTTTTTAATAATAAGTCTGTCCCTTTTCCATCTATAAATAATTCAAAATTATGAATTGCATTTTCAATTAAACTGCGAACTTTTTGCTCCTCTTTCATTAGATCAGCGAAGAACACCAAACTATTAATGCAATCTTGCATCATTTCAGTCGTATTGCTAGCACCTCTATTTATTACATAATCAGTGCCTTCTTCTATCGTAGTAATCAACTCTAAAATTTGTTTTTTCTGATTTAAGCGCATACTTTTCTTCACTCCATCAACGTGCATACTACAGACACCTTAGTGACCAAATTAAGGTCAATATTTGAAATACGTGCCCACAGATTCCGTCATTATTTTACCCCTTCACCATCTACAAGGCACTACAAAAATCCCATGGGGTTATGCTCGTATTTTCATGCTACTAGACTTGTCACCTTGTATATACTATCGACAAAATACTACATAAGATTAATAGTAATGACTTGGATGAATTCAGGTAACAACATATAGAGAATTCCAACAACAATAAACAGCCGACCTCCCCAGCCGGCTGTTTTAATTTACAATAATAGTATATTTACCAATCCTACAAACTTCAATTATGCACAGGATTTAAATCTCCATCCCCATGTCTCGCTTTTGCAATTACTAGATGCCAACTTCCCTCATCTTCACTGTAATTTGCTCAATCCTGCCGTCCATATCTATCCCCGTAAACTTAGGGAGACTCAACTCGCTCACAATCGCTCCGTCACGCATAAACATGATCCGTTCCGTCCGTGCCGCAACCTTGGCGTCGTGAGTAACAAGCATGACAGCAGTACCTGCTTCGTTGATTTTAGAAAAGATGTCCATAATCTCCTGTGCCGACTTCGAATTAAGCGCACCCGTGGGTTCATCGCCAAAAATAATTTTGGGACTGTTCATAAGCGCACGGCATATCCCTGCACGCTGAAGCTGACCACCCGACACCTGTGTAATGTCGCGCTTTTCTAGCTCCGCAATACCTACCCTCTTCATGAGTGCCCTTGCCTTTTCCGTAATTTGTGCAGCATTCTTTCGATTGTCCCTCATAGAGGGAAGAATGATATTATCGAGGATATTCAAGTTTTTCAACATCGTCGGCTGTTGGAAGACAAACCCCATTTTTGTTCTGCGTATATCAGACAACTCGTTCTCGCCAATCTCCGCTAAATTCTTATCGTCCATGATGACTTTACCGCCATTTACGCCATCTGTTCCGCTCAGTGCGAACATCAGTGTTGATTTTCCCGATCCTGAAGGCCCCATGACCGCGACGAATTCGCCTTCATTGATTTCAACGGATACACCGTCGAGAACATTGCGCTTCTCATCACCCTCGCCGAAAGATTTTACGAGTTGATCGCCGATAATGATCTTCTTCATATGCCTACTCCTTTATACTTTCGGAAATTTTGATTTTCCCTGCTCTCGATGTACCGATGATGGTTGCGATAAGCACAGTACCGATCATCATTAGTGGGCTAAGCAGATATGCTGACAGTGGATTGACCGTAAATTGGAACGCCGACGCCCCAAAGTAAGAGACCATTGCCCCCGCAAGCATCTCTCCGAGCGTATTGGCTAGAAGCGTTCCAAGGACAATGCCCACAATCAGCACGAACACGGAACGCGTCACATACTGCGCCTGAATATCCGAATTTGTAAAACCGAATGCCTTCATAACGGCAATGGAGTATTTATCCTTTGCAACAAGCAGTTTCATAAACAACAAGGTAACCAGTACCGCTATCAACAACGCAACGGCAATTGCGGAATAGGATGCCTTGCCAACAGCACTGATTGTCGAGCCAAATGTCTGTGCCATAAACTCATCGATGTCTGACACCTTTGCAAAAGGGAATTTATCCGCATATTCTGAAATTTTACTACCGATAAGCGATTTGTCAGCAATTACCGCACTGATCACAACCCACATCATCTCTGCCGACTGATCGGTAAACACCGCCTTTGCGGTTTTGCCTCCATTGGTAATGTCAGAATAAATGCCGCTGACCTTGAGATTTTTTTCTTTCCCCTCTATCACCAGAGTCATGGTATCGCCGACTTTTTTGTCGAGCTCTTTGGCGTTCATGACCGACAGCGCCACTTCATCTTCTGCACGTGGAGCCGTACCTTCCGAATATTGCACTGGGAATACGGAATGGTCTCCGAGCTCGATCTTTACCCTTTCCTCCGAGCCATTCTCCATCTTAGCTTTAAATGTTTTGGTTGTGAGTACCGCATACTTGGAGATCGCGCTATCGCTGCTCATTGTTTTGAGCATTTCAGCTGCCTTCTCAGACATATGGTCAGTCTGCTGTATATCGATGCGCATATCGCTGTTGCCTATCCCCATATATTTGATGAAGCTTTTTGAGGAAATGGTGTTGTAGAGGTTCTGAGGAACGATGATGATAAATGCCGAAATCACCAACACGGCAAGCATGGTGACGTATAGCTTCTTCCTCGCAAGCACATCTTTGATACCAAGAAAAGCATTGGTATGGAACAGTTTGTTGTTACTCAGATTGAAGCGTTTTGCGCCCGAGGCCTTTTCCTGAGAAGTTCCATAGCGAATGGCTTCGGCAGCGGATATTTTCCGGAAGCGCCTTAGCACTCCATTTACAAAAGCAATAATTGCCCCAAATACAAGCAGTACGCCGATTACTCCGAACAGCATAGCAACAGAAGTGTTCTCGCTTTCTCCCATATACATGCGGATATTTTCAAGGAGCAACCCTTTGAATACAAAAGAAAGTGCATAACCGAGCACACAGCCTGCCGCTGCAATCGCCGCATACTTCACCAGATAAATTCCCTTGATATCGGAAATGCGGAGCCCTATGGCCTTCATCACGCCAATCTCGCGGTAATCGTCTTCGATCTTCGCCAGGAGTGTAAAGCGGATGCACATCAATGCGATTGCTACAACAAGTACGCTGACTAGAAGGATCACCCCTATCATCATCCCGTCGGAAATCGCGTTAAGTGTTTTGAAGAGAGAGTATGTAATCGCTGGCCCGTTCGCTTCGAGTCCAGAAGAGGTATAAGCCGTTTCGAATTCACTGGTCTTAGACAAATCCTTGAGTCTAAACTCGATCAAATACTCGACGTTCCCTGCATGTTTTAACTCCTCATAATCATGCTTGCTGACCAGCATTCGCTTCGAAGAAGCTAACGAGGAATTCATTTGAGAATCTCGAAGCATGCCCGCAACCGTGAACTCCTTCCCGCTTATGTTCGCCTTGTCGCCAATCTTCGTGATTCCGTCCTTGATGTAGCTGATCGGAACGTACAGTTCTCCATCGGATGCTTGGATAGGACTGCCGTCAAGATTCAAGAGGAAGTCAAACTTCTCGCTCTGGACAGTAAGACCATTGTCCTGCACACTATTAGCAAGTGAACCATTGCCAAAGCGGATTTGCGAGCCGTCCATATTCAAAAACTCAAGCACCTGAAAGTCTTCAACATTAGCATCTTGCTCTGCAAAAGCATTCAGCCGTGCTGTGTTAAGTGCACCAGAATGCATCTGCATAAAATGCGGCGTTTTCGCCTGAATCATAAGTGTGTCTAGCGCACCTGTTAGATTGACGATGAGAATTGCCGCCAGTGAGACAAGCATTGCCGCAGCGGCAACAAATATCATCGTTGTCAGGGTAATTGCCTTGCTCTTCAACATGTCATTACGGATTATCCTGAAATGCATACGTCACCTCTGTTCCTCGAACTTCTTAGCCGATTTCAAGTCGTACAGAATCACAAAAGCCATGCAGAACAAAATTGCAGCAATAAGTCAGCGATGTTCATAAGTAACCTAAGCAACCCTTCCCTGTTATCTGTCACTAGTCATATGGCTATCTTCCCTGATGATAGAACGAGAACTTATATGTTCCGGCTCCGTTTGAACTAAGACGTTTTGGTCGGATACGAAACCTTCATGATCTCATGAAAAAATTCACATTTTTTCCGAATGATGTAGTTCTGTTTAACTACTCGGCATGTTTTCCGTTTATGTTTCCGAACATCCTCATCGTGTGAATGAGACTTCCCTCTGCAGCCCCAAGCAGTCTCTCTATGTTATAAACAAATGCCTGTATACGTAACATCCACTCTTCGTCCGTCAATTCAACCACATCATCATCCAACACGGTATTTGCATAGATCACGATCATCTCCATGCATTCATATGGGAACGGCGTATGGAACATGCCCACCTGGATGCCTTCGCGGATAATTTCCGCCAGTATCGGCGTAACGCCGTTAATGATGACCTTCTGTATTTTCTGATGCATAAGTGCGTTCTGCGGCTTGTGAATATGCTCCATTATCTCCTTGCTGCTCCCGCCGCTTATGTTCAGTGCCATGACTACACGGATAATTCGCTCGACTACAGGGATGCTCTTGTCAGCAGCAATATCCTGCGCCGCACCTAATAGACGGACATTGTACCGCTCGATCAACGCGTCTAATATATCCTCCTTCGATTTAAAGTGGTGATATAAGGTTCCACGTGCAATCCCGACCTTATCGAGGATATCGTTTGTACTTGCACCGTCAAAGCCTTTCAGGCCAAAAAGCTCATCCGCTGCGTCAAGAATTTCATTTCTACGCTCTTCGGCTTCTTTTACAATTCTCATCCATATACCTCTTTCTTTAGTAGACCGACTGCCTGTCTGTTAGATGTTAACATAAACCAATCTATTAAAAAAGGACTTTTGCCCTAAAAAATTTGAATACATGGAAGGGTTTAATAAGTATCCCTTAACGCTTTTGTTGGGTATTAAAAAAGCTCAGACCTAATCAGGTCGAGCCTTTTGTAAAGCAACCACTATTTCGTCTTCATCATCATCTATCCAAAAACCGGATTACTGTACCGTAAGAAAAAATCTCCATAACCTGCTTTTTGCCAATCAAACTATCAGAAACAGCTACACGATATTCAAATTGACAACTTATCACAGCATCCCCACGCAATTGCTCACATTTTTTCTTTAACTGATTTTTAACTCCCTCAAAGGCTAAATTAGGGTCTGCAGATTTATAATAGCCTTCTTTGTGAGAATCCATCACGAATATGGTATCAATCACTTCATAATTTCTTTTCAAATCACCTGTTGTGATGATTACTGACATAACCTATCCCTCCGAATCCAATGATTTGTATATAATCAAGGAGTATTTCGGCAAAGGGCAAGGGCATTCCTTCCAAACCTATGGAATTCGAAAGGTTTGTCTTCTCATCCACATCGTGGCGACCCACTTTTCGCCTTTGCTTACAGGTGTACCTGCATGCAAGGTAAGTTCGTTTAATTCAGGATTACTGTAAAAATATTCGAAGTAGACCGCCATGCCTTTATTAGGAAACACGGATAAATTAAGCTTAGGGAAGGTCGTTTCTCCGCCTTCCTCCACATCATTCAGATACATAACTAGTGTACTAATTCGATTATTGCCACTTGCCCGACTCGTCTCAGCGAAGTAATCATAATGCGGTTTATACTCCTGACCGGGGGTATAGAGCAGCACTTGCAAACCATCACCATGCTCGATCGGAATATTCATGATATGAGCGATTCGCTTCTCAATCCTTGCGACCGACTCACTGTCTTCACAAAATACTCCACTGCTCGTTCTAATTTGATTGACTGAACGGTCTTCTCCGATTTTGGAGCGCTGCAGCCGATCTCTTGAGTGTTCAATCAGTTCATCGCACTCTTCATTACTAAGGACATTTCCTAGTACCATAACCAAGGGCTCCTCATATTTGGCAAGGATTCGAATCTCTCGATCTTCTGTCTTGATAGTGCTTCCGACATGATCAAAAATAGTACGTTCTTTCTCCGTCGCGTTCCCGATCATCCTTAGGTATCCCCCAGTTAATGACATCAATCACAAAAATAAGATACCATAAAATGGTCATTCCGCTCTACTAATTTTTAGAAAGGTACAGACCACTTTCACCTTTACCTCTACATTCCGAATCATACATTCCTGATTCACAACTAATACGCAGCCGCAATATAATGTTTCTAGGCTGTATGTGACGAAAATACACGAGCATTCAGTCAAACGTTATCATTGTTATTGTTCTTTCATCTGATGGTTTACGTTGTCTTTATGATAAAGAGTGGAACGGGTGATATCATAATGATCTATACAGCTCTTGGGGACTCCATCACATTTGGGGAAAATGCATCTTCACTGGCAAAGTCTTATCCCCGATTGATCGTCTCTGCGTTACATTCAAAATCATGCAGAGCCCAAGGCTTTGTTCTGGCTCAGCCTGGTTGGAACAGCTATGATCTATTGGATGCTTTGATTTGGCGCGGGGCCCCTGTAATCAGTCATTCCTCTGTCGTTTCGGTATGGATTGGCGGGGTGGACTTAGCGAACACGGCACTAGCCGCGCTTAGATCTAAGACAGCACCGGAAGTACGACATATGATTGCAAACTATGAACGCAATTTAAGTTCCATTTTCACTCAAATTCAAGCAGGAAGCTGTGCTCGAATCGTTTGCTGCACCCAATACAATCCATTTCCCAAAAGCCCTCTTGCCGTTGATGCGGTAAGCAAATTAAATCTTCTAATCAGTGAAATTTCCCGTCATTTTGATGTTACGGTAGCTCCCGCTCATAAGTGGTTTGAAGGGAAGAAGGCCGAGCTTATCTATGGATTTCAACATGGAAAGATTGAAGATGCACTGGGCGGATTTTTGCCGATACACCCGAACAACAGGGGTCACCAAGTGATTGCAGCGAAGTTGGCGCCATATCTTTTTCCAAACAATCCCCCGCTTTTTACTTAACGAATAAGTTCTAGTATAATAGCGAAGAATGAAAATAGTACAAATCCAAAGGAGGGATTGCACATGGATATCAAAGCAAAAATTGAAGAAGTCGTTGCAAAAGTCAAAAACGATCCGGACTTCTCATCTAAATTTATGAGTGATCCTGTCTCGGCGATCGAATCTGTAATAGGGATTGACCTGCCAAATGATCAGATCAATGCATTAATCGAGGGTGTAAAAGCGAAATTGACCGTAGATAAAGCCAGCGGTGTTTTTGATTCGATCAAGAAGCTGTTCTAATTTGTACATAACAAGTTGAACAGTTCTCATACAAAGGGGATATACAAGTCATGTGAAATGACCTGTATATCCCCTTTTCGCATTTTTGCAGCTGCTTAACTGGCCATGGCCGGAATCCTAATATAGTAATATCTGTGGGTGCATGATATGGTAATACAGGAAACTATTATTAGAAAGAAGGAATTGAATGATTTATAAAGCAGATCACAATGTAAGAGAAAAATTGGTGCCTATGTTCGAACATATGGATAGCACGATTGTTCTCTCTTATCTCCAAGGACATATGGGTGACGCTTGGGTAGACAACCTTGAGAATCCAACTGTTGCTCAAATCACTGTGGGGATTTTTGTGTTTTATGCGGGGAACCCCAGCGCAGAAGAAGCTGAAGAATTACTTTACAATCTTCCTGAATTTACGCTTGCAATTGTTGATTCGGATGGGTGGAAAAAGCGGATAGAAACGGTTTACAAAGGATCCTATGAGAAATTTCAGCGATTTAGATTTAAAAAAGATTCTGGGGATTTGGATAGAGCACACATACAGAATCTACTGTCTGCATTACCTGAAGAATATGAAATTAAAAAAATTGATAAAGAGATAGCTAGCGCCCCTTCCTTCCATGAGCTCTCAGAAGACTTTGTCAGTCAGTTTGATTCGATTGATGATTTTAGGGAAAGAGGAATCGGGTATGCTATTTTACATAAAGGGCAGGTTGTTTCTGCGGCAACATCATTTAGCATCTATGATGACGGAATCGAGATCGAAATTGCGAGTCACCCTAACCATAGAAGGAAGGGACTTGCAGCAACTGTTGCCTCTGTACTGATTTTAGATTGTCTGGATAGAGGGAAATACCCGAGTTGGGATGCGGCGAATGCTGAGTCTGTTGAGCTAGCAAAAAAGCTGGGATACACGTTCAAGGAATCTTATGACACCTATTTTATTAATAACAAAGTGAACAGAAACCAACCTTAGATCCTCTTTATACACCTGTAATGTGTAAATCTTCTCCTTTAACTGATCATATTATGAAATGTATTATTTTTTTGCGTATTTACAATAATGATCTAGGGGAATCAAAAAGCATGCATGATAGGATTTTAGAAAACCAAAACGTAGGAGGTAATCATGGGCAGAATCGTTCATTTCGAAATTCATGTAGATGACATGGAACGTGCTAAGAAATTTTATGGAGAGGTATTTGGATGGACATTTGAGGATTGGAGCGATTATGCTGGAATGCCCTATTTCGGAGCTACGACTGGGGATGCAAATGAACTGGGCATTAACGGGGCTTTGATGCAACGTAAAGGCACTACCCCTGAATCAGGTCAGCCTTTGAATGGCTATGCATGTACAATGGGAGTGGAAGACTACGATTCTACTGAGACAAAAATCCTGAATCTTGGAGGCAAAGTCGCATTGCCGAAGCATGCACTACCCGGAATGGCATGGCAGGGGTATTATATTGACACCGAGGGGAATACTTTTGGGATTCATCAGCCAGATAAGAATGCAAAATAGGATTATTTCCTTTACACATAGAAAAACCCGGCCGCTTGAGGTCGGGTTTTTCAAGTACACCTTATTTTATATACGTGAGAGATGCTTCATTAATATCGTACAAGGTACCTTTATTGCTTTCAACAAGCTGAATAATTTGCTGATAAGCAAATCCTTCTTTCGGTGCGATTGCATCCAGCGTTACCTTATTCGCTTTTACATTGTTGATTACTTCTTTAAGAGAATACTTTGTTTTTTTCGGCGATATTTCTTTATCATGAACAGGTGCATCCGTTATAAAAATAATTCTCTTTGCATTTTTGCTGCCTGACATTTTCTCCATCGCCATTTGAACCGCCTCTAAACCCGATTCATCCACATCCATACCGCCAGTCGCCACCAGACTGCTTAGCTGGTTCTTCAATACTCCCTTTTGATTCGTAAAATTGAAAAATTCCAATGCAGGATATTTGCTATCGATATAATTGATATCGCGATACGCAAGGATGGCAAGATTAGATCCAGAAGGAACTGAATCCACGAACTTGCTGATGGATTCTTTCACATAATCAATGACCTCTGCCATACTGCCCGTAACGTCAATGACAAACACAATATCCGAAGCCTCGTTAATCTCTTTCGAGATATTTTGCAAAATTGGTGATGAACTCTCAGGTCCAGATCCCCCATTGGTTGGAGTCCTCTCGCTCTCGATGGAGGTTGGAATATCGGGCTCATACTGAAAAACAATAACCGTTCTTGACGTTCCTTCCCACTTCACTTCTGCACCAAGCGCTTCACTAATAAATCGAATCGGAACCATTGTAGAACCGTTTACTAATTGCGCAGCTGCATTCAGTTTGACAGCCACACCGTTGACATAAGCTGTAGATGAACCAATTGTTAACACAATGGTTGTACTTCCCCTTGTTGCCGTGATCGTTTGTGTAGAGGACTTCCATTTTACGGTTGCACCTAATGACTCAAAGATCCCACGAAGCGGAACCAATACATTCCCTTTTCGATTGACAGGGGGCTGTTTATAAGTCTGCTGCTTCCCTCCGATAAATACCCCGATCTGTTGCGTCTCATAGCGGACAGGATAGAATTGAGGGCTAGAGACTGCAACTCCTCCGTACTGAGTCATAACTTTTACATAAATATAATATCCCCCCGCAGGCAACCCCAACGCACGCAAGGAATAGGTAGAAGAACTGTTAGCTTCCACCCGAATACGCCTAACCAGTTCCCCATTTGAATTTTTAATCATGACGTATGTATAATAACCCGACTTCCTCATTTCCGCTGTTGTAGACACCGTAAATGTATAATTCGATTTTAGTGTAATCGTACCTGGGAAGTTCTTTCCGCTGGGCACGTTAAATTCAGGCACAACGACAGTTTCAGCTTCAGGTACCGTAGTTGTAACCGAACCTGATGGTGACGTCGGTTCGATTACTTCTGATGGCCACTTCGGCTCGGTCGCTTCTGACGGCGACTTCGGCTCAATCACTTCTGATGGCGGCTTCTGCTCAGTCACCTCTGATGGCCACTTCGGCTCGGTCGCTTCACCGGATGGTCTAGTTGAAGATATCGATGTTTTTGGGAAGTAAAAATAAATTTTCGACTGTCTGCCTGGTGCCTTCCGTTTCTCTGATATCGTGATGGTGAGATTCTCATGGTTAAACGTAAACTCTGAAGAACTAAGTTTATGACCATCAATATGCAGACTGACATTTTTGCTCGAGTTCAGTATATAACGGGATGACACTTGGAACGTTCGAGTGGAGCCGTCCCCCCCAGTCAGGGCATTACCGATGCTGGCTTTACCTGACACCCCTTCTTCCCATTCAAAGGTAGGAGCAATGGCATATTTCATTGAAATCTCGGCTCCGCTATCGGGCGCCTTACGCATCGTTATCGTATGGTTTCCATAATCAATCGTATACGCTGTAGAATCTATCTCTCGTGCATTGATAAACAATCGGATCTCCGTATTGGACGCTGTAATCTGATTACTTGTCTGGAATGGGAACGTTTTCCTTATCCCATCCCCATCTTCAAGAAGATGAACGAGATAATCCCCCTCCCTATAATCAAGCCTCTCACTTGCGCTTGCCGTTCCTCCGAACAGCAAGACAAAGCTAATCAATAGAAAAACCATCATTCTAACTTTCATTTTCTCTGCCCCTTTATCAATGGTGTGTGCTAAAACAGACCAAACCCCTTTTTGGACACATGAACATATGTCCATTTTACTAGTTTGACACTATTTTCTTCTGTCATCTTCTGAATTTTATTAGGAGGTTTGTACTACAACAAAAAATCCACAACCGCATAAGGTTGTGGATTGACTTCATGGAGGCGAGGGAAATATTGATTTCTTCATTGGACTTGCTGCCGAAGCTTATCATTCGATGACTACCTTTGAGTTTGAAATCGACAAATATTATTAATTCCATGCATATATCGTCACTCCCCTATAGGCATCTGCATACGATGGAGAAAATGAACAAATCTAAATTGGAGGTCATGACCATGAGCTTGCAACAACAGGGGCAACAAGAACAAACACTGTATCGAATGGATCCAACGACTATGCATAACGTAAGATCCATTCAAGATCACATAGGAAATATATGCCGCAACCATATGAATAAACTTGTTCTAGTGGAGACGATGGATGGCGATGTTTTTGAAGGGGTACTTATCCACTGTGAAAGAGGAATTTTATACTTACGACTTCCAAGCCATGGGGCTAGTCGCGGTTTTGTACCTGGTTTCCAAAATGATTTCGTCTTGCCCCTAGTGCTGTTCAATTTACTCGCCATTTCATTAATATAGGCCTGATCAAGCCTAATCTAAGGAGTGAAATCTTATGGCATTTGTATCGCCTCAAGGACCACAAGGAATACAGCAGGCACCATCCTCCCCTCCTCCACAATTCGCACCACCACAACCCGCTGCTACAGCGTTCGCCATCGACCCCGGAGCTATTTCTGGTTGTTTATTCCGCAACACGTATGTGTGGTTGAGAAATGGGAACTCGTTCTGGTTCTTCCCAACCTTTGTTGGACGTAGATCCGTTGCAGGTTTTAGGTGGACCGGTTTTGGATGGATGTATACGGGAGTCGATCTAAGAAGCATTGTGTCATTTACATGTTTTTAGAGAAGAAAATAGCGGCCCAGTCCCTTACCGGTACTGGGCTTTTGCATATGGGTAACCCACAAATTTAAAATCTTTACCTAAGGGCTGCACACTGACATTGTGAAGCTCTACAGCGCCATTCATCTTTTCGATCCCTGTCCCACCGAGAAAGGACGATGCATTCCGACCACCTATCAACTTTGGAGCCATGTAAATAATGACTTTGTCGATGAGTTTATTCTCAAAAAAGGCTGCATTGATTTCACTACCGCCTTCTATCAAAACGGAAGAGATCATCTCCCTGCCCAAAAGCTGAATAACTTCGGTTGGATTGACCCTGCCCGTCTGTTCCGTAACAAAGACTTTAACGCCTGCCTTTTCTAATGCCGCCCTCTTCTCGGCGTCATGAGAAGTTGTTGTAAACACCCAAGTGGGAGCTTCTCCATCTGTAACCACCTTAGCATCCAAAGGTAACCGTAAAGAGGAATCCAAAACCACGCGTATCGGATTCCTACCGTTAGGCAACCTTGTTGTAAGCTCGGGGTCATCTGTAAGCACCGTGTTGACGCCAACTAAGATCGCGGCATTCTGATTGCGGAGAACGTGGACATCTTCCCGAGCTGCTTCTGAAGTAATCCATTTGCTATCGGAAGAGTAGCTATTGATTTTCCCATCCATCGTGATAGCTGTTTTTAAAGTTACAAACGGAATATGCTGGACAATGAATTTATTGAAAACCTCATTCATTTGGTAAGATTCTTCTTCACATACTCCCGTGATGACTTCGATTCCTGCCTCCCGGAGTATATCCACCCCTCTCCCCGACACGAGCGGGTTAGGGTCAAGTGCTGCGATCACCACTTTTTTAATGCCTGCTTCAACAATAGCAATTGCGCATGGCCCTGTTCTGCCATAATGGGAACAAGGCTCAAGCGTCACATAGATGGTCGCTCCCCGCGTAAGCTCTCCAGCCATGCGGATCGCATGGATTTCGGCATGGGGTTCGCCTGCCTTCATATGAACCCCGATGCCCACGATGCGGTTTTCGTTGACAATCACAGACCCTACAAGCGGGTTGGGATCAGTCTGCCCCTTCATGGCCTTTGCATTCTGTATGGCCAGCCGCATATAGAATTCATGGTTATTCATCATTGTTGCAGGAGCCATTCCCTTCGTTTATATGTCCCGACCGCTCGATTTTGGTTTTTAAGTATTTTTCATTATATTCCGATACATCCCCCCAAAGCTGTACCCGATCTTCCACTGCCATGCCTGCGTTTCGAAGCGCATCAATCTTTTTAGGGTTATTGGTTATCAGTGTAACCGGTTTGGTCCGAAGGACATTTAGTACTTGTATCGCGTCACTATAGTCACGGGCATCGTCAACAAATCCAAGTTTAAGATTGGCATCTACGGTATCGTAACCATTTTGCTGAAGGATATAAGCCAGCGCTTTGCTGAAAAGCCCGATCCCTCTGCCTTCGTGGTTGGCAAGATAAAACAACGCGCCAGTTCCATGCTCGGCAATATGCATCAATGACTGCTCTAGCTGATATCCGCAATCACAGCGTTTGCTGCCGAAAATATCCCCTGTGTGGCAAATGGAATGGAACCGGATTAAAGCATGATCTGCATTCTCGAAGTCTCCGTGCACCAGCACGCTCGATTGTTGATATTCAGCTAAATTCACATTCGATAATTTGGCAACAATATGCTCAAAATCTTCCGTTACCTCACTGCAATTCAACCAGCAATACCATTTAAACTGAACGGTCTCCCCCCGCAAATTAATCGGAAGATTTATTGGTCCGACTAGATAAATGGCACCGTTTTCTGTGTTGATCATTTTAATTCTCTCTTGTAGAAGAGAAATGACTTTGGGATCAAACTCCTTAACAGCAGGCATTATTACAACTCCTCTTTTAACCAATGTTTATGTCTTATTGTGAACGAAACAACTTTTATTCCCTGTTAATGGTTAAACCAGCATCCTGCCTAAGCCAATCCAGAACATCACGTTGATTTTCTTCCGAAACGCCATGGTCGGTCGGGTATATCTTTAATGTGATTCGTTGCGTGTGTTCCTTTAAATATGTCGCCGTTTCATGCACGATCCTGACCGGGAATACGGAATCATACTCACCGTGCGAGACAAATACCGATACATTACTTAGACTTCGAAGTGAATATTCCGTCTTTACAAAGTCAGGAATGTATCCATTCAGCGCGACGATTCCCTTTAGTTGATCTCCCATTGTAAGTGCAAGCGTCATGGATAAAATGGCGCCTTGGCTGAAGCCGAGCAAGTAACATTTGTCCGGATCGATCGGATACTTCCCCATCGCATATTGAATGAAAGCTTCGAGCTGTTTTACCGCCTCATCAAACATCTCCCGAATGGGATTACCCAAACTTTTCAGTTCGTAATATTGATATCCTGCACCAAGCGGTAGATTACCGCGAATCCCAATGACAATGAAATCATCACTTATAGGTGCAACCAAGCCAAACATATTTCCTTCATTAGAACCTTTACCGTGCAGCGTAAAAATAACCGGGTATTTCTTATTCGGTACTACATTGGCAGGCAGGTGAACGTCATATTGGTAAAACGGAGTCATTTGAACCACCCTTTTTGAGACGCTTTTCCTGCCATAATAATGCGGTCAAGTGAGAATGGCGACCGGTCGGCCACTGCAAGGTATAAAGAAATCATCATAAATCCAAGATCCAACTCATAGCCAGCCATTTGAGCATTGCCGAGAAGTCCTGCGGAGAGTTTTGCAGTCAGTATTGCACCAATAAGCATTACTACGAATAACGCCGATACATAACGGGTAAACAATCCCGCTATCAGCATAATACCGCCCACAAGCTCAAGCAGCGCCACGATATAAGCCGCAAATCCAGGGATACCAATAGAACTGAACCACGCCTCAACATTAGTCATGCCCATTTGGAATTTCGCGATACCATGAAACATAAATATGATTCCTAGCACTACACGCATAATAATTGTTACTGCAGCTGTCTTCGTCACACAAATCACCCTCAAAATATTATTAGTTATAAAGAAATAAAATTTATATTAGTAATACTAATCAAAAGCAAGTAGCGTGTCAACAAAAAAATTGCTAATATATAATTATATTTGTTATCACTAATATTAAAGAGGTGCAGTCCTATGGATATTGGCTCCACAATACGTTCTATCCGAAAACGAAAAAATATAACTATTGCTCAAATCTGCGAAGAAACTGGTCTATCTCAAGGATTCATGAGTCAAGTGGAAACTAATAAGACTTCCCCTTCCATATCAACTCTAGAAAACATCGCAAAGGCACTAAAAGTACCTTTAGCTTACTTGCTATTAAAGAAAGAAGATCGGATGAATATTGTTCGTAAAGATGAGCGAAGCATTACGACAAGCGGTTCTGATAAGTTAACAGTGCAGCACTTAAGCTCTACGAAGAACGTAAGGATGATGGTCGTTGAATTTCCTCCAGGGGCTTCGACGGGGATTGCTCCACATGCGCATGAAGGTGAGGAGGTTCATATTGTCATTGAGGGAAGAATCTACGCGGAGCAGGGAGAAGACGCGGCCGAATTTGAAAAAGGTGATTCCTTCAGTTGGAACGCATGTACACCCCATTTGGTGAAAAACATCGGTGATGACACTGCCATCGTTCTAATATCCATCTATACGGAGAACGACAACAATCGGGAGCTCATCTAACTATCAGCTATGTTCGTAGGACAAAAAAAACGAGGAGTCTTGCCAGTGGCAGAACTCCTCGTTTCGTCTATGTTTAAATCAACTTATACTCTTTAAGCAGCTGCATGATTCTGGTGTGAGAGACCTTTTGCACACCCGTCACTGCTGCTAATTGGATTGCTGGAGGCAGTTCCATATCGGTTAGCTTCTTGCCGTCCATCATTTTCGCTGTGGAATCCAACAACACACGGACATCATAAGCGGATCCAAATACTTCTGGCACGCCGCGATCAATGTCAAGAAGCGTGTATACAGCTTCCATGGCGGTACGTACCGAATATTCTGTGGTGAATACCGTGTCTCGCGGTGTTTCGGCAAAGTTACCGATAAAGGCAGCGTTGATACAACCATCAGGAACTACATTCGGACGGTCTCCCGCAGCTCTTGGCATGAAGTAAGATGTAACATAAGGCATCATGCAAGGCACACAGTTTGCGGAGTTTACGGCAAGATCGTGAATCTCTGCTTCAGGTACGCCCATGTGGTAGAGCCATTCTTCCGTGATCTCGATACCCGTGCAGTCCTTCATCGGTTTCTTGATGTAGTCACCTGGTACGTCGCAATACAAGCTGTAAACCCATACGACGAGCTGATCTTTTGGCTGCGATTTGAAGTGAGGCTGTCGGTTCAAGGTAAAGCTCATCAGCCATTTTGAATCTTTTACTGTCACTATACCGCCGGTAACGACCTTGCCACTGAATGGATCCCGCTTGCAAATTTTCTCGATGTAAGGAGGGATTCGGTCATCCAACGTTGTAACCGTAGCAGACTCCCAGTTGCTTTCCGCTATGTTGCCACAGAATTTGTCTGGACGGCCGAAGGCAGGATCCTGCTCCGCAATCTTCTTCCAAAGCTCCCAGCTTCCCCCGAGGGAGGTATTCATAACGGCAGGAGTGTTGTTGTCGCCTAAAGTGGAGCTCTCGGTATTACTGCCATTCGTGATGAATACCAGATCATTTTCAGTCAGGTAAAAGTGTTTTTCTTGTCCGTTTTGAACATAGACCAGCTTTTTAGCAACTTTCTTGTTCTCCGTAATATCAAACTCAACATTCGTTACAGTCGTTGCATATTGGAAGGTGACGCCATGGCCTTGCAAATACTTCATTAGCGGCAGTGCAAGAGACTCATACTGATTGTATTTTGTAAATTTCAACGCTGAGAAATCTGGCAATCCCCCGATATGATGAATGAATCTAGCGATATATCTGCGCATTTCCATTGCACTATGCCAAGGCTCAAATGCAAACATCGTCTGCCAGTAAAGCCAGAAATTCGAGTTAAAGAAATCTTCCGAGAAGACATCTGTAATTTTCATATCTTCAAGCGCTTCTTCTGGCGTAAAGAACAACTTGATAATTTCCATCGAAGCAGTTTGAGTAAGTGTGAATTTGCCATCGGTATGTGCATCCTCACCACGATTGAGGATAGCACGCTGCAAGGAGAAGTTCGGATCCTCCTTGTTGAGCCAGTAAAATTCATCTAATACTGATGCGCCCTCTGTTTCAAGTGAAGGAATAGAACGGAATAGATCCCACAGGCATTCGAAGTGGTTCTCCATTTCCCGGCCACCGCGGATAATGAACCCTCGACCGTCATCGTAGATGCCGTCTAATCCACCTCCGGCAATATCGAGTTCTTCAAGAATATGAATGTTTTCCCCCTTCATCTGACCATCCCGTATGAGGAATGCGGCTGCGGACAGTGATGCAAGACCAGAGCCGATCAGATAGGCGGATTTTTGATCAACACCGAGTGGTTTCTTTGGACGGGCAAAAGCTTCATAGTTACCATTGCTATAATACATCCTTACAACCTCCTTTAGTGGTCCTGACACCTCCACTTTATAGGAGTATGAATGCAATAAAAATAGACAAGTAAAGCCCTGTGTCTAAAATTTAAACTTCAAGTGCCATATGTCTAAAATATCCATAGGTTATGGTAGAATAATAAGAAACATTGCATCCTAAGGAGAGGTTTCCAATTCATCCGTACACCAAACATGCATTAGCTGATGCATTGAAGGATATGCTGGGCACCAAGACTTTAGATAAAATAACGGTTAAAGACTTAGTGGAAGCCTGCAAGTTGAATCGCCAAACCTTTTACTATCATTTTCAGGATATTTATGACCTGCTCGGATGGATATATAAAACGGAGGCACTGGGTGCTATCCAGAATAACAAATCCTATGCGACTTGGCAGCAGGGGCTATTTATCATTTTAGAATTTGTGGACAGCAACAAGGCGCTTTGCATGAACACATGTCGTTCTCTTGGAAAAGAGCATTTGGAAATGTTTTTAAATCAGGTTTTGTTTGAACTCCTAAGCAATGTCATCAATGAAATATCAGATTCCCGTGTGATTTCAGAAAAAGACAGGACGTTCATCGTTCAATTTTACAGTCATGCCTTTGCAGGAACGCTGCTGGATTGGATTGAGGATGGGATGAAAACACCCTGTGAGGTAATCGTGAACCACATTGTTCGACTGATGGATGGGCGTTTTATGGATGCAGTGGAGCGTTTTAAGTGAATCTAAATCTATCATTTTTTACAAATTAATACTTAATTTAATGGAAACACCCTGGATTTTACTACCAAATACCCCCTATACCTGATAGACTAACGAATAGTATTATATTTCAAGGGGGAAAACATGAAGAACATCACAAAATTTCTATCTATTTTATTAGCCGCAGTGATTATATTATCTGGATGCTCAAGTAATAATGCTGCAGATTCGCAGGATCGATCTGCGGATGAGAAGCTGGCATTATCCTATGTCACAAACTACCACAATGGAACGAAAGAGGCCAAAACGAAGTTTGTTGATGAGAGTATACATCCTGATGTGCAAGGTAAATTCCGTGTTGGTGCTAAGAGAGCGCTCCCAGAGGACGAGCAGCTGAAGGATCCGAAGGTTGTAGAATCTGCTGATTATGATGACGGAGACACAAAAGGATCATTAGTACTCATTCAATCGGCAGACGATAAAGAAATGATTGCGCTGATTACCGAAAATAAAGTTTACATGCATTTTAGTCTACAGAACACGGCTCCGGATACGTATGATCAAATACGCAGTTCATTTAAAACAGCTAAAAAAGGCTAAATATTTAAATAACAATAGAGCCACCTGGTCTGAACTAAACCCGTCAGTAGACATTAAAATACAATGATTAAGCAGCTTTAGCTCGTACTTCCATCGGGCTAAAGCTGTTTAGCTTTTTCTGCAGCCGTTCATCCCTAATTCCTATCCCCTGTCTTTTCCAACCCTTTTGATTTTTCCATTGGATGTCCGCCTTTTTGGGCGTAGCGAAAAATGTTCATCTAGGCATTTGAACAGGCTAAATTCCTAGATACCCATACAATAGGAATAGAATAGGGGAAATGCCTTGTACCCGTCCAATTATATGAATTTGAGGTGACGGTCTTTGGATTGGAATCAAAACAGAGGAGCTTACCATGCATTTATCAGCCTTGGAGCAACGTGCCAGACTGCGCATCAATTAAGAAGACTAAAACTCCGTAAATTTAGTGGCCCACTTGATTGGTTTATATCCTATCCTTCCTCGAAAATTTCACATCTCCTCAAGACAAGGTTCAATGGATTTATGGAATTAGACAAATTGCGTCTTATAAACATAGTCGATAATCATTATGTTTTACGTGATACGGAATACCATGTAGATTCGTATCATGATTTCCCCGTTCCTTATAATCCCAACCAGCTGTACCCCAAGTTCAAAGAGACAATGGACCGTAGGGTATCCAGATTTTTGAAAACAATAAAAACCGGCCCTGTTTGTTTCGTTCGTACAGAAACTTCAAGCTCGGAGGCGCGGCTCCTGGAACAAGCTTTATCTGGCATTTCGCACAAAGATTTCAGGATACTCATAGTTAATTTCCATAATCAGTGGGGAAAAGGCGTCATTTATGACGATTGGGGACTGCAGCGCGTTTCTTCTGTCAAAATTCCGCCAGGCAGGAATTGGAGAGGCTCAGACCATCATTGGGATCTCATTATGAAAGGGTTTAAATCGGTATAGTGCCTATTTTCATCTGCCGATTTATTTGAAACGCGACAATTAGAAAATCACGTCATTTGAGACGTAATTAATAGTACTCTGATTGCACGTACTGAAGCCTTGTTCATCTTTGAGTAAATAATCTAGTTTCTTATTCATTTCCCATTCTGAAAATAGCATAACAAAGGCTTCTACGGGTGTAGTCACAGTCATCAAGATGTTGAAGCATTTGGACTTGAATAAGCCGATGATATTTCACATTCTCATGAACCGACATACCCAATGATTTCGGAAAAATATCAGCTAAGTCGATAATGTATACGATAAAATATAAAACAACGATAATTTGTGAGGAAAATGGCGTAGGTATGTGATATCAACAGGAGATAGCACGCGATAAACAACGTTGTTGATGTCCTGCATCGTTATCCCTACCTCTCATCATTTGGTGTATCTCACGCTTATCAGTGAGGAAAGAAATTGCAAGCATATATGTTCAAGTGGCAGTTATTCATTGGCCGTGCCATACAGGAGTGTCGGTGTCTCATACTATAGTGAAAAATTAGTAACTCCCTTCTTATATGTATATTTCAGAGTGTATGTTTCTTCTTTTCCATAGGGCATTGTAGCAATTTTTATACGAGTATAATCAAGCCTGCTATCTCTTAAAATTCTTTTCACCAGGGCAATACTCCGTTCTTCTTCCGTAACAACACAAAATATATTTAGAGCATACTTTTTCGAGTCGGACATGCATTTCCCCATATCTGAGCCATCAACATAGCCTAAGTTAGCATCTACTAGAGATATCTCCAAATATTCCATTACTTTATCTCTTAACCAGTGATCACGTTGACTGCCTTTTGCACTTTTCAGTGGATATTGTATCACTAACCAGAATTTTCCGCTCATTCAGATTCACCAACCAATCTACATTTAATATATTTAATTCTATCGTGTGAGCGAAGATAACGGCGTTTCTAATGAATTCGCTTATATAAATAACTATAACAAGAAAACTTTGTATGTGGACGCGCTTATTAGCAATAGCAAAAAACTGTTTGTACGTTAAAGTCTCCCTCCAATGCTTCTCACTCACTCCCTTCGCGTGAGACTGAACTCCTGACAGCGGCTCTCCCACGCTGCGAACGCAAAAAGCCAACCTCACGTGGTCGGCTTAATGATGGTGGAGGCGAGGGGATATCGTTTTCTTCATTGAACTTGCTGTCGATGCTTATCCTTCGATGACTACCTTAGTGGTTGAAATCGATGCCGTGCTCGTTCGCTGTTGTCTTCCTACGAAGCCATTCCCCCACTTCCTGCGCGCGGAACGAACCCCAGGGGTTCTCATCCCGTAACTTCGCCTACTTCCACCAAAACAAAAAACCGACCTCACGCGGTCGGTTTTTTCAGGTTTTTGGTGGAGGCGAGGGGATTCGAACCCCTGTCCGAAGATAACGCAACACGAGCTTCTACGGGTGTAGTCACAGTTTTGATGTCACCCGAGCATCGCCCCGTAACCGGCTATGCTTTGGGTCAGCCTGATTGTCTTCTTCAGCACACCCCAGGCGGAGATGTGACAGCGTATCCCACTAAAAGTTGAGCCCCTATCTCGGCACATGGGCGATGCAGAGTAGAAGCACGCTCACAGGTTATTAAGCTGCGAAAGCGTAGTTTGTTTGTTGTTTGCCGTTTAAATGGCTTTAGCGTTGATGAAGTGGACGCGTCCCCACTACCCGCTACCCGAGCCCGAACTATCCCCGTCGAATCCAAGAACGCCCCCATAAGTGATAAGCGAACCTCGCCCATCAGGGGAATAGAGTCTTGAATTAAAGAGAATCTAGTTAAGACACAGATAGTGTATCCTTCCACACTATTCAGTTGTCAATGATGTTCGTATTCGGTCAGCAGCGACACCATGCTGTACAGCACTGTTCGTTACCGACACGTTTATTATAACACACTCAAACGAAAGTTGTTAGTCAACTTGTTGCCAGTGTTACATGCCATTTCCTTGGTACAAATGATCCAAAAGGAATACTGCTAGCAACAGTAGCAAAAAATCGCATTATGCCTCAAGCTAACCTTAATACTTCTGCTTCTCACGCAGCGCGCGTTGAATTTGACGATCTGCATCCCGCTTTGCAGCCGTTTCACGCTTGTCGTAGTTCTTCTTGCCTCGTCCGAGTCCAATCAGCAGCTTCGCGTATCCGTTACGAACGTATACCTTCAACGGAACAAGCGTGTACCCTTCCTGCTTCGTCTGCCCGATCAGCTTGTTAATCTGCTCTTTGTGCAGCAGCAGCTTGCGCGCACGCGTCGGATCGGTAGGATTGTGTCGATTACCCTGCTCGAATGGGCTAATATGCATATTGTGAATAAACGCCTCACCACCGCGAATCGTTGCAAAGGAGTCATTAATGTTCGCTTTGCTCATGCGCAGCGACTTAATTTCTGTCCCTGTCAGCACCATGCCCGCTTCATAAGTGTCCTCAATAAAATAATCATGGGACGCCTTCTTATTTTGGGCTAAAACTTTATTATCATTCTTCTTACCCATGATTGCCCTCCAACGTTACGACAATGACATCATCACCAAGTGAACAAGGCAAAATTGCTTTGAACCACTTCACTATAGCTTGTTGCTTAGAAGTATATTGTACCAAAAAGAACACCCTCGACTCAAGCAAGAAACATATCGGATTCAAATGATATTAGGCAAGAATAAGCACAGACTATGTTTGGCTTAAGGTGTTCTTCAATTCATATCTCGTAATCGTAAAGTAACTCCAATTACGATAACATATGAACATCCGAGACTCCCTGTAATCGAAGTATCGTCTCGCAGCATACGGCTACCGATCTTACATCTTCAGACAGCACCTTTAGTTCAATCTGCAATTGTCTTGCACTTGCCAAGGTTCGTCGCTCTTTGTCATCCATGTCTTCGGGGTGACCGTCCTCCCTGCCGACTTCCATATCGCTTTCAGACAAGTAATCGCTTCTATCCTTCTGTTCTATCCCCTGTCCCGCTCCAAGCCACTTCATCCACGACTTCCCTGCATTGCGTTCCGGCCGCATGCGAATGCTTCGTACCGTAAGCCCCTGCTCCTCTGCAACCTTTGTCAATTCTGACAGCCATCCTTCACGTTCCTCCACAACGACTTCCAACTCGTGAATTCGATGTGCAACCCGATTTTTAATATCATACTTATTCAGCAGCCACAAAGCGACGAGAGATAAGGCACAACCGAATAAGGCCGCAGAAATAAAGCCAGAGCCGCAAGCAAGCCCAATCGCCGCCGAAACCCACAAGGAAGCAGCTGTCGTTAGCCCCTTCACACTAGTTCCATTGCGTATTATCGTCCCTGCTCCAAGGAAGCCAACACCGCTGACGACCTGAGCCGCAATACGCGCCACATCCACAGCTGCTTTATTATCACCGCTTAAATCTGGGAATCCGTATACCGATATGAGCATGACAAGCGCCGATCCGAGGCTCACCAACATGTGCGTCCTTAGCCCTGCAGCCTGACTTCGCTTCTCCCGTTCCAATCCAATACAGCCACCTAGCACTAATGCAAGCACCATACGCAGCATAACATGATACATCGATATATCTGAAGGGCTCATCTTACTCACCTCTCTAACGAAGTAAAAAGCAGCGTCTCCTAAGATATGTACATTGTATCATATGTATTCCGTTTGATTGTCCGTATGCCCACCTAAGCGTTGAAATCGAAACCCCAGCTTCCATCTCACAGAAAATAATAAACGGCCCCAGTCCCGCTCTTAAGCGGAACCAAAGCCGTTATTTCTTACTTGTTGAAAACGGAAAACTTATCGCTTCTTACGAATAAACTTTGCAGTCTTGCTGTTTGCTTTCCCCTTCTGCTTTGCTGCTTTGTGGGCAGATTCGCCTTGATTACGAGCCTTTGCCGCATCTTCTCCAATGAAGATCCCGCTTTCGGACGTCGTTCTCCGCCCCTTCTTGCCGCCAGATGTGCCGCTACCTCGATAGGAGCCTCCATCACGCCCTGGTTTTCTACCGCCCTGATCATTGCCACCTGATCGACCATAACCGCCTCGGCCAGAGCCAAAGTCGAAGGAGCGTGGACGATCAGCTTCTTGTTCCGCATCTGCAATGAGACGATCTACCCAATTGGAGTCATCATACTCCTTCTTCGCTGGGGCTGGACGCTCCGCATTCCCTTGGCCTGCGCCAAAGTTAATGCCACCCTTACCGCGTGGCTGAGGTGCACTTGATGACTTCTCATATGGATTGACTCCACGACCCTGCTCTTCGCGCCGTCCTTTGCGTCCACGGCGGCCCCTCTGCTGCTCACGGAATTCGCCTTGGTTATACCAATCGCCAGCGAATGCGTCGGCCTCATGCTCCACAGCATCACCATTGTTGTGACGCTCATAACGAGCATCCCGCTCCAATCGCTCCTCATGCTGGTGCTGATCTCGTCCGTAACCCCCACGCAACTGCTGGGTCGAAGAAGCACCATACTGTTCATAAGCTTGCTGTTCCGCAGGATCTATGCCAGTGACACGTCTATCAGCACGACCAGCTCCAGGCATGCCTTGACCAGCGTGCCGATCTACACGACCGTCTCCACGTGCACCTTGACCAGCAGGCTGATCTGCACGACGACCACGATCGAAACGTTCTGTCGGACGACTATCTCGACCGCCCAATCGATCCGAACGACCGTCTCTTGCTCCTCTATCCGCATCGCGGCCATTTCGCGGTTGTCCACCACGGTCGCGTTCTCCTGGACGGCCGCCTTTTCCATCCTTACGGCCCTTATAGTCGCTACGTCCAGTTCCACCGCGTCCTTCGGCACCAAATCCGCGACCACGTTTTTTCCGGATGTCGAAGCCGAAGTCACGTCCGTTATGGCGAGACTTGCTCTCAATCAGCTCAAAATCGATCGTATGCTCATCCATATTGACACGAGCTACCCGAATACGAACTTCATCGCCAATACGGAATACATTTGCCGTCCGTTCCCCGATCAGCACCATATGCTGCTCATGGAAGTGGTAATAATCATCATTCAATTCGCTTAGTCGAATAAGCCCTTCAACCGTATTATCCAGCTCAACAAACATCCCGAAGCTTGTCACACTGCTAATAATGCCGTCAAATTCCTCGCCGACCTTATCGAGCATGAATTCTGCCTTCTTCAGCGCTGTTGTGTCGCGTTCTGCATCAACGGCTACCCGCTCACGCTCTGAGGACTGCTGCGCAATATCCGGCATGCGCGCATGTAGCTGCTCCAAGCGCTTCTCAGGCAACGCTCCTCCATTATCCATCACTTCCCGCATGACTCGGTGAATGACCAAGTCTGGGTAACGGCGGATAGGTGATGTGAAGTGCGAATAGAATTCAGCAGCTAGTCCGAAGTGGCCTGTCATCTCCGCATCATACTTCGCCTGCTTCATTGAGCGAAGCATCATCGTGCTGATCACAGTCTGCTCACGCGTTCCCTCAATTTCCTCAAGCAGCATCTGCAAGGAACGAGGATGTACCGAATTGCCCTTGCCTCGAACAACATATCCGAAGTTCGCTGCGAAGGACATGAAGTTGAACAGCTTCTCACTATTCGGCTCTTCATGAATCCGGTATAGGAACGGAACTCTGAGCCAGTGGAAATGTTCCGCAACCGTCTCGTTAGCTGCCAGCATGAACTCTTCAATTATCTGCTCCGCAATCGTACGTTCCCGCTTAATGATATCAGTCGGTACACCCTTCTCATCAACCAATACCTTCGATTCCACAAAATCGAAATCAATTGCGCCACGGTTCATCCGCTTCCCGCGAAGCTTCAGCGCCAATTCCTTCATCAGCTTGAAGCTGTCAACCAAATAAGCGTAGCGTGCTGATACCTCTGGATCCTCATCCTCAACGATTTTCCGTACATTGGTGTACGTCATACGCTCAACAGTACGAATTACACTCGGGAATACATCATGCTTCACGAGCTTCGCCTTCTCGTCGAACTCCATCTCGCAGGACAATGTCAAACGATCCACACGCGGATGGAGAGAGCATATTCCGTTGGACAATCGATGCGGCAGCATCGGAATAACTCGATCCACCAGATACACACTGCAGCCGCGAGCATATGCCTCGCGATCCAGCGCAGAACCTTCCTTCACATAATAGCCGACGTCTGCAATGTGGACGCCAAGCTTGTAATGTCCATTCGGTAGCTGCTCTACATATACCGCATCATCCAAGTCCTTCGCATCTTCTCCATCGATCGTGACGATATTCATGCCCCGTAAATCACGGCGTCGCTGACTGATGATTTCTTCCTCGGTTATGGAATCCGGCACAGCTTCTGCTTCTGCCATCACTTCATCAGGGAACGCCTCCGGAAGCTGATGCTTACGGATGACGGACAAAATATCAACGCCAGGATCATCCTTATGACCGAGAATTTCGGCCACCATGCCTTGCGCTGCTGCTCTTCCTTCCGGATAGCTTACAATATGGACAACAACCTTCTGCCCGGTAACCGCGCCATGCATATCTTCCTTCGGAATGAAGATGTCGCGATTGATCCGCTTGTCATCTGGAATGACAAATCCATACGATTCGTAATTTTGAAAAAGGCCGACAACACGCTCCACTGCACGCTTCACAATGCGCACAACTTCGCCTTCCAATCGAGCGCCGTCAAAGCCTTTATTCGTCACGCGTACAAGCACGGTATCCCCATGCATCGCAGTCTTCAAATCATTTGCGTGAATGTATACATCGGGGTGCCCCGTTTCTTCCGGAATCAAGAATGCGAAGCCTTTGGCATGCGCCTGCAAGCGTCCGCGCAGCAAGTTCATACGCTCCGGCACACCGTAGCGGTCTGTGCGAGTGCGCAGCACCTTACCCTCTTCTTCCATTTGATTCAACATTTTCAGAAATGCCTTGAACTCTGAAGCGCCTTCAATATCGAAATGCTGCTCCAGCTCTTGATAGGTCATCGGCTTATAAGCGGTTTCACGCATAAAGTCCAACAACTGTTGTTCTGTTACCATTCCTTCACCTCACCTTGCCATGACCTGCATGATACAGTATAACAATATATAACCTAGTATACACGAAATAAAATCGTTACATCCCGGCGCTTTTCCTACATTTTTTCCGTTCGATCCACATCGTAGCAAGTTTCTTGTCTTCGCCGGAAAAATGGGTACAAAAAAAGCGAGGAGCATGTCCTCGCTTTGCTTACGAATGGGAATTAACCTTTAAGGAAATAAGCTACGATCAGTGACAAGATAAAGAATCCTCCTGCCAATACAACCGTTGCACGTTGCAGGAACAAGTCCAGACCGCGTGCCTTCTGCTTTCCGAATAGATGTTCCGCACCGCCGGAGATGGCACCTGACAAGCCGGCACTTTTCCCTTTCTGCAGAAGCACAATGCTAATCAAACCGATAGAAAAAATGACAAGCAAAATTTTCAAGAAAATTTCCACAGTTACACCTCCTAATGCGTGATACACGTTCGAAAAGCCAAAAACAGTACTTTTATTGTATCACACGAATAAGAAGCAGGCAAGGCTTATCCTCTCTCCCTTTCCTTTCTCTTCCGGAAAGCTACCTCAGTTACCAGGCATTCTTACATGAATACGTCGCTTACTTATTCTTCGCCATGCTGCAGCAAGCGCAGTGCATTATGGCGCACAGGTCCAACATACTGATTAAGTGGGAAAGAATAACGGATCGCTTCCGTAATGAAGCTCTTCGCCTTATGGACACTCTCACGTACATCATTCCCCTTCGCCAGTTCTGCTGCTACTGCTGCTGAATACGTACAGCCAGCGCCATGCGTATAGGTTGTATCGATCAGATCAGCATCCAATATTTCGAAGGATTTGCCATCATACAATACATCGACAGAAGTAGGCAATCCAATCTTGGAGCCGCCTTTCACCAATACGTACTTCGCTCCCTGCTCTTGAATGCGAGCAGCGGCTTCCTTCATATCTTCGAGCGTACGGATTGGCGCTGTTCCTGCCAGCTGTGAAGCCTCGAACAAGTTCGGTGTTACCACGACGGCCTTCGGTACGAGTATGTCCCGCAAAGCATCGTTCGTCTCTGGGTGAAGTGCCTCGTCAGCACCCTTGCACACCATAACCGGGTCAACAACGACGTTCGGAATGTTATGCTTCTCAATGGTGCGTGCTGCCAGCTCAATTATATCGATAGAACCCAGCATACCGGTCTTCATGCCTGAAATACCGACACTCATGATTGTCTTCAATTGCTCTTCTATCGTAGAGAGCGCGATTGGGAACACCCGGTGCGCCCAACCTTCTTCCGGATCCATCGTTACAATGGTCGTCAATGCGGTCATGCCGTACACACCGCGTTCTTGGAATGTTTTTAGGTCAGCTTGAATGCCAGCTCCACCGCTCGTATCCGAGCCAGCCAATGTCAGCACTTTATGAATCGGTTTCATGTGTCCTTACCCCTTTACAGTATCTTGTTCCTCTAAATTTAAGATAAGTACATTATAACCGATTCACATGAATCTTCCGAGGAGCCAATACTATTTTTCGACAATCTTTATACTGCCCGCTTCTGTCCGTACCTTTATAACCATATCGCTTCCATGTTTCTCATTCGGTGCAGAGACGCTTCCCAACTCTGTTTTCAGATCAAACTTCCCGTTGTATTCAGGAACAATACGAATATTCACGCTTCCAAGCTGGCTTTCCGCATCGATCGGATGTGCCGCAGCTTGAACAATCGAGACGGAGCCTGCATTGGCTGAAGCCTGAACATTCTTCTTCGTCTGGTTCAATTCAACACTTCCCAGTGAAGAGCTTGCTTCAATCTCCGCATCGACATTATCTGCTACCACTTGACCCGAGTCCGACCTAAGCTTAACGACATCCCCTGTTACGTTCTTTACTTTTACCCTTCCCAGATTACTTAATGCTTCAAGTTGCTTAATATGTCCACCTGTCATTTCGAACGTCCCAGCAGACACCTTTGATGACAAATTGTCGAGCACAAAATTCTCCGATGTATGGATGATAATTTCATGATAACGGCGTTGCGTATTGCCAATGTTGATATTCAACCATCCTGCATTATCATTGTCTTCAAAATTCAGCTCTAGCGTTCCATTCTCCGCCTGAACATCACGAATTCGATTAATAACCACTTCTGGCGCCTGCCCCTTCAACTCAATCATATTCTTGTTATCATTGATCCAGCTTACCTTAACATCCCCATAATCCGCATTGATAACTATACTCTCAAGCTCCCTTACATCAATGCGAGATTCGTAATCAGATGTCTTATCTGCCCCTTTTTCCTGACCAGATGCATCCTGTGAACCTTCCGCAGAGATACGGTACTCATAAGAAGGAAGTTGTGACTTAAATAGCTGATTTGGGCCGTAATAGATCAAGCCCGCAACCCCTGCCACGATACACACAATTCCGACCATATTCATGGTTGCACGATTCCAATTCATCTAACCTCGCTCCTTCCTTCATAGGCGACCCAGTGGAAATAGATCCGGTTCCATTTCAAATATGCACGTCCTACAACAACTATCGCTTGTATTAAAAATATTCCAATGCCGAACGCAATCGCTACGATCGACAACTCTGCACGATAAAACTCTCCGCCAAACCCAATTTTGAATGCGAACAAAAGAGGAGTTGCCAATAACGCTATTGCCGCTACACCAAGCCCAAACCACGTTGCCCATAGCCCGAACATAACCGGGACAACCATAATGCTAATAAAGATCGTACCTGCATAGGCGATAGCTGAACGGGGACGTCGTCCTTCGGACTGCTGATATGGTGGGTAAGCAGTATTCGGTATTCCGCCGTACTCTTGAGAATATCGATTCGGTTCCCCATAGTGTCGATTCAAATCTAACGGCTGCTCAGCATTCTTCAGGAAGCTAGGATCCTCGAAGAGTGGAGGCACTTGTGACGCTTGACCTTGATGACTAGGAATAAACGACCCCGGCTCTGTCACCGGCTCCCGTTCAACCTCTTTATCCCCTCGCTCACCTAACAGCAGCTCGGCCGCAAGCTCTTCCGGATCGCCAAGCTCTCTAGCAATCTCTTCTTCTGTTCGTCCCTGCTGCTTGCTGAATTCAAAGTGTGCATCATACTCTGCTAATATTTCATTGCGCTCCGCCTCTGGAAGCGACAGTAGGCCCATTTTCAATTGCAGCATAAATAACTGCTTATGCATGTTGTTCACCTCTCACTTCTCCTTGGATTCTTCTTCTTCCGCCTCGGTAAGCAGATTGGCTACTCCCGACACAAATTTATCCCATTCGGTCACGAGCTCATTCATATAATCCTTGCCCACTGGAGTAAGCTTATAATATTTCCGTGGCGGTCCCTCGGTAGATTCTTGCAAATAGGTCGTACAGTGGCCATCCGCAACCATCCGCCGCAGAACTGGGTACAGAGCACCTTCGGCAACCTCCACATGCTTGGATATCTGCTGGGCCAGCTCGAAGCCGTAACGGTCTCTCTGGTTAATGAGAACCATGACACACAGTCCGAGCACCCCTTTTTTAAATTGAACGATTTCCTTCAATTGAGTCACCCCCACTCATAACGTAATGAATTATAATTTATGATTCAGTATTGTATATTGATTAGTAGTACACGATGATTATATCCCCTGGAATAGTGTTCCACAATAGGTTATTTCCAAAACTAGCCTCAGGTCTAGGTAAAACCCAACTAGAGTCGGAATGAAGCAGTGAGGCATAATTTCACAAGGATCAGAACAGGTAAGAACAAAGAGGAATGAGGAAAATAAGGGAAGACAAGAAGGACAAGTACGAAAGGCAAGCAAGAGTAAAAGGTAGAGCACAATATGCCTACCTCACATATGGATATGGGGTCATAAAAAAGAAGCCAGACCCCTTCAAGGGAGTCTGGCTTCTATCGGATCAGCAGGCCGCTTGTGCGGCAAGCTAATTATTTTTTCAAGTTGTAGAAGGATTTCAAGCCGTCGTAACGAGCTGTGCTTCCCAAGTTGTCTTCGATGCGAAGCAATTGGTTGTACTTCGCAACGCGGTCTGTACGGGAAGGAGCACCTGTCTTGATTTGGCCAGCGTTTGTTGCAACCGCGATGTCAGCGATTGTGCTGTCTTCGGACTCACCGGAACGGTGGGAGATAACAGCTGTGTAGCCAGCGCGTTTTGCCATTTCGATCGCTTCGAATGTTTCTGTAAGCGTACCGATTTGGTTAACTTTAACCAAGATGGAGTTACCGATTCCTTTTTCGATACCTTGAGCAAGACGCTCCGTGTTTGTAACGAACAAGTCGTCACCAACGAGTTGTACTTTGCCGCCCAATTTTTCAGTGAGCAACTTCCAGCCATCCCAATCGTCTTCGGACATACCGTCTTCGATTGTGATGATTGGGTACTTATCAACCCAAGAAGCAAGAAGGTCAACATACTCAGCAGATGTGTAGGACTTGCCTTCGCCTGCCAATGTGTATTTACCGTCTTTGTAGAACTCAGTGGACGCAACGTCCATACCCAAGAATACTTCTTCGCCTGGCTTGTAGCCAGCTTTTTCGATTGCTTCGATGATAACTTGAAGTGCTTCTTCGTTGGAACCAAGGTTAGGAGCGAATCCACCTTCGTCACCTACTGCAGTGTTCAAGCCTTTGTCCTTCAATACGGACTTCAGGTTGTGGAAGATTTCAGCACCCATGCGAAGTGCTTCTTTGAAGTTAGGTGCGCCTACTGGCAATACCATGAACTCTTGAACGTCGATGTTGTTGTCAGCATGCTCACCACCGTTGATGATGTTCATCATTGGTACTGGCAATTGCTTCGCGTTGAATCCGCCAAGGTACGTGTACAAAGGCATATCCAATGCATGTGCAGCAGCGCGAGCTACAGCCATGGATACAGCCAAGATTGCGTTAGCACCCAATTTGCCTTTGTTAGGCGTGCCATCAAGCTCGATCATCGCTTTATCGATTGCAACTTGATCAAGAGCATCGTAACCGATGATTTCTGGAGCGATAATTTCGTTTACGTTTTTAACAGCGTTCTCTACGCCTTTACCAACGTAACGGCCTTTGTCGCCATCGCGAAGCTCAACTGCTTCGTGAGCACCAGTGGATGCACCGGAAGGTACGATTGCACGGCCGAAGCCGCCGGATTCCAATTTTACTTCTACTTCTACCGTAGGGTTACCACGGGAGTCAAGCACTTCGCGTGCGTATACGTCCATAATCATTGTCATGGTGTGTACAACTCCTTTTTTGATTGTTTATATATAAATTACTATATATCTAAGTAAGTTGTAAAACTTACTTCTTAATCATGCTTTGTCCAGTCATCTCTGCTGGCTGAGGAACGTTCATCAAGTCAAGAATCGTCGGAGCGATGTCTGCCAAGATGCCGCCTTCGCGCAATTCCACGTCATTCGAAGTAACGATGAATGGAACTGGGTTCGTCGTATGTGCAGTGAATGGACGGCCTTGCTCGTCGAATACCATATCCGCGTTGCCGTGATCCGCCGTAATGAGGCAGACGCCGCCTTTCGCCAATACCGCTTCAACGACCTTGCCCATGCACTCATCCGTAGCTTCTACGGCCTTGATTGTTGGTTCCAGCATACCGGAGTGACCAACCATATCAGGATTCGCGAAGTTCAGGATAATCGTATCGAACTGGTCAGAGTTGATTTCGTTCACTGCTGCTTCTGCAACTTCGTAAGCGCTCATTTCAGGCTGCAGGTCGTAAGTTGCTACCTTAGGCGAGTTGATAAGCACACGCTTCTCACCAGGAAGTTCAACGTCACGGCCGCCGCTGAAGAAGAACGTTACGTGCGGATACTTCTCAGTTTCCGCAATACGAAGCTGCTTCTTGCCATGCTGCACGAGCACTTCACCAAGCGTGTTGTCCAACTCTTTAGGAGAGTAAGCAACATATCCGCCAACTGTTTCTGCGAACAGCGTAAGCGCAACGAAATGCAAGTTCTTAGGGAACTTGTCGCCACGATCGAAGCCGCGGAAATCATCGTTGGTGAACACTTGGCCAAGCTGGATCGCACGGTCTGGGCGGAAGTTCATGAATACGACGGAGTCGCCTTCTTGAACCAAGCCAACCGGCTGATCGTTCTCATCCACAATTACCGTAGGCATAACGAACTCGTCATATACGGATTGGGAATAAGATTCTTCAACTGCAGCAATTGGATCGCGGTATTTCGGTCCTTCGCCGTATACCATTGCACGGTACGATTTCTCAACACGTTCCCAGCGCTTGTCGCGATCCATCGCATAGTAGCGGCCTTGAACCGTAGCGATACGGCCTATGCCAACTTCAGCGATTTTGGCTTGCAGCTTTTCGATATATCCGCGGGAGCTATCAGGCGCAACGTCACGGCCATCCAAGAATGCGTGAATGTATACGTCCTTCAAGCCTTCACGCTCACAGAGATCGAGCATCGCAAGCGCGTGGTCGATATGGCTGTGTACGCCACCATCAGACAACAATCCGTAAATGTGAAGCGCCTTATTGTTCTCCTTCGCAGTCTTCACTGCTGCAAGCAGTGTTTCGTTCGAGAAGAAGTCGCCTTCACGGATCGATTTCGTAATACGAGTCAGGTCTTGATATACGATGCGGCCTGCACCGATGTTCAAGTGACCTACCTCGGAGTTCCCCATTTGACCTTCTGGCAAGCCTACTGCTTCGCCGCAAGCTGTCAGTGTCGTATGAGGGAATTGGCTCATGTAACGGTCGTAGTTTGGCTTGTTCGCTTGCGCGACTGCGTTGCCAACTAGTGTATCGCGAAGTCCGAATCCGTCCATGATGATAAGTGCTACCGGTCTAGGTGCGGACATCTTACTTCGCCCCTTCCACCAAGGAGATGAAGGAAGCTGGTTGCAAGCTTGCGCCACCTACCAATGCGCCGTCAATATCACTTTCTGCCATGTATTCACGTACATTTTCCGGTTTTACGCTTCCGCCGTATTGAATGCGAACAGCAGCAGCAACTTCATCATTGTACAAGCCCTTCACAACGCTGCGGATGTAGCTGATAACTTCATTCGCGTCTTTCGCTGTGGAGGATTTTCCTGTACCGATCGCCCAGATTGGCTCATAAGCGATGACAGCTTCTTTTGCTTGTTCAGCAGACAATCCTTGGAATGCTGCTTCTGTTTGCACTTTGCACACGTCGTTCGTTTTGCCGGATTCACGCTCTTCAAGCGACTCACCCACGCATACGATTGGCGTCAAGCCATGACGGAATGCTGCATGCATTTTTTTGTTTACTGTTTCATCAGTTTCCGCGAAGTATGCACGACGCTCGGAATGACCGATAATGACGTAGTGTACGCCAAGGTCTTTCAACATAGCGCCGGAAATTTCGCCTGTGAATGCACCGGAATCTTCAAAGTGAAGGTTTTGCGCACCAATCTTGATGCTTGTGCCTTTCACTGCTTCAACCAATGCTGGCAAGTTTGTAAATGGTGCGCAGAGTACGCTCTCTACGCCCTCCACTTCTGCTTTGCCTTTCACTTCGGATACGAAAGCGACAGCTTCCGATACCGTTTTGAACATTTTCCAGTTCCCTGCGATAATCGGTTGTCTCACACGATTCACTCCTTTACGCATAAGGGAGCGGCCGAAGCCGCCATCCCCTTACTTGCTCTCTTACTTATCGTTCAATGCAACCACGCCTGGCAATGCTTTGCCTTCCATGAATTCAAGGGAAGCGCCGCCGCCTGTGGAGATGTGGTCCATTTTATCTTTCAGCTTGAACTTCTCAACCGCTGCTGCAGAGTCGCCGCCGCCGATGATTGTGTAACCAGCAGTTTCCGCACATGCTTCTGCTACTGCACGCGTACCATGAGAGAACGGCTCGATTTCGAATACGCCCATAGGCCCGTTCCATACAACAAGCTTGGAATTCTTGATAACATCAGCATAGATTTCACGAGTTTTCGGACCGATGTCAATGCCTTCCCATTCTGCAGGAATGCTGTCGATCGCTACCACTTGTGTGTTTGCATCTGCACTGAAGTCATCTGTAACTACGATATCTACTGGCAAGTAGAGGTTTTTGCCAAGTTCTTTGGCTTTCTCGATGAAGCCTAAAGCAACATCAAGCTTCTCGTTGTCGACAAGCGACTTCCCGATTTCATTGCCTTGTGCTTTGAAGAATGTGTATGTCAAGCCGCCACCGATCACGATATTGTCGGCGATTTCCAACATTTTGTTGATAACGTCGATTTTATCTTTAACCTTGGAACCGCCTACGATTGCCGTAAATGGACGCTCAGGGTTTGTCAGCGCTTTGCTAAGTACATTCAATTCTTTCTCCATCAACAGACCGGACACGGCTGGCAAGTGATGTGCGATGCCTTCAGTGGATGCATGTGCACGGTGAGCCGCGCCGAACGCGTCGTTCACAAACAAGTCCGCAAGTTCTGCGAAGGCTTTAGCCAATTCTGGATCGTTCTTCTCTTCGCCTTTGTGGAAACGAACGTTTTCAAGCACGACAACGTCGCCGTTTTCCATTTTTGCAATTTCAGCTTTTACGTTTTCACCAATTGACTCGTCAAGCTTCTTAACGGGCTTACCAAGCAGTTCGCCAAGACGTACTGCTGCAGGTGTCAGACGCATGGAATCCACAACTTCGCCCTTCGGACGACCCATGTGGCTTGCCAAAATAACTTTCGCACCTTGTTCCACCAAATAGTTAATTGTCGGTAGCGTTTCGCGTACACGTGTATCATCCGTAATCACACCATTTTCCAATGGAACGTTGAAATCTACACGTACAAATACGCGCTTACCCTTAACTTCTACATCACGCACACTTTTCTTGTTCATCCCCGTGTTCCTCCTATCGTCGATTACACCGGCACACGCCTCTCTCTGGTGTGTTGTTCGGTATGTTCTGTGTTCTTGTTCTGTATGGGTTCCATCTAAATCTTTCTCTCTATATATCGTATATCGTTCGTTAGTATGTTCTGGCTTCTCTCTGTACTCTCTATCTCTGTATATCTAAAAATCTGTGTCCGCACTGGTTCTCGATATGCTCTAGGCACTATAAGGATCAAAAGAGGAGGCCTGAACGGTCACTCCTCTTTGATTGTAAGTGCTATGCGATTACAGACCTTTTTTTGCAATGAAAGCTGCCAAGTCTACAACGCGGTTGGAGTAGCCCCACTCGTTGTCGTACCAGGATACAACTTTAACCAAGTTTCCGCCGATTACCATCGTTGTCAAAGCATCGATAGTGGAGGAAGCTGGGTCGCCGTTGAAGTCGCTGGATACCAATGGCTCTTCAGTGTAGTTCAAGATGCCTTTCAATGGGCCTTCAGCTGCTTCTTTCAAAGCTGCGTTTACTTCTTCAACAGTAACGTCTTTCTTAAGTTCTACTACCAAGTCTGTAACAGACACGTTAGGAGTAGGAACGCGCATGGACATACCGTTCAATTTGCCTTTCAATTCAGGCAATACAAGGGATACCGCTTTAGCAGCACCAGTTGTAGTAGGGATGATGTTTTGAGCTGCTGCACGAGCACGACGCAAGTCTTTGTGCGGCAAGTCAAGAACGTTTTGGTCGTTAGTGTAGGAGTGAATTGTGTTCATCATACCTTTTTCGATACCAAACTTGTCGTTCAATACTTTAGCGAATGGCGCCAAGCAGTTTGTTGTGCAAGAAGCGTTGGAAATGATTGTATGGCTTGCAGCATCATACTTATCTTCGTTAACGCCCATAACGATTGTGATATCTTCGTTAGTAGCAGGTGCGGAAATGATAACTTTCTTCGCGCCGCCTTTCAAGTGCATTTCAGCTTTGTCTTTCGCTGTGAAGATACCAGTGGACTCAACAACGATTTCAACGCCGTTAGCGCCCCAAGGCAAGTTCTCAGGGTTGCGCTCAGCGAATACTTTTACTTCGCGGCCATTAACAACCAAAGCGCCCTCTTTAGCTTCTACAGTAGCTTCGAATTTGCCGTGAGTTGTGTCATATTTCAACAGGTGAGCCAGAGTGTTTACGTCTGTCAAATCGTTGATTGCAACGATTTCTACTTCTGAATTGTTCAATGCTGCGCGGAATACGTTACGTCCGATACGACCAAAGCCGTTAATACCAACTTTAACCATTGATGATTCCTCCCATTTCCTTCGCAATTTTTTTATATATCTCAAGACGGCCTGTAAGGCACATCGAGACCACAATGTTTCAATACTTCAACTGCTGCTGCTTCATCGATAACGAGAATGTCTTCGTGTCCTGCACGAAGTACTGCAGTAATCGATTCTCCTTTGCTCTGACCTCCAGCAATGGCTATGACTACCTCCATACGAGAGATGTCCTCTAGGCGAAGGCCCAGTGTTAGCATCGTATGAACGACATGCCCGTCTCGGTCAAAATAATACCCGAAAGCTTCTGCAAGCGCCCCTTCTTCGAACAGCTGCTGGATCGTCTCTTCATCCGCACGGCGGCGCTTCGCCATAACGAGAGCTTCTCCAATGCCATGCACGACAATGCGTGCTTGGCGAATTACTCGCAAAATGTCTTGGATGTTCGGTTCCTGCTTAAGCGACTGGTACGCTTCCTCACTCAGCAAATCCGGCACATGCAAGAGCCGATACTGAGCGCCTACGCGCTTCGCCATCGTGGATGCGATTGTGTTCGCTTGGTATTCCAAGCTCTCCCCAAGTCCCCCACGTGCGGGTACGAACCAATTGCCTTTCAACGGTGATGAACTCGTCAATTGATCTGCCATTGCAGCCAATGTGGAGCCGCCTGTCACCGCCACGACATCTTCCTTGTCCATTACGCTGCTGAGCGCTCTACAAGCCGCTTGCCCGAGTTCTTGCTTCACGGCAGGCGATACATCCGAATTGCCGGGTACGACAATGACCTGCTTCAAACCGAATGCTTGGCGGATACTCTCCTCCAGCTGGCGCATCCCGAGCAATTCGCCCATCACGGATTCCAGCTTCCGGACAAGTTGCCGGCCTTCATCAGTGATTCGCATACCCGTGTTATCCGAATCAATCAGGCCTTGCGCCTTCAATAAATCGGTCTCTGCACGGAGCACACGCTCGGTCATCTGCAATGACGTTGCCAGCGTTCTTCTCCCAATGGAGTCGGACAACATGATTTGATGCAGGATGGTGTAACGCTTCTTCAACAGTTCAATGAGTTCAGGTAGAAGTCGCTTCTGTATTTCTAACCACTCACGCATTCTCTCCACTCCTGCTTCCCATAAGCAACCATTGGACTAAAAACGTCCCATCTCTACATTTTTTGTCCCACCACTATTCTACCGAATAACGCAGCAACTTGCAAGTATCCTGAACCCCTGATTTTGCGCCCAAAACCGCGAATTCTCTGCCTATAAACAACTTCTATAATAAGCAAGCAATATCGAAGTTATTCATTATCAGACAACATATCTAGAAGGGCATACGACTGCCTATGATGTAATTAACCCAAAATACGACAAGTTAATACATATTTCGCAAAAATTTTAGACATTCCTCAGTATAGACATTAATGACGGACATCATGCCCTGCTCGTACCTGTGTTTACAAAAGTTTTGAGCTTTCCTTCACATCCTGTTGGCTCTCTACGTCCCCATGTAGTTTAGCCATCGACATTGCTCACTTAGATCGGGCAACATCCACCTTATTCGGCACCGTCCACTTATTATAGAAAGAATTCAACCGTTCCCTCCTTAAAAGTTAAAACCTTAATTATCGTCGAAGTCCCTTTCTGCGGTGCCAATACAATCATCTCTGTATCCCACTAATCAGTGGGCACTTCCAAACTTCCCGTTTTTAATAAATATTCAGTGGCGCTCACTTGACTTTGTTATACGCTTTCTTATATAATAAATTTTGCTCTTGTATGAATGCGCCCGTGGTCCAATGGATATGACGTAGGCCTCCGGAGCCTGAGATCAAGGTTCGATTCCTTGCGGGCGCGCCATTTACACTCCTGTCCTTATTTGGTACAGGATAAGAAGCTACGTTACGCATATATTTAGGTGAATAAGCACGGAAGTAACATCTTGAATTTTGCAGAAGCGAAACGAAAGATGTTTTTTTCTCTACATAGTTTGACCATCTTTGACTTTTTGTTTCAAGTCCTTTATATTGAATGTGTAATGATATTAGTTAGGAGGGGTTATCTTGAGTTATGTACCCGTAGTTGTTGAACAGACGAATCGTGGCGAAAGATCCTATGATATTTACTCTCGATTGTTGAAGGATCGCATCATCTTCCTCGGAACAGAAGTGAACGATCTCGTGGCGAATTCGATTATCGCCCAGCTGTTGTTCTTGGCTGCAGATGACCCGGAGAAGGATATTCATTTGTACATCAATAGCCCAGGCGGTTCAATCTCAGCCGGCATGGCCATATACGATACAATGCAGCACATCAAGCCGGACGTATCTACGATTTGCGTGGGCTTGGCAGCTTCCATGGGAGCGTTCCTGCTTAATGCAGGTGCCAAGGGCAAGCGTTTCGCCCTGCCGAACAGCGAAATTATGATTCATCAGCCGCTTGGCGGAGCACAAGGGCAAGCGTCCGATATCGAGATTCGCGCACGGCGCATCTTGAAGATGCGCGACACGTTGAACAAAATTTTGGCGGATCGCACAGGTCAACCACTTGAGCGCGTGGAGCGCGATACGGATCGCGACTACTTCATGTCTGCCCAAGAAGCGTATGAATACGGTCTGGTTGATAAGGTTCTTGGCAAAGAGTAAACAGTAAACGTGATACAGCCTCTCTCATGCAATCTATTTTGCATGTAGAGAGGCTGTTTTTTATTGCTTATTTCAACTGACATGAATAACGAAAAGCTAGGTTTACTTAGGTAAGAATGATCGGCAATGACTCGAAACCGAACATAAACTCGCTCTGGATGCGCTTCAACGGCTTGGAATGATCACATTGGTAGTTCGGGAAACGATCGAGCATTGCATTCAACGCTATCCTCGCTTCCAGCCGTGCAAGTTGGGCCCCCAGGCAGAAGTGGATACCATGACCAAACGCTAAATGCGGGTTCGGCTGACGACGAATATGGAAGAGATCTGGCTGCTTGAACACAGACTCGTCATGATTTGCTGACCCGATCCACAACATGACGAACTGCCCTTCAGTTAACATCAAGCCATCTACTTCCACATCCTTCTTCACACGGCGAAACATTAACTGTACCGGCGAGGTAAACCGCAGCACTTCTTCAATAGCGCCAGGCAGTAAAGAACGATCGGATCTAATATCGTCCCATGCGATGCGCTCACTGTCGAAACACGCTAGAGCAGAAGAGAGCAAATTCGTTGTCGTTTCATTGCCAGCCACAAGCAGCAAAATACAAAACCCAATGAGCTCAAAGGGGGATAACGGTTCTCCGTCTGACGTTGCATGCACAAGCCTAGTGATCAGATCATCCTGTGGATTACGGCGGCGTTCTTCTGCGATCGCCTCGAAATATACAGCCATCTCCTTCTGGCAATTGCTATTGCGGTCAATGTCACCACTCACTAATGCCTCCGACCATTCTCGAAACTGATCTCGATCATGTACCGGTATGCCGAGTATTTCTGCGATTACAATAATCGGGAGCGGAACTGCGAAGTCTTGAACTGCATCCATTCGTCCTTTGCTTTCCACCTTATCTAGAAGCTCATCCGCCAATGCTTCAATTCGTGGAATCATCTTTTCAATGGATCTAGGTGTGAAGGCTTGTGAGACTAATGTTCGAAGCTGGCTATGCTTCTGCGGATCGGTGCGGAGGATGCTGTATTCAATCGGCCGCTTGTCTTCGCTTCGCAATTCGGAGGAAAAATGATTGTAATCAGCAAATATCCTCTTAATATGATCGTATCGGTACGCATGCCAGAACGTCCCCCCCAGCAGCTGAGGATTCTCTGAACGCAACAGAGAGCTCTCTGACCACAACAAAGGACTCTCTGACCGCATAGTTTTGTAATGAGATAATGGCAGCACTTCATGCTCTTGAATCCATTTCATCATTCAACCTCTCCCCTCCTTAACCATGCAACATAGCTTCAGTCACAACTCTTCCTCGATTTACAGGGATTCGAAATAATATCTTGCATTATAACTAATATATGTAAATAATAACCTACATAGACCTAGGCCTGTATGCACTGAAACAACTTCGGGTCGATCTGTTAAATACCGAATTCAATTCATTTAGCTACAAAAAAAGGACCGCATCGCGCAATGCCGATGCGGTCTATATATGTTCTAGGGGTAAACTGTAAACCATGAGAAAGATGAAACGGATCACCTTGTGCAACGGAAGACTCCGGTTGACCAAGGCCAGTAATCGCTGCCGGCAACCCTCCTTCGCAAGAACTCATCTGTCATTCGGTCCATTGTTAGAATACTAGAGTTACATTAAAGAAAACTGAACCGAACCTTAAAATAAGATAAAAAGCAATTCCCTCAATGGCTACACACCTACAATGTCCACTCTACAGAAATTGTTGTACACACTACGAAGTCATTCCATTTCCGATTGGAATCGTTTACAATATGAATATTGCCGCTTTTTTTCAATTTCTCGCTTTACAGATGAAGCGAAACGTATACAATAATTACAAATCATCAGCATCTTTTCTCTATTTAAATTGTCTTCTTACTAATTGCCAGATTCACTTTATAGCAAGATTACATCAAGAGACTACTAGGAGGCTTGTCAGGATGAGTTGGAACTATTTTCGGTCGAAGCTGCTATTACAGTACATATGGTCGTATATATTGATTTTTCTCATCCCATTAGTGGTTCTCACGATCTTTATCTATCAAAATGCCGTAAACAATCTTCGTTCCGAAATTGAGCAATCGAACGTGAACCAGCTCAATCAGGTGAAGCTGAACATCGATTCTCGCATGACGGAGCTTCGAGACATTGCTTCTCGCATTGCTTATGATGAACAATTGACACCTTATATGATAAGACATCCCTATTACAGCCGCGATGCGATATCCGCACTCGGCAAATATAAAGCAAACAGTTCCATTCTAGAAGAGCTATTCCTTTTCTACAGGAACAGCCACGCCATCTACTCGTCAAAAGGAATGACCAATGTAGATGTCCTCTTTGATCAATACTATCTATTCGAGGACTGGAGCAAGAAGGATATTATTAAGGAGCTGGAAACTGAGCTCTATCCTGTCGTGCGACCAGCGGAATCCGTTAACTTAAGCATGAATATTACCAAGTCCATGCTTGCGTACATGATCCCAATCACTCCTAACAGCTCGTCTCCACACGGAACAGTGCTGTTCCTAATGGAGGAATCGAAGCTAACGGGGCTTATGGACACCATTTTGAATGGATTCAAAGGCAATACCTACATCTTCGACGAGAAGGGCCGTGTTCTTACCCAGAATAATCATGGAGAACCTATCCCGAAAAATGAGATTCACTTGCTGTCAGAGCTTGGTTCCGGCATCCATAGCTTGAAGCTGGATAACAGGCAGCAATCTGTTGTGTCCGTTAAATCCTCTATGAATGGATGGACCTATGTAACGGCCATGCCGAGCGAGCAATTTTTCGGACGTGTGTTCCATATTCAGACCTTCTTCATGCTCGCGTTCGCTGTAGTGGTCATCGCCGGCATTCTGGCAGCCGTATTCCTAGCTCGCAAGCAATACCATCCTATCCATGATCTTATGGAATTCGCTTTGTTGAATGAAGAAGCCTCTGCTGCACAGCCGGCGCCTAAGAGAGGAAATGAATTGGAGTGGATTCGTAAAACTCTGCATGACTATAGTGCCCGCGTCGATATTCAAGAGCCCTTTGCCCGCAATCAATTTCTGCTCATGCTGCTCAAGCATGGGAAGCTGGACAACCCAGAATCTGCACATATTATGGAGATGATCGGCATTGAACTGACAGGCAAATACTATTTCATCATTGCAATCTCTTGGGACGAGTATCCTGGCATCGCAGATGCCTTGCAGCATCGTCAACAGATTGTAGAGCTGCTCGAGGAGATCGAAATTCCGGAATACGGTGCACACGCATATGGCATTGAACTGCCGCATTTTGATCAATTCGCACTCATCGTCAGTATGAATGAGGACTCAAGAATCTCCGTGGAGCACCAGATGGAACAAATCGTCGAAGCTCTTCGAATCATCGTGATGGAGAGCACGCACCTCATCCCATCCATTGGTGTTGGTAATGCCTATGAGGATGCAGCGCTCTTGAATCAGTCTTATATCGAATCAGCTTCTGCGCTGGAGTATCGCATGGCGAACGGCAAGGGCAGCATTACGTATTTCAACAAGCTGTCCCATACACCAAACGATACGTTCTGGATCGCTAAGGACTCCCTGCTTAAGCTTACACAAAGCTTGAAGCAGGGCAATGATACCGTTGCAATGCAAATGATTGAAGCGATATTCAACAAGCTGAAGGCAGAGCGCGTATCGATCTCTCTCCTTCGCTGTATTTGCTTCGATATTATGAATACCTTGCTGAAGACAGCGTCTGAGCTCGGCTTGAACGAGTTAATTCGCGATATTCCGAGCTTCACCTCCTTCGAGTCACTGGAGGAGCTTGAGAAGAAGCTTCAGCTCCTGGCCGCACATATTTGCGAACAAGTAGAGCGCAACTCGGAAAATGAACAGCTCTCTTTAATGGACAGCGTCATTGCGTACGTCGATCAACAGTATACCGACTACAGCTTGAGCTTGGAAGCGACCGCACAGAAGTTCTCTATCTCGTCCTCTTATCTCAGCCGTTCGTTCAAGGAGAAGACAGGCAGCAACTTCTCTCAATATATATGGCAGCGCCGCATGGATGAGGTCATTCGCCAGCTGCTGACGACTAGTGATCCGCTTAAGGACATCATCGTCAGGGTCGGATATTTGGATACGCCGAACTTTATTCGAAAGTTCAAGAAAGAGACGGGATATACACCAGGCCAATACCGGAAGCTTCATGCTTCAAGCGAGCAAGCAAAAGCCGCCGCAGATGCGGACGATGAATCTATAAGCTAAGTGCATACGTACAAAGAAAACGAGCACCAAAGGCAGAATAGGAAGCCTAAGGTGCTCGTTTTCTTTCCGATTAGCTTATTTCACAATTTACGAGGTTACAACTACGTTTACTTTCCTGAGTTCCATTGGTCATAGGCTTTTTGATAAACCTCAACGATTTTCTCAGCGCCCATCTTCTTCAATGTACCTACATACTTATCCCAATTCGCAAGCGGTTCTTGCCCTGTTACGAACTTCGCTTCCATTTGCTTCACGTAAGTGTCGAGGTCAGAGCGCAAGCTCGATACTTGCTGCTGATCAGCCTCGGACAAATATACGCTCGGGAATGGAACTTTCGCGATCGGATTGATTTTTTCCTCTGTTTCTTTCTTCAACCACTTCTCGAATTCGCCTTCGAATCCACGTTTCACTTCTTCTGTCATGACTTTCGGAACGATCGTACCGTAGTCCGGCGTCAAAGTTGCACGATAGTCCTCACGATCCTTACCATCCGGTACCGGAAGTTGTTTCTTTGTATGGTCTTCCTTGTTTGCATACTCCCACAGCGTGCCTTCCGGGCCATAGCTAAGCAATTCGGAGCCTTCTACCGAATAGAAGAAGTCTACCCAACGCATGGTTGCTTCTGGGTTTTTGTTCTTGTTCGTAATCGCGAATACGCCCTTCATCAAACCTGGATGCTTCGCTGCAACCGGTTCGCCCATCTCGCTTTTCACAGGAGCGTACATCGGGTCAGTCATGCTAGGCTCGCCGCCCAATGTGAAGTAGGCATGGTAATCAGCAAACAATGCCACTTGATTATTTTTCCCTTTTGCTTTCTTTTGCTCATCCGTTTGGGAGAAGGTTTCATGATCTAACAATTCTTCGTTCCACAACTTGTTCAAGAACGTAAGATAGCCTTTGTATCCTTCCTCCATTGGAGAGTAGTGAACTTTTCCTGCTTTATCCGCATAGATGAATTCGCCATACATCCCCCAAGAGCCGAACAACCACATGCGAATGTCGTCAAGCTTAACGGAAACAAGCGGAACTTCATCCTTCTTGCCATTTCCGTTCGGATCTTCTTCTTTTACCCGTTTCAAGTATGTGTATAGTTCATCCGTTGTGGATGGTACTTTGTCCATGCCAAGCTTCTTCAAGAACTTGCCGTTATACCACAATGGACCACGATACCAGCCTGCATCCAAGTCAATGCTTGGCAGGGAATAAATATGTCCATCCGGCGTCGTAATCGACTTGCGAATATCTGGATTGTCATTCAGGATTTTGTTCAAATTCGGTGCATACTTCTCAATAAGTCCTTCCAAAGGAATCAGTACGCCTTGGCTGCTTCCATAGTTGATTTCATCTGCAGACTGCAATTGACCGGAGAAGAACACATCAGGATAATCGCCACTAGCAAATACAAGGTTGCGTTTTGTATCAAAGCTGTCGAGAGGTGCATTTCGGTATTCGAACTTAATGCCAGTCTTCTCTTCCATTTGCTTTAGCAAGGCCATATCCTTCCAGTTTTGAATCCCTACGTCTTGTCCCATCATCGTAAGTGTAATAGGTTCCTTGACGATCGGGAAGCCTTCTTGATTTAAGTTGCTAAGTGCTTCCTCGCTACCTTTGCTTCCCTCTGCGGCAGGCTTGTCTGACGATCCGCATCCTGCGAGCATTGTGAAGATCAAGGTCATAGACATCAATAATGCCCACGTTTTTTTCCATTTTTGCATGGCAATGATCCTCCCTTTTGATGATTATTATACTCTTTGTCCTGCTTCTATAATAAGCAAAGGCGAGCCTTCGTTTATTACCGTTCATAGATTCGACAATGACAACGTACATATCTTTCATGCTCACTAGACGAAATAGACGAGATTCGTTACTGATGAATTTTACTCTGGATACATTCACAAGCGCATTCTGAAATTTGCAACAGTCTGTTCAAGCTATCCTTTGACCGATCCAATCATAACCCCTTGCACGAAGTACCGCTGCAAGAATGGGTATACCACGATAACTGGTAAAGTCGAAACAATAATGACCGAATATTTGACGAGCGATGCGATTTCTGCCTTGTTGTTTAGCGCAGCGGCAACCGAACTGCTTACCGCAGCACCAGTCGTTTCTGCCGACATTTCCTGCAGAACAAGAATTTGACGCAGGATCATTTGCAGTGGATATTTCGACTCTTCATTCAAATAAATGAGAGCGCCAAAGTAGCTGTTCCAATGTCCAACCCCATAGAATAATGCCATAACGGCTATGATCGGAGCTGACAACGGCAAAATTATCTGCAGGAATAACCGCATGTTCGTACAGCCGTCAATGCTTGCTGCTTCCTGAAGTTCTCTAGGTATCGTGGATTGGAAGAATGTCCGTGCCACGATGATGTTCCAGACCGATGCTGCACCCGGCAAAATTAACGCCCACATACTGTTGATTAGCCCCAATTCTTTAATCAACAGATATCCCGGAACTAATCCGCCACCGAAGAACATTGTGAACAGAAACATCCCCATAAAGAAGTTACGTCCAATGAAGTCCGATCGACTCAATGCGTATGCTGCCGGTAACGTTACGGCCAGGTTAACGCAAGTACCTACAACGGTATATAAAATGGTGTTCCCATAACCACTCCATATCTTTGAGTTTTCGAACACGCGTGCGTAACCGTCAAATGTGATTCCTTTTGGGAGCAGCCACATTTCACCGGAGGCTACCATCTTGGGATCACTGATAGACGCGCTTAGAATATACAACACAGGATACAATACAAGAATCAAAGCTATCGTTAAATAAATATAGTTACATACGATAAAAATCTTGTCCGCTCTCGTTTCTTTCACAGTAGCAGCCATGTTCCATTCTCCTCCTTCCTACCACAAGCTTGTTTCGCTCGTGCGTCGCGCGATTTGGTTAACAACGATGAGCAAAATAGCATTAACGATCGAGTTAAATAAACCTATCGCCGTGGAGAAGCTGTACTGCGCATCTACTAGACCTGAACGATATACAAATGTCGATATGACATCAGAAGATTCCATGTTGAGTGGGTTTTGCAAGAGCAATATTTTTTCAAATCCGACACCGAGAATGCTGCCCATGTTCAAAATGAGCAAGATTGTAATCGTTGGAATAATTGCCGGAATGTTAATATGCCAGATACGTTGGAACCGGTTCGCACCGTCCACGACGGCTGCTTCGTGCAGCTGTGGATCGACACCGGACAAGGCTGCCAAATAAATGATTGTCCCCCAGCCTGTACCCTGCCACACACCAGACAAGACATACATTGTCTTAAACCATGCCGGATCCGTAAGGAAAGAGGCCGGTTCAAATCCGAAGAACTTAATGATATGAATGATGATACCAGTTGAAGGAGACAGGAACGTAATAATGATACCTGCCATGACGACAACGGAAATGAAGTGCGGTGCATAGGTTATCGTCTGTACCGTTCGCTTGAATATCCCATCCTTAACTTCATTAAAGGCAAGCGCCAATATAATTGGCAGCGGGAAGCCTATCGCCAGCTCATACAAGCTGATGCTCAGCGTATTCCACAACAGATCCCAGAAGTAGTACGAGTTGAAGAAGCGCTCGAAGTGGTCGAATCCGACCCATGGGCTCCCCATAATCCCTTTCGCTGGGATGAAGTTTTTGAATGCAATTTGAATCCCGTACATCGGGCCGTAATGGAAAATGAGGAAGTACAAAAATGCAGGAGCAATAAATAAATACAACTCCCAATTCTGAAGCATCTTCTTCCACGTCGGTTTCTTCTTATTTGGAACCACGTTCATTGAAAGGGCACTCTGTCCATTTCCTTGCATCGTGTCCACTCCCTCCCTTCAAATGATGGCATGGTTGGCACAGTCACTTTCATTGATGAAACGATGAACTGTGCATGAAGCCATGCTAACGCTTTCATGAGAACATTTTAGGCATCCTTTACCAATATCGTAAATATGTCGATTCCGCATTGTCGTTAACATATCCTTTACAACCGCGCCACTGCGCGTTTTTTGATCACGCCCCCTGCGTCGGTACTACCTCAGTTGCAGGCGAAATTGGTACATTTTGATGTTACCGATCACACACCATATATTACACATTGTCAGGAAAAACATATCGAACAAGGCTGAATACAACGCTTAATGTTCAGCTTCCAACCCTTCCATCTATTGCTGAATTCTGAATCAGGATGTATGATAGTTCTATAATCATAGAACTAATGAAGTTATAAACTTACAAACATGGACACATGTATAAGAAAGGGGAAAGATTCAATTGTCTACTTATCTTCTTGTTCACGGAGCATGGGATGGCGGATTTGTATGGAAGGAAGTCGCATCCCTGCTTCGACAAGCTGGTCATGCTGTGTATACTCCCTCCCTTACTGGTCTTGGAGAGCGAACACATCTAGCTCATCCAGACATTGATCTCCATACATTCATTCAGGATATTGTAGGGGTATTTACTTATGAACAGCTCGAGGATGTTATTCTTGTTGGACACAGCTTCTCCGGAATGGTAATCACCGGGGTAGCTGAAATTGTGCCTGATCGAATCAAGCAGCTGGTCTATGTTGATGCCATGATTCCCCGGCATGGAGAGTCTGTCGCAACCCTCTCAGCTCCATACTTGGATAATCCCTATCCAAATACTGTAGATGACGACACACCGGCGTTTATTGCACCACCTAACTTAACAGATCCACGTAAATCGCCAATGCCGACCCGTTCGTATATGCAGGAGCTATCTATTACCAATGAGCGTGCCGCTGCCCTTCCTCGCATCTACATAGAACCGCTGGATCATCCTGATAGTTGGCCGATGGCTGCCTTTTTCCGCGCAATGGCCTTACGCGCCCGGGATGCTGGCTGGCGCCATATGAGTCTCGAGCAAGGAGGGCATTGGCTCATGAAGACTCAACCCGAACCGTTGTCCAAGCTGCTCCTGAATCTGTAATCAACATAAAAATGCCCTTAATCCTACATATAGGTGTGGATTAAGGGCATTTATTGTTCAATCAATACTATGCGATTATCTTCCGCTCTTTAGTTCTGTCCACAAGCGATCATACAATTGAATATTTTTACCAACATCACCGAGCCATTCTGTACGATTCAGTTCTTCGTCAGTTAAGTTAATCATCTTGTTGTCCAGATACTCTTTGCTATGGTGCTCTTTTGCCTTCGTCACAGGATTGCTGTAACCGATAGCCTCATAGTTCTTCGCACTGTTCTCTGGATCAAGCATGAAGTTGATGAACTTCTCCGCTAATTCCTTATTCTTCGTACCCTTTGGAATCGCATAGTTGTCCGAGAAGATCGTGCTTCCTGTCTTTGGAATCATGAATGCAACATCTGGGTTCTCACCATGAATGACAGATGCATCGCCAGACCATACCGTACCGATCCAGCCTTCTTCCGCAATCATCTTCTGCTTGATGTTGTCCGTATCGAATGCAAGCACGTTCGGAACAAGCTTGCGCAGGTCATCAACAGCCGCGTTGATTTCCGCTTCATTTTGGGAACTGTTCGATTTGCCTGCCTTCTTCAGCGCCATACCTAAGATCTCGCGGTTGTCATCCAGAAGAAGTACTTTACCCTTGTACTCATCCTTCCACAAATCCGCCCAATCGGTTGGAGCTTGCTTCACATATTTTGTGTTATAGGCAATGCCTGTAACACCCCATGTATATACAATAGAGTACTTGTTGCCAGGATCAAATTCAGGGTTTTTGAAACGATCCGTGACGTATTGGAAATTCGGAATATGATTTAAATCAAGCGGCTCCAGCAAATCTTGCTTAATCATGCTAGCCACCATATAGTCGGACGGTTGAATTAAATCATAATTCGCGCCGCCGGCTTTCAACTTCGCCAGCAGTTCCTCGTTGTTGGCAAAAATCGCATAGTTAACTTTTACGTTATTCTCCGATTCGAACTTCTTGATCATATCCATATCGAAGTTATCTGCCCAGCTATACAAATTCAATGTTTGCTCCGGCTTAGAAGAGCAGCCTGCCAGTGCAGTAAGTGCCAACATCCCGGCCAATACGACCGCGAACCATTTCTTTTTGTTCAATTCTTGTTACCCCTCTCTGATCCTGCAACAGATCCTTAGAATGTATTAATTATTATGATTCAAATTCACTTGCTCACATCGGGTGAACAGTGAATTAGAACGGCAGCATAGAGCTTTTCTTCTCTCCGTTACCGCGGTTCAACAACCATTGCGCCAGCACGATCAGCACAACACTCAAGATAATCATTAGCGTACACAAGGCGTTGATCTCTGGAGAGATCCCCCGTTTTACCAATCCATAAATGTAAATCGGCAATGTTGTCGAGTTCGGTCCGGCAACAAAGAAGCTGATCATAAAGTCATCAATCGACAGTGTAAAAGCCATGATCGCTCCGGCAAGTACGCCTGGCCATATCGAAGGCAGCGTAACGTAGCGGAATGTCTGCCATGGTGTAGCACCAAGGTCAGATGCCGCTTCTTCAAGCTGCTTACCCATGTTGGCAAGCCTAGAAGCAACAATCACATACACGTATGAAATACTGAACGTGATATGTGCAATAATAACCGTCATTTTGCCCAGATCAATCTTAAACTGGCTGAACAGCACCAGTAGGGACAAGCCCATAATGATATCCGGTACAATAATCGGCAAGTACAACAATCCGATTACGCCTTGCTTGCGCTTGGCAGTCATTCGGCGAAGTGCAATTGCGGCTATCGTACCGAGTACAGTCGAGATGACTGTAGATATCAATGCGATCGACAAGCTGTTGCTAAGTGCTTCCATTACTTGTCGGTTGTCGAATAGTGAACTGTACCATTTGAACGTGAAACCGCTCCAATTCGAATTAATCCGTGAATTGTTGAACGAGTACGCGATAATCAAAAATACAGGTATATAAATAAATAGAATTAACAGTATCGAATGGAGCGCAAGAAGCGGACTCTGCTTCTTTTTGGTTGCTGCCTTCATGCCCCCGCCTCCTTCGATGCATCATATTTGGAGCGGAGTGCTCTGTTGAACAGCCCAATAATAATTAGGGAACTGATCACGAACACGACTGACAGCGCGGAACCGAATGGCCAGTCACGCGCACCTAGGAACTGATTCTGTATAATATTGCTGAGCATTTGCGCCTTAGCACCGCCCAGAATGTCTGTAACAACGAACATCCCCGCTGTTGTCACGAAGACCAGCACACTGCCTGTCATCATGCCAGACTTCGTCTGCGGCAGCGTAATATGCCAGAACGACTTCCATTTCGTAGCACCCAAATCACTGGATGCCTCTAGCAATCGCTTGTCCATTTGCTCCAAAGAAACATAAATCGGAAGCACCATATACGGAATGAACGTATAGACCATTCCAAGCAGTACTGCTCCCTTGGTATAGAGCATTTGCAGAGGCTCCGCGATCAATCCCAGATCAAGGAGCGTCTGATTGACGACCCCTTGCGTACGCAGCAAGAGTACCCATGCATATGTCCGAATCAGGAAGTTAATCCAGAACGGAACCGTAATGAGAATGAGCAGCAGCTTCTGCTTCGCCGGGCTCGTCGTCGAGATATAATATGCAAGCGGATAGCTGAACAACAAGCAAATTGCCGTTGTTAGCACGGATAGCCACAGCGTATCCCAATAAATACCCAAGTATAAGGGATCGAAAAATCGTTCATAATTGTTCAGCGTAAACGAAAAGACGATATTGCCGAGCTCGTCGCGCTGCATGAAGGATACAGCGATGACCGCGATCATCGGCACGACAAGGAATATCGTCAGCCACAATACGACCGGCGCAATGATGCCAAATGAGCGTTTCATGAGCCGATCATCACCTCATCTTGCTTACTCCAGCTTACTCCAATATGCTGGCCAATCTCCCACGTCCGCTCGTCCTTGAAGTCAAGCACAACTGATACGTTCGTTTGGTCGTTATCCAAGTGCACGATCAGCTTATGGATGTTCCCCAAATAAACGATATCCTGAATAATTCCAGTACGAGGCGCACCTTCCACATCCGCTGTCACATGAATTTTCTCTGGACGTACGGTGAAGAGGTTCTCTTCATGGAATACGTTGTTCTCCCCTACAAACGTAGCTGCAAACAACGTCTCCGGGCGTTCGTAAATATTTTTAGGAGAGTCGATCTGTTCGACACGTCCGTTATTCATGATCACGATTCGATCCGACATCATCATCGCTTCTTCTTGATCATGGGTTACATATACGAATGTAATGCCCAAGCTCCGCTGCAATTGCTTCAGTTCAGCTTGCAGATTTTTGCGCAGCTGCAGATCAAGTGCACCAAGCGGCTCGTCCAATAGCAGCACCTTCGGCTTATTAGCAATTGCCCGTGCAATCGCAACACGCTGCTGCTGTCCACCAGACAATTGATGCGGATAACGCTTAGCAAGTGCTGTTAGCTGCGTCAAGCGAATGGCTTCATCAATACGCTTGCGCTGTTCAGCTTGCGGAATTTTCTTCATCTTTAGGCCGAATTGAATATTTTGCTCGACCGTCATATGAGGGAACAACGCGTAATGTTGAAATACAAGGTTCAAATTCCGCTTGTTCGGAGGTAAGTTCGTAACATCTTCTCCATCTAGGCGGATATGGCCAGATGAAGGCTGTTCAAAGCCAGCAATCATGCGTAAAATGGTTGTCTTCCCACAACCACTCGGACCGAGCAGCGTCAAAAATTCCCCTTCGCCAATCGTAAGCGACAGAGGATGCACAACGGGTTGCCCGGCAAAATGCTTCTCCACATTTACCAGTTCAATCATTAGCATCAACCCCTTACATCGTCAGTCTGCCAATTGGAGCAGCTGTTCCTGCATGCAGCGTGCCATCGCAATGGCATGCTAACACGCTCTGCAGCACCACCCCAAATGGGATGAACAAGAATGCGCGCAGTGTATAGGATACGTTCTTATTCATTAAGCAAAAAAAGCCATATCCATTGGTATGGCTTCTACGTCCCGTTCACGTTGGCGTTTTTGCATATCCAATATACATCGTTTTGTCTGACGATACAACTTATTTTAACGTAATTTCGACAAAAACATACATTTCTTTTCAACGGTTCGACCTATTTCCAATAGCGATCAGGCCATGAGGCACTTATTTACATTCGAACTATCGGAGAATACGATAATATTCAATTCCCCTGTTACATTCTAGGGCTTTGTTCCCTAAAATACAACCCCTAATCCAAGATGGCTTCCATACAAAAAGGCACTATGTCATTTCTGACACGAGTGCCCCTTGATACAGCGCCATTTCTGATGTACTCTTGCCCACCTAATTGGGAAAATTTCATTGATTTAACAGAAGGCTTTCACCCATGCCGACGCTGTTACTGCACGCTTCATTTCAGTTGTTTCTGCGTTCTTTATTTCAATTGATATTGAATTTGAACCTGTGCATTCAACTTAATAAGTCCGCCCTGCACTGAAGTTGAAGCCACATCCTTTTTCATATCCGACGGGCTTGCTGCTGCGTCGTACATCACGCGTATTGGGGACCAGTCCGCCCCAGACTCTGTAATCGTAAGAGCTGCACCTGCTTCACGGCCTGCCGCTTTCGCGAGTGCAGATGCCTTCTTCGCTGCATGCTGCACTGCCTTCTCCAGCACCTGTGCCTCATAGTCAGCGCGCTTCTCCGTATCGAATTGAATACGGACTACTCGGTTCACACCTGCATCAGTAGCTGCATCTACTAAGCTCCCTAGTCGATTCAAATCACGATACGTCACACGCACAGCATGTTGAGCTTGATAGCCTATGATTTGAGGCTCTTTATTTTCCACGTATTTATATTCAGGATTAACCGAGAAATTGACCGTCTTCAGATCCTTTTCCTGAATACCATATTTCGAAGTAAGCACCTGTTTCACTTTTTCGAACAACACTGCATTTTGCTTTTGTGCTTCAGCCGCTGTTTTCCCACGTGTATCTATTGCAAGCTCCGCATAAGCCACATCAGGCGTTACTTCCAATTCTCCCATGCCCGACACGTTCACCGTATCCTTCACGCTGAATTCTGCCGCTGCTGCATGCACAGGCACCGGTGCCGCAACTCCTGTCCCCACAAGCAGCGCTCCTGTAAGCATGACCGCCATCGTCATTCGACGCCATGTCATTCTTCCTGTCAATTGCGTCATAATCCATTCCTCCATCACGTTATAGAATGTAAGATTGACTTGCTTCTTGTCTTCTAAACGTTAATAAGATAAATATTGTTGCAAGTCCGGCCATAACTTTAGATGTATTTTCTGCGGCTATTGAATCGGTACAAATGTAACGCTGCAGATTCATTTTTATAATCATTAATCTACAGTTCTATACAATTTTTGTCATTTTATGCTTATTTCGACCTGTCGATCGGTGAAAAACCATGATATGGTAGAGCTGTAATTTCCATTAAAAGACGTCTGAGGAGGAATACATGTGATTCGTAACAAAGGGAAATTTGCTTTACTTGTCGCTCTTGCATTGAGCATGCTTGCTCCTGCATCATTATCAGCTAAATCTGCTGATGAAATGATGATCGAACAGAAGTACAGACCGGAATCGGGGTATTCGAAGGTATTCCAAAAACAAGACATTGCTAAGGCATATATCGCTGTATACGAATGGTCAGCTGATTTCTCCACGACAACCCAACAACAAATTAAGAAAGACATCGTGGTTCCTAGCGACACTCTCCGCACTACCCTCCAGTTGAACGTCAGCTCTGAGAAAAATACCGGCAGTAATGCAAAATTCAAGGTCGAATTAGAGATGTACTACCCTTGGGCAGGTTATTTGATCGAAGAATCACGCGAACTTAGTGTAGGTTATCAAAATGCACCTGTATACTTCTATAAGCTCAAGCCAGGCAATACATATCGTCTGCGCATCAATGGGAATGTAAAAGGATCTGTTGACGTCTATAGAGAATAGGTGCGCTCGACAATTAATTGTAACAGCGGCACACAAACACAGCCTGATCTCTTGAAGGAGATCAGGCTGTATCACATTTCATACCGTTCATCTGATGCACCATTCGACAAGCTTACCATAATAAAAAAAGAGCCATTATGGCTCTTCTCTTGATCACAGTGGCAGCTCGCTGCTTCCACTATGATTGAACACGATGTCAGCTACAGATTAGCTGTCCAATTCTTCTTTGCTTACAAGCCCGACTAAAGCGCTTACAGCCTGATCGGCGTCCGCGCCATCCGCAGTAATGGTAATTGACGTGCCGGTGCTGATTGCGAGACTCATAATACCCATGATGCTCTTAGCATTGACTTTCTTATCTTCTTTTTCAACGAAGATATCCGAAGAATATTTATTCGCTTCTTGAACGAACAAGGCCGCAGGTCTTGCGTGCAGTCCAGTCTTCAAACGTACGACAATTGGTTGTTGAGCCATGCGAATCATACCCCCTATATTCCATGTAGTTTACATTACACAAATCTACGCTAATTTGCTCTATTTCATCACATATTAGCATTATAAACGATTTTAAGCGAGGAATAAAGTTTATCTCGCTATCCGTTGCGCATTCGCTCAGCCAGCTCGTCTATCTTGCGCAGTCGATGATTGACACCGGATTTACTAACCTTACCGCCCAGAAGCTCTCCCACTTCCTTCAGATTAATATCCGGGTGTGCCAATCTGACCTCGGCAACTTCTCTCAGCTTATCTGGGAGCTTATCTAATCCAAGATGCCTATCTAGATAACGAATATTTTCGATTTGGCGCACAGCAGCACCAATCGTTTTATTCAAGTTAGCCGTTTCACAATTGACGATTCGGTTCACGGAGTTGCGCATATCCCGCATAATACGGACATCCTCGAACTTGAACAGCGCCTGGTGAGCACCGATGATATTGAGGAACTCAATAATTTTCTCGCCCTCTTTGATGTACAGGACGAAGCCCTTCTTGCGCTCAATGAATCGTGCATTCAACTGGAACTCATTCGCCAGATCAACTAATGCGCGGCAATGTTCCTCGTACATCGAGGATATCTCCAAGTGATAGGAAGATCCCTCTGGATTATTCACCGATCCTCCTGCCATGAACGCTCCTCGCAAATATGCGCGTTTGCAGCAGTTATTTTCAACAATCTGCGTGTCAATGCCGTCCGTGAACAAGAACCCTTCCGATACAATGTGCAGGTCACGCAAAATCTCCTGCACACGCGTCGGAATACGTACAATGTACACATTATTTTTCTTCAAGCGCATCTTCTTGCGTACAAGCAGCTCCGTATGCACTTGAAAATACGTTTTAACAAGCGTATAAATGCGGCGTGCGATCGCTGCATTCTCAGTAGAAATGTCCAATATTACCTTGCGGTTGGACGAGAGCTGCACAGAACCGTTCATGCGCATTAGCGCAGACAGTTCCGCCTTCTCACAGCACGACTCGGATTCGATCATGGTTAATTCTTTTTTTGTCTGTGCTGCAAAAGACATAGCGGCTCACCTCTTTCGTAACATCCAATTTTCCACAAGCTGATAAATATGATGACTAAGCTTATCTGCGTCGTGACGCAGATAGGTGCGGAACAGCACTAAAGAATCCGCGATTACCTGATATCCACGCTTCGTCACTTCTTCCATATCCAAATGGACAGCCTTTGCCCCCTGTTCGGCATATTTATCCTGAACTTGTGGCGGAATCTCCCCATTATTCACGATAACATAATCGAACAATTGAGTGCCGACATGAAGCTGAACAGCTTCCAAATGATCACTCACGGAATAGTTATCCGTTTCCCCCGGCTGAGTCATCACATTACATACAAAAATCTTCACCGCATTTGATTCCAGTACGGCCTGTGCCAGCTTCGGTACGAGCAAGGTAGGAATAATGCTCGTATACAGGCTTCCTGGTCCAATCAGAATAGCATCCGCCTGACGGAGCGCCTCAACTGCCTCAGGCAACGCCTCCACCTGTTCCGGTTCTAAGAACACACGCTTAATGCGCTGGCCGGCTTGCGGGATTGATGATTCGCCAGACACAATAGACCCGTCTTCCATCTCGGCCTTCAGGACAACTGCTTGATTGGCTGCAGGCAGTACCCGGCCCCGAACCGCAAGTACGCGGCTCAGCTCCCGAATGCCTGCAACGAAATCGCCGGTAATATCCGTCATCGCCGCCAATAGCAAATTGCCCAGACTATGTCCTGCAAGTCCAGATCCACTCTTGAAGCGATACTTCAACATTTCCGACAGCGATGGCTCCACATCAGCCAACGCTGTCAATACATTGCGTATATCTCCTGGCGGGGGCATCTGCAGCTCGCTGCGCAATATACCAGAGCTGCCTCCATCATCCGCCACAGTAACGATTGCGGTAATATCGAGCGGCTTCTCCTTCAACCCTCGAAGCATGACCGACAGCCCTGTGCCGCCGCCCATAACTACGATACGTGGGTTTACGCGCTCTTCTTTTTCACATGCCATAACGACCCTCCACTAATGCCGATCTCTCTCAGCATCACGGTGACTGACACGGACAACCTCCGTATCACTCGCTCCGATTGTACGACCTAAATATTCTGCAATGGCCACTGATCGGTGCTTGCCGCCTGTGCATCCGATGCCGATGATAACCTGACCTTTCCCTTCCTTGCGATACTGCGGCATAAGGAAATTCAGCAAATCAAGCAGCTTAGCAAGGAAAGCCTGTGTTTCTGGCCATTTCATGACATAATCATATACTTCAATATCCTGTCCAGTTCTCGGGCGCAATTGCTCCACATAATGCGGATTCGGCAAAAAACGTACGTCAAAAATGAGATCCGCATCAATCGGCACCCCATATTTAAAACCGAACGAAGTCACATTCACCGACATCATATTCTGATCCGCGTGCGTGAATCGCGCCGCAATTCGTTCCTTCAACTGTACAGGCTTCAAATTGCTCGTATCAATAACCTGTGTCGCCCAACCCTTCAAATCTTCCAGCAGTGTGCGTTCCTGCTTAATTCCTTCAAGCGGCATGCCGCCTGGATTGAGAGGATGACGGCGACGGCTCTCTTTATATCGCTGCACGAGAACAGCATCCGTTGCATCCAAGAACAATATTTCACAATTAATAGTAAAGTGATCCCGAATATAATTAATGGATTCTGATAAGGCCGTGAAAAATTCTCTGCCGCGCAAATCAATGACAAGCGCTACCTTGCCAATCTTACCCTTGGACTGCTCGATGAGTTCAGCAAACTTCGGTATAAGTACTGGCGGCAAATTGTCCACGCAGAAAAAACCGAGATCCTCCAAGCTCTGTACAGCTATTGTCTTCCCTGCACCAGACATCCCCGTAATGATAACCAGCTTCGCAAGAGCTGTCATCTCTGTCGATTCCATCATCGTTCGTCCTCTCCTTCTTACAAGATTCGGCTACGAACGCAAGAACAAGCCTGCCGCACCAATCATACCCGCATCATTGCCTAGCTCTGCTGGAACGATGGATACGCCGCGCGTAACCGGGTCAGGTGTTAATTTCATAAATGTTTCACGAATTTGCTCGAACAGGAACTCGCCTGCCTTCGATACGCCTCCGCCAATAATGAACCGCTCTGGATTCAGTGTCACTGCTACAGCAGCCATCGCCTTGCCTAAATAATAAGCTGCACGGGATACGATGCGCACTGCGACCTCATCTCCCGCCTTCGCCGCATCGAATACATCCTTTGCTGTAATGCTCTCTACCAAGGATAAGGAAGTGCGATCTCCGCGTTCAACTGCATCATTGGCCATTCGAATAATACCTGTAGCCGAAGATACTGTCTCCAAGCACCCCATCTTGCCGCAGCCACATTGGATCGCTTCCAGATCAGGGATTACCGCCATATGGCCAAGCTCTCCTGCTAGACCTGAGAATCCTTGTACAATTCTACCGTTAATAATAATGCCTCCGCCGACACCCGTTCCGAGCGTGTAGCAAACACAATGGTCAATGCCCTTGCCTGCGCCGCTCCACACCTCGCCAAGTGCGGCAACATTTGCATCATTGTCAATCTTAACTGGCTTGCCTAGACGTTCTTCTAATATGGAACGGATCGGCACATCCTTGAATCCTACGTTGGGCGCCAAGATGATAACGCCTTCCTTTACATTCGTAAATCCTGCGACTCCTGCGCCGACGCCAGCCACCTGGCTCCAATCGTAAGGAGATTGTTCCACAATGAGACGAACATATTTTTCGATATTATCCATGACAGTATCCGGACCCTTAGCTACTTCAGTTGGTCCCTCAAATGTATGCAGAAGCTTGCCTTCCGCATCACAGATTCCAACTTTAATGGCCGTACCGCCCAAATCGACACCCACGTAGATCTGCTCAGACATGCGTCATCCACCTTTTATATACGTAATCGAATTATGGTACTTTCAGTACCCACTATACGCGAACCCACTAGTCAGGTCAAGAGAACGGAGCCCCTAGCCAAGCGTTGCCAAGCCGCGCCAGAAGCGCGTATAAGCCCTCCCTGCGGCCTAATTTTCGGCCATACGTTCCAGTCCGTTCGACACACTCGCCACTCCCACTTTTTCCGCTCGACCACCTGATTTAATCGTACGAAAATAAAGAGGGAGCCTACTGGCTCCCAACTTTCGAAAAGTGAGTACTTTTTTACCTTATTGATTCAAAGACTGGCTCCAGTCCTGCGTAATATGTCCTTCCAAGAACTTCTCGCAGTCCAAAGCTGCTTGGCAGCCAGAACCTGCTGCTGTAATCGCCTGACGATACTTCGTATCATGCACGTCACCTGCAGCAAATACGCCTGGTACACTCGTTTCCGTAGAACCTGGCTTCACAATTACATAGCCATGATCATCCAGTTCAATGTGACCTTTCAAGAAATCTGTGTTTGGCTTGTGGCCGATAGCAACGAACAAACCGTCCGTTTCCAGAATTTCTTCTTCGCCTGTCTCATTGTTTTTCACCTTGAGACCTGTAACACCCATGCCTGTAGATACGACCTCAATTGGAGTACGATTCAAGCCCCATTTGATCTTCTCATTATTCTTCGCGCGATCCTGCATAATCTTCGATGCGCGAAGCTCGTCACGTCGATGAACGAGTGTCAACTCGGAAGCGAAGCGAGTCAAGAAGCTTGCTTCCTCCATCGCAGAGTCACCACCGCCGACAACAATGATTTTCTTCCCACGGAAGAAGAATCCGTCGCATGTCGCGCAAGCGCTGACCCCTTTACCCAGGTTCTCTTGCTCACCTGGAATATCCATATATTTCGCAGAAGCGCCTGTTGCTACAATTAACGTTTCTGTGACAATCTCGCCTACACCTTCAACTTGAAGTTTAAATGGACGGCTAGACACATCAACACTGTTTACCCAGCCTGTCTTGAACTCCGTACCGAAGCGCTCAGCTTGCTTACGCATATTGTCCATCAATTCAGGACCTTGGATGCCTTCTGGGAACCCAGGGAAGTTCTCAACTTCTGTAGTCGTCGTCAACTGTCCACCTGGTTGTGGTCCCTCGATCACAAGCGGGTTCAAGTTGGCGCGAGCCAAGTAAATCGCTGCTGTATAACCAGCAGGTCCTGTGCCGATAACAACTGATTTATATACTTTGTTCTCCATGGGGTTGGCCTCCCTTATAATCAAGTATTTATTTTATCTTCATGTAAAGGATTGCTTGATTTTAGCTTCTACCTGACAAGTGTCTTCCATTCGTTTCACATGCTTGGCAACGGTAGTTGCCGATACACCATATTGCTCTGCTGCAAGCTGATAGGACATCTCACGGCGTATCATCTTCGCGATAATGAATTCGATCGCTGCAGCCCAGCTTTCCGCCTTGCCAATTCGTGGCACCTCATCGGGATATAAGTGCGTAATAAATTCAATCCAAAGCGTCTCTGCATCATGCATCTGAAACAGATCGTACCGCTCTTTCATAGAATCACGCAATATATCCAGTACCTGCTGCCATTGCGACTCCCAGACTGGCAGACGATTCGCAATATGATTACGGTGAACTTGAATGTACTCGCCCTTCCATTCTACCTCAATTGGATCTTCTACCCCATGCATACGCAGCACATATACAGCAACCTGCTTCATGTATGCATCCTGATCTGGATCCAACAGCATAGAGCGAAGCGCATCATTTGCTTCATCGTCACCGAGCAAGCTCATCGCTTGGAGTGCCTGAAGCTTGACATCCGGCTCACCGAATCGCAGTGCCCAGAATAATGAAGCTCGTACGAGCGGATCTTTCTTGAGCTGCTGCTCCCAATCCTTGCCGTCCCCTGAACGACTCGAACGACTGCCATCAGTTGAAGCAGCCTTTGAAGCAGCCCTGCGGCTAGCCTCCTCATAAGGTAGACGATAATGATAGGTTGGCATAGGATCGATATCTCCCCCATCACGCTGCTGCAATCGTTCCATATAGTACGTTGCTATGCCGGAATCGGGGTCCAGTCTGCGGCATACTGCCCACCAGCGAGATGCTTCCTCATATCGACCTAAGCGGCAAGCCGCTACAGCCGCATAATGGTAAATACTCGCTTCCCGCAGCATATGGCCTGTTACTAAGCGGCGCAAATGCTGATAAGCTAGCTCATGCTCATCCAACATACCCATCGTAGTCGCAATCTTGAACAGATGCTCCCGATAGAAGGGCTGAATCTTGCCAATCATTGCAATAAGCTGCTGGACGACAGCTTCATTGCCGGCATGGCGCTCGAATATAGCCAAGTTGCACAATGCGTGCAAGTTCCCTTGATCTCTCTCAAGCACGGCATCAAGTGCCTCCCGCGCTTCATCGAACTGCCCCATATAATAATAAGCTAACGCCAGGTTGTTCCATGCGGCCAAATAATCTGGATCCGAATCCACAACCCGCTTCAACAATTTCTCTGCCTCGACGAACCGGCCGGCTTCGAGCAGCATGCGTGCTTCTGCATGCTCATCCTCTGCCTGCTCAGAGATTCCCATCTCTTCGTCGCTCAGCGCTGACGGCAGCTTCGCAGCTGACGATTGAACTCCCACATTCTGCTCACCGCGATGCTGTGATGAAGAAGACTGCTTCGCCTCGAAACGAATCATTTCGAGCATTTCCTCCGCTTCTTCCGTATACATTCCTGTGAGATCACGGGATAAATACGTCTCAAGCATCGCCTCCGACTCCTCGAACTGCTCCATATAAGCAAAGTTATTCGCCATATAATAGTAGCATTCATTCATATTCGGATCGAGTTCATGCAAGATGTGGTGCAATGTATCGTTAGACTCTTCGAACCGCCCTGCTTCTGCAAGCGTTCCTGCTAGATTGCACTGCAGGATAGGGTTGTCCGGTTCGCACTCCACCGCCTTGCGAAAATATGTCAACGCCTTGTCGTAGTGCAGTCGTTCCAACGATTGTACCGCACGTTCAGAGAACGAAGCAGCATCCATCGGGAACATAACTACCTTGTTCTGTTCTGCCATCGCCAAGGCCCCTCCTGACACTCATATACTGTACACATACCCAACAGTATATCATATTGACGCTCAATTCCTGCATCCCTTTCGCGAAGTCTTTCCAAGGGACAGATTCAAACCTCGCGTTTCTCTGTAGATTCAGGCAGAAGCCTCTATATTTCCCACAACCGCAAGGGTCGGAGATTTCAGAAGATGCACCTCGGTAATACACCAGAAAATCGATGTTTTATTTTTATATAATAATAATTCTTATCTTATTATAACTCAAATCTTGATCACAGGCAATCTGTTGACCCCTATTTAGATATGTTCATATTCAAGTTCACAACCACGCAAACAACGAACAATAGGCGGGCAATTGCATTGCGCACCTCTCATAAGGAACACATGACATCGCCCGCCATCCTATGCAGCTTGTAATCATTACTTTACTTTCCCATTCTGATTATACGTATCCCGTCTAGCCCCACGGTGGCGCGCCTCCAGTACGGATAACACGTCTCCCAGCGCAATGTTGCGTTCGCGTAGCAGAACAAGCATATGGAACAGCAGATCCCCAATCTCCCCAACTAGTTCCTCCTTGTTGTCATTCTTCGCTGCGATCACAACCTCGGTAGACTCCTCGCCTATCTTCTTCAATATCTTATCGAGACCCTTCTCGAACAAGTAGGTTGTATATGATCCCTCAGGACGCTCAATCTGCCGCTGTGCTATAAGGTTCTCCAGCTCTGCCAGCACCGAATTTACAACTGGCGCATGATTCTCTTCTTCCCTCACATATCCCATATGGCCACTTTCGAAGCAAGTACGGCTTCCGGTATGGCAAGCCGGTCCGCTTGGACTGACCTGCACGAGCAGTGTGTCCTGATCACAATCCACGGCTATGGATACGATTCGCTGCGTATTGCCTGACGTTGCGCCCTTGTGCCACAGTTCTTGACGAGACCTGCTCCAGAATACTGTCTCTCCTGTCTCGCACGACAAGAGCAAGGATTCCTGATTCATATACGCCACCATAAGGACTTCCTTCGTGATGGAATCCTGTACAACAGTCGGCACGAGGCCGTATTCATTCCAACGGATGGATGCAGCCAAGCGTTCTCCATCTACTATTACTTGTTGCGTCATCGTACATGTACCCCCTCTGCGTGAAGCGCCTCCTTCACTTCTGCAATCGATACTTCTTTATAGTGGAATATTGACGCTGCAAGCGCAGCATCGGCATGTCCTTCCGTAAATGCCTCCACAAAGTCACCTGCTCGCCCTGCACCGCCTGAAGCAATAACGGGGATGCCGACAGCATCGGATACTGCACGTGTCAGCTTATTATCGAAGCCATCCTTCGTTCCGTCCGCATCCATGCTTGTCAGCAGCAATTCCCCTGCCCCAAGCCGCTCCACCTCTTGTGCCCAAGCCACTGCACGCAATCCAGTAGGTGTACGCCCACCGTGAATATACACTTCCCATTCTCCCCAGGTCTCATTGTACTTGGCGTCGATGGCTACTACGATGCATTGCGACCCGAATCGCCGCGCACCATCCGTTATGAGACTTGGCTGCTTCACAGCCGCTGTATTTATGCCGATCTTGTCCGCACCTGCACGCAGCATGCGCATCATATCATCGACAGAAGAGATTCCGCCACCCACTGTAAAAGGAATCGAGATTTCTCCTGCGGTCTGCCGTACTACCTCCACCATCGTTGCCCTACCCTCGATAGACGCGGAGATGTCTAGGAACACCAGTTCATCTGCGCCCTCCTGATCATACAGCGCAGCAAGTTCCACCGGATCTCCAGCGTCACGAAGCTGAACAAAATTGACGCCTTTTACAACACGGCCATCCTTCACATCTAGACAAGGAATTACACGCTTCGCCAACACCGCAATCGCCCCCGTTCCGTATGGCTAGCTTCGTACGGCTGCCTCCAGCCGTACTGCATCTGCCAAATCAATGCTGCCTGTATAGAGTGCCTTGCCAATAATTGCTCCACCTACACCATCAACCGCATACTTGGATAGAGCATGAATATCATCCATACTGCTGACGCCCCCAGAAGCAATTACGGTCTGCCCCGAGACCTTCGCCAGTTGTACAATTGCCTCGATATTCGGCCCCTTCATCATGCCGTCTCGAGAGATATCCGTGAAGATGAATGTCTTCGCCCCTGCCGCAGCAAGCTCAGCCGTAAGCACGCCCGCCTTCACTTCCGAGGTCTCCAGCCAACCACGTGTGGCAACGAATCCATTGCGGGCGTCGATGCCAATCGCAATGCGGTCGCCATACTTGCCAAGTACGGTTTCAACGAAGCCACGATCCTCTATTGCCGCTGTGCCCAATATGACACGTGCCACACCCGCTTCCAGCAGCTGCTCAATGTCCTCAAGCGTGCGCAGGCCGCCGCCAACCTGTATCGGAACCGCTACAGACCGTGCAATTTCACCAATGAGCTCCGCATTGATCGGGCGCCCTTCCTTCGCTCCATCCAAGTCCACCAGATGAATCCAAGAAGCGCCATTCGCTTCCCAACGCTGCGCTACTTCTACAGGGCGCTCATCGTAGACCGTCTCTTGCCCATAATCCCCTTGTACAAGCCGGACACACTTTCCCCCGCGAATATCGATTGCTGGATATATCGTGAACGCTGCCATCTGCCTCGCCTTCCTCTCCCATCATTCTCCTGTCTATGATCTGGCCAGTTGTATGGATTGCCTGCCCGAGCCAGTCAGCGCCAAAAATCTCCCTAACAGGCGCAGTCCCAATGCTCCGCTCTTCTCCGGATGAAACTGCATTCCATATACAGAGCCGCTCCCTACTATTGCCGCGACTTCAACGCCTCCATAGCTGCACGTCGCAAGTACATCTGATTGCTCTTCCGCAACTACTCGGTAGGAATGTACGAAATACACATAACCATTCTCCGCCTCTCTCGCCAATGGATGTGCTGCTTGCTTCCACATCAGCTCATTCCAGCCCATATGCGGCACCTTATAAGATCCGCCCTCGAAACGCACCGCACGACCTGGCAGCATGCCTAATCCCTCATGGTAGCCATGTTCATCGCTTCCCTCGAACAACAGCTGCATGCCTAGGCAGATGCCGAGCATTGGCTTGCCTCCTTCAACTACCTCCTGCAGAGTGGGAATGAGCCCGCTTCCCCGAAGCGCCTGCATGGCATCTCCGTATGCCCCAACCCCTGGAAGAATGATGCCGTCAGCAGTCAGCAATTCCTTACGGGAACTGGTCAGGACGACCTCATATCCTAATCGCTCCACTGCCTTGCTAACACTATGAAGGTTCCCCATCCCATAGTCGACCACGGCGATCATGAGCTACAGCACTCCCTTCGTAGAAGGAACACCTTGTACCCGCGGATCAACCGATGTCGCTTCATCAAGCGCCCGCCCTAACGCCTTGAATACCGCTTCAATCATATGGTGCGTATTCTGTCCGTAATGAACGATGACATGAAGTGTAATTCTCGCCTCCAGCGCTAATTTCCACAGAAACTCATGCACAAGTTCCGTGGTGAACGTGCCCACTTGGGCGGATGGATAGGAAGCTCTGTATTCGAAATGAGGTCGGTTGCTTACATCGATAATCACTTGAGCCAATGCTTCATCCATCGGAACAAACACAGACGCATACCTCTTGATCCCCGACTTGTCGCCCAAAGCCTCTCTTAATGCAAGCCCGAGACAAATGCCGATATCCTCAACTGTATGGTGATCATCGATGTCGATATCACCGGTAGCATCGACCTTCAGATCAAAGTGACCGTGCTTCGTAAATAAATCCAGCATATGCATAAGGAACGGAACGCCAGTATCCAACTCACTTTTTCCCGTCCCATCAATCGAGAATGACAACTGAATATTCGTCTCATTCGTCTTGCGGGCAATATCCGCTTGACGTATACGGCTAATCGCTTCCTGTACCATTAAAAGTTCCGCCCTTCTGTTGAAGATTGCAGTTTTTATTCTTACTTTCTATGATCTAAGAATCCGCTATTCCAATATAAGCTTCGCAGCTCGTTGACTGCACCTAGCTTCTCACGGTTCCCTCTCCACTGTTCCCCGTCTTTCACTGTCTCTCTTTACTTTCCATGCCGCTCCACCAGGTTTCTATTTATGTTCTCCACTCTATCTCTATGATTTCTAATACCTCTATAATTTTTTTATCCCCACTATGCCTGCTAAATCAGGTATGTCTGTCAAATCAGGCATGTCTGCCAAATCAGCCATTTGTTACAATTTCTACTATCACTGCTATCTCTACTATCTCTTTTTATTGCCACTATACTTACTATCGTTATTGATATAGTACTGCTATAATTCCTGCGCTTCTGTTGCTGCTGTTTCTCTTAATCCTACTCTTACTGCTATCGCAACTGTTCTATGACGCTATGCGTAGCTTCAAACTCCGCGTTTGCCTGCTCTCGCAGACGAACCTCAATTGCCCTGGCATGCCCCTCTAGCCCTTCATGGCGAGCCAGTTCGATAATGGCCGCCCCATTCGTCAGCAGTGCTTCCTTGCTGTAACGAATTAAGCTCGACTTTTTCATAAACATATCTACATCGACGGGGGAAGAGAAGCGCGCGGTTCCATTCGTCGGAATAATATGGTTCGGTCCCGCGAAGTAATCTCCAACCGGCTCAGAGCTGTAAGCACCAAGGAAGATTGCCCCAGCATTCTCTATAAGCCCGAGCCACTCCATAGGCTCTTCTGTCATAATTTCCAAATGTTCAGGAGCCAATCGATTCACGACTTTGACACCCTCGCGCAGATCCTCTACCACGATAATTGCCCCGTATTGCTCTATAGAAGCAGAGGCAATGTGACGACGAGGCAGTTCCTTCAATTGACGTTCAACCTCGATTGACACAGCTTGAGCCAGATCCATGGAGTCTGTCACCAGGACAGCCGATGCCATCTCGTCATGTTCAGCCTGGGACAATAAATCAGCTGCCACAAATACAGGATTAGCCTGCTTATCCGCTAACACGACAATCTCTGAGGGCCCTGCCATACTATCGATATCAACGACCCCATACACTTCGCGTTTCGCTAATGCTACGAAGATGTTCCCCGGGCCGCATATTTTATCTACTGGGGCAATTGTATCCGTCCCATAAGCTAATGCAGCAATCGCCTGTGCACCGCCAACCCGATACATTTCCTTTATACCCGCTTCGGCAGCCGCTACGAGTATGTATGGATTGATTCCTTCCGTCCCACCAGTAGCTGGAGGAGTGACCATTACGATCTCCGGTACACCTGCTACTTGAGCAGGGATCACGTTCATGAGAACAGATGACGGGTATGCAGCTTTGCCGCCTGGCACATATACACCTACGCGCTTCAGTGGACGCACAATCTGTCCAAGCAGAGTCCCATCTGGTTCGAACTCCATCCATGATGTCCGCTTTTGTCGCTCATGGAACCGTCTGATGTTGCTTGCAGCTTGACGAATGGCCACTAAGAACGCTTGATCAACCTGCTCGTAAGCCAATGCAATATCCGACTCTTCTACACGAAGCTGTTCTTGGGTAAGGACGGTCTTATCGAACTCCCTAGTATATTTGATTAGTCCTGCATCTCCCTCATGCCGCACATCGCTCACAATCCGCTTTACACTGTTCAATTGCTCGGGGGTACCGTAATCAATTTTCCGATCCAGGCTCCAGTCCGCTGCTTGTAAGATCCGCATCTCACTCTCTCCCTCCTAATCCCCTGCTGCAATAGACTTCGTTGATCATCCATACTGATGACTAAGAACATCCTAACGAATGGCCGCTGACTTCTCCAATGTCTGGGGCACAATCCGTTGAAGCCGTTCGCACAAGCTCTGAATGGCCTCGCTCTTCATGCGATAACTTACCTGATTGGCGATCAGTCGGCTTGTAATGCTGAACATCTCCTCTAGCTCTACCAAGCCATTCTCTTTCAGTGTCTTGCCTGTCTCCACCATATCCACAATTCGATCAGCCAGACCAATCAAGGGAGCCAGCTCGATGGAACCATTGAGCTTAATCACCTCTACTTGCTGACCTTGCTCACGAAAATATTGTGAGGCTACATTCGGATACTTCGTTGCGACCCGCAAGTGGCTGACCGGCTTCCATGATGGCAATCCGATGACCGACATCCGGCAGCGTGCAATCCCTAGATCCAGCAGCTCATATACGTCCTTGTCTTCCTCCATTAATACATCTTTGCCGACGATGCCGATATCAGCCGCTCCATACTCCACATAAGTCGGGACATCAACAGGCTTCGCCATAATGAACTGCATGCTCGCTTCCGGCACATCTATAATCAACTTGCGCGACTCATCCTCATCCTCTGGAACATAGAGTCCAGCTTGACGGAACAAGGCAGATGCCTGCTTGTAAATGCGGCCCTTAGGCATTGCAACCTTAAGCCAATCTTGCATAAGTCGTTCCTCCTTCGTCGTCAAGCGCGATTCGTGAAGGCAAGCACCTTGCTTCCTCGATCACCACATGTATCGGGCTGCACCCCCGCCTCAACACTTCCGTCCAATCGTTTCTCACCTACAGAATCGATATATTGCGTCACCACTTTCTTACCTTCCTTCCGCAGGCGTGCCGCTTCCCGGAATGCCTCCTGACGGTGAAGCTCATCATATTGAATAGTGAGTATCGCTATATCTTCATCTACTCTATCTCTATTAATGGACAAGGCATCTACAATACGGGTCGTCTGAAGAGCAAATCCAGTTGCGGGCGCCGAGCGACCGAACTGCTGCAGCAAATTATCATATCGTCCTCCGTTTAAGACAGGGAATCCAGTATCCGCCGCATAACCTTCGAATATGGTACCTGTATAGTAGGAAAAGTCACCTAGCATCGTTAAATCCAATAAAATATGCTCTTCCACCCCGTAGGCTTCCAGCACATCCCACACTTTCTCTAAATGATGGATGGATTCCATCATCGCTGGCACATCAGCTATACCGCGAGCTGACTTCAGTACATCTCGGCCTCCCCGCAAATGCAGCACTTGCTCCAGGCAGCTTCGATGCTCTTGATCTATAGGCAAGTTATGAATGAGCTCTCGATAACCAACTACATCCCGTTGTACTAGGCGCAGCTTCAATTGTGTCTGTACCTCGTCCTGCTGGGGAAGTGCATATTCGAGCAGCCCTTCCAAAAAGCCATGATGTCCTAGTGCGACCTTAAACCGTTCAATCCTCGTTGCTTCTAAGCAAGCAATCGACAGTGCTATTACCTCAGCATCGGCGTCAGGAGACCCATCCCCAATCATCTCTGCTCCTGTCTGGTAGAATTCAGCTTCACGTCCCGCCTCCTCCTCCATTGAGCGGAACACATTCGCATGGTAAGACAATCGAATAGGGTACGGCTCCTTGCCGAGCAAGGATGCCACAACTCGCGCTATTGGTGCAGTCATGTCAGAACGAAGCACCATTGTTGTACCGCGTTGATTCAACAACTTGAATAGCTTGTGATCAGAGGTTGAGCTCGCCGTACCTACCGTCTCGTAATATTCCATTGTCGGTGTAATAATTTGCGCATAGCCCCAGCTATCCATCGTGCAAAGTGCTTTCCTTTCAACTGCACGCAACCGGCGCACAGCTTCTGGCAAATAATCACGAACACCCGAAGGCTTCTCGAACATTCTCGGCTTTGTCATTGCGTCACCTCGGAATTAGTTGCTTTAGTGAGTTAATATGTTAACATGTTACCTTATTAGCAAACCAAAGAATTTTACTGGTAATATTAACACGTAATATTTTCATCGTCAATCCATTTTCAATGCAATTCCCTTTATTTCTCTCCTCCCCCACAATCCCCAGCCCGAGCTTCCTGCACAAAAGAAAAGGAACACCCTCTATCCTTGCAAGCTGCAAGAATACAGGGTGTCCCTTAAGTGCAGAAGATGTATACATGTCCTGCTCTTCTGGTGCCGTTAAGAAGCATTCGTACTCCTAATCATTTCAACTGCTGCGGCTGGATTCTTCCGATTCTGCATCCAATCGCGTGGCGGGGCCCCTAATCCAAATGAAGCGCCCGGTATAAATCGAAGTGCCTCATACACGATGATCCATGACATCCCGAGGGCGAACACATAACCAATAAAGATGAATATTGGATATAACGATGCGCTCCCCTTATGCCACGGAAACTGTCGATACAGGGCAAGGAACGCGGGATGAATGAGGTAAATGCCGAAGGATAGATCCCCAAGCTGAGACAGTAGTCTTCTTCCGAGCTCTGGTAGACGGCGTTCCAGATAGAAGGCAAGTTGGATGAGTACAATTGCAGATAACAACGTATGTCCGTTCCAGAGCAGTTCATAAATAAGTGAGTTCATCTCTTTGCCCGTGGAGCGTGTCCAATACCATATCTGCACATGTAGCAGCGCGAATCCAAGCCATAACAACCAGATTGAACCTGTTATCAGCTTATAGCGTACCGAGCAGGCTCGCCCCAAAGAATCAAGCCAAGGGCGTACTTTATGAAAGTTAATTCCTAAGTAAGCACCTGCGAAATAAAAGCTTATGTATGACAGCGAAATACTCCCTTTTGCCGGAATTTGCACGCCATATTTGTTCCATAATACATACCCCCATTGCAAGGCCAAGCCGAGTGGGATGGCCCAAGCGACAACTCGCCGGGAGCGAAATAGCATTAGCAGCAACGGGAACAATAAGTAGAACTGTATACTAATAAACACAAAATACAAGTGCGTATATGCAGTTCCTGTTAATAGCTTCGTAACGAACATAGGTACTGCTTCACTCCACGAACGCTCTGGATACCAAGTTACCTGCACAAGCATAAAATAGAAGACTGAGCAGATTAGATAAGGTATGAATACATAGCGAAATCGATTCTTATAGAACTTCCCCAGCACCTGAGGCTGCAGCTTATCTCCAGCACCATAGTTATAGAAGAGCACCATGCTGCTAAGTAAAATAAATGTTGGTGTACCGTACTTGAAAAAGGTATACCCATAAAATAAGCTTGATGTCTTCATCATCGCTGCGGTTTCCGAAGTTGCATGGACACTAATAACACCAAGCATGGCAAGTGCGCGCACGATAGAAAGAGTCGAAATCCGTTCTTTCCGTGCCACTATTGCATCCCTCCATTCACTTTGCGGGGTTCGTTATACGATCCAACTTCATGAGGATAGACCTTTGCCTCTGCGTGTATTGTGATAACCTAATTTGGAGGATGCACTGTCGTCTGTGTTGGTTGGTTCTGCCTCTGTACATTCCCGCTTCTTTTTTTCGGTACCGCCCCAAAGAACATCCAACTGAACGGAATATAGCGATGACATAATTCTACAATAGCCCAAGATAGAAGGAACGCACACAGGAACCCTCCCCCGATATACAGCGCATAACTAATCGAGTCTCCGCCTCCTAGCGGAATCTTGCGATAGAGATATAAGATCACGGGATGAATCAGATAAATGCCGAATGAGACGTCTCCGAATCTAGTAATTAACTTCACGAATCTCTCAGGAAATCTGCGTTCAATGTATTGAGATAATTGAATGAGTACGACGCACGACAGCAAAGCATGGGCATTCCAAGCTGCCTCATACCATAACGTATTGAAGCGCATACCATATTTATAAGTTGCATACCATAGCTGAACATGGCCGAGTGAAGCCGCAATCCACACGAGCCACACCACCGCCGTAATCCAGCGATCACGTCTGCTGCCTTCAGGAGTTAGTGCATTGAACCAACCTTGTATGCGGTTCCAATACACACCGATGAACGCCCCTACCATGACATAGATCGAGTAGGACACAAGCAGACTCCCCTTGTATACAATATGCAGGTCTAGCTTGTTCCAAATGACAAAGCCCCAATGTAGGGCAAATCCAATAGGAATGGCCCATATCGCTGATTTTACGGAGCGAAAGAAGTACAATATAACCGGAAATATCAAATAAAACTGAATTAGAATAATGACATAGTATAGGTGTGTGTATGCTGTTCCTTTAATTAAGCTGACAACATAGGCCTGTAAGGTATCTCCCAGACCACGACTGCGATAGGCAAGCCAATGATTCAACAGAAAATAGCAAGTAGAACAGATTACATAAGGGAGAAGAATTAGTTTTAATCGCTTGGTGTAGAATTCCTTTAAGGAGCTCCATGAGGTTAATCCTTTGTCGCAATAATTATAAAACATGACGAAGCTTGTCAGCAGCAAAAAAGCAGGAACAGCAAATTTGCTGAACACATTCATAAAATTATAGACAACAAATGAGTCGGTTGTCTGTGTCGCCTTAATCGTCTGCGATGTAGCATGGATGCACAGAACTGCCATCATCGCGATAGCTCTATATATCGATAAAGATGAAATGCTCGACTTATTGCTCATGTCATCCATTCTCCCCATACCGAGGAATCAAGGGTGTCGAATCTAAGAGGTAACTCGGCAAATAATAAGTTTTATCGTATGACAACGTTCGAGGTTATTTCCCGGGAAACAACCTCACAATTTGTTGAACGTCGTCAATTTCGTATTTTATACCGAATAGTTGATGAAGCTGGTGCAGTGACAGATACCAAATGTCCTTTTTTTTAACCGGCGTAAGCTCGGAATATATGGGTGCTTGATCCCAACTTACTGTATAGGAAGTCTTTGCACGCCCAAGCTGCACATTTTTCCCCTTGTTCCCCATGCGTTCTAATAATTCTGATGTTCGAATTTTCTGATTGCCTGCATTTATACGGAATCCATTTGTTGTCGTCCGTTGATTGATACCTGGCTTTACCGTGAAGGTAACATGAATACCTAGCTGCTTGCACACTTCCAATACATCCTTGTTATACGCCCCGTACGGGAAGGCAACCACACTATACGTATTGCCAAGCATCTGCTTTAAGCGATCTTCAGCTCGCTTAAGATCCTTTTTAACCTTCGCTGTAAATTCCGTGCGTGGCTCCTTGCGATGCAGCTTCTTCAAATATTCTGGCTTGGACAACATCGGCCTCAAGGAACCCTGCTCATTAACCACCGTATATACATGCGAATTGTACGTATGGCTGAAGAAGCTCATTCCATTTCGCTTCATCTCACGCATCTGTTCCCATGTCAGCTTCGGTCGTCCGGCACTCTTGCGATTGTCAATCGTAGAGACAATGACGAAGTTCGTCGCAGGTATATGGTACTTCTGCATGATCGGGTACACTTCTGTATAGAAAGATTCGTACCCATCGTCGAAGGTCATCAAGACCGCATTCGGTGGAACCGACCCTCCATGAAGCATAAAGTTCATATACTGATCCATGGAAATGAAATGATAGTTATTATGGAGTAAAGCCTGAATCTGCTCTTCCAACTGATTCGGTGAAATAAATGTGACGTTATCTGGATTCTTCTGAACATTGTGGTACATCAGTGTCACTACTTCATCACGATAATGGACTGGTGTATACACCCATTGTGAGTCCAGATTATCCGTTGGTGCCAGGTCTAATTGCTTGTCTGTCGTACGCACTTGAATGCCGAAGGCATTCTTCAGGGCGTCGGCTGGGACATACCATTCATTCCCCATTAACAATGCCTGCTCTTCCGAACCGTTGTACCCGTCCCATACAATACGATGTGATAGCGCCTGTACCCCATCCGTATTCAAGAACAACGTGCTGCTTAGAAGAGCTATGAGCAATATGACACCTACAGTGCGTTTCTTTCGCATGTCGAACTTCCCTCTTCTTCCAGTAACATTACATTTATTTTAATCTAACATACTTCGCAAGTGTTGTCATTTTTGTTTCCATATTCAAATTGTTTGTAAATACCAAAAAAAGTGGCAGGTGGGGAGCCCCTTTCCTACCACTTCTCAGCTTATCCTTCTATTGTGAGGATGCTTCTATCATGGGAGCTGCATCCCGAATAACCCGCATGGGATTGCCGCCAACCATTTGACCAGGCAATACGTCTTTATGCACGACTGTTCCCGCCGCGACAACAGCGTGATCCCCAATCGTGACACCCGGCAAGATCGTACTATTGGCTCCAATCATCACATGACTGCCAATCCGAACCGTTCCAAGCCGATATTCGTGTGTCAAATACTCATGTGCTAAGATCGTGGAATTATAGCCGATTATCGTATTATCCCCAATCTCGATTCGTTCAGGGAAAAAGACATCCACCATCGCCATTAGACCGAAGGCTGTGCATTCACCTACCTTCATGCGCAGCAGCTTGCGATATATCCACAACTTCAAACGCAAGGAGGGGCTGTATCGTGCAAGCTGAATGCAAATGAAATTCCACATTCCCTTCCAAGGACTGACGGTTCGGTAGATTTGCCATAGACTGTTCGGCCCTTCGACAGGATGCCGCTCCACATCTCTCACTTCTATTTCCGCTCCAATCCGACCAATGCGTACAGATCCCGCATGTCATGAATAATATGGCGTGGCTCGTATTGGCTAAGGACAGTTTCTCCCTTCAGCGACCAAGCTACACCGCATGATATTACGCCGGCAGCGTTCGCAGATAGAATATCAGCCGGACTATCACCAACCATAATTGTCTGTGCTGGATTTGCCTGCAGTGCTTCAACGGCTCGCAGCACCGGTTCAGGATGCGGCTTCGGATGATTGACATCTTGTACAGTAACAATCGTGCTTAAGTAATCAATGAGTCCGAACATACGCAGCGCCCGCTCTGTTGTCGCCCGCATTTTTGTCGTCACGACACCAAGCTGAATGCCTGATGCATGCAAATCCGCCATCACTTCCTTCACATAAGGAAACTCACGAACAAGCTCATCATGGCGTTCTAAATTGTATTTACGATACGCTGCTACCAGTTCATCCACCTGATCCTGCCCTGTAAAAATTCGAAGCTGCTCTTCAAGCGTTAATCCCATACTCGGGATAATATGTTCACGAGTGAACGGTGACGGCGTCTTGTCCCGCAGAACGTGGAGAAATGTCTCGATAATCAGCTCGTTCGTGTCGATAATCGTGCCGTCTAAGTCAAACAGTACCGTTCGTATCATTTTCATTAATTACTCCTTCTTGCTCTCGTTATGATCTTGTAGTTGGTTATCTTTCGCTTCATTCGCATCATCAATGTCAGATGATTCCTGCACAGCTTCGGTTTGTGCAGCTTCGGTTTGTGCAGTTTCGGTGTTCACAGTTTCCGATTGTGCATTGTCTGAATGCTCTTCCGCAGATGCTCCTGTATCATGTACATTCTCTTCGGCCTTATCCACCTGTGTCGTCACTGCTTTTTTCGTGCTACCAGCAGCAGCCTCCGTACGAAGGGTTGACACGATCGGCGCATGATAAGGAACTCGCGCGGCACCAGTCATACGACGAATAATAATCATAATTACACCGGCCACAATCAAGAAGATCGCTAGCAGCTGCGAGATACGTACATTTCCATACGCAGGATCAAGGAAGCCTGGCTCGAATACGACCGTCATTGGCGACCACAATCCATCAATAAGCGACACTACCCAGTCTGAACCTTGGTAAGCCAAGCTATCCGTGCGAAGGCCTTCGATAAAGAATCGGCCGATGGAATACCAAATGAGGTAGCTGATGAATACTTCACCACTGCGAACACTGCGCAGACGTCGCAAGCCGAATAACAGCAACACTCCTATGAAGCTCCACAGAGACTCATACAGAAAGGTTGGGTGATGGAATGTGCCTTGGACGTTCATTTGATTCACAATAAAATCAGGGAGGTGCAAGCTATTGCGCAAAAATGATTCCTCAACCGGCCCTCCATATGCTTCTTGATTCACATAGTTCCCCCACCGTCCAATCGCTTGTCCGATGAGAAGTCCTGGTGCACAAATATCTGCAATCCGCCAAAAAGTATATCCTTTCTTACGGACATAGATGAGCGCGCAGATGACTGCACCTATGAGAGCACCGTAGATGGCAATGCCCCCGTTCCATATTTTAAAGACATCTACCCAATTGTCCTTATATTCATCCCACTTGAACGCGACATAATACGCGCGTGCCCCGATTAATGCGGAGGGTACACCGAACAATACCAAATCCATAAAGAAATCTTGGGATATGCCAAATCTCTTCCCTTCCCGAATCGCAAGCAGCAGCCCAACCAGTGCAGCGGTACCAAGAATAATCCCGTACCAATGCACTTTCAATGGTCCGAGCTGAATGGCTATCGGGTCTAGCAGCATCGTTGCCATGCTCTACACTCCTTCATTATATTAGGCTACACTGATGATCAATCGAAATCGTCCATATCCTCGGCAATCGTTTCCGTCAGCTTGTTCGTAAACTGCAATGCCGCATTGTAACCCATACGCTTGAGGCGATAGTTCATGGCTGCTACTTCAATAATAACGGCCAAGTTCCGACCTGGGCGAACCGGTACGGTAACAAGAGGGACATCCGTATCAATAATTCTCGTTGTCTCTTCATCAATGCCAAGACGATCATATTGCTTATCTTGCTGCCAATTCTCTAGAGAGATGACCACGCTGATTCGCTTATTGTTCCGAATAGCACCTGCCCCGAACAACGTCATCACGTTGATGATGCCGATACCGCGAATTTCAAGCAGATGGCGGATCAGCTCTGGTGCCGAACCGTGCAATACATTGTCAGAAGTTTGACGGATCTCTACCGCGTCATCCGCTACTAGACGATGTCCGCGTTTAACCAGCTCTAAGGCAGTCTCACTCTTACCAATCCCGCTGCCGCCAGTAATTAGCATACCAACACCGTATACATCGACCAGTACACCATGAATGGTAGCCGTTGGTGCCAGCTTTTTCTCAAGGAAGCTCGTAATGCGACTCGATAGAATCGTTGTTGCGGTGCGCGAGCGCAGCAGAGGCACTCCCTGCTCCTGACATACGTCGAGAATTTCCTGCGGAACCTCGAGTCCTCTTGTTACGATGATGCAAGGCATCTCTTCCGAGCAGAACAATTGCATACGCTCTCGCTTCGTCTCGGGGGAGAGCATTTCGAAGAAGGCAAGCTCAGTCTTACCAAGAAGCTGTACTCGTTCCTTCGGGTGATATTCGAAATACCCGGCCATCTCGAGGCCTGGGCGATGTAAATCATCAACAGTAATTGTTCGCTTCAAGCCTGTATCGCCAGCCAGCACCTCCAGGTGGAACTGTTCCACCATTTCGGAGACCTTTACCTTTTTGGCCATCGTCGTTCACTCCTTCGTCTCCGGCATTGCTCACAATCGATTACGTCCTGTTATGATGCCAATAATGCCGTATCTCTTTGTATTCATCGTATAGGAAAAACTAGCTTTTTTCAACGTTCCATCTTTCGCAAGCACAACCTTGGCATATTCCACGATTTTTTTCCATATTTGTTGAAGGGATGCAGGAAAATCACCCTATCTCCACGAATATTCCAAACTACCTATCGATAAGGAGGTGTATGATATTTATCCCGATTCCCGTACCTGGCTGATAAATAGGTTAAGCGAGCAGGACGATGAATCCGAAATCCACCTATGACGACTTCCTTGTCAGGCCCATTCGTCCATAACCTTATATTTGAACGAAGGAGGCAATCATATGAAACGAAGTTCCTTACGTCTGTCAATGAATCCGCTTCCAAAATTATTTTCATCCCTTGCTCTCGTCTTTATCCTCTTGTTGTCACTCTTCCCTGCCACTGTCTTAGGGGCGGCAGCCCCATGGTCACCGAATACCGCCTACAAAACCGGGGATCTCGTCTCCTATAGCGGCAAGACTTATGCTTGCATTCAGCCGCATACTTCACTAACCGGCTGGGAACCACCGAATGTCCCTGCTTTATGGAAGCTGTCAGCAGATGAGCCTGTTGACACGACACCTCCTACAGCCCCAACCAACCTGCGCGCATCTTCAATTGGCATTACTGAAGTCGTATTAGCCTGGAACCCAGCTACGGATAATGTGGGCGTCGTATCTTACGAAGTGTATAATGGCTCACAACTGGCAGGCACTACGAATACCACATCGTACACTGCCAAAGGACTTACCCCAGACACAGCCTACTCATTCAGTATCAAAGCCCTCGACGCTGCTGGCAACCGGTCAGAAGCGAGCAACAGTCTGGCCGTCCATACGAATACGGCCCCTGTGGATACAGAACCCCCAACTGCCCCAACAGGATTACAACTGTTGTCTGCTACACCAACCAGTTTAACCCTCTCGTGGAATGCATCGACCGACAATATTGGCGTCGCCGGATATGATATTCTCCTTAACGGAACCAACGCTGCTTCAACATCCAACACGACCTACACATTGACTGGGCTCACTGCAGCCACCTCTTACACGATTCTCGTTCGTGCCTACGACGCTGCCGGCAATCGTTCTGCGGACAGCAACATTCTTACTGCTGATACCCCTCAAGTTCCGATTGGCAGCGGCTCAAAACAATTAATCGGCTACTGGCATAACTTCGATAATGGATCGACCAATATCCGCTTAAAGGATATATCTCCGCGCTACGATATCATCCAGGTTGCATTTGCTGAGCCAATCGGCGATCGAGTAACAATGGCCTTCACTCCTTACAACGCAACGAAGGAACAATTCAAGGCTGATATCGCTTTACTTCAATCCCAAGGCAAAAAAGTGCTTATTTCGATTGGTGGGGCAAATGGAACCGTCGAACTCACCTCTACCACAGCTAGAGATAGTTTCGTACGTTCTATGAATGATCTCATTCAAGAATATGGATTCAACGGAATCGACATTGATTTGGAAGGAAGCTCGCTTGCCTTGACTGGTGCCGATACCGACTTTAAAAACCCAACAACACCGAAGATTGTTAATCTCATTAGCGCAATCCGGACGATTCTACAAGGAAAATCCTCAGACTTCATGCTAACTATGGCGCCAGAAACTGCATATGTACAGGGTGGCATGGTTGCATACGGTGGCCCATGGGGAGCTTATCTGCCTGTAATTTATGCATTTAAAGATCGCTTGAACATCCTTCATGTTCAACATTACAATACAGGCTCCATAACCGCACTGGATGGACGTTCCTATAGCCAGGGCACAGCGGATTTCCAAGTAGCTATGGCTGAAATGCTGCTGCAAGGCTTCCCGGTCAACGGCAACGCATCCAACCGCTTCCCAGCATTGCGCGAAGACCAAATCGCCATCGGCTTGCCAGCTGCTCCAGCTGCAGCAGGCGGCGGTTATACGTCACCTGCAAATATCGATAAGGCATTGCAATATCTCGTCAAGGGAACGGCATACGGAGGTACCTATCAGTTGATCAAACCCTCAGGCTATCGCAACTTCCGTGGGGTCATGACCTGGTCCATCAACTGGGATCAAGCAAGTGGAAACAACTTCTCCCAGCCTGTACGCACCACATTGAATGGGTTGCAGTAATTGGGGGACTATGGATCTAAGAAATTCAAAAACAGGCCTCGATTTTGAGCAAAAATAAAAGCGGTTCAATCTTCCACGATCCGAACATCCATACTTCACTGAACATACAGATTACGAAACAAAAACATGCAAAAAAGGCTGGCCCTCAGGGCCAGCCTTCTATTTATTGTATCCAATTAGCTTTCGAACAAGTTCAACTCGGAATCTTTGTCGAAAATGTGGATTTTGTTCATGTCGATAGCAAGCTTCACATTTTGGCCTTCTTTCGCGTTAGAACGTCCGTCTACACGAGCGATAACCGTTTCCTTGCCTACACCTGTCAAGTACAAGAACATTTCATGACCCATGTTCTCTGTAACTTCGATAGCTGCAGAGAAGATGCTGCTTGGGGAAGCTTCCAAGAATACTGGCTCTTCATGGATATCTTCGGAACGCACGCCGAGAATAACCTCTTTGCCTACATATCCTTTTTCCTTCAAAATTTGTGCACGGCCTGCAGGAACTGCTACATCCAAGCCAGTCGCCTTGAAGCGGAAGTTGCCGCCTTCTTCAGACAATACACCTGTAATAAAGTTCATTGTAGGGGATCCGATGAATCCTGCAACGAACATGTTAACCGGATGATTGTACAATACGTCCGGGGAAGCTGCTTGTTGAATGATACCGTCTTTCATAACAACGATACGGTCACCCATCGTCATCGCTTCGATTTGGTCATGCGTTACGTAGATAACAGTTGTTTGCAAACGCTTAGCAAGCTTGGAGATTTCCGCGCGCATTTGACCGCGCAATTTTGCATCCAAGTTGGAAAGTGGTTCGTCCATCAAGAATACTTGTGGTTCACGAACGATCGCACGACCCAAGGCAACACGCTGACGCTGACCACCGGACAAAGCCTTAGGCTTGCGATCAAGCAAGTGCTCGATGTCCAAGATGCGAGCTGCTTCACGAACGCGCTTGTCGATATCTTCTTTTTTGAACTTACGCAGTTTCAAACCGAATGCCATGTTCTGATACACGTTCATATGCGGGTACAACGCGTAAGATTGGAATACCATCGCGATATCGCGATCTTTAGGAGCAACGTCATTCACAAGGCGGTCGCCAATGAACAATTTACCTTCAGAGATTTCTTCAAGACCTGCGATCATACGCAGTGTTGTCGACTTACCGCAACCAGATGGGCCTACCAATACGAGGAACTCTTTGTCTTGAATGTCCAGGTTAACATCCTTAACTGTTGGATTATCTGAACCTGAGTACTTCTTGTAAATATGTTCTAAACGTACGCCTGCCATGTGCGTTTCCCCCTTATAGTTAGATACAATGTAATCGGTTACTTTCGATACATTTATCTTACCGGAACCCTGTACAAATGACCATACACAAACTGCACAAAAAATGAATGGCCTATTTTGTTACTTTGTACAATAGCAATATCAATTTTACCAACACAGCATCCGTAAATTGACGAACGTCCAACCCGGTCTCATGTTTAATCTTATCTAATCGGTATAATAGCGTATTGCGATGGATATAGAGACGCTTGGCTGTCTCGCTTACACTACAGTCATGCTGGAAGAACGTATCCAGCGTAGACAGTGTTTCTACATCATTGAAGCTGTCTGCCTTCGTAACGACACGCTGCAGAAACTGCTTACGAACCGCATCTGGTATACTATTGACAAGCCGTTCTAAATGCAGCTCCCATGGAAGATGAATATTGTCTGTGACATGGAACGTCCGCCCCAAGTACATCGTTTCTCTCAGCTGGCTAACGACCGACGGCATACCTTTCACCGGTGCAAAAGGATACCCAATGGACAGCTGGCTGTCACCTACCCATTCACTGGCCACCAGCTCATACAGTCCCAGACAAAAAGAAGTAAGCTGCTCTTCCATCGTCTCCTTCGTTTCTACATCCTCATCTGCCTCACTAACTTGAATCAGTTGCTCGGGACATAAGATCAGCCACTCCTTATCCGATAAAGGAAGGAGGATCAATTCTCCGCCAAAATAAGACTTGAGCAGTTTATATAAATGCTTGTACCCTGGCCCATCTCGATGAGCATGTTCCGCAACAAGCAAGAAAGGCACTGTCTGTGTGAACATTTTCGTCTTCCATGAGAAGGAGTCCGGAATTTCCGCGGCCGTATCTCCATCTCGCATGTGCTCGATGATCCATTGACCGATTAGATAGGCCTGCTGCTCATCCGTGACATGAACCGTATCCATCGCCGGTTTCGGTTGATGCTGCATCAACAGCACTAATTCAAGCCATTGCAGCTCTTGTCCCGATAGCGATTTCCCTTGCAGCTTCATGACTTCGGTGGTGGTCTTACCCTGCTTCCATAACAAATACCATTCCTCATCATGCTTCACCATCGTACGAGGAGATGGAGTTCCATCCTTCACTCCCACAGCTGCTGATATCCAATCTTCCCACTGTGCCGTTGATATGTGTTGCGACTCTAAGCGCATACCTGTTAGTCGCTCGATTTGCAGTTGTAATGCTTGCTTATCCATCATCGCTCTCAACCCATTTCATCCAGCATAAATTACTTCCATTGTACCATATCAAGATACAAAAAAACCGGACTGGCTAATCCCAGTCCGGTACTTATGTATGATGAGTGTTATATGCGTTGTTTAGCAACCTGTTTGTTTTGTTTCATTCCCATCCATTCTTCTGCAGCCAACACGGCCACTATACTGCACGCATAAATAATACCCGCTATCCTTGGCTTCCCGATTGCGTCAAAACATTTTGCAATACCAAAGCCAATAAACGTAGTTGCCACAAACACAATCACTCGTATGATCCACTTGTTCATGCTGTCTTCACCTACATTCGGTATAGTTGTGAACATACAAAAAAACCTCAACTTCCGCTGAGATTGATTGAATAAACTGGTGAGCCATGAAGGACTCGAACCTTCGACACCCTGATTAAAAGTCAGGTGCTCTACCAACTGAGCTAATGGCTCGCAAATGGTGGAGGATGATGGATTCGAACCACCGAACCCGGACGGGAACAGATTTACAGTCTGCTGCGTTTGGCCACTTCGCTAATCCTCCATTTTGCAATGGTGGCTTGGGACGGAATCGAACCGCCGACACAAGGATTTTCAGTCCTTTGCTCTACCGACTGAGCTACCAAGCCGTATTCAATTAAAAAAAGTGGGGTTGACCTCCACTTTTACTTGAGATAAAAATGGCGGAGCTGACGGGATTCGAACCCGCGGTCTCCTGCGTGACAGGCAGGCATGTTAGGCCTCTACACCACAGCTCCAGGATGGTTAAAATGGTGCCGGCGAAAGGAGTCGAACCCTCGACCTACTGATTACAAGTCAGCCGCTCTACCAACTGAGCTACACCGGCATATTATGGTGGACGCTGACGGGATCGAACCGCCGACCCTCTGCTTGTAAGGCAGATGCTCTCCCAGCTGAGCTAAGCGTCCATGTTGTTGTAAGAAAGGTAATATGGTAGCGGCGGAGGGAGTCGAACCCACGACCTCACGGGTATGAACCGTACGCTCTAGCCAGCTGAGCTACACCGCCATATTATCATCAATTGTATCACCAGAATATAACTGGCGGAGAGAGAGGGATTCGAACCCTCGCGGCTGTTACACCCTAACGCTTTAGCAAAGCGTCCCCTTCGGCCTCTTGGGTATCTCTCCAATTCGTTAAGGTGCGCAATACGCTTGTCCACCGTATTATACGCGATTCATGATACAATTACAAGGTTTGAACCTTGAAAACTGAATGCGAAAGTGTCGTGCTCTGAATCAAATAGGATAAGCCCTCGACCGATTAGTATTGGTCAGCTCCACACATTGCTGTGCTTCCACCTCCAACCTATCTACCTCGTCGTCTTCAAGGGGTCTTACTAATTGGGAAATCTCATCTTGAGGGGGGCTTCACGCTTAGATGCTTTCAGCGCTTATCCCTTCCGCACATAGCTACCCAGCTATGCTCCTGGCGGAACAACTGGTACACCAGCGGTGCGTCCATCCCGGTCCTCTCGTACTAAGGACAGCTCCTCTCAAATTTCCTACGCCCGCGACAGATAGGGACCGAACTGTCTCACGACGTTCTGAACCCAGCTCGCGTACCG
>NZ_KK366028.1:284767-616279 GCF_000686865.1 Paenibacillus sp. UNC217MF | reverse complement strand
CTCACCCGTCCGCCGCTAACCATCAGGAGTGCAAGCACTCCTTCAAGTCCGCTCGACTTGCATGTATTAGGCACGCCGCCAGCGTTCGTCCTGAGCCAGGATCAAACTCTCCGTTAAAGTTAAGTTTGAACTGCTCATATCTTTTGACGAGGTATTGCTACCTCATTCACAAACGTTGCTCGTTGTTCAGTTTTCAAAGAACTTGTATTTCTATTTAAGCAGCTAATGTCTTGTGTCATCAGCGCTTAATTATTATATCCAATCGACATTTTCTTGTCAACAACTTTTTTTAAGTTGTTTTTGTTGTTTCTTTCAACAAGTTTCGTGTCGAAGTGACAAGAAATAATTTATCATATATCCCCCTATACTTGCAATAAGAAAAAAATTACATTTGATATAAAGTGATGAAGAGCGGTATATAATATGCCGCCCTTCATCCTTATTACCTATTAGCCGCTGTCATTCTGTCTGTTTGGTTCACTGTAATACGAGAATGCTCTCCGTCTCCGGTAATCAAAGCACCATCCTTAATCGTAACGATCCGATCACATAAGTCGAGCACACGCTCATCGTGGGTGACCATGACAGCAGCCTTTTGTCTAGATTTCACTTCGGCAGCGAGCATCTCCACTACTGCTCTGCCCCGCTTGGAATCAAGGCTCGCTGTTGGTTCATCTGCTAGTATAAGATTAGCGTCATTCATCATCGCTCGTGCGATCGCAACACGCTGCCGCTCTCCGCCAGACAACTTATCCGGATAGTGATGCATGCGATGCACCATATCCACTTCTTTCAGCAGTTCCACCGCTCTATCATTCGCAATCTGGTCGCTGCATTTCGCCAGCTTCGCCACTAGACGCAGTTGGTCAATTACCGTTAGATAAGGGACTAGATTAGAGGATTGAAATACAAACCCGATATGCTCTAACCGAACACGGTTAAGCTTTCCCGGAGATACAGCAGTAACATCCGTTCCTCCAATCATAACGCGGCCGCTCGTTGGTGTAAGCAGTGCACCTGCAATAGAAAGAAACGTACTTTTCCCCGAGCCCGATGGGCCTACAACCGCCACAAACTCACCTTTTCCCACACGAAGTGATACTTGCTTAAGTGCCGTTACTACCGTGTCCCCTTCCCCATAGCTTTTACTCACTTTATCCATTACGAGTATATCTGTCATCTACTCCACCCTCCCAATCGCTTCTATGGCATCTACCTTCGCAATTCGACGAAGTGACAATAACGCGCCTACGATGGAGACCCCGATAAGCAGTACCGAGAATGGCGCAAGTACACCTACTCCCAATTCAAACGGCATCGTATCCGGGAACATAGAGGTCATCCCGAAGGTTAACCCAATACTGAGCGCAACCGACACAATCGCAAGCAGTGCCACTTGACCTATTAGATTGGAGGCCAGGTAAGAGGTGCTCGCCCCAATCGCCTTAAGAACGCCGAACTGATTCGTTTTTTGCAACGTAATAACATAGAAGAACACAGCCTGAACAAAAGCTGCAATTACCACCAAGAAGGACAGCATCATGGACAGCGAGCTCTGTTCTTCCTTATATCCTGGAATCCCCTTTAGCGCCTCCTGCTTCGTCGCGAGCTGAATTCCTTCTACATTATCAGTAAGAGTCTGTTTGATTGCTTCATCTCCAGTAACCGCTACTGCATTTAGATGTGGCATTCGCTGGTCAAGGGAAGTCATAAGCGACTTCAATCCCTCCATGTCCATAAAGACGACCGGCATATGACTTATCGACTGATGCTCCGCAAAACCTACTACTTTCAATACTGCGTCAGTATCTTTAATACGAAGCGTATCTCCCAACTTAACACCCTTCGTCTTAAGCGATGCATCCACTACAACCTCATGGTTCCCGCTCCCGGACAATGATCTCCCTTCCGTAACCTTCGGCATAAGAATGCTGTTATGTTCAATGGCGAACAGCGTTACATCTACTTTCTTGTCCGCCTGCTCTGACGCCACTGTTAGCATCGTCTGAATAAGTGGAGCTGCAGCCGTTACTCCTTCTTGTGCTCTTATCTCTTCAAGCTTCTCCTCCTTAAGTGAGGAACGATTCAATTTATTATCGCTATCTGCTTGGAAGACAAGATAGTCTGCATTCATTTCCTTAATGGCTGACGTTGTTGCAGCTGATAGACCATTCGCAAGCCCTGATACGATAAACGTCAAACAGGCAACCAGCACCATAATGAGTCCAATCAGCATAAATCTCGATTTGGCATGCTTCATTTCTCGAATCGCCAAGAACATCTCTCTTTCACTCCTATCTACTACAGAATATGAATTCAAAGGCAGCGGCCTACCGCATAGCAAGCCTTTTCTGCTTCGGTATTCCGAGCCAAGCTCTAACCGAACTTCTCTGTGAACATGTTCTTATTGTAGATAGGCTTCATGAACCGAATATGAACATCCGATTACAGTTCGACTTATTATAGAAGGAAGAATTAAAGTTATCAGCGTGTTCGACACCTGATCATGATTGAATGGGGAAAGCAATAATACTAGTACTTATGAAGGAACAACTTCACCGTGGATACGGGGCACAAATTCATTGTCCAAATGAGGGGCAATCGTCTGCCTACAAAAAAAGAGCAAGTATTTACCCCATGATGAGATAAATACCCGCTCCTATTCTTGCAGCAATTATAGCAATTACATTGTTATATTCAATTCAATACGAGCTGCACTCTCTGGAAGCTTCACACGAAGCTCCTGACGTGCTGCATCATAGCTCCAACCAGACGCTTGCTTAGCCAACTGCTCAGCAGATACGGATTCGCCGAGTTCGCCAACGCTCTTCGGAGCAGATGCAAGACCAATCAGGCGGAAACAGATGCTGTCACGCTCGGAATCATAGCCACGTGTTGTATATTCCGTAGACAACTGAATGCACTGTTCGGACTCAGTCACTTGGATCAACATTTTGTTCCATTTGCCGTTCTCATATTCGAACGTCAAACCATCATCCTCATACCACTCCAATTGAGAAGTATGGCCTGCACCTTGCAAGTAAGCCACTGCCGCCACATATTCTTCTACAGCCTTCTCGCCTGCATGCTGACGTACTGGGCCTTGCAACAGAATAGCTCCTGAGCGAACGAAGATCGGAAGCTTATCAAGCGGTGCATGCACATGAATATGCTGCTTGCCTGCAAAGCGCTCCCCGCTCCAGTAGTCCACCCACTCGCCTTCTGGCAAGTATACGGAACGATATTGCGTATTCGGGCGGTAAATCGGTGCAATAATAACCGAATCACCCACCAAGAACTGATCGCACAGGTTGTATACTTCAGGATCTGTCGGGTATTCCAGTACAAGCGGACGCATGAATGGAAGCCCTGTTGTTGAAGCTTCATAGAACCAGTGATACAGGTAAGGCATCCATTCATAACGCATCGAAATGTACTGCTGGCAGATTTTCTCGATTTCTTCACCGAACGACCATGGCTCCTGACGAAGCATATCGATCGCACTATGGTTGCGGACATATGGGAAGAATACGCCCATTTGCGTCCAGCGAGCAAGCAATTCGCCGCTAGTATGGTGTGCAAATCCACCGATATCTGGACCTGCAAACGGAACACCGGATACACCCAGGTTCAATACCATTGGCATTGCCATAGACATATGCTCCCAGAAACTGCGGTTGTCGCCTGTCCATACGGCTGCATAGCGCTGCACACCGCTGTAGCCTGCACGTGTCAAGACGAACGGACGCTTGCCTTCAAGCAACGCCTTTAAGCCTTCGTAGCTTGCTTGGGACATGAACATGCCGTACAAATTGTGAATTTCACCATGCGTCTTGCGGTCCCCTTCATTTTTATGAATGACGTTCACGTCCATCGTCTTCGTTTCATTGAAGATTGCTGGCTCGTTCATGTCGTTCCAGATGCCATCGATGCCGAGTTCGGTATAGAAGCTCTGCTTCTCCTTCCACCAGTCACGCACGCGTGATTCCGTGAAGTCTGGGAAAGCACTCTCTCCAGGCCATACTGGCCCTGTGTAGATTTCGCCTTCCGCTGTCTTACAATAATAGTCGTTGTCGACACCTTCCATATATACCGCGTACAACGGATCCTTCTTCACGCCTGGATCGACGATCGGCACGATGTGGAAGCCAAGCTCCTTGAGCTGATCCATCATGTCCTTCGGATTCGGGAAACGATTCTCATCGAATGTGAAGACACGATATCCGTTCATATAGTGAATGTCGAGATGGATAACATCACATGGAATTTCCTTCTCACGGAACGTATGAGCCAAGTTCAATACTTCCTGCTCATCCATGTAGCTGTAACGGGATTGGTGATAGCCAAGTGCCCATTTCGGCGGCAGCGGCATACGGCCAGTCAAGTCGCCGTAACGGATAATAACATCCTTCATCGAAGGCCCTTCGATCCAATACAAATCGAATTCGCCTGTCCATGTTTGCATCATCGCCATATCAGCAAACGTACGCATATCGAATACGGTTTTGCCTGGATTATCCAAGAACAAGCCATAGCTGTTGCCTTGGTTCAATACTGTTAGGAATGGAATGGATTGATACAAAGCTTCCATTTCCGGCACATGCGGTGCATATACGTCGGAGTTCCACATCGTATAGCGCTCGCCGCGCTTGTCGAGGAATCCTGTTTTCTCACCTAGTCCGTAAATATGGTCGTCCTTGTCCAGGGCAACAAATGCCGTATAGTCGCCCACGGATTCACGGTTACGCTGCAGGCTGACCAATTCTACATTTGGCTGGCTCTCGTTGCTAATGCGGAACGCACCAGATTGACGATCCACTTCGAGAAGCGTGTGGCCGATTGTAATAGATACAAGCTCCTCCGTAGTAGACCACTTCATCGTTTGTGGAATACGACTGTCCTTGTTCACGATTGCCGGGGACGTCTTCCAGTCCGGCTGATGTCCTCTATATGTCTTGATGCGGATTACTCCGGCACCAACTGAAGTGATTGCGAGATTGAAGTATTTACCGACTAGCCATAACGAACCATCTTGCTCAGCAACACGAGAGATCGCTCCTAGCTGTACACCTGTCTGTGTATGTGTCTGTTCACTTGCATTGTCCGGATGTATAGCTGCACTAGTATCTTGCATGATAATCCCTCCGCTGTTCTACCCTAGAATTTGTATCGTCCGCTTTTTGATCACGAGATCATTTACGATGCAACCGGGCATCGAGTCTTGCATTTACTCATGGAGTTCATGCAACCTTCCCAATGATGAAAAGCGGACTTTCTTTCTGCCTAAGTTAAAACCTTCATTTCCCTCTGCACATACCGCAGGCTCATCAGCCCTTGCTTGCACCTGCTGTCAAGCCTTCCACGAGGAAGCGCTGCAGGAACAAGTACAGTAGTGCAATCGGAACTGCGATCAATACCGCACCAGCGGCAAACATCGTAAAGTTCGTCGATGCATTATTGACCATGTCCCACAGTCCAATCGCCAGTGTGTAGTTCTCTTTGGAGCGAAGGACGAGACGGGCGAAGATAAAGTCACCCCATGCGCCGGCAAATGTCATCAGCCCTACGTACGTAATCATCGGCTTTGACAATGGCAGCATGATTTTACGGAATACAATCCAGTGCGTCGCACCATCGATGCGAGCGGATTCCTCCAAGCTCTTCGGAATCGTATCGAAGAAGCCTTTGACAACAAATGCCCCTAGCGGCGCACCCGCTGAATATACGAGAATCAACGCGAAATGCGTATCAAGCAAGTTCAATTGCATCAGCAAAATGTAAATCGCAATCATACTCATGAAACCTGGGAACATCCCCAGTACAAGCATCCCAGACATGAGGTTTTTACGGCCATAGAACCGGAACCGAGATAATGCGTATGCCGTCATGACGACGAGAATGACACCGAAGATCATATTGAAGGTTGCAATCTTCAATGTATTCAAGTACCACAGTCCATATTGATATTCCTTAGAAGTAAACAAGCTTACGTAATGTTCAAAAGTCGGATTGCTTGGAATGAGCGAATCACTGAACAGCGAGGTACCCGGACGAATGGATGACATAACGATCCAAATTGTCGGATACAGGACGCATACTGCAATTGCAATAAGCAGCAAATAACTGAAGGACAGACGAATAAGCGACTTTTTCTTAGCTCCTGTACTCATTGGATCATGTCCTCCTCTTTGAATGATTTCGTCCGGCGGTAACTCCAGATCGACAGAGATGCAACAATAATAAAGATGATAATACCGATCGCTGCTGCGATGTTGTACTTGTTGTTATCGAGTGTCAGCTTATATAACCACGTAACAAGCAAGTCGGTGCTTCCCGCGTACTGGTACTCACCATTTGGCGGGTTACCGTTCGTCAGCAAGAAAATAACGTTAAAGTTGTTAATATTACCTGCGAACTGACCAATCAAAATTGGTGCTGTTGAATACAGAATCATCGGCATCGTAATGGCCTTGAACTTATGCCATGCAGTTGCTCCATCTACCTCAGCCGCTTCATACATATCTTTAGGAATGGTTGTCAAGATCCCGATAACAAGTACCATCGTAACGGGAATACCTACCCACATGTTGACAATCAATACCGTTACTTTCGCCCAGAAAGGATCAGAGAGCCATGGAAGCTTACCTAAGCCGAAGTAGCTCAAGTATTGGTTGATCGGCCCAAATTCTCCGTTAAACATGTTCTTCATAATCAAGAACGACAACATTTGTGGAATTGCGTATGGGATGATGAAGATTGTGCGCCACATGGTCTTCATTTTCACACCCGGTTGTTGAATCAAGAGTGCGACCAGAATACCGCCGAAGTAGCAAGTAACGGTAGCAAGTATTGCCCAAATGATGGTCCATGTCAGTACGCCATAGAACGTGCCGCTCCATGTACCAAGCTGTAGAAGATCAACAAAGTTCTGGAATCCAACCCAGCTGACCAGATTTTTCGGTGGAACATGATCCGGTGCAGAATAGTTCGTAAAGGCAAGCAAAATCATAAAGATGATCGGCATGATCGTAAAGAACAATACCGCTGTTGCTGGCAGTGCCAGGAACAAGTAAGCAAACTTCGTTTCTTTGACATATGCCAAACTTTCAAGGAAGTTATTCGGTTTCTTGCCTTCTTCCCGCAGCTTCCCAACTGCTTTCGCGTCTTTGACGACGAGTACGTATATCCAGATGAAGATAAACAAGACAAGAAGTGTGATTAATCCGGTAATGAGCAAATGAATAGAATGGTCACCATGTACGGGTTTGTACACTCTCCCGACCTTAACCATTTGGGATGTTTGTGTTCCGAGCGTGTATATTCCCCATATCGCTCGCGGCAAATAGTTAATCAGGTAAAATAGTCCGACTGCTTCAAGCAGCATCAGCAAAATACCTTTGAGGTACTGACGATTAAAGAGTTGCCCCAATCCCCAGAACAGAGCAGACAACACAGCTGCCTTCTTGCCTGTGCCAGGCGAAGCTTTCATTGGCGACGGCTCTTGCGAAGGACTATTCGTATGGTTTGCGGTTGTCGACACCGATTGTGTAGTGCTCATATCGCCTTTCTCCTTTCCTACTCTCCAATAGCTATCCAATAAGTATGCATGGTAGGCATGTATCTAGGAGGTCTGTCTAACAAACAGCCCGGGCAAGCGTGATTCACTCCCCGGGCCACTTGTGTTACTCCTTACTTGATCGCATCTTTTATTTGTTTAACGGCGTTATCAAGCGCTGCCTTAGGATCTTTGCCTTTATTCAAAATGTCTGCCAAGCCTGCGGCCATTGGGCTCCACACGTTACCCATCTCAGGGATAACCGGCATTGGGTAGGAGTTCTTGAATTGCTCAAGTACAGCTACTGTGAATGGATCGCTTGTTACTTTTGGATCTGCTGCTGCTTCTTTATTAGAAGGAACAAGACCGTTCAATTCGTAGCTCTTCAATTGAGCTTCCTTCGTGGAAGCGAACTCTGCGAACAATTTCGCTGCATTTGGATATTTCGTGTAAGAGTTAACATACCAAGCTTTTACACCAGAGAATGTTTTGGACGGTTGGCCGTCAATGCTAGGAATTGGAGCTGCACCCAGGTTAATGCCTGTTTTCTTCAAGTCTTGGATTGCCCAAGGCCCATCGACGTTCATTGCCAATTGGCCGTTCGCGAACAAACCTTTCTTAACATCGCCTGTTACGTCAGACGTCGTAAGTGGAAGCACTTGCTTCGCAAAGTTTTGCAGGAACTGAGCACCCTTCAATGCGCCTTCGTTGTTCAAGCCAACGTCTGTCTTGTCAGTGCCTTCTTTACCGAATACATATCCTCCCGTGGAAGCGAGGAACAAGTAGTCATAGTAGAAGTTTCCGATTTCCCACATGTACGTATATTTTTTATTTTTCAAGTCATTCATTTTCTTCGAAAGCTCAATTACTTCTTCCATTGACTTAGGTGCTTCTGGAACAAGATCCTTGTTGTAGAACATGATGAGTGTTTCTACGGAACGCGGATAGCCGTACAGCATTCCGTCGTAGCTTGTTGCGTTGATTGCCAATTCAGAGTTTTGTGCACGTGTTTGCTCTTCAAAGTAATCGTTCGGCAAAAGAAGTCCGGCTGTAACTGCCTTACCCAAGTTATCGTGTGGGAATACGACTACATCTGCCCCGATGCCAGCTGGCCCATCATTCATCAGCTTGTTTACTTGGTCAGGTGCTGCTACTTCTTCGTATTTCACGTCAACATTGTACTTCTCTTTGAATTGCTTCGCGATTTCTTCCATAAACGTGCGAGATTCTTTACTTTCCCATACGAGAAGGGATGCGCCCTCTTCCGGCTTAAGCTCTTCGTCGCCTGCACCGTTATTCGCTGTTTCCTCATTCGTCGTTGAGTTGTTGTTCGCAGAGGAGGAATCTTTCCCGCCTGTGGAACATGCTGTGATTGTAAAGACCATCATGACTGACAACAACATTGCTACCCATTTCTTCATGTTAGAAATAGCCCCTTTCAATTCTGGTACAGGATCTGCATGGACAATGCGCAAAGGTGAAGGCTGATGTTGTATTTCAAAGCAATTGCGCTATATTTATGCAAACCTTTGCACAATGAAGTAAAAAAAATGATTCCTTGCTAGTTATAGTGTTGTAAACGGTTACCTTCAAATCGAATTATACACACTGTGCCTATGCATGTAAAGCGTTTGCATAAAACTTTTTTTTGCATTATACTTTGGGACATCAACGGAATATTTTCCATTATTAAGTGAGGTTTCGATTATGGCAGTAACCATTATAGATGTAGCTGAGAAAGCCGGCGTGTCTCCATCTACGGTATCGCGTGTTATTTCCAATGACTCTCGTATCAGTCAGAAGACAAGCCGTAAAGTACGTAAAATCATGGATGAACTCGGATATCACCCGAACGTGATGGCGAAAAGTCTTGTTACGAAAACGACGAATAATATTGGCGTTATCCTCCCCCGCCCTGCGGATGAGTTGTTCCAAAACCAATTCTTCTCCGAAATAATTCGAGGAATTGTGAGTAAAGCTGCGGCATGCCATTACGATGTATTGATGACCTCAGCAACAAATGAAGAGGAAGAAATTAAAGCAGTCGAGAGACTTGTACATGGCCGCAAGGTAGATGGCATTATCCTATTGACTGCACATAAGGATGATCCGAGCATCACTTTCTTGCATGAAAAGAAGTTCCCATTCGTGCTTGTCGGACGCAGTGAGCATTATGCCGATGTTACTTCTGTCGATAACGATAATATTGCAGCATCACAAGCCATTACACGTCATTTGATCGAACTTGGGCATAAACTAATCGCGTTCGTCAGCGGCCCATTCGAACTGACCGTATCAAAGGATCGTCTGGATGGCTACAGTAAAGCTTTGTTAGAGGCCGGCATTCCATTTGATAACAATTATACATTTGAAGGCGCATTCACTCCGGAATCCGCGGGTCAGATTACAGAAAAGCTCCTTCAGCTGGAGCAGCGACCTACTGCGATTATCGCCATCGACGACGTAGTCGCATTCGGCATTATCCGTACGCTCTGGAACAACGGGCTGCGTGTTCCTGAAGATTTCAGTGTTGTGGGCTTCAATAATACGCTATTGGCTGAAATGTGCTTGCCGCAAATCTCTAGTGTAGATATCGGTACGCATCAGATGGGTCAATCCACGGTGCAAGCTCTTGTACAGCGCATTAAGGGCGATGGCTTTGATCAAGCCCGAATTCTTATCCCTCATCAAATTATTTGGAGAGATTCTGTGCAAACGCCTGCATCAGAATAGTTTGTATGAACGATAGTTTAGTAGATCTATGAGTAATTCTGTGAATAGTGCTGTTCGTAGTGCTGTCCGTAGTTCTGTCTGTAGTTGTTCGAGCGGTTGCTGTTGCTTGAGGTTGTGGACATATGTGTAATTGAATCAATCGGATCAACTCTATAGTTTGAAATACATCGATATAACCTGCAACGAGGAGAATGATCTCATGACCATATCTAGCAAGTGGATGAATTGTTTACGAACGGCATTTCTCGTGTCGGCCATTTCTCTCGTTTTTACAGGCTGTCAGTCGCAGGCGACTGCTCCTTCTTCAGATAAGACTGTGCAGGATAATAAATCTACCGAAGCTGCCTCGGGGACAGTCACAAGCAAGTTGAAACTGGCTGATGCGTTGACGCCGATGGGGACAAGCAATGGGGTCTACTATGAAATTTTCGTTCGCTCCTTCTACGACACGAACGGAGACGGAATCGGTGACTTAAATGGCGTTACGGCGAAGCTTGATTATTTGCAGGAACTCGGGGTTAAGCACCTCTGGTTAATGCCAATCAATCCTTCCCCGTCTTATCATGGTTATGATGTAACGGACTATTACGGAATCAATCCGGATTACGGAACGATGGACGACTTTAAGCGTCTGCTTGAAGAGGCCCATAAGCGAGACATCAAGATTGTGATGGATTTCGTGGTCAATCATACGAGCAGCGAGCATCCGTGGTTCAAGGAATCAATGAAAGGCAAAGACAATCCAAAACGTGATTGGTATATGTGGGCCGAGGATTTGAAGCTTGATCCAGCAATAAGAGGCGCTTGGGGGCAGCAGGCTTGGCATGAGAGAGACGGAAAGCATTATCTCGGTGTCTTCTGGGAAGGCATGCCCGATCTGCATATGGACAATGCTGAAGTACGAGCCGAAATCAAAAAAGCAGCACAATTCTGGCTGAAGCTCGGTGTAGATGGCTTCCGATTGGATGCAGCCAAGCATGTATATGAGGACTTTTACAATACGAGTCAGAATCCAGATGTCGTGCAGAACAATCAAAAATGGTGGCAGGAATTCCGCCAAGCTGTTCAAGAGGTAAATCCTGAAGCCTATCTCGTTGGCGAGGTATGGGATTCTCCAGCGGTTATTGGACCCTTCCTTAAGGATGGACTGCACTCCGCATTCAACTTCGATATGGCGAAGCGGATGATTTCGATGGTGCAGGATGAGAAGGATTCCGATATCGGTTCGATGATGAGCCGTATCTATACGTTTTACAGTAAGCAGTCAGACGGCAAGTTCGTCGACGCTCCATTCCTGACAAATCATGATCAGAATCGGGTCATGAGCGAGCTTCAAGGCAATGTGAATCATGCCAAGATGGCTGCTTCCGTACTGCTGACACTGCCAGGCAATCCATTTATTTATTATGGTGAAGAAATCGGCATGCTAGGCTTGAAGCCTGACGAACGCCTACGTGAGCCAATGAAATGGACGGCAGATGAGAAAAGTGCAGGGATGACTACATGGGAGCCCGCCTCTTCAAATAAAACGGTGACTCCTATAGAGCAGCAGATGAAGGATCCGAGTTCACTGTGGAGCCACTATAAAAAGCTGATTGCGTATCGCAATTCGGATAAGGCGCTGCAGCAAGGCGGCATTCAATCGTATAAAACGAACACCTCTGAAGTAGCCGGCTATTACCGTGTAACGAAGGAAGATGCGCGTCTTGTGCTCCACAACTTGTCCGGCAAGGAGCAACAGATACAGTTGTCAGCGGACACGGCTGCTGTACTGGAGACATTGGTGTTCTCTAGTGTGGACGGCGCTGCTCTGAAGGATGGAGCTTGTACTCTTCCGCCATACAGTACGATCGTGTTAGCGCCATAGACATTTGCATTTGGAGTTTATAGGCTTCTGGTGAAATGGAGTGCAGTTGTCTAGCGCTGGTGATGTCTTTCTGTTTCGGCTAGGTTAGCTATGTAAAGCTATTCGTTTATTTTATTCATATTGTTAATTGTTAATGATGTTCTGATTAATACGACCATGTTAAGGGAGGACTTTAGATGTTACTCGAAGCTATTTATCACCGTCCGAAGCAAAATTGGGCTTATGCGTATGACTGTAAAACCATTCATGTTCGCATCCGTACGAAGAAAAATGATGTTGAGCGTGCTGCCGTTTATTTTGTGGACAAGTTCGATTGCGAAGGCGGTATTAGTAGAGCGGATATCGTTCCGATGACATGTTTGTATCAGGATGAGCTGTTCGACTATTGGCAAGCAGAGATTGTCCCTCCTTTCCGTCGCTTGGCCTATGCCATTAAGCTAGAGTCCGGTACTGAGCATGTATGGATGACTGAGCGCGGATTCCAAGAGGAAGATCCTGCGCCTGCCCATCGCTGGTTCGAGTATCCGTTCTTGAATCCAGCAGATATCTTCACTCCCCCAACATGGGTAAAGGATGCGGTATTCTATCAGATCTTCCCTGAGCGCTTTGCGAACGGTGATAAGAGCAATGATCCCGAAGGTGTGCTGCCATGGGGCGGAGAGCCAAAGCCGGATAATTACTTCGGCGGGGATTTGCAAGGGGTTATTGATCACTTAGATCATTTGGAGAAGCTGGGTATTACCGCGATTTACTTTACGCCGATCTTTGAGGCGACTACGAATCACAAGTATGATACGAAAAATTACATGCAGGTAGATCCTCATTTTGGCTCGAACGAAAAGCTGAAAGAACTGGTCGAAGCCTGCCACAGCCGAGGCATTCGCATTTTGCTTGATGCAGTGTTCAATCATAGTGGTTATGCGTTCGAACCTTATCGGGATGTGCTCGAAAAGGGAGAGCAGTCCGCTTACAAAGACTGGTTCCATGTTCGCCAGTTCCCATTAGAGGTTGTGGACGGGATTCCAACATTCGATACGTTCGCATTTACACCGATGATGCCAAAACTGAATACAGAAAATCCAGAAGTGAAGAAGTATTTGCTAGAAGTTGCACGCTATTGGATCGAAGAAGTGGGCATCGATGGCTGGAGATTGGACGTGGCCAACGAGGTCGATCACCAGTTCTGGCGTGAGTTCCGTCAAACGGTGAAGGCTGTGAATCCAGACGCTTATATTCTCGGCGAGATGTTCCATGAAGGCATGATGTGGCTGCAGGGTGATCAGTTCGATGCGGTTATGAACTATCCATTCACGTATGCATTGCATGATCTCTTCGCTGAGGAAAAGGTAGACGGATTGCAGTTCTCGCAGGCGATCCAACATCAGTTAGCGAGCTATCCACAGCAAGCTAATGAAGTGATGTTCAACCTGCTCGACAGCCATGATACGACTCGCCTGCTTACGCTGTGTGGCGGCGACAAGCGCAAAATGAAGCTGGCTGCCTTGTTCCAACTGACGTTCCTCGGTACGCCGTGCATCTATTACGGTGATGAAGTAGGCTTGGATGGCGGACATGATCCAGGCTGCCGCAAATGCATGGAATGGGATGAAGCGAAGCAGGATCAAGATCTGCTGAGCTTCTATCAGGGCGCAATTGCGCTTCGTCACGCCAATGCTGCGCTTCGTACAGGAAGCTTCCGCTTTGTCCATGCCTTGGAGAGCGACCGAGTAATAGCGTATGAGCGCGCTGCTGAGGATGGACACTGGTTGTTCGTGTTGAATGCATCTGAGGAGAAACGCACAGTGGATGTAGCAGCATTCGATGGATGCGATGGAAATTGGACGGACGTTGAGCTGGTCAGCGGTAAAACTGGCCGTGATAAGGTGCAAGGTTCTAGTACCGAGTTGCAGGTTGAAGTTGAGGGCATGAACTGGCGGATATTGAAGATGGAGAGATAATCTTCTTCATGTAGAAGAAAGGATCTTCTAGTGAAAGCTAGAAGTCTAGTTGATTGAGTATGGAATGTTCATTCTTGCTTTGCTCACCTACTTAAAGAAAAAGTAGACCGCCCTCTCGCAAAGGTATGCGGTCTACTCCTGTAGATTTGCTCACTTCGATAAAGCCAACCGCTCATCTAGCGGTTATTGTGGGAAGAAGGTCGCAGTTACCGCTGCGATCTTCTTTTTATTATACACAAATTTTATCATACATATTCTTACTGTTCAATGATGCGATTGCTTAATCAGCCGTTTAGAAAGCAACTGTACAGGTGCAATACATGTCGTTTGTGAGACGCATATCATTGATGATGTATCGATATAGTCACTAATACAGTCAGAGATGTAGTCATTTATACGAATACTGATGCTGTTACTACAGCAGTTTTAAGCAATTGATATTGCACTCCCTGGTTTAATCTCTGACATATCTACTAATTAGCTTATACTCCGGCCATTTCTTACCCTTACTCTGCGGAACTTCCTGTGCCAAGCGCCTCATTCAGCAACTGGATCAGCTCATTCTCGTCAGTAATGACAGGGATTCCGAGCTGCTCAGCTTTGGCGAGCTTACTGCCTGCCTTCTCCCCTGCGATAACCAGATCGGTCTTCTTCGATACGCTGCCAGTTACTTTCGCTCCACATGCTTCCAGCTTGGCAGTCGCTTCATCGCGTGTCAGCAATTGCAGGGAGCCTGTTAATACGACTGTTTTGCCATAAAACATCGAATCTGTATTTACCTCAGCCGGCTTCTCAGCGGATTGCGGCTTCACACCCAGCTCCAACATGCGGTCGATGCTTGCACGGTTAATCGGATCCGCGAAATACGTTACGATACTGTCTGCTACAATCGCCCCGACATCCTGAATCGCCACAAGTTCCTCTTCAGAAGCCTGCATGATGTTGTCCAGCGTGCCGAAATGCTCAGCTAATGCCTTTGTCGTTGTTTTGCCCGTATTCGGAATTCCGAGCGCGAACAAGAAGGCCGGCAAATCACGTGTTTTACTCTTCTCAAGTGCTGCCAATAAGTTGCTCGCCTTTTTCTCTCCGAATCGATTCAAGCCAACCAATTGATCAAGTGTAAGTGCAAACAGGTCGGACGGCTCATGTACATTCAATTCATCGTGCAACTGCTCGGCAGTCATGACACTGAATGTTTCAATGTCCATCGCATCTCGCGAAGCAAAGTGCGCCAGACGTGCTACGATTTGCGGCTTGCAGTTCAGCTTGTTATTGCAGAACAAGTGAGCACCCCGCATCTCAAGCGTGTAACCGCAAGACGGGCATTCCGTCGGATAAACGATTTCTTCGCCGCCTTCCTCATCAGGAACACGTCCAAGAATCTCTGGAATGACGTCGTTCGATCGACGAATAAAAACGCGTGCGCCAAGCGCATGTTTCAAGTTTTTCCGTTCGATATCACCAATGTTGTTCAGTGTGCAGTTCTGTACCGTTACACCAGCCAGCTCAACAGCTTCAACTCGGGCTACTGGCGTAATCTTGCCGGTACGTCCGACTTCCCAGCTTACCGATTCGAGCACGGTTGTCGTTTCTTCCGCCTCGAACTTGAAGGCTACCGCCCAACGCGGGAACTTATCTGTGTATCCGAGCACCTCGCGGGTACGCATATCGGTCAGCTTGACGACAGCTCCATCAATTAAGTAATCAAGGGATGGACGTTGTTCCTGAATCTGATGAAGTTCATCACGAACCTGCTCAATCGTATCGAAGTACGTAACATACGGGTTCACCTTGAATTGATTGTCCTTCAAAAATTGCATCATTTCCTGATGGTTATCGAAGGCAACCCCATCGGCATAGCCCACGTTATAGAAAAAGGCACTCAGCTTCCGCAGTGCTGTCACCTGAGGATTCAAGTTGCGAAGAGCTCCAGCCGCTGCGTTGCGAGCATTTTTGAGCGGCTCTGCTGCCGTTTCATTATAAGCCTCAAGCACGGACAGGTTCATAATGCCTTCACCTTGAACTTCGATTGTCCCTTCTTTGAAAGGAATAGACAGAGGCACGGAACGGATCGTCTTTACCTGCGGCAAAATCCCCTCGCCAATGACACCATTGCCACGTGTAGAAGCCTGTACTAGCAATCCATCCGTATAGGTCAAATTAAGTGTCAAGCCATCAAACTTCAGCTCCACGACATAAGATGGATCCGGCAGCGGCTCCTCGTTCGGATGCTTCGTGTTATAATCCTGGATCAGCTTCAGCACACGCTGATTCCAAGCGAACAAATCCTCTTCATCCTGCGCTTTGTCCAAGCTCCATAGACGGGATAGATGGCGATGCGGCTCAAACCCCTTGAGCAGATCGCCCCCAACCCGCTGGGTAGGAGAGTCGGGCAATACGGTGCCTGTCTCTTTCTCCAATGCTACCAATTCATCATAAAGCTTATCGTATTCTTTGTCCGAAACGACAGGATTGTCCAGCGTATAATAATGGTGATTGTATCGATGTAATTCCGCCACGAGTTGTTCCATGCGGGTTTGCGCATTCGCATTTGTCAAAGAGGTGGCTCCTTCCTCATTTCAAATCATCTATTGGATAGTGGTAGTCTACTTATACTTTGTTAATCGGGGCAAAAGCAGCCAATAACCGCTTCACACCCACTGGCGCAGGGAAGGCAATTTGCAGCTCCGTATCCGTGCCCTCACCCTTAACCGACACGATCACGCCTACGCCCCACTTGGCATGGGATACTTTGTCCCCTGGCTGATAGTCTCCGGGTTGGGCTCCCGCTTGCTTCACTTTTTCCGCTGCTGATGTTACTGTCACACTTGATCCGCTACTTGCGGCTGCTCCAGCTCCACCTGAAGCACGCCATCCTGTTTGAGCGCTGCTTCCAATGCCTCTCGTGCCTGGAGCTTGTGCTCCACCACCGCCTGAATAACCTAACCCACGCCCTCCGTATGAAGCAGAAGCAGCATTGCGGCCGTAATGATCCACCCTTCCATAGCGTGTGCCCTCTGGCGTCGCGTCTTCCTTAACTTCATCCGGTATCTCCTGCAGAAAACGTGAAGGAGGATTGGCATTTGTTCGACCAAACAAAGTACGTGTACGTGCGCAGGTAAGGAATAATTGCTTCTCAGCACGAGTAATCCCTACGTAAGCTAGTCGTCGTTCTTCCTCCAGCTCCTCATTGTCGCTGAATGCACGGCTGTGCGGGAATACCCCTTCCTCCATACCTATAATAAAGACAACTGGGAATTCCAAGCCTTTTGCACTGTGCATCGTCATCAAGATGACGGCATCTTCCTCTTCGTTGCCTTCCTCGTCGTTCATCGAATCAATATCTGCGATCAGTGCAAGATCCGTCAGGAACGAAATCAAGGACTTGTCCTCATTGCGCTGCTCGAATTCCTGAGTAACGGACAAGAACTCGTCGATGTTCTCGAGACGTGCCTTCGATTCCAGCGTATTCTCACGCTGCAATTCCAGCTTATATTCGGACAGTTCAAGCATTTTTTCCGTTAATTCCGTTACGGACAAATACTCCACCATATGATTCAAATTATCGATGATCGCGCGGAACTCACGCAGCGCGCCCTTGGTTTTCGGCGAAATATCAAGGGCATCCATGTCAGCGATAACCTTCATCATCGATACTCCACGAGTAGCTGCTGCTTCAGCCAGCTTATTCATTGTCGTGGCCCCAATGCCCCGCTTCGGTACATTCACAACACGCTCTAAGCTGATATCATCATCCATATTCGATATGAGACGCAGATAGGCAAGCAAGTCCTTAATCTCTTTGCGATCATAGAACTTAACGCCTCCGACGATCTGATACGGAATATCTGACTTAATCAGAATTTCCTCGATAACACGGGATTGCGCATTCGTCCGATACAGTATCGCATGGTCGGCGTAATGCTTGTTCGCCATATGGTTCTTTTTAATCTCGGATGTTACGAAGTAACCCTCATCATGCTCTGTATCTGCTTGATAGAGCTTAATCTTCTCTCCCTCACCCGATTCCGTCCACAGCTTCTTCGGCTTGCGTCCAGTGTTCAGCTTAATGACTCCATTCGCGGCATTCAGAATATTGGAGGTCGAGCGATAGTTCTGCTCCAACATAATCGTCGTAGCCTTCGGGTAGTCACCCTCGAAATTCAGAATGTTCGTAATATCGGCGCCGCGCCAGCGATAGATCGACTGATCGCTATCCCCGACGACGCAAATGTTTTGATGCTGATCAGCCAGCATCCGGCACAGCATATATTGCGCACGGTTCGTATCTTGATACTCGTCGACGTGAATGTATTTGAATTTCTTCTGATAGAAATCCAATACTTCAGGGACGTCCTTGAACAATTGAATCGTCGACATGATGAGATCATCGAAATCAAGCGAATTATTGCTCTTTAGACGTTTCTGATACATCGTATACACCTTGGCTACAATTCCATCAAAGTGGTCGCCAATCTTCTGTTCGAAGCGGCTTGGCGTCAGCAATTCGTTCTTCGCTGTACTAATTGCAGCTTGTACTGCGCGTGGATCGAATTTTTTCGTATCCAGGTTCAATTCCTTCATGCATCCGCGAATAACGGACAACTGATCCCCTGAGTCAAGAATCGTGAAGTTCGAGGTAAACCCGATACGTTCAATATCTTTGCGTAGGATTCGCACACACATGGAGTGGAATGTGGATACCCAAATGTCTCTTCCATCTGGGCCAACCAGCTTGGATACCCGCTCCTGCATCTCTCGTGCAGCCTTGTTTGTAAACGTAATGGCTAGGATGCTCCATGGCGGTGCCTTCCTCGTAGCGATTAGATATGCAATGCGATGCGTTAGCACGCGCGTCTTGCCTGATCCCGCTCCCGCCATAATGAGCAATGGCCCTTCAGTGGTCTCAACAGCGCGTCGTTGTTCAGGGTTCAAGCGCTTGATAGCGTCTTGAATGTCGATGGAAGCCCCGTAGCTTCCATAATTATTCGAATACGAATTCGAGTTTGAGTTGGTGCTACCATTGGAATCCGGTCGTAAAAAGTCAAACATTTCGTGCGCAGTCTCCTTTCTGCAGTTATGTGAGATGTATTTATTTAGGTCGATAATTTGGTAAGAAAAACTCCCGGCAGTGCAGCCATGTAAACACACCAGACTATTTATACCTAAGAGTGTCTGTTTTAAATGATCATTAGAAAAGCTATATCGTTAGCTTAGTTTCCTTTACTGCATCTACAGTCGCGAGGGCAGCTTCCAAGTCGTCATAAACGACATTGCCTACAACTACTGTATGAGCTGAGGTAGCCGCTTCTTGGGCTTGCTTTACCGTACGGATTCCGCCCCCATAGAACAACTGGGCTTGCGTCAGAGAGCGTTTCACCTTCTTAACCAGCTCCATATCGCCAAACATGCCGCTGTACTCCACATACACGACAGGAAGGTGCATCAGCTTATCCCCTGCCTGAGCATATGCAGCCGCTTCTGCTGGAGATAATTGCGTGTCTGCTCCTGTAATCTTAGCTGCTGTCGCTTTTGGATTCAAAATAATATATCCTTCTGGGATTAACAAATCCCACGGGATCATATAACCATATTGTTGAATCGCTTCACGATGCTGGCCTATAAGCCAATTAGCATTCTCCGTATTCAGCACCATCGGAATCATATAGGCATCAAAGCCAGGCACGACCGCATCCAATTCGGACACTTCGAGGACGACCGGCAGCTCATATCGCCGTATGCGGGACATAAGGTCTACCGTGTTCTCAAAAGTGACTCCGCTCGATCCCCCGACCATTATGGCATCAGTTCCAGATAAACATACACGATCCAGCGCCTCATCGCCAATTTCTTTGTCCGGGTCAAGCTTGAATACGTGCCGCCAGTCATCTATCGGTTGCAAAGGCGTCTTCACGTTGCGTTTCCTCCAGGTCTGCCGCTCATGGATGTAAGTGGTGCGATGAGCGACCTTAATAATAATGTTCTATATTGTAGTGTACCAGAAATAAGCCTATGGGTGGAGGGAAATGGGTGCCAGATATGAGGCAGGGAAATAAGAGTGAATAGAATGTATGTTCTTATTGTAATGGAAAATGCGTTGAAAGTGAACATGTCCTTTTTAGGTTCCTTACTTTCCAGCTACATAATCCTCGTTTGCTATAGGGTTACGTATGCTTTTCATGCTTCCTTATATAAAGAAAAAGTGCTTAAATTTGTGTTCCTACAAGGAACATACTTCTAGCTGATATGTTATAATCACTACAGTTAGATAACATGTCGAGGAGTGTCAATTTATGAGTTTGCCTGTTCAATTGAACAAGAAGCTCAGCCAAAGTACGAATCTTCTCATTGCAGAGGACATTGCAGCTTATAATCGAAAAACAGAACGAATCAAGCTATCCATTAATATAGGATTAATATCTATAGAATACATTCTGTATATAATCGGCTTTCTTACACTGTTCTATTATAAAGTTGTATCTGATTACGATTCGTTTACTTGGAGCGAGCTTCACACCAGCATTGCTAAAATACCAGTACTTGCTGACTACGCGTTATTGATTGGCATCATTTTTACGATTTATACGGCAATGCTGTATCAACAAGGGATGTTTAAAAGAAATCGCGATATCCGAATGATTGATGATACGATCTCAGCAATAAAAGCTGTTTCAACTTCATTTCTAATTGCATTAGGAATTGCATTCTTTTTAAAAACAAGTATCGTATACTCTCGTGTGCTCATCCTAATGCTAGCGATTCTTATGGTGTTCATTTTCCTCTTATCTCGAATTATGAGGAATTATGCTCAAGTTCTTTTGCATCGTTCGAGAAGATACAATAAAAACGTATTAATAATCGGCGCAGGCAAAGTCGGAATACAGATTCGAAATCATGTTATGGCAAACACAAGCTGCCATTTTGTTGGATTTTTAGATGATTATAAAAATAGCGATCAAGTATTAGGCACTATTCAGAACATCGAGCAGCTCATCGCTCGTCATAAAGTACAGGAAATCTATATTACCATTCCATCAGAAAAGAACATCATAAATGAACTTATAACCTCCATTCGGAAGTATGACGTTCAAATCAAGATTATTCCTGAGCTATTCGAATTGGTGACCTCCAGTATCTCATTTGATCAAGCTTACGATTATCCTTGCATTGAAATTGTGAAAACCCCTCTTAGAGGACTGAATTTGTTTTTAAAACGAGCGGCTGACATCATATTATCCTTACTTGGCATTATTATGATTTCTCCGATCCTGTTGATCGTCGCTCTATTTATCAAATTCGACTCTAAAGGGCCTGTATTCATACATCAAAAACGAATCGGAAAAAATGGCGCTCCGTTCCACATGCACAAGTTCCGTTCTATGGTTAATAATGCAGAAGAGCTAAAAGAGCAGCTTGAAAAGTATAACGAAGCAGATGGCCCAGCATTTAAAATGAAAAACGATCCTCGTATCACTAGGGTTGGACGGTTTATTCGGAAATTTTCAATCGATGAGCTGCCACAGTTATTTAATGTGCTAAAAGGTGAAATGAGTCTTATCGGGCCTCGTCCACCATTGCCAAATGAAGTGGAGCAATATAGCGATTTCCAATGGAGACGATTAGATATCCGCCCTGGAATTACAGGATTGTGGCAGGTTAGCGGTCGCAGTGACATTAATTTTGATGAGTGGGTTAAGTTAGACTTATACTACATTGAAAAGTGGAGCATTTCACTTGAGTTAAAGATCTTGATCAAAACAATCCCTGTAGTCCTAAAAGGTGAAGGCGCTTATTAATGTACATATGGTACTCACGGTTTTAGAATATATATAAAAACAACAAATGCACTCTCTTCTATAAGCAAACCATGAAGAGTGTGCATTTTATTATGAGGACGGGATTAGCTTTTTAATTAGCTTTGATACAGCATTTAATGTAATGGAGATGATAAACTTTGCACCGATCCCCATATACATTAGGCCAGTTACCCAAATCGGATACTTCGAACGATAGTGTTTATTATAAAACAATGCCATTGCCCTGTGAAATTCATATGTTATTCGCATAGGCTTATTCCGACTACTAGCACGTTTATAATGCAATATTGTGGTCTTCGGATAATAGTAATTCGTCCAACCTGCTTCCTTTAAACGATAACACCAGTCCGTATCCTCAAAATACATAAAGAAAGACTCATCCAACAACCCTACATTTTCAATTGCCTCTCGCCGTACCATCATAAAAGCTCCTACCAAACAATCGATCGGATATGATTCATTCGGATCAAGATCCTCGCGATGGTAAGCGTTGATTTTCGGGTGTTTGGGAAACAATTTCGATAACTTGGACACGTAATATAACGTAGCCAAAGGAGTTGGAAAGCCCCGCCGACACGCTTTATCCAATGAACCGTCGGGCAGCAGCACTTTACACCCGGAGGCTCCAACTGTCGGATCGTCATCCATGAATCGGATCATGATACCGAGCGTGTCAGGTTCGATAACGGTATCCGAGTTCAAGAGTAGAACATATCGCCCCTGAGCAATGCGCATGCCCTGATTGTTCGCCTTCGCGAAGCCTAGGTTCTCAGTGTTGGGGATCAGTCTTACTTGCGGAAATTGCTCTTGGATAACGGATACAGAGTCATCCCGCGATGCATTATCTATAAGAATGACTTCGTAACTATAAGCTGTTATAGATTCATATACTGATTTTAGACAGTTCAGTGTTAACTGTTTGGTGTTATAGTTCACGATGATAATGGATAAGTCTATCATTTTAAAATGTCTCCCTTAATCATCATAAGACGAAAAACGAGATTGTCCAGCATGGACTGACGGTACAGTCTAGTAGTTAATGAATACCTTATTCGATCGAAAAAACCTCGATTAGGCAGTAGAAATTCCATTAGTTCTCTTCTAAATTCTTGAGACAAATGCTCTCCCCAGCATCGTTCAAATTCTTTGGCTTGATTCCAGTAAATTTTGTCATGGCAATGTTTGAGATAATTGTCACACTTCTTCATTATTCTCTCTTTGATGCCATTCTGCCCACCAACAACATTGCCTTGATGCTGTCGATAATAAATACTAGGTTCATGATCATATATGATTTCCCCGAAAGCAGAAACAGTCAAGTATACCCACCAATCATGCATAACGATTTTATTAGGATTTGGTAAGTTACTCGTTATCATTTTGGCCGCTGAACGATTTATCATTATCGTAGCACCAACAGCAATGTTCTCAATTAAAGCATTATAAAAAGACGGGTCGCGCTGTGGAACAGGGGGCCAACTATTAAGCGGCTGCAGCATTTCATTTACCATTAGAGTCGGCGTTACGTACATGATGGGTCGGTCTCCAGAATATTCCCTCAGAGAACGTATTCCCCGCTCCAGCCTATCTTCCATCCATACATCATCTTGATCACAGAAGCAGATATACTCCGTATCCCTATGGACATGGCTCGAAAAGAGATCAAAAAAACTCGCTATAACGCCTATATTTTGCTCGTAGAAAGCTTCCACCTGATTAGGAAATTTACATATGTAATCTTGAATAATGGCTTTTGTTTTATCAGATGAGCCGTCATCTCTTATCGTAATGAAGAAATGAGAGTGAGTCTGATTCAGCAGACTCTCAAGCTGCTCCCTCAGATATTTTTCCCCATTATAGGTCGAAACAAGAATCTGTACTTTATCGTGTTTTCTCCCCACTCTCATTCACTTCCCATTCTACTTTTGGTTCAAAAAATCTTGCAATGCCTCTCGCCAATGACGAATCGGTACAAAGCCATTCACACGTATAGCCATCGGTTCCATAACAGAATAACGCGGACGTTGCGCTGGGCGCGGAAACTGTTCCGTCGTGCAAGGCTCAACTATTACGGGCATCCCTGCCTCTTCAAATATCGCTTTCGCGAATTGGCACCATGTGCAAGTTCCCGAATTGGAAGCGTGATAGATGCCATACTTATCAGTTATTACAAGTTGCTCCAAAAATAATGCCAGATCACACGTATATGTCGGTGATCCCCACTGATCATCAACGACCTGCAACGAGTCTCGCTCCTGGCCTATCTTCAACATCGTTTTGACGAAGTTGTTGCCTGAAGCTCCATACACCCATGATGTTCTCACAATGAACCAACGAGAACATAACGATTGGATCAAGTGTTCTCCTGCTCGTTTTGACTTGCCATATACAGTTAACGGATTGGTATTATCATACTCATGATATGGACTTGAATTGTTTCCATCAAATACATAATCCGTGCTTATATAGCACATTTTTGCATTTACTCTTTCTGCAGCAACAGCTATATTTCTTGTTCCAATAGCGTTTACTAAATATGCATTATCTTGATCCGTTTCCGCATTATCCACTGCTGTATAGGCTGCACAGTGAATGATCGCTTCCGGTTGAAGCTCATTAATTACACGATTGCACATTTTATCGTCTGTAATATCTAGCTTGACTCTATCTAATCCAATTACATCGTGACCTTTTTCAGAAAAAAGGCGGACTACGTCCGCCCCTAATTGCCCATTAGCGCCTGTTACGAGTATCTTCACACTTTACTCCCCCAGCCGTGTCCCATATTGTTGGTCATAATAGGCCTGATACGCACCAGACTGTATTCTTTCCCACCATGACCGATTGTTCAAATACCAGTTTATCGTCTCTTTAATCCCTGTTTCAAACGTATGCTTTGGCTTCCAGCCCAATTCAGTCGTGATCTTAGTTGCGTCTATACCATAACGACGATCATGTCCTAGTCTATCTTCAACATACTTAATTAATGATTCCGGTTTTCCAAGCTGCTCCAATATCGTTCTAACAATATGAATGTTAGTACGCTCATTATTACCGCCTACATTATATACTTCGCCATTGCGACCTTTGTGAATAACCAAATCAATAGCACTGCAATGATCCTCAACATACAACCAATCACGAATATTAAGCCCATCCCCGTAAATCGGGAGCTGCTTGTCATTTAAAGCATTGGCGATCATTAATGGAATTAACTTTTCAGGAAACTGATACGGTCCGTAGTTATTTGAGCAACGCGTAATATTGACAGGAAGACCAAACGTTTCATGATACGCCCTAACGAGCAAATCCCCTCCTGCCTTACTCGCAGAATAAGGACTATTTGGTGTCAGTGGTGTCGTTTCGCTAAACAATCCAGTCTCCCCGAGAGTTCCATAAACTTCATCTGTGGATACTTGCACGAACTTGGTAACTCCGTATTTCTTAGCAGCATCGAGCAGTACTTGCGTTCCAAGCACATTCGTCTTCACAAAGATTTCAGGCTCAAGAATGCTGCGATCCACGTGGGATTCAGCCGCGAAATTTACGACAACATCTATACCTTCACTGAATAATTGTCCCATTGCTTGTGCGTCAGCAATATCCGCCTTCTCAAAGCGATAATTCGGGTTATGCTGAACGTCTGACAGATTTTCTAAATTACCTGCATATGTCAGAGCATCTACATTAACAATTTTATATTCAGGGTACTTATTCAGCATATAGATGACAAAGTTGCTGCCGATAAATCCGGCGCCACCTGTTATTAGTAATTTCATAGGGCTAACTCCTATTCAAAATTTATTTCCGCTTCTTGAAGGGTAGGATGTAATTTATCTTTATCAGACAATATTGGCTTGGATGTCGGCCAATCAATACCTAAGGCTGGATCGTTCCACAGAATCCCACGATCATGCTCAGGTGAATAGTACTCATCCACTTTATATAAAACTTGAGTATTAGACACTAATGTACAAAAACCATGTGCAAATCCCTTAGGTACCAAAAGCTGTCGATGATTGTGTTCGCTAAGAATGACTCCAACCCATTGACCGAAGGTTGGTGAATTCTTGCGAATATCAACGATGACATCATATATTGCCCCAGATATTACCCTAACTAATTTTGTTTGCGCCTTAGGATTAAGCTGATAGTGCAATCCTCTAATCACGCCTGCTTCAGCAGATAGTGACTGATTGTCTTGCATAAAATTAAATGAAATAGCTTGTTCCTGCAACTTCTGTTCATTATAGCTTTCCATAAAAAAGCCCCGGTGATCTCCATGGATCACCGGTTCAATTACATATGCGCCTGAGAGAGATAGTTCTATTACCTTCACATTACTGCACTCCTTACAACTTTAATTTCCCGAATTCTTCTCCGAACGTAATATCTTTAGCGAGCTCATTCGCTTTTGCTAGTGATGCATGAGTGCCCGCATCCGTCCACCAACCTTGAAGAATATCAAACGTAAGTTCATTACGCTTTATGTAAGCATTATTAACGTCTGTAATTTCAAGTTCCCCACGTCCAGATGGCTTAAGCGTCTTAACAATATCAAACACCGTGTGGTCGAACATATAAATCCCTGTAACCGCATAGTTGCTTTTGGGTTGTTCTGGTTTTTCCTCAATCGAAACAATATGATCGTCTTGCAATTCTGCTACGCCATACCGCTTTGGATCATGAACCTCTTGAAGGAGTATTTTAGCTCCATTTTTCTGTTGACGGAAGTTGTACACGTAGTTGGAGATATCATCTTCAAATACATTATCCCCAAGGATGACAACCATTTGATCATCGCCTACAAATTGTTCCGCTAAATCAAGAGCCTGTGCAATCCCACCAGCCTCATCTTGGACTTTGTAGGTGAAGCATACTCCCATATCGGATCCGCTTCCTAGAAGATTAACAACCTCTCCCATGTGTTCCTTACCCGTGACAATAAGAATATCCTCTATATTTGCCTTTTTTAATTTGTTTACCGCATGGAATATCATGGGGTATTTCCCAACGGGTAATAAATGCTTGTTAGTTACTTTCGTTAAAGGGTAAAGGCGTGAACCTGTACCTCCTGCAAGAATAATCCCTTTCATAGTCCACCCATCCTTACTTTTTTTACAAACAAAGAAAACATAGCTCTAATACTCATGCATCATTCTCAACTGCTAAGATGGAATTATTTTGAAATCAAAATAACTCCAATTACAATGATACCCGCTCCTATCCATTTTGTTAAGGAAACCGGTTCATTAAATACAATTAAAGCAACTACCATACCAAATACATACGCTAGACTTTGAATTGGATATGCAGTGCTTAATGACATTCTTGAGAGAACAGCAAACCATACCAAAGTTGCTAAAGCATACAACAATAAACCTGCAAGAATATGTGGAGTAAACATTGCTTTCCAAGAAGTAGCTAGTGTAACTCCACCCATTCTATCTAAACCCATTTTAAATAAGACTTGACCTGCTACGAGCATTATAATATTCATCAGCAGAAGCAATGCATTCATTTATTTTTCTCCTTTTTATGCAATTCTTCCGTCAACCGAATAACTTCTAATTTTAGCAATCCCAATTCTTGTGAGAGTTCTTTTACTTTTGTGGAAGACTTAGATGCATTTATTGTCATGGAAAATAAGATCGCATAGGAACAAAAGGAAACTAGTAAAAATAAAGCATTTACAGGCAATTCTATCCCCATCGCGTGAGCAAGAAATCCAATAAAATTAGGGAAAATAGATATCATAAGTATGATAAGCATCAATATTAACCACAACATTGTATATTTTAATTCTAATCTATATTTCTTGATTAAATTGAATAGAAATAAGGCACAAACTATTGCTCCAACTATTAAAATAACTTGTAATTTTAATGATATCATACATAACCTCTAAACGATTTGTTTTCTAAATCTATCTATTAAAATGGCTAAGGATACCTTAAGCATATAATAAAGAGATTTGAATGTAGTAATAGAAGACTTTCCTTCCTTTCTTTCTTGCATAATAACTGGGACTTCCTTTATACGATAACCATTTCTCAATAGGTACATGATTGATTCAGGTTCTGGATAATCTACTGGGTATCTTTTTGAAAACTCATTAATAACTTTTTTGTTGCATGCTCTAAATCCAGAAGTAGGATCTGTTATTACTCGTTTTGATAAAAACTTTAACAAGTATGTAAAATAAGCAATACCAACTCTTCTCATGAACGTTGATTGGAACCCTTCTTTATTAATGAATCGTGAACCAATCACCATATCTGCTTTCTCCTCAGTAATGTACCGAACTAAATCCATAATATATTCCGGTTTGTGCTGACCATCTCCATCAACTTGAATTGCTATGTCATAATCATGTAGCCTAGCATATTTATACCCAGTCTGTACCGCCCCACCAATCCCTAAATTACATGGTAAGTTGATAGTCAAGGCATTTATATCGTTACAAATAGATTGAGTATCATCTGTTGAGCAATCATTTATAATTAATATATCTACTGCACTATCACATTCAGAATTAATTTTGCTTATTAATTTTTCTATATTTTTTCCTTCGTTATAGGCTGGGATTATTAAAAGAATTCTCATTCTAACTAAAACCTCCATCATAAGGAAATGTTACCCTTGCGTTTTTTCTGTATGTGCATATATATGAAAGTGAGGTTTTCCATAACTTATTGTTGTAAATATTTTAGAATCCCCATGATTCACAGTGTTAGATCAGTAAATAATAACTAAATACGATTTCTCTTACTCACTATATCTTCATAAGGGATTCTAAAATAAACTGTTCATTAATAACTAACTTTATAAATAGACCAAGGATCAACTTTATCACGATACAATAAAGAAATATCGCCTCTTCGAAGTAAAGAGTCTGGTACCTCTACACTAGTAAAAATATATTTTACCCCTAACTCCCTAACGGTTTCAATCGGAATATAGATAATGCGATTTGTGCCATTCACCTTTTCACTTTTTTCATGATCAAAAGTTGCAAATTCTAATGGCCCCTCAGTTAACCGCATATCAATATGTGCAAACTGATTCCACATGTCAATGAACTTATGTTCCTTGTCAATAACACTCATCATTTTCCAATCTGGATAATAGTAGGTACCAGTCGTTCTTGCAACTCCTTGAGCAGAAACTAAATTTGAAATAGTAGGGCTTCCACTAACCATCCATCTTCCACTATCCATATTGTTTAACTCTCTAATTTTTTTCATTGTAGTTTTTTCAAACATTGAATCCAAGCCCTGGGTAATAGGATTCACCATACAAGTAGAGACAATTGAAAGTAGTGTGAGCAATCCCGCAAACTTGCGTATTTCTTTTTTTCCTCCAATTAGTAATAAATAACCCATGTAACTTAACAATGCAACGATAATTATCATTATTGCAGTTCCTGCGGTAAATGATTTAAAAAAACCAAAAACATTTTCACTATTTGTTAATATACAAAGTGTCAAAAAACCAACGGTTCCAGCTATTAGGCTTGCATTTTTATTTGAATAACATCCCGCAATCTTTCTCTCCAGTAAAGGTAATAAACAAATAATTAGTAAAGTAAAACCAAATCCATATGCATATGTTATTCTTACTGGATAAGTAAAGCTCAATAATGTGATCTTGTTAATAAAAGAAGAGCGTGGGAGCCAAGCAACTAGCATAAGCATTACTGAAGCACCAAATAATAAACTAGGTAATAACAATTTATTACGATTCCGCCAAATAAGCCCCAAAGTAACAATTATCAAAAAAGGAATAAATGTATAAAATTGACTGATTTCACTGGCATTCAAAAATTGTGGCCAATGAACGCTTGCTGTAAAAACATTTACAAACTGATATAACTCATAATCCCACGGTAATGATATCCATGGCCTACTAGATCCAGGATATATAGTGTTCATTATAGTCGTCATTGCTGGATTAGATTTAGAATAAAAATGAACTATAATACCCAAAAAAGGTGCAATTGCAAGCACATAATGAACTAATTTCTTTAATGCAAATGGTTTTTTACTTTTATTATCAATAATTAGATAAACAAGAATAGCCATAAAAATATAGGCTAGCGGCACTTGTGTTGCAGGATACATTGTTAGTGCATATACCAATGCAAAAAATCCTACCCCCAGCAAAGCAAGAAATTTACTAATGCTTTTTGTAGAGTTTAGATATTTATTAAAAAGAACTAAAGCAAATTGACCACTCATTAACATTAACATGAGAGTCTGTGAAAGCCACCACTGAACAGGAGGTGCAAAAGAAATAATAAGGGCTGTAAATACTGCATACCGATAACGTTTTGTTAGTAATAGACCCATTTCAAAAGAGGCCATAAAAAGTAGAACTATGCGCGACCACCAATAAAAGGAAAAGGCGTATTCAGGTGAAAGAATGAGGAAGCCCCATAAATCGGGACGAGCAATAATAACAATATCTTTTACAGGCGCAAACGCTGATACAACCATATCGTTGCCATCAAAACTTAAGTTTGTATTGAAATAGGATAATGGATCACTCCCCATTACCTGTGCAAAATAGTATGGTTTTTCAGTAGCCCACTCATCACCACGAATACCTTGTGGAATCCCCAGCAAAGTGCTCTGCTTATAATTTTCTGTATTACCTTGTAGCATTCCGTCGTAAAACCCTAGCGAAGAACCCGTAAAGCGCCCTCCAACCATTAAGAGTAAGAAGACTGCAGCAAAAATGTAGCGATATTTTATTGATTTTTTAATGCCAAAATATAATATAAGACCAAAAATAAAAAGAAAGATGAAAATAAAATATACTCTCCCTGTGGAAAATATCAATGCAGGAGAAAAGTAACGATATAGCGTATTCCATTCAAATATCTGTGCTACTCTGGCAATCGTACGAAACAGTACTACATCTATTAGTAATGCAAACAAAACAGAATAGAGTAGTACAAGAAGGAATCCTAAAATTCTTTTTTCTTTTTGTCTCGAACAAATGATCTTATTACTTCCTATCAAAATTTTAATGAACCAAATAATCACTTTTTTGAACAAAGACAGGATTTTATTCCCTATTAATAGCATTAAAGATAACCCTATAAAAATCAATTCTTTTCGTATTAAGTCCTGTCTTATAGTGGCATGCATATCATTTAGAAGGTTCATAGAGTAAATATGACCATCAGAACCAGAAGTATGAATCTGTATAACATTATTTTCAATATTATAACTATCTATATCATTAATATTATTGAACTTGCGCATAAATTCTTTACTATCATAATTCACCTCGTAAATCGGTGACTTCAGAATTGTAAAAGAATGAACTTTATAAGAAGAGGCAATAGTTCCAAAATCTATCCGAAGCTTATTCAACTTTTCTAAAGATAATGGGACGGATATTGTTTGAATTCCGCCCCCAGATAATAAAGTGTCAGGCCCCATATGCGTGTCGTCAAATGGATAACCTTCCAAAGAATTGTCATAATAAAAACTTAGATTCACATCTGCTCCACCTGTAGAAACTTTCATCTCAATCGATGGTTCAAATAAATTGAATACAACTAAATTACAAATTAAAAAAAAGGAGAGGGCTATTACTAACCTTTTATTTTTCATAACTATCTCTTTCATCTATTGATTGGCTCCTGTATCCACATATATGTGTATATTTATTAACTTTATCTAAACAACTTTACATGAACCTTCTTTAAGAATGCTTTAAATCCTTGGTTTCGTATAACAGAAATCGCTTTGGAAGAATAACTTTTGGATTTTTTCATGATTTTCCCTGAATTTAATTTTCTCGCAAAGTGGTCATTTCCATATTCAAAAGGATTTTCGATACTAAACATTACGTCATAATCTTTACGATATAATTTTCTTATAGAATCACTTACTTTTTCTCCAGATGAATAGCAGCTATAAGACCACTTCGTCTTTGATATCGCATCTGAATCATTTGAATCATGAATTACAGAGTAACTAGAATATAGTTCTTTAAACGGGTGATCCCCTTCAGGAAGCCATTCTCTCATGCATTTTTGCGCAGAATCACCATATCCAGAAAAATGAATAAAACGCAAAGGATCCCCTTTAACATAAACTCCGTCTTCTTTTTTTGTCATTTCGCAATTTAAAAGCGACCATGGAGCAAAATCATATCCTCTATGTTTAAATATTTCGACATCAAAGAAGCAAGGGGCTAAATCAACCCACTTTTGATCTGTGAACACGCCATTAGCGATGTCATCATAGCAAAAGAGATATAGGCGATCAGCCCACCAATTAATAAATTTTTGTGCTTCATCACTTCGATTCACACCTAAGAAACCTAAATTATAGACACCATGAGCAGTACTGGAAAGTTCCATATCAATATTTCCAGGATCGAGCAAATGAGGACATAGAGCAATTGGTCTCTCATTTAAGAGTCCTCTTAGTTCTACAAAATCGGAATAAACAAAAATATCAGGATCAAGATAAACAAACTGCTGTTCACCAGGAAACGCCTTATACAAATATCTGAAAAATTGTCCTTTAACGGAAGTAGAGGCTTCGACAATTGCATGCTTAAAAATAAAACGATCAAAATTACCTTCCCAAGCATCCTTAGCTAAAACAATATGATCAAAATAAGGGTATTCATACTGCGGTAAGACTTCACGCTCCACTAAACAAACTACAAAAACGGAATCTGGAATATTTTCTTTGACTGATTTAGCTAATGCACGTGCCTTATGTAAATAGTTAGCGCATATCGATGTGAATATTATCATTTCTTACCTCGTTTTCATTTCATAATGTATTTTTTAATGATTGTTTTCAATAATGGTATACGCTTTATTTTTTCTAAAATAGTTATACCATCTTGTAGTGCTCTGTTTAAAAATATTTGTTCAATAAGAGCTGCTCTTAGACCGACCGCATATTGATCCTTATACTTCTCATAGAGTACAGGATGATGTTCATATATATGTCTATATGTTTCTTGAACAATTTGGACATTAGTCATAAATTCTGTTGTACGTGAAGTAGGTTTAATTCTATACCGGAATAGAACTTCTGGGATCTGATGAATCTCACGACCTATTTCCAAAATAGAAAGCCAAAAGTCATAATCCTCCATTCCATGCTTCATGTTTGTATTAAACCCGCCAACATTCTCCCAATCTTCTTTGTAAAACAATGCTGTTACAAAAACGATATTATCTAGAAGCATTTTTTCTAAAGAATAGTTAGGGAGATCCCACCGCCCACTTCGCTCACCAAACAACTCCGCAAAGCAGTAAACAACCCCTACTCGTTCATCTTTCTCCATAATGCTCACAGCTTTTTCTATATACTCTGGCTCGATAATATCATCAGCATCTAATGGCAAAATATATTTCCCTGTTGCTTGCGAAATCCCTTCATTTCTTGCGCCTGCAGGACGAAGTCTTTTTGTTTTTAATAGTTTAATGTTGGATTCAGATATATTATCTAGAATTTGTAGCGTGTTTGGATCATCTGACCCATCATCAATAATTATTACTTCAATATCTTTGTAAGTTTGAGCATTTACAGAAGCTAACGCCTCTCTTATATATGCCCCATCGTTGTAGCAAGGCATTATTACACTAACTTTACTCACCAGATCCCCCCCTAGTAATGCCACCAAACAGTAATACCTTTAACATTGTTTTAAATCTACGATTTCTCATTTCTGTTGTAATATGATGCAACACACTTTGTGTTTCATCTAATCTATACTTAACATTATCCATTTGTTCTTTCATGTTTATCAGTTCCATTTCCATCTTTTCTAGCTGAATTTTTTTTATATTATTTTGTTCTTCCATCCCCGTTATTTTAGCGGCAAGGAATTTGTTTTCAAATACTTTCTCTTCCAATTCATAGTTAATCTGATTAATTACTACTTCATTCTCCCCTAATTTAGTATTAAGGTGATTGTTGATTGAAATTTGTTCCCCAACCTTTTTTTCACTTAACCACAGCTCTTCTTCCTTTTTCTGATATCCGATCGTCCAATCTAAAATCGTACAAGTGAAAAATATCTTAATGTATGTTGCCCTTGAAAAATCTCCATTTATCAAGAATTGTGGATCATAAGTGTAAAATTCGTAGCCTACACCATCCGTGTATTTTTCAGCATTAAGTGAACTTACATTCATTACCGTTCCATCTGTTTCGATTTTCTGTATTTCAATGCAGCTCGCCTGTCCTTCAAGCGGATCAAATCTCAAGCTTTTAGCATCTCTTAATTGTTTCTGTGTAAATAACGCGACAAAGCCGGAAGAAGTATACATTGAGTTATTGCTTTCATAATTGGCATCTGAAAATCCATTACCCAAATCCAAGAATAAGCTACTGCGTAACACATTCTCTTTCATTTTCTGTGTTGCTGCTTTTTCCAAATCAATAGGAACGATATCTTTGGAAAGACTGTGTAAGTCCTTAATACCTACATACTGATTAATAAAGTGAGATTCCCAATTCAGGAAACATTCCTCAACATCTACATTGATACCGATTAAATCATACAATACTGGTTTCGTCAAAAACCCACAAAAATCGTGTTCCTCTGCAAATTGTTTCAGCATACGCCAAAGAATAAACTCCATCGGTATCTGACATGATTTATGCCACTCATAATCTATAACTAAATAACGGTCATTATCCACAAAAATATTACCTGAGATCATATCTACATTGACATTGTCATTCCATCGAAGTTCCTGTTCACATTGCTTGTTCCCAAATATCTCTCCGAAAGCTTGCGAATAAGATTGTTTTTGCAATGGTACGTTCCAAAACAATACCTTTCTAAAGTGATTGATATGCGAAAAAAACTTCTCACTATCATTTTGTTGGCATGTTTTGATCAAAATTTCTTCTAAACTATCTTCCGTTATAAAAGGAAATGATAAGACGTCACCATTTTGTTGGCACTCTATATTGTTTAAAATACCACTACCATATTCATAATTACTAAAGCGCTTCATTGTAAGCAAATGTTCATGCCCCGCTGGCAACAGAGCTTTTTTATATACATTTTTCTTGTTAGTGTCAAAATAAGTACAGATTTGAAACTTTTCATTTCGATTTGCGCTCAATTTAACATACGAGACATTTGCCGGCTCTTCATCGGGTTCGACAGCAACTTCTACTAAAAACGAATTACTGAATTTATCTATGACACCCAGTTTCATAAGTGAAACATAAACTTTTCTTTCTTCGAAAAGTTTAACTCTGGACATGTCCATTGGATAATCGAAGCTGGACGGCTTTCTTTCAAGTAGCGTCTCATCTGTAAAGATTTCCGACGGGAACTTATAATCAGGATAAGGATAATAGTATTTTATCGAACATAGCCCAGCTTTGCTTATTTGTTCATCTAATTCTATCTTAGAGAAAGTCCTAACTTTCTCACCATTGTCGTATTCGTTCAAACCAGAAAAAAATACCCCAGTATGATCTTCTTTTGAGCCAGAAAAATATTTAAGTCCCATCCTATTTTCAATCGACAATAGTATTTTTCCTTTATCGTTCAAATGCATTGCCGACAATTTCAAGAAATCTATATACGGCTGCTCACTCTCAATCATATAAGCAGCATACTCTAGTACACCATTAATAATAATATAGTCAAACTTGGATTCTATCGGCAATTTTTGAAAGTCGCAAACTACTATTTCCAGGTTGTCAAAATGCTTATGACGTTGATAATTAATTTCTGCACGTCTTTTTGTCAACTCTACAGCAACTACTTTTGAACCAAGCTCACATAAAAGTCCTGTTAAAGCGCCACAACCAGCACCAATTTCTAAAATGCGGCACCCCTTTTTAAATGGGAACCAATTTAAAATATTATGACGGAGATGGGACATATGGTAAACAACAGGCCATCTTCCATCTTTATGCCAGTCACATTTACCACTTATTGCGTACTGCAGTAATTCAGATTCTATATCTCCATCAGAGTATACATCGTCAGTACTTGGTACGTAATAATCAAGATTAAATTTAGCCATTCAACTCCCACCCCAGTCTTGAAATCATTATTTTTTTCTACTTCAATTCACGTCGCTTTTTGGAAGCCGTACTCGCTTGCCCAATATCAAAATGTACTTGAATGTCACTAATTTGATCATCTATTATGGTAAATGATTTGATAGATGAATAATTATCTATCTCTGTCAAGAAAACTCTATCATTTATAAATGAAAAATAATAAGGGACTCCTTTCATGCCCAATAGGTCATAGATATCTTCACAATTCGTTTCAAGTTGATTTAAATCCTTAATTCTAATCAATCTTGGTTCTATTTCACCATTCCCAGTTTGATATACAGTTATATAGAAGTATGAACCTATTTTAGCAATATCATTCATGCCAAGTAGCTCAAATGGGACTGTATACTCGTCAATTAGGTTAAAGGATAAATCAGCTATTTCAGCTACAATAATCTTCCCTGGACCTGATACAAAATACATTTTCCCATCAATGATACTAAATGATCTAATATAGGCGCTTCCCAAATACTCAGGTTTCACAACTTTTTCTATAATTACTTTCTCCCCAGTATTTCTTAACACAAATACATGTTGAGAGGATGCAGATAACCCGTAGAACAATCCACTCTTACTGTCATACACAATTTTATTTGGTTGTTGTCCGATATTTGTCAACGATTGAATTTCTACAAAAGAAGTACCTGTTTGTCGAATAACCTTTATAGTATCATTTTTGGAATCATCGATTAATAAGACTTCACCATCACTTGCAATGATATGAGGATTATGAAATAAAACTTCTACCGTATTCCAATTTTCTAAAGGCGCAGTGATACTGTCACTATAAATAATTCGGTGATGCCAGCAATCAACGATGAAATAAGATTCATTAAACTTTGTGATGTATGTCGGAGAATACAATCTTTCTTGATATCTATCCACACTCACGGTTTCATTTTCTTTTTTCTCGTAATAATTCATACTACTCATGTATGCATTACTAACTTCAACCGTGTTTCCAATCATCTTCACTTTTCCTCGTTCAAGCCATATCACTCGGGAACACATTTCGCGAATTTGTTCGATACTATGCGACACCAGAATAACCGTTGCTCCACCGTGAATTAATTCCCTCATTCTTTGAGAGCTCTTTTTTTGGAAATGCGCGTCACCAACGGATAAAATCTCATCTACAATTAAGACATCGGGGTTAACAAGTGTAGCAATAGAAAAAGCCAGTCGCATTGTCATACCTGATGAAAAGTTACGAACAGGAACATCCATAAATTCTTCAAGTTCCGAAAATTCGACTATTTCGTCATATTTACTTTCTAGATATTCTTTCGAATAGCCAAGTACGGCTCCATTTAGAAATATATTTTCTTTTGCCGTCAAATCAAAATCAAAGCCCGCACCAAGCTCAAGCATAGGGGCAATGCTTCCTTTAACACTTACGGTACCTTGATTTGGCGATAAGATTCCCGAAATGATTTTGAGCAATGTGCTTTTACCAGCTCCATTACCACCAACAATACCTACTACCTCACCTTTTTTAATAGAGAAAGATACTCCATTTAAAGCTACAAACTCTTTATATTCTAATTTTCCGGTAAGTTTCTTAACCACAAATTCCTTGAGACTCATGATGCGATCATTCGCCATGCGGAATTTCATAGATATATTACTTAGTTCAATCAAGCGAATCCTTCTCCTTATAGATTAAGTATGAATTTGTTTTGTGTTCGTTTGAATACATACATTCCAACTAATAGGGATATAGCTGCAAAAGCACCACAATATACCCATGCCTTCAGAATTGGCACTCCATTATATAGAATAATAAATCTTAAAAATCTAATAAAATGATACATAGGATTAAAGCTTAATAAAGACAGCATGTGTGACGGAAGTATAGACTCCGGATAAAAAATAGGAGTCAAATACGTCCATATCGTTAGTAGTACCCCATATAAAAACTGCGTGTCTCTAAAGAAAACCATTAATGAAGATAACATTAGAGAGAGACCTAATGTAAATATAAACATACAAGCCAATACATATAAAATAGATATATGAGCAAAAGTAATGCTCATTCCTGACGCTATAATTACAATGTAAAGTGCCAACAAGGAAAATAAGAAATTGACCCCTGTAGACAGGACACGAGAAAGCGGATAAATGTACTTTGGAATATAAACTTTGTTTATTAATGAAGCATTTTGAATAATGCTCGCCATTGATTGAGTAGTAGCTTCTGTTAGATAATTAAACATAACAATCCCACTTAACAAATAAACAGAGTAATTAGGGATATCGAACCGGAATAAACTAGAAAACACCATATACTGCACAATAGATATAAGCAAAGGATTCAAAAGGCTCCAAATAATCCCTAAAAATGATCTTCTGTACTTTGTTTTAAAATCTCTTTTCACTAATTGAGAAAGTAAAAAACCATATTTACGATAAATGTTAATAGTTTTAGTAATCATATGCTTAACCCCACAAGTTCAAAATAATAAATAAAACAAACCCCCAGATAAATGGGCGTTTTTTTTCTTAAAAGAATTTATTTGCTTGTATTTAAAACGGTTTGAGTAATCAATTCCAACTTTTCAAACTCCTTTCACTTAAATGAAAGATATTACCATATTCATCTAAATTGTAATTAATCAATTTAAACTTCATACCGACATAAGCTACTTAACATTCTCTGGGTGATTGTATGTTCGATAATTTATGCTAAAATTGAGTTTATAATTCGTTAGTAAAGGAGCGTAAAAATTGTCGACTTATGGATATACTGGCTCCAAAGCCAAGAAAAACAGCGAAGCCTCCAAAGCACCATGGCTGCTGCTTGGAGTCATCATCTTATTCTTACTATGGTCCTCATTCAAAGTTGCACTATTTAACGGACAAATGGCAGATTTCGATCAACCAATATATGTAGCTGCATTATTATCCGCTATTATAGCTATGATAGCCATCGCTGTTGGTTGGAAGCAATTTAATTGGTCTAGCCGCAAAGACTTATTGTCTCTCTGCGTATTCTTATTGCCTGCCAGCTTCGCGTTATCTACGATATCAGCAGCATCAAATTACTTGGCAGTCAACATGTTAATTATCATGCTGATGTACGGCATATTTTTTGTCGCTTCTTCCATTATAGCGCAAGATGGTGTCGTAAATCGAACATTAAATCTAGCTATCATGATCATTTCTTATATCGTCGTCTTTTTTGGATTGTTTCATTGGTTAGGAAATGGACCTGGTGTGACGGCACTTATCAAGTGGCTGGGGATTTCAACAACGCCATCTGGAGCATACTTGAATGCAGTTATGAGTGACTCTAATGGCGAGCGGCTGGCATCTGTCTTCCAATATGCAAATACATACGCTGGTTTTTTAATGGCATTTCTGTTGGGAGCGTTACTCTTCATTAGTAAGTCTCAGAATTGGTGGAGGAAATCTGTCCATTCATTTATGATTGTACCCATTATGTTATCCATCTTTTTAACTTTATCTCGTGGTGGACTACTTCTCCTCCCCGTTGCGTTTATCGTTGTTCTTGTTTTTTTAAAGCCATATCGTCAATTGATGTGGTTTATGCATTTAATTATCAGCGGAGTAATCACGGTTCTTATTTTGAATCCAGTTACTGAAATTGGTCTACGGGTTCAGAAAGATTTTTCCGTATCTGATTCCTTGAAGGGCTGGGCCTATATCATAGTCGGCTCTATACTCTCTGCAGCAATATCTTATGCACTTGAACGCTGGATTTCGCCGTGGTTAGAACAAAAAACAACTACAATTTCTAATAAACGATGGGGAAGTTTCCTAATACCTGTCGGCGGAGCAGTTTTGGCAGGTCTTCTGTTATTTGTTCTTATTGGAACGAATGTGAAAAATATGCTTCCTGAGAACATTGCAACACGGTTGGAAACTATTAACTTCCAACAACATAGTGTTCTCGAACGTATCACATTCTATAAGGACTCACTGAAACTCGTAGCGGATTACCCGTTAATTGGTGCCGGTGGAGGCGCTTGGGCCGCTCTTTATGCGAAATATGAAAACAATCCCTATGACATTCAACAAGCACATAGTTTTTATATGCAATACTTAGTTGAAACCGGGATCATCGGGATTCTCATTCTTATGGCTTTTCTTATCTATATTTATTGGAACTACATCCGATCATATATAAACGCCAATGATCAAGAACGAGATAGTTACTTTTTGTATTTCATTCTTTCAACGAGTATTCTTATTCATAGTGCAATGGACTTTAACATGAGTTATGTGTACATCGGTATACTTGTTTTCATATCTCTTGGGGGGATGACTGCATCCATTAAGTCAAAGCCAATCGAGAAACGTACACAAAAAAAATACCAGATTGCATTGACAAGTATTCTAGGAGTAGTTGGTATCGGTCTTTTCATCACTTCCATTCTCTTTGTTCAAGCATCTAGCTCGTTTGCAAGTGCAAAACAAATCGTCCTTGCAACTCAGGATTTTAACAAGACGATGGATCAGTTAAGAAAAGCAAAGAGCATTCGCTCTACTCACCCGGAATACGCAGCTTTCGAAGCACAACTATACATGTCAGTATATGAACAACAAAAAGACGAACAGTTCTTTACAGAAGCGGAAAAAGTATTGAAAAATGCACTGGGGGATAACCCTCATAATAAGTCGCTCCTATTGCAGCTAATCAAGCTTTATAACATAAAGGGGCTGGATGAGCAGGTCTATGCAGTATATTCTCAGAATGCCCCCAACTTCCCTTGGGATATGAAATGGTATGAAGAATATATGGACGTAGCTTTACGTGAAGGGTATAAATCTATAACAACAGCGCCAGATATAAAAGACGGTTATTTGGATGAAGTCATTGCCGCTTTCGAGCATGTCAAGGCAGGCGTGGAGCACTTGAAGACATTGCCGAAAGGACAACTTCAAGGCAATCCATTTTACGTTACTTCTAGTATGGCTATGAATGCTGGACGCGCATATGTAATGAAGGGAGATCCTGCTAAGGCGGCTGAAGCAATGAAGCCATACTTGCAAGAGAACTTAACTGACTCGAACAACCCTGAGGACAACCCTGGGAATAACCGTGAGCTCGCACGCTGGTACGTAGCCGCGACGATCCAGCAGGGGCAAGTAGATCAAAATTGGTATGATAAGCTTGTGGCACTAGGTTCAGACCAAAAAGAGCAGATTGATCAAATCGTGGGAATGAGATTTAAAACTGAATAAACGAATGGATACAACAAAAAGGAACGTTCTGATATCGGAACGTTCCTTTTTCTATTACCTTTATTTTTCATACTCAACTATCATACGCTTCATATACTCAAGTAAATCTCCCCGTAGCTCTGGGCGCTGCAGCGCGTAATGCAGTGTCGTTTCAATGTAGCCAAGCTTCTCACCAACGTCATGCCGTTGACCATCGAAATGATAAGCTAACACATTTTGTTCTGCGCTTAGCTGTGCAATCGCATCGGTAAGCTGTATCTCTCCATTAACCCCAGCTTTTTGCTGTTCTAGCAATTCAAAAATACGCGGTGTCAGTATATAACGTCCCATAATGGCCCAGTTAGAGGGTGCCGATTCTTTGTCTGGCTTCTCTACAAGCTGTTCCGCACGAATAATCCTTTCTTCTACAGCAGAACCTGCTACGAGTCCATAACGGGATACATGTTCCCAAGGGACTGGCTGCACACCAACAACCGAGGATTCGTAACGATCATATACGTCGATCATTTGTTTCAGGCAAGGTACCTCTGCTTGTACGATATCGTCTCCAAGCAGTACAGCAAATGGTTCGTTTCCGATAAATTTGCGAGCACACCATATTGCGTGTCCTAATCCACGGGGCTCTCTTTGCCGGATATAATGAATGTTGGCCATCTCGGAAGATTTCCGTACTTCCTCTAACAGCGCTAATTTATCTTTCTCCAGCAGGTTATGCTCGAGTTCAAAGTAATTATCGAAATGATCCTCGATAGCCCGCTTTCCCTTACCTGTAACAATAATGATATCCTCGATGCCGGAGTCTACAGCCTCTTCCACAATGTACTGAATCGTCGGCTTATCGACAATCGGCAGTATTTCTTTAGGCATTGCTTTTGTTGCAGGCAAAAAGCGCGTACCCAGCCCTGCAGCTGGAATAATTGCCTTTCTAATCTTCATCTTAAGCCTCTCCAATCTCTAAATCGTTCATCTATCTCCGCTCAAACCTGATGCTATCTTTAGTATACATGAAAAGGGATCAAGAAATATACTTACCAAGGTATACGTCATTGATATTATTACTCATTTAACTTATTGCTCCTGTTCAGTATCATAGTTAACGTAAGTAGCAATAATATGCATCCAACTTTTTTGATGAATCCCCTTCTGTACTTCCTCTTTGGATAAAACATACAGATTACTCACCATAATTAGCACATGTCATGGACTCGAAATGGACGCTTCCCTAACAAAAAGACCCGAACCCAGATTTCCATGCAGTTTCCTACATATTTCATCTGGTTCGAGTCCATTATTGTAGCTTTACGTTATTAAGTTAATAACAACTACTTACTTCACCAACTGCCCACGCGTTACGCCGAGCTGGTTCGTTGCCTTCAGCTTGCGCCATACTTCCGTGCCGCTGATTTCACCGCGAAGTGCACGGCCGTACAGGTCGATTACCTCTTGCACTTGCTCTGGCGTTTCCTCCAAGAACTCGACACGGTATGTGCCAACGCCAAGCTCCAGGAAGTTAACCAAATACTCTGCACCCGACTGCTCAATCGCGTTGTACACGGTATTACGGCAGCCCTCGTCTACCCGAACAGGGTGGGACATGCCGATGCGGTCACGCAGGGATACACGGTGCTCCTCGCACGGACGACCGCAGTTCGTGTAGTCTGTTCCTTCGCTTAGGAATGTGCAGTACACGCAGTGCTCGGTATGGAACATCGGCAAATGCTGATGGATGACGATCTCCAGCATCGATGTATCTGCATGACGCAGCATATCGACCATTTGCTGAATGTTCAAGTCATATGATGGTGTAATGCGATCCAATCCTGCTTCCTTGAACAGCTGTACCGTCTTATGGTTCGCCACGTTCAAGGAGAAGTCCCCGATCAGCTGCGGGAACGGCTCGCCTTCCGGCTTGCCAGGGCAGATGGCCAGCTGCGGATCATTTGCAGCCTGCTCTATAACCTCTTGGCTAGGCATCCCTGATGACGCCCTCTTGCTCTCCCATTCCGCCTTCTCCAACTGGTAGTAATTCAGTGCACCCGTGTTGCGGACGAGCACTGCATCCGGCTTCAGGTTCAAGATGTTGCGATGGTATCCGTTCTCGTTCGGCATATGGATGCGCGGCGTTACCAGTGCAATCGGCTTGCCTGCTGCGCGGCATGCTTCAATGGCAGCAGGGAACTGCTTAATGAATTCAAAGTCAGCGTAAATCAACGATACATCTGTCTTCACGGCAGCCTGCACCTGTTCCAAGTTGCGGCACATCGCTGTCAACTGAGCACCGCCAAACGGTACTGGCGTCTGCTCCTTAACAGCATCACCCATAGCCGCGATATCGTGCTTCACGTATACCGGCGGTTTCGGACGTTCTCCTGCAAGCTCCTCCACGGCATGGCGGCGAATCGCATTCAACTCGCGCATCGGAACGATAACATCGCCTTCAAGCGCCGATTCCAATGCCTCAAGCTGATACACTGTACCGCCCAGACGACCGAGTTGCTCACGCAAGAATGCCTCGTCCATCGGACGTTTTTGTGCAACCTCAAGCGGAAGCTCCGAATCCACTTGAACGACTGTTCCCTTTTGCACGTCCGTCCACCACGTACGCAGTGGCTCGCCAGCACGGCCTTCAACACGCACATGCACAGGGAAGACACGGTAAGGCTTGTCCGTCTCAAACGTGGCACGCATACGCTTATCGAGCGCCTGGTCGCTCGTCTTCCAGATCCGATCCCCAACATGAACGCGGCGCAAGTCCACGTCATTGCGTCCTGGCACGATGTCTACAATCCAGCCTTCCTCCGCTTCGCCTTCCAGCTTCACGCCTTGACGACGCAAATCGTAGATGCGTCCGCCCTCTTCCTTCTTCGTCGGATCACCAGCATCGAAGCCAATGCCGTCGCCGCGCTTCAGAGGCGCTTCCAGTTTACATACGACACCGTCACGCAGCACCTGCTGCACCGTACCCACATATACACCGCGGCTCTTCGGGAACGTTCCGTCCACAAGCTGCTTGTTGTTCGTCCCTTTCAAGAAGCCGTGCGTGAAGCCGCGAGAAAAGCTTTGCTGAAGCTCGCGAACTTCTTCCTTAGAAGGGCCTGCCCAATTGCCATCGAAATAGTCATCAATCGCTTTGCGGTACTTGCTCACCACGTTCGCCACATATTCCGGCTGCTTCATGCGCCCTTCAATTTTGAAGGACGTAACACCCGCTTCAATCAACTCTGGCACAATATCAATCGCCGCCAAATCCTTCGGCGACAGCAAATATGTCACATCACCCATCGGCTGATGCTCCCCGTCAACCATCATGTCATACGGCAAACGGCAAGCCTGCGCGCATTCCCCTCGGTTCGCCGAGCGGCCGCCCCACATTTCGGACGTTAAGCATTGTCCAGAGTAGGACACGCACAACGCACCATGCACGAACACTTCCATCGGTACGTTGGCCTTCTCACCGATCTTTTGAATTTGCTTCAGGTTGTTCTCACGGCCAAGCACAACACGTTCCATGCCATACGGCTTCGTAAATTCAGCCGCTTCTGGTGATGTAATCGTCATTTGTGTTGAGCCATGAATCGGGAAGTCAGGCGAAATTTCGCGAATCATTTTCACCAAGCCCAAGTCCTGTACGATAACCGCGTCTACACCCGCATCAATACAAGCCTCGATAAGCCCCTTCGCATCCTCAAGCTCATTTTCGAACACCAATATATTAAACGTCAGAAATCCTTTAACCCCATAACTATGCAAAAACGCCATAATGTCCTGCAAATCATCCATCCGGAAATTGTTCGCACGCGCACGTGCATTAAACTTCTCTACTCCGAAAAAGATCGCATCCGCGCCATTTGCCACTGCGGCACGCATGCAATCCCAATCGCCAGCCGGCGCCAGCAGCTCAATATCTCCACGCTGTATCCCTTGCTTCATTGTCGACATGCTCATCCTCCAAGCTAATTTATCCATTGCCGCATGATGCGGTCATCTCTATCTACTTATTTAAATATGCTTCAATTAGTATAGCGATCTTTACGCCGAAACTCCAGCATAGCCTAGAACTTCCTGCTCACTATGCCGTATACCTGCACGTAAGCTTGCTCGAAGCAGAGTCGCGTAAGGACATTTCCACCTACAACTAGACAACCAGCTGCACACGTAAGAAAAAGAAAAGCATCCCGCCATAGCTTGGCTAGGATGCTGTCTGCATCATGACTTCTTATTCGTCACTTGCTCCGTAAATTGAAAGGATTCCATCGTACGCTTGAAAGAGTCAAGCAGTTCTGGTGTTCGGGCCGTATCATCCACGGAGTACACGAGTGAGAACACCTTGCCTTCACGCGCAATTAACAGCAAATTCACGGTGAAGCTCAATTGACCGGCCTCACTGAATACTTTCATCTCGACCACATAAGCTTTATTGCCCTGAACCGTCGTCTTCTCTTGTTTCACGATCTCAACCTTGGTGTCGCCTTCCCCTTTATAGTAATCTTCCCATCTTGCAAGCGCCTCTTCTACTGTTCGCACTTGATCGACATACACGGAGAAATCACTATCCGGCCGTGAATAATAAGCAATCATGCCTTCGTCCATTTCAACATCATAGTTCTCTTCTCCCCAAGCATAGAACCCGCTCGTCCACCAATCCGGTACCTGCAAGGTAAATCCATAATTCGGAGCTTTGCGAGGTGAGCTGACAGACCAGTCCTTGTACCAGTCTTCCCCTTTCGGGAAGTCTTCGGGACTTTCAAGATCTTTCTTCACACTTCCATCAACCTTCACCGAGGAAAACAAGCGGTTTCCAAGAGAAATACCCTCTGAATTATCCGGACAATGATAGATCATCAAATATTGCACACCTTGATCGACAACGAGCAGATGCATGCTCACCTTCCAGTTCTTCTCGTCGACTTTGCTTTTTATTTTAATGGATTTTGCCATTTTCCCATCTGCAAGTTTTACGTCCTGCTCAGGATCGACCTGCAAATACTCAGACTTGGTGGTCTTTTTCATATAAGATAAATGTTTTTGCGCATATTGGTCGATCGTCAAACCAGGTGCAGCAGTGGCAATATTGTAATTGGCAGACTGTTCCCAATTTTTCGACCCATACGATTGGAAATACGTATCAGACGATGCCCACTCTACCGGCAAATCCATTGTCAGCCCTTTGCCCCACAACTCCGTATTGCGGTAGCCGTCCTTCACCGAGCTGATATTGGTTGCAGCACCAGCGGAAAAGCTCGGACGGAACGTATTTATGAACGGGACGTACTGCAGCATCTGCTTCGGTCGCTGCGCATTTGCATCAAATATACGGACGATGTATCGCTTGCCGTTGGTGCTGAACACACGCGCTAAGTACATATCCTCTTCATTTATAAAGACAGATTGTGCGTATGCAATCCCATCAACCTTGCCTGTGCTTGCTTCATACATTTCAGACTCATCGTCTAACTCTTCCGTTTGCAGATACTCCATTAATTGCTGTTCCGACGCTTGCCCCTTGAACGTATCTGCCCAATGCTCAAGCGGCTTCGATGCCCAATCCAGCGCATTGATTATTACATAGACATGTTCTGTTGGATCCGCAAACATAACAGCGAACTCCTCAGGGGATAAGCTCTCATGCGTCCAGCCCTTAGGGAGTACCATATTCCATTGATAGTAGGAATCTCCAACACGCGCAGCCTTCGCACTCACATCTACAGCAGCACCTGCAAGATTCCCTGCCTGTTTCCAGCGCAATACAATCGATTTATCCTTATCCACCGAATAAGTTGCACCAAAAGCTTGTGCCACCTGCTTCAACGGCACCATCGCAGTACCGCCAGTCATTTCCGGGGCTACTGCCAGTGTGACAAGCTTGCCGTTCAGCATCGCCTGCTTCTGGCCGATTCTCATCCGAATGGAGGCAGCATCGCCTTCCAATATGACTGCATTATCCTGTTCCCATTTCAAGGCCGCATCGAACACATTCGTGAAGATACTAAGCGGCACCATCGTTGTTCCTTGACGAACGTATGGCTTCACAATCGCTAACTTCTCACCGTTCCATGTCGCACTCGTACTGCCCACTTTCAATCGGAGCATCTCCTGCTGCCCAGCCGCGGCAGTTGCTGCCACAGCCGGAGACGGAGACACGTTCCACCCAATCGTTCCCGCTACGACGGCGGCTATTGTCATAATCGCTACACTCTTCCGCCAATGATGGCTCGAGAACGGATATCGAATCGTTTTCCCCATATGAAGCACTCTCCCCTTAGCTCTTCATCTATGAAATATTCCCTTCAGTTTTCATGCACTTCTACTTCTACTTCTACTTCTACTTCTACGTTACTTATCAGCTTCTGCTGACTTCTCCTTAACAGTAGGCTTTACTGCTTCACTCAGCACTATCATCTTCGCAACAAGATTCCCCTTCGACTGCATCGTTAGCTTTACTTGTTGCCCTGGCAAAAATGACTTTAGTGCCTCATGCACATCGACAAGAGTCTTCACTGGCTTACCGTTAATGGCATACAGCACATCGCCTTCCGTTATGCCTGCCTTCTTCGCCTGGGCGCTTACAACGTTCGTAACCTTGATCGGAACATCTGTCGGCAATCCAACATACGCAGCCCAGCTCTCTTCCAGTTCAACGCCAATCGAGGCCCGCTTCACCTTGCTATATTTGAAAAAGTGCTCCACAATCAAGTTTACCGTGTCAGACGGTATCGCAAATCCCATGTTCTCAATCCCTACAGCAGCGAACTTCAACGTATTGATGCCAATCACTTCACCATGCATATTCACAAGTGGCCCCCCGCTATTGCCGGGGTTAATAGCCGCATCCGTCTGAATCAGCTTGTAACTTGAATCAACAGCCCTGTCGATACCGCTAATAATCCCGGAAGTCGCAGAATTGCGCAGTGTAAACGACACTGGTGTTCCAAGTGCAACGACCCCTTCGCCCACCTTAAGTGTTGGGTTCGGACGTACAAATGTGGCAGGCTTCATGTTTTGTGCATTGATTTTAATCAGGGCAATATCACTTTCCTCATCAGCGAACCACTTGCTTACCGGATAGGATTTCCCTTCCGGCGTTACGACCACTGGCTTCTGCAGTGCTAAAATGACATGCGCATTCGTAACAATCCAGCCATCCTTGCGCACAACGACTCCCGTTCCGTGAGACAGCCAGTTGTCTGAATCATCTTCTGCATCGATCTGACGGCCAATAATCGATACAACGGATGGGCTTACCTTTTCCACAATAGTAGGAATATCATTAGGCTTGTACTGATATGTATTCGACTTGCTATCATATGTACCTTTGCCGCCGGCTACCTGCTCAAGCGCCTCCGCTTCTACATATACCTTGTCCTTCACCTTTACGGCTCGAAATGACGCCTCAGCACCTGCCGCAGTTGGCAGAACAGATGCTCCAACCAGCAAGGAAACGATAAAAAGCACAACTCTGTGTCTTCCCATTCTTCTAGATAACTTCACTTCTGATGCATGATTTGTATGTATTCTCTTCCCTTGCCCAACCATCCGGTTGCTCCTCCTCTTGCCCCCTATGAAATCAGGGCATTCCAATCTATGCTTCCATTCTCCTCCAACCTCAGATCATATGCAAGAAAAAAAAGACTCCTTGATGTTATCCACCAAGGAGTCTGTCTGTAGGACATGTATGTATCGCCTTATGTGATATGTGAAGATCAATTGTTCAAAGGCTTGATGGCGATTACCAACCCTGCACCATTACCCAATCCGCATATAAAAAGACAAGCAAGCTCACAACGGCGAAGCCGAGCGCAAATAGGTTGCGAGGACGCTGCTTGACTTGGCGTAGAACTGCCCAGATCAAGAGTAAAGTAAACGCAATCATAAATAGATCAAAATGCTGATAGGTGCTTTCGCTCTGTTGTGCTGCTTCGGCCAAAAACATGGTGTGACCTCCCTCTACACGTTCATTATACTCATATGCATCTATGTTATATTTACCCAGCAAAAGAATCAAGGCAAATTTTTCATATTTAACAAGATTGTCACCAATATTTCATGATTTATCCCTTGTCATTGAAACCCTGCATGATAGTTGTCATTGAGTGAGAGATTAGATGGACATGTTTTCGCCACATCATTCCGTACCTGTGCCTTTCACTTTACTTGGCTTAATTCTCCCGATGCCATTCATAAGAGAAATTGAATGTATTCATCAGAAATTATAATAGCACTTGTCTTCACCATGCATTGTCGCCTTGCTGGAAATATGTTACGATTACCTCATCTATAAAACATACTATTTATATCGGAATAAACAAGTTTAGAGGAAATGAGGGACTGCCAATGGCTTATGATCCAATTTGGATGCAAGACCCTGTAAAGCTGAATAAGTTCGAGTTTGTCAAAATGGAGAAGGACGGTCTTGATGTCATTCGCGATATTATCGAGACGTATGCGCAGCAAGGCTATGAATCCATCCCCGAAGATGACAAAGGTCGTTTCAAGTGGGCCGGTGTCTATGAGCAGAAGCCGAAGGACGGACATTTCATGATGCGCATCCGCATCAATTCCGGTATTATGTCCGCCGCTCAAGCTCGAACGCTAGCCGATATCGCTGAGCTATACGGCCGAAGCCTGATGGACGTAACAACACGCCAAGCGATTCAGTACCACTGGCTGAGAGTCGAGGACTTCCCCGATATCTTCAACCGTCTTGAACAGGTTGGACTCTATTCCTATGAGGCTTGCGGCGACTGCCCGCGAACGATTGTCGGCAATCCGCTTGCTGGCATTGATCCCAATGAATTAATGGATACAACCGATCTCGTAAATGAAGTAAATGATTTTTTCCTCTTGAATCGAGACTTTTCCAACTTGCCGCGCAAATACAAAATGTCGATTTCCGCCAACATCTATAACAATGCGCATGCTGAAATAAATGACTTAGCCTTCACCCCTGCCGTCAAAATCATTGATGATGAAGAAGTGATCGGCTTCCACGCCCATGTCGGAGGTGGATTGTCCGCCAAGCCGCACTTGGCGCAAAAGCTTGATATGTTCATACGCCCTGAGGAAGTGCTCAAGGTCGCCATCGGCGTAACGACACTATTCCGTGACAATGGATTCCGTGAGAAGCGCCATCATGCCCGTCTGAAGTTCCTTATCGCGGCTTGGGGTGTAGAGGCTTTCCAGAATCGCTTGGAGGAGCTGATCGGCAAGTTCCCTACTCGTGGTGAGGATAGAACCGTCGGCTGGCAAGCAGCCTACTTCGACGGCGTACATCCACAGAAACAGAACGGCCTCTTCTATATTGGACTCAACGTGCCAATCGGCCGGTTGGATAGCCACGAGTTCCGCCAGCTGGCTGACGCAGCTGAACAATACGGTGACGGATTACTACGGACAACGATGTCCCAGAACATTGTTCTGACTGGCATACCTGAATCTCACATTGACGAGGTTCTTGCTCTCCCCGTGCTGCAGCGCATTACGCCACATCCTAAGCCATTCATGAGCCGGACGGTATCATGCACAGGCAACGAATTCTGCAACCTAGCGATCGTAGAAACGAAGGAACGCGCAAGACGCGTAGCTGACTATTTGGATGAGCATATCACCGATCTGGATGAACAAATTCGCATTCACTTCATTGGTTGTCCTAACGCCTGCGGTCAGAAGCATGTCGCTGATATCGGCTTACAGGGCTCTCTCGTGAAGACGGAGCAAGGCATGGTCGATGCTTTCGATATCGCAGTCGGTGGCATACTCGGCCCGAATGCCCGTTTCAACACAACGTTGAAAGGGCGTGTAAAGGGCGACGACGTCCCATACGTCATAGAACAGCTCCTTCGCTTCTATAAAGAGGAGCGCAAAGCAAATGAGACATTCCATCATTTCTTCCTCCGTGTCGGTGCAGAAGCGTTCCAGCAGCGCCTGACCGAGATTCTAGCTGCTCCTATCGGCTAAGCCTAATGAGAGAGAATACATCCACCCCGCACCAGCCTCCCCTGTTATGAACAAGAGACCAACCTTAGCTAAGCGCTCTGGCTGGTCTCTTCATTTCACAGCATATGATTTATTGAGAAAAGTTCTGCATTATTACTTGTCTTCGTCCAGCATGCACCATACTCTGCGATTATTATACTGCAGCCTTCGTACGATTAATCGCCTTAGCTAAAAATGACTTGCCTAACATTGCTCCTAACATTACTTATCGTACCATGATTCAGCCTAACATGTGCTGTAAGTTGCCTTATGCCTATTACTCGTCCTTCAGTTGAATCTCCTCGTAAGAACGAATCATCACATCTGCGGATTCAGGCGCTGTATCAAATTGATTCGCTTCATCAATGAAGATTTGAAGACTTGAGCCAGCAGCGTGTCCCATTTCCATATCCCCAACCGAATCTCCGATCACAGCTATCTCATGTGGTTCCAGACCGATCTCTCGGCAGGCCAGCTCCACCATGTCCGGATAAGGCTTCCCTTGAGCTACACAATCATCGCCAACGACCGCATCGAAATAATGGCGGATTCCCATCTTCTCCAAATGCTGCTCAGATGGCCCCTTATCATCTGCTGTTACAACCGCCATCTTAAGTCCATGCTGACGGCAGCGTTCCAGAAACGGCACAACGCCTGTTACCGGGATTATATTAGCATGCTCCAGCAATTGCTCATTTGCCTGCTCAAACACCTCAGTTACCCGCTGCACAGCGCGGTTCCACGGCACTCCTTCTTTATAGAGCAAATAAGTCGCGATCGAAATCATCTGCGTCGGAGAACCCATCGCCAGTGGCCCTTGCCGATCATGCGAACGTATCGATCCATCTGGCTCGATGTGAACGCCTAAAATATATCCCGGATCTTCCGGCAAAGAGCCGCCCTCTTGCTTCAGCTCCTGTTCCAATCCCTTCATTACCGTCTCCGCCCACCAGCCCCACAGGCTAATGAACTGTAACAGCGTTCCATCCTTGTCGAACAAAATACCGCGCACCTTTGCACTGCAAGAACCTACTTGAAGCTGAACCATCTGCACCATCCTCTGCAAGATCATTATCGTTGCCCTACCATTTCGGCATACATAGCTCGGTCTCCTGCTGCATTCCTTAACTGCTTCAACATTTCTCGACATGGGATCGGGATGTTAAATGGCAATTCCAGGAGACACATCCAAAACACATTTAATAACACGTTCGAAAAACAAACTGCACAAAAAGGCACGGCCAGCTGTTATAAGCCGTACCGTGCCTGTATCGTACATCAATGAAACGATGCTGATTCTACACTTGCTGCGCTTCCCGATCCTTCTTCGTTAGCTGCTTCGTACGCTCCGCATCGCGCTCCAAGATCGGCTTCAAGTACTTGCCTGTATAAGACGCAGGTACCGTGACGACTTGCTCCGGCGTTCCGTGCGCAACGATTGTTCCGCCTCCGCTGCCGCCTTCTGGACCCAAGTCAATAATATAGTCTGCGGTCTTAATAACATCCAGATTGTGCTCGATAACGAGCACCGACTCACCGGAATCGACAAGTCGATGCAGCACATGCAGCAAGCGATCAATATCCGCAACGTGAAGACCTGTAGTCGGCTCATCCAGAATGTAAATCGTCTTGCCTGTGCTCCGGCGATACAACTCAGCTGCCAGCTTCACGCGCTGTGCCTCACCGCCAGACAATGTTGTCGCAGGCTGTCCGAGCTTCATGTACCCAAGGCCGACATCAAGCAATGTCTGAATCTTGCGATGGATACGAGGAACGTTCTGGAAGAACTCCACTGCATCCTCGATCGTCATTTCCAGCACATCTGCGATGTTCTTCCCTTTGTATTTCACTTCCAGCGTCTCACGATTGTATCGCTTGCCCTTACATACCTCACAAGGTACATAGACGTCAGGCAGGAAGTGCATCTCAATCTTAATAATCCCGTCTCCACGACATGCTTCACAGCGTCCGCCCTTCACGTTGAAGCTGAAGCGTCCCTTCTTGTAGCCACGGATCTTCGCTTCATTCGTTGAAGAGAACAGGTCACGGATATCATCGAATACACCTGTATACGTGGCTGGATTCGAACGTGGCGTTCGCCCAATTGGGGATTGATCGATATCAATGACTTTATCGATATGCTCAAGTCCTCGAATTTCCTTGTGCTCACCTGGGCGTACCTTTGCCTTGTTCAAATCTCGCGCCAGCGTTTTGTACAAGATCTCGTTGACGAGTGTCGACTTGCCTGAGCCGGATACGCCAGTTACTGCGGTGAAGACGCCCAGTGGAATCTTTGCATGAACGCCGCGCAAATTGTTCTCCTTCGCACCGCGAACCTCCAGCCAGCGTCCATCCGTCTTGCGGCGTTCCTCAGGTACGGGGATAAACTTGCGACCGCTCAAATAAGCCCCGGTAAGCGAGTTCTTATCCTTCATGATCTGCTTCGGCGTGCCTTCAGCTACAACCATACCGCCGTGGATACCAGCGCCAGGGCCGATATCGATAATATAATCGGCTGCAAGCATCGTATCCTCGTCATGCTCGACAACGATAAGCGTATTCCCGAGGTTGCGCATATGCTCCAGCGTCTGGATTAAGCGATCATTATCACGCTGATGCAGACCGATACTAGGCTCGTCCAAAATGTACAGAACGCCCATCAAGCTCGAGCCAATCTGTGTCGCCAAGCGAATGCGCTGTGCCTCTCCGCCAGATAGCGTTCCCGCTGCACGGTTCAAGGTCAAATACTCAAGCCCGACGTTCACGAGGAAGCCAAGACGCGAATTTATCTCCTTCAGAATGAGGTGAGCAATCAACTGCTCCTTCTCTGATAGCTCTAAGCCGCTAAAGAAACGCTGCGCTTCTCCGATAGAGAGCGAGGTGACATAGGCCATGTTCTCATTGCCTACCGTAACCGCCAAGCTTTCCTTGCGCAAACGATGCCCTTTGCAGGAGGCGCATGGCTTCGCACTCATAAACCCTTCAATATATTCACGGATGCCCTCGGATGCCGTCTCACGGTAGCGGCGCTCCAGATTATGAACGATACCTTCAAACGGCACAAAGGCTTCCTTCTTATGACCGAAATCATTCTCATATCGGAAGCGAACCTTTTCACCGCCCGTACCATTCATCAATTTGGACATCTGTTCCTTGTCTAATTGTGATACCGGAACATCCGTAGAAATTCCATAATGCTCACATACCGCAGCCAAGAACTGCGGATAGTAGTTCGACGTGCTGCCTGCCCATGCTTCAAAAGCGCCATCCTCAATCGTGCGCTCACGATCCGGCACCAGCAGTTCAGGATCGACAATCATCTTCATACCGAGTCCATCACATTCTGGACAAGCACCAAATGGACTATTGAAGGAGAACATGCGGGGAGCAAGCTCATCGATACTGAAGCCGCATTCTGGACAAGCCAGATTCGAGCTGAACACCAACTCTTCCTCGCCGATAATATCCACAATCAGCTTGCCGTCTGACAGCTTCAACGCTGTCTCAATCGAATCGGCGAGACGCGATTGCACATCTTCCTTCACGACAATTCGATCTACAACAACCTCGATATTGTGCTTGCGATTCTTCTCCAGCTCAATCGTCTCGGACACATCACGCAATTCTCCATCCACACGAACCCGCACGAAGCCTTGCTTTTGAATATCAGCAAATACTGTCTTATGCTCCCCTTTGCGTCCAGAAATGACTGGGGCTAGCAATTGCAGCTTCGTACGCTCTGGGTACGACATGATACGATCCACCATCTGTTCCACGGTTTGCGACGTAATCTCTATTCCGTGCTCTGGACAATGTGGATGACCGACACGTGCGAACAATAGTCTCAAGTAGTCGTAGATTTCCGTAACCGTACCAACCGTTGAACGCGGATTGCGGCTTGTCGTCTTCTGATCAATTGAGATGGCTGGAGATAGCCCATCGATGGAATCGACGTCCGGCTTCTCCATTTGCCCGAGAAATTGACGCGCATAAGCGGATAGGGACTCCACATACCGGCGCTGCCCTTCAGCGTAAATCGTGTCGAAGGCTAATGACGATTTGCCCGAGCCGCTAAGACCCGTAAGTACAACGAACTTGTCGCGCGGGATCGTCACATCGATATTTTTCAAGTTGTGGGCACGCGCCCCTTTAATCACAATATGTTCACTAGCCAATGGATTACCCCTCCTGCTCGTTCAGGTTCACTCGAACCACGTACGGCATCTAAAATTACTACTCTATATTAGTCCATCGCCTTCAATTCCAACAAAGCATCACGCAGTTCGGCTGCTCGTTCGAATTGGAGGTTCTTCGCGGCATCTTTCATTTCCGCTTCCAATCGCTGAATGACCGACTGACGATCCTTCTTCGACATCTTCTCGACAGACTTGCTGATATCGTACCCTTCCTTCGACTCCGCTGTCTTCGTCGCCTCGATCACATCGCGCACTTTCTTGCGGATTGTCTGTGGCGTAATGCCATGTTCCTCATTGAACGCCATCTGAATCTTGCGGCGCCGTTCGGTCTCCGTGATGGCCTTATGCATCGAATCCGTCATTTTATCCCCGTACATGATGACACGTCCTGATGCATTCCGTGCCGCACGCCCAATCGTCTGAATGAGCGAGCGTTCTGCGCGAAGGAAGCCTTCTTTATCTGCGTCCAAAATCGCAACCAGCGATACTTCCGGCAAGTCGAGCCCTTCACGCAGCAAGTTGATGCCGACAAGCACATCGTACACGCCCAGCCGCAAATCACGCAGCAGCATCATCCGTTCCAAGGTTTTAATATCAGAATGCAAATAACGCACCTTAATGCCGATTTCCTTCAAATAATCGGTTAAGTCCTCGGACATCTTCTTCGTTAACGTCGTCACAAGGACACGCTCGTCTTTATCCAAGCGAATGCGAATTTCTTCAATTAAGTCGTCAATCTGCCCCTTCGTAGGCCGTACTTCAATAATCGGATCCAGAAGACCTGTCGGACGAATAATTTGCTCTACCATCTTCGGAGTATGCTCAAGCTCGAACGGCCCCGGCGTCGCTGATACGAACACAGCCTGACCTACTTTCTGCTCGAACTCCTCAAACTTGAGCGGTCGATTATCCATCGCCGACGGCAAACGGAATCCATGCTCAACGAGCACTTCCTTCCGCGCTCTGTCGCCGTTGTACATCGCACGCACCTGTGGGAGCGTAACATGAGACTCATCGACCACGACAAGGAAGTCGTCAGGGAAATAGTCAAGCAACGTATACGGTGTTGCACCGCGTTCACGGAATGTGAGCGGTCCGGAGTAGTTCTCGATCCCCGAACAGAAGCCCATCTCCTGCATCATCTCGATATCATAGCGAGTACGCTGCTCCAAACGCTGTGCTTCTAACAGCTTGCCCATACTGCGCAATTCTTCTAACCTTTCTTCCAATTCACGCTCTATATTGACGAGAGCCACCTTCATTGTCTCTTCTCGCGTTACGAAGTGAGACGCTGGGAAGATTGCGATATGTTCACGTTCACCAATAATTTCACCAGTCAGCACATCTATCTCAGTAATTCGCTCGATCTCGTCACCGAATAGCTCCACACGAACTGCGTTCTCACCGTTCGAGGCTGGGAAGATTTCAACGACATCGCCCCGCACGCGAAACGTACCGCGTGTGAAGTTCATATCATTGCGCTGGTATTGAATGTCGACTAGCTTGCTAAGAATCGCGTTCCGCGGTTTCTCCATCCCCACCCGAAGCGACAATACGAGGTTGCCGTACTCCATCGGGGAACCCAAGCCATAGATGCACGATACACTCGCCACAATAATAACATCACGGCGTTCGAACAAGGAGCTGGTAGCAGAGTGACGAAGTTTGTCGATCTCTTCATTGATACTGGAATCCTTCTCAATATACGTATCGGAAGAAGGAATATAGGCTTCTGGCTGATAGTAATCGTAGTAGCTGACGAAATAAGACACAGCATTGTTCGGGAAGAATTCCTTGAATTCACTGCACAGCTGTGCAGCGAGAGTCTTATTGTGAGCAATAATTAACGTAGGACGATTCAACTGAGCTATCGTCTGGGCGATGGTGAAGGTCTTCCCTGTTCCTGTCGCTCCGAGCAGCGTCTGATACCGTTTCCCTTGATGGACGCCTTCAACCAATTGTTCAATCGCCTTAGGCTGATCTCCTTGAGGGGAGAACTCGGATACTAGCTCAAAAGGTCTGTCTTCCCTTTCAAAGTCCGTCACAACTTCACCACTTTCTATTTAATATCATGTAGATTTTATATGATGAACTGTATCTGTCAGAGCTTAGAACTGCATTATGCAGCCGTACTCCGACCCGTACAGCAAAACGCTACTGTAATGAAAATAAATTTCTGCCTCATTCTCTGTTTATAGGCATTTCATCCTGCTTATTCGCGCAAAAAACGCTCGTTCTGGGACACCCTAGGACTCTTGACTCAAAACTTTGGTACAGGCCCGCAAGCGCCCTCTTCCCCTAAACTTTACCCAATTTCCACCCGATAAACATATCAGGTACAGCATGGCGAAACAATGGGTTCGCTTAGGTCTGTTGCCATGATATAGTATGGATGCTGAAATCGTTGCAAAGAAGGATCCCGCATGAGGCGGACATCATCTTTACATATGAAAAATAAGAATGTTTGTTCCCTTTTCCATTATACTCTTTTCATCGATTGGATGCAAATGGGAAACACTGAACGGGAGAGAGGATTATCTATGGACAAAACTACTGTAATTGGCATTCTTGCCGGCTTAGCTGCACTCATCGGAGGCTTCCTGTGGGAAGGTGGACAAATGGGTGGCCTGTGGGAGAAAACAGCTGCACTGATCGTCTTCGGCGGAACGATTGCCGCTGTCGTCATCAGCTTCCCGGGCAATCGGCTACGCAGTATCCCGAACGCGCTTAAGATGGCGTTCGGCCGCAACTCAACAAACGCACAGCAATTAATCGACGACATCGTCGCTATGAGTACTGTCGCTCGCAGAGAAGGTGTCCTCGCCTTGGAGAACGATGCTCACAAGCATGAGAACGGATATTTGCGTGATGGCATCATGATGATTGTAGACGGAACTGATCCCGAGCTCGTGAAGCAGATGATGGAGCTGGAGATGGACGCCATCGAAGAAAAACATGAAGGCTATGCAAAAATATTTGAAGCAGCTGGCGGTTATGCGCCAACAATGGGGATTATCGGAACCGTTATGGGTCTTATCCACGTTCTCGGCAATTTGTCAGATCCGTCTTCGCTCGGACCATCCATTGCCGTTGCCTTCACAGCCACCCTATACGGGGTTGCAACCGCGAATATCATTTACTTGCCGATTGGGAGTAAAATTAAAGCGCGCAGCATGGAAGAATTACGTGTCATGGAAATGATCGAATATGGAATTTTAGCGGTACAAGCCGGCGAGAACCCGCAAATTATTCGCAAAAAACTCGGCTCATTCCTGCTCGCCGAAGACTCCTTCGAACCACTCAAGTTGGTTCCAGAAGCAAAGCGGGGGATGATTCATGAGACGCAGAAATAGAAAATCAGGAGCACACGCTGAGAATCACGAGCGCTGGCTTATTACGTACGCGGATCTCATCACCCTGCTCATGATCTTCTTCGTCGTCATGTATGCCATGAGTAAGATTGATGTGGATAAATATGAGTCTCTGTCTGAAACACTGCAGGTATCCTTCCGCAATACGGATACGTCCTTAAAGGGCTCCACCATTCTGGATGGATCCTATGCGAAGCCAGGACAAACAGGAGACAAACAAACCAAACAAGACGGAGCCGACGGCAAGGACAAGGAAGAAAAAGCCGTGGCAATAGGTACAATTACGAACAAGGATCTGGCTTTCCGCAAGCAAGAGGCAGAGCTGAAAAACTTCATGGGTGTCATCCAGCAATATATCGATGAGAACAAACTGGGCAGCCAAATCACCGTATCTGATACGCCAAAAGGAATCGCCATCCGAATGAGCGATCGACTGCTGTTCGATTTAAGTCGTGCTGAATTGAAGGATGATGCACTCCCTCCACTGAAGAAGCTTGCTACCTTACTTCCGAAGCTGAGTACATCCATTAGCATTGAGGGACACACGGACAACTTACCGTTCGCCCAAGGCGGCCGCTATAAGGATAACTGGGAGCTATCCGCTGCACGAGCCCTATCCGTTCTTCGTTACTTCGTAGATGATAACAAGCTCGATGCCGCACAATTCCAAATTGCCGGCTATGGCGAAACTCGTCCACTTGTGGATAACGACACAGAGCAACATCGTCAACAAAATCGACGCGTAGAAATCATTGTTCTGCGGAAAATGGTGCAATAGACGTTCGTTAGCTGATTCAAGCGCATGGTTATCCAATAGTTATTCACAGGATAAACCGTACTTATCCACGTTATTCACGGACTTATCTACAGAATGTTAACAACTTGTCGACAAAATCATATATTTCAATCCTATTATCCACAATCCACAAGATTAGATATATTTGAGTTCAAAAAACAAAGGGATTAATTAGAGTAGTTGCACAACTGACTCTGATTAATCCCTTTTTGTTAAATGCTTAATCTCGATTCTCGTATACAAATCCCACTCAGTTTGCTGTATATCCCCAAAAACAATTGAGTAGATTGGATTCCCGAAAATTATTATCCTTACTATGCTCGATTATCCACATCTGTAGGCATTGATGCATTCAACGTCTTCGCAGCCTCACTCATGTGGTCTGCAGACTGCACATCGTTCTCTGCTTGCTCGCGCAGCTTACGCTTTGCTCCGCGCTTGGAACGAGTCCAAGGCACTAACAAGTATGAAAATAAGGACGGAGCCCGTGTAACTGCTACATATTCAACCCGATCATCAGGAGCAAGCAATACGCCCAGCTGATGGTGCTCACCAGCATAAATAGCCCGCTGCAAGAAACGAACCTCACCTGATAAGTTGTTCACTTCCAGCTTACAGAACGCGGAATTCATACGGAGTGCCTGATGCAGCTCCGCCTTCGTCCTTACCTTCACACCGTTCACCTTCACAATCACTTCACCTTGCATAATACCAAGCTCCGCTGCCGGACTATTCGGCAGGACAGCCAAAATGCGGAGTCCTCCAGCATCTTGGGTGAACACCGGACTATGTTCCGCTTCTTCTCTGCGACTCAACCAGATTAAGCCCTCATGCATGCCGATCGCTGCAATTGCGGCCACAGGCACAAGCGGCGCCCACCAAGCAGCAGCTAATGAAATCGCAAGCAACAGTGACGCATACGCGAACAAACGCGTACTGCTTAGCGCTGCTTTCTGCTGTGGAAGCTTCGTAAACGTCAGCTCGGAGAAGCCAATAACAATCGGAAACGCAATGAGTGACCAACCATGCTGCCACAGTTCTCCACCGAACAACGGCGTCCAAGGCAAAGCTGCTCCCTCACCCGCTGGAAAGAGTAGAAGCAGCGGAACTGGCCACATGCTCTGCATGCGATAGGCCCCGACGACGCGTCCACGCTTGCTCTCCATGAACATCGGCCCAGCCATACGCGCTGCCTGCTTGCGAATAAGGACAGCTTCAGCCGCATGCAGAAGTGCGACAAGCACCAGCAACCCAGCAGCGTCCATCCCACGCACTGAAGCAACGGTATCCCCTAGCCATCCATCTGGATTCCATGTTGTCACCCATGTATTTAATACAAATTGTATAATAGCAAGCAAGCCTGCCGCATAAGCAAGACACAGAAATCGAACACGAATAAGCAACAGCACGAGAGCAATGATCCACAGCAGCACGATCACTTCCCGTGTTAGAGACACGCCGAGTCCAATTGCAGCGAACGTTACGAGGATGCCTGAAATCAAGCCACCGAGCCATGCATGCCAGGTATGGGTGATCCAGCTGTGCATCTTCACTGCGAACAGTCTTCGCTCCAGAATCACTTGCCTGCGATAGTGCATGGCAATGAGTAGAATGGACAGCCAATAAAATGGCGAGATCAGCCATTGCAATACAGCCTCGCCTACCCGAATACTGATATCCACCAGCAGGTTCACATGATTCGCCCCTCTCCATCACCAATTAGACTACGCACTCTATCTATGCTGAACACGTACCCTCTAGGCTGCCCACCTGCAGCCATCCTTGTCTTCAAGCTTACTAACCATCTTGCCTTCAAACCAAATACCCACTTTCTATAACCCTTTATAACCTTAATGGAGACGAACTTTATACGTAATACATTACTCATCACGTATCCATTTACCCGAAAACCCAATCTTGCAATCAAAAGAAAAAGAAGGCCGAAGCCGAAGCTCACGACCTTCTTTATATTCGACAGCATTTAGCGGATTTCCTTCTTCAGTACATCAACCGCCTTATGCAGCTGTGCATCGTTCTTTGGATCCCGCATGGCCTTAACAATCGCCTGCTCAAGCTGTTCTCCCGTCTTTGCGTCAACCTTGCCCGTGACGGTCAGCTTAGATGCTTGCTGGAACTCCTTAACGGCAGCCTCTGTCTCTTTGGAGAAATAGCCATCCTTACGACCTGGCTTGTAACCAAGTCCATCAAGCATAATCTGAACATTCTTGACATTCGCATCATTCATATCAAATGCGAGCGTCTTATCCTTCGGAACAGGAGCGACATAATAGAAGTCAGGCTGCTGAATCGCAATATCTGGCTCGATGCCCTTCTGATGAATCCAATTGCCTTGCGGCGTTAACCACTTCGCAATTGTAATCTTGATCAGACCGCCATCTCCAGAATTATAGCTCGTCTGTACTGTTCCCTTGCCGAATGTATGCTCACCGATGAGCTTCGCTCCAGCAGATTCCTTCAACGCGCTGGCCATGATTTCAGAGGCACTGGCGCTGCCCTTATTCGTCAGCATCGTGACCGGATATGGCTTCAGCTTCGCAGTCCCCTTAGACAAGTAGCTGCTGCGTTCTTTGTTCCGATCCTCCACTTGAACAATGGACTTGCCTTCCGGAACGAACAGCTCTGTCATCTTCTGCACAATATCGAGCACACCGCCCGGATTGTTACGCACATCGATAACAAGCCCCTTCATTCCCTGCTTCTCCAGCTTTTCAAGCTCTTCCTTGAAACGATCGAACGTATTCAATGAGAATTGACGAATCTCAATATAGCCAATATTTCCATCCAGCATCTTTGGATATACAGTTTCCATGTCTACTTCGTCTCGCACAACGACGAGCTCAAGTGGAACTGTTTGCCCTGCCCGCTTGATAAGTATTTTAGCCTTCGTACCCTTCGGGCCGCGGATTTTCGCTACTGCCTCGTTTAGATTTTTGCCCTCCAGACTCTCGCCATTTACGGAAATCAGCACGTCCTTCGGCTTGACACCGGCCTTCTCAGCAGGTGATCCCTTAATCGGCGATACTACCGTCACTTCGCCGTTCTCCATCGTCACTTCCGCGCCAATCCCAGTAAAAGCACCTTCAATGCTATGATTGAATTGCTCCGCTTCCTCTTTCTCCATAAAGGAGGAGTAAGGATCATTAAGCGCGGCGATCATGCCATGAACAGCGCCATTTACAATCTTGTTGCGCTCAACGGCGGTAACGTATTTATTCTCGATAATGCCTAACGCCGAGTTCAGCTTCTGCATCTCGCTCGCTGATAAACCATTGCCTGTCGATGCAGCTTGTCCACCACTCGCAAATATCGGCAAGTCCATTACTGTAAACGTTAAGGCACTGCCTGTCAGCATAGCCGCTCCGACGAGCAGAGCGACGGTTCGCCCTTTGAATGACATCGAATCACCGCCTTTGTCTTCCCTATGTTCCCTACGCTTACTCAGTCAACATTCATCTTAGTATATGTCGAAACTGCCATTTTTATTTCAAATAAGGTTCCGGATCAACCCGTTCTCCATCCACGCGAACTTCGAAGTGGAGGTGGTTGCCTGTTGCCCGGCCTGTTGCACCTACCTCTGCAATCTTGTCGCCACGTGAAACTTGGTCACCCTTCGATACTTTAATTCCACCGTTGCGGATATGTCCATACAGGGACCAAACGCCATTTCCATGATCGATGACGACACAGTTGCCGTATCCAGACCACCATTCTGCAATCAGAACTGTACCTGATTCAGCAGCATAGATATCTGTACCTCCCGGCGTGGCCATATCGAGACCGCTATGGAACGCTCCTTGTTTCCCAGTAATCGGATCCGTGCGCGAACCGAATCGTGAAGAGATATAATAATCATCATGAAGAGGAACCGCAAATTTGCCGCCCGAGTACGCTGAGCTCGACGGGTTCGAACTGCTTCTTGGCTTCGCTTTCGGCTTTGGCTTCTCCTTCGGCTTCATCAGCTCATTCTTCTTACGGAGCAGCTCGGCACGTTTTTTCGCAAACTCAACGAGCAGTCTGTCCTGCTCCTCACTCGCGTCATCTGACTCGTCAATTTGCTTATTATAGCTTGCAATCATGACTTCTTTTTCTTTTTCCTTCAGCATTAAGTCCTTCTTCGCATTATCGAGCTTCGCATACAGCAATTTTACTTGCTTCAGGTTCGTCTCGATCTCCTGCTTCTTCTGGACTACAAGCTGCTTGTCACGCTTATGCTCCGCCAATATTTCCTTATCTTGTTCAGCGATCGATTGCAATGAATCGAATCGATCCAGGAAATCAGAAAAGCTTGTCGCACTAAACAATACATCTATGTAGGACACGACGCCGTTCGTATACATCAATCGCACACGCGTATCCAGCAAATCCTCACGTTCATCAATTCGTTTGTTGACCTTCTGCAGTTCATCTGCTGCCTCAGCCAAATTTAATTCTGTTTCATCTATTTGATGAGCGACATTCGCCATCTCATTAGCTTTCTTATCAATCTCAGACAGAAGATAGTCCATATCCTTCTGCGTCTTTCCAAGCAACTTCGTTGCTTCGGCCTTCATGGACTTCGCTTCTTGCTGCTTATTCTCCGCTTGACGCATCTCACTCTGAAGCTGCTTCAATTGCTGATTGACCTTGTCCAACTCTGATGCTTGTCCCGTAGATGGCGGCGCCATCGAGAAGACAATTGCAAAGCTTGCGAATAACGTGATCCACTTCTTCAAACCAGTACTCCGTTTCAATCCGGTTCCTCCGATCTCCCCCGATTTGGGCCCTATCATTCATACGCTGCATTTCGTGGGTGCTATCTATACTTTCAAAAATTTACGAATGGAAATCGTACTTCCCCATGTGCCAATCAAAATGCCTAGTCCCACTAGAGTGCTGCCAACAAGCAGCCACGCATCCTGCAGTGGAATAAGCTTGACCATCTGCAAGCCCAGCTCAAAATTCGTCACGAGCTGCTGATACCCGTAAAATAGCAGTCCAACTGTAATTAGTGACCCAACAATGCCTAGGAGAGCCCCCTCAACGAAGAACGGTCCTCGGATGAAGGAATTGGTTGCCCCAACAAGCTTCATAATGCTAAGCTCGCGCTGACGAGCCATAATCGTAACTTTAATCGTATTCGAAATAAGGAACATCGCTGTAACAGCTAGGCCCGCTACAATAACAAGGCCGAAGTTGCGCACGGTTGCCGTTACCTTCAGCAAGGTATCGACCGTTCCTTTCCCGTAATTGACCTTCCACAGCGGCTTCGCGCTATTCGTATCATTAATGGCACTAATCTTCTTCGCGACTATGCCAATCGTTGCTGGATCGTATACTTCAACCGTGAAAGAATCCGGAAGCGGATTCGTGTCCTTCGTATACCCGTTAAGCAGTTCCTTGCCATCTTCACCCAAGTTCTTCTCCAGCAGCTTCATGCCCTCTTCCTTGGAGATTGGGATAACCTTGCTTACTTCTGACATATTGCCGATGTCTGTAGCGACTAGTTCCTTCTGCTCTTGTGTTGCATCAAGCTTCATATAAACTCGAATTTGTACCTTGTTATCAATTTGCTTCGTCATCTCGTTTACATTCAACGACAATAACATGAACACACCTAATATAAACAACGAGATCACTATCGTACTAATCGATGCGAAAGACATCCATCCATTGCGGAAAATACTCTTGCTTCCTTCTCTGACATGGCGGGACAGTGAATTAAAAATCATAGCCGTATTCCCCCCGTGCCTCGTCACGAACAATAAGTCCCTGCTCGATCGCAATAACCCGCTTGCGCATCGAATTGACGATATCCTTGTTATGAGTAGCCATGACAATCGTCGTACCGCGGAAATTAATTTCCTCAAGCAGCTTCATAATTCCCCATGATGTCTCTGGATCGAGGTTCCCCGTTGGCTCGTCAGCCACAATCACAGATGGGTTATTCACAATTGCCCTTGCAATCGCGATTCGCTGCTGTTCTCCCCCAGACAGCTGTGCCGGCAGACTGCCCATCTTATGCTTCAATCCAACCAGCTCAAGCACCTCAGGCACACGACGCTTAATAACCTTCTTCGGCGCTTCGATTACCTCCATCGCGAAGGCAACATTCTCATAAGCAGTCAGCTTCGGCAAAAGCCGAAAGTCCTGGAACACGACACCGATATTGCGCCGAACGAACGGAATCTTGCGCTGCTTCAGCTTGCCGATATTGAATCCACTTACGAAAATTTGCCCCTTTGTAGGCACTTCTTCTCTATAGATCAATTTCATGAATGTCGATTTCCCAGCTCCCGACGGTCCAACCAAATAGACGAATTCATCCTTATCAATTTGGACGGATATGCCGCGCAATGCGTGAGAGCCGTCTTGATACGTTTTCCATACATCTTGCATTTCTATCAAATAATCACACCCTAAGTTTAAAAGATCAGCTAATATACATTCGACATAAGTGCTCTAATTCCTTTAAAAGAAAGGAAATTTCAACATCTTTTTACGCATAGCACCACATTCAGCTATCATTCCGCGTTCTATAGCAGCTAACGCCGTCGGAAGCAGTTCGGCCCTTGCTGTAGTCCTCCCCTCCAACCAGCTAACGCAATGTTCCCTTGTTCTCTACACTCATCGAGTCAAGTTTGCTATTCAAGTCGCATATAGTATGAAAATGAATAAATCAAATCTTCTCGTCCTTAGGCTTGCTTCAAGCAAGGACGCTCTTCTTCATTTTTTCATAAGCAGGAGGCTATTGCAGTGAAAAAAATCCATGCACTATTTATAACCGTTGCCTCGCTCTTGTTGGTAGGTACTGCGGTATGGGGCTTGGCTCACAGCTATGCTTCACAGCCAACAATCCCTCCCAACGTACATCTGTCCACTTGGAATATCGGCTCTCAATCTATGGATGCCTTCCGCGACCAATTAAAAGCAAAAATTAAGCAATTGGAGCAAACGCCATTCGAATTCTCCTTCGATGACACGAACGTTGAACCAGTCAGAACTACACTTGCTGATCTCGGCGTTACCTATGATGCGGAGCCTATTTTACGCGCACTCGACAAGATGAAGGAAGGCTCTCTCTGGGAACGAATTCAAGCACGCTACTATTTCCCGACATCATGGACACTTCAATTCCGCTGGAATAAAGACGTGTGGGCGAAGCGCTTGACTCCAGACTGGGAGGAAAATACATTCGGCAAGCCCGTAAATGCACAGCGGGAAATCACGAAAGACGACACCATTCGCTACACACCTGAAAAAACAGTCCTTCGCATCGACCGATTACAGCTGGAACAACTCATCCGTACCTCCATCCCACACACGTGGAATGAAGGGCAATCCATTGCACTACAGGTACCACTACAAAAAACAGCCCCACCAGTCACGATAGCATCGCTGAAAGCGGAGGGGATTGAACGAAAGATTATTGAGTTCTCAACCAGCTTCGTGCAAGCCAGTGACGGGCGCACCCATAATGTCAACGCAGCTGCCCAGACCATTCATGACATGGTGCTGAAGCCTGGTGAGGTTTTCGACTACGATAAAGTCATTGCTGAAACGGAAAAAAAATACGGCTTCAAGGAAGCTCCCGTCATCTTCAACGGCAAGCTTGTGCCCGGCATTGGCGGAGGCATTTGCCAAGTATCGAGCACCTTATACAATGCAGTACTTCGCACTGGTCTGGAAATCGTCGAGCGACGCAATCATTCCTTACCTGTCTCTTACTTACCAATTGGGTTAGATGCCACCTTCTCTCAGGGCTATATTAATTTCCGCTTCAAAAACACAACCGGCAAGCATCTTATTATTCGAACTGCTGCTGAGGACGATCGGCTCATTATTAAATTTTTCGGCACAATGGATAAGGATGTATCCTATCGGATGGAAACCAAAACCTTGAAGGTACTGGAGCCAACGATTAAATATGTGAAAAATCCAAATCTCCCTATCGGCAGCCATGAGACGATCCAGAAAGGGAAACAGGGCTATACGGTAGAGTCTTACCGGATCAAGCTCGTTAACGGCAAAGAGGTCGAACGCAAAAAAATGTTTGTGGATACGTACAGACCACAGCCGACACTTATAGCGGTCAATACAGGCGGATCGGAGCAGTCTTCTTCGAAAAAGGATCAGAGCCCGATTTTAGAGGATGGTGTCAACGGGCCGGTATTCAACGATTAGCTAACTGGGGAAATATGTTGAGGTTCAATAGTAAGAGCCCTCCTTCAGCCAATGATGAGGAGGGCTCTTACTCGTGTAAGCATAAAACTATATTGCGGCAAACCAATGATGGACGTAAATCAATCACCATCTATGCAGAATTAGAAATGCGGTGAGGCAACGACCAGCGCCACGTCCTCTTATAGAATGAAGTTGGATCCGGATGCAAGGCGAGATCATTCAATCTACGCCGCCGTACCCAGCATTGAAAGGAGTTTCTCCCTTTCGAGGTACAGAACATTGCATTACGCATCCCGCTTCGTTCGCTGCCGCGGCATATCTGTAAGCTGATTGACAGATACGATGTCATTCCGTTTTTTGCGTGGTGGTGTCCAAAACTGTTCATTTCCTGGCAAGTCATCGAACCAAGCAGCTTCATCGGGACAATCAAGCTCCATGAACGCGCCATAATTGCCCTCTCTTGATTGATGATACTTTAGAAAAGCCTTTCCGTTCTCAATCGCCAAAATTTCAATTTTGCCTGATGTATGGCTCATGGATAACCTAACCCGCTTACCAAGACCTGAGGTCTTCGCCTTGGCTGCTTCAACGAGTTGGTACGCTTCCTTTAATGGGAGGACGAATTCACTATTACCAGCAACCGGCCGGTTAATAAAGAAATAATACGGGGTTACCCCAGCCCATGACAGCTTATCTAGCAGTTCTCCGAGTACCTCAGCATCATCATTAATTCCCCGCAATACCGGCGTCTGATTGACTACGATAGCTCCAGCTTCGTGCAGTGCTTGGAATCCGCGCTTCGCTTCTTCTGTAATTTCTCGTGGATGATTAATATGGGCCATCACATAAATCCGGTGGTCAGGTGTTGAAAATTCACGAATCGTCTCCAGCAATAACTCATCTTCATAAATCCGCATCGGATTGAAAACGGGCAGCTTGGAGCCCAATCGAATAATCTTAACATGAGGGATATCGCGCAGACGTTGTAAAATCATGCGCAGCTTCGGGGTGGCTAGAATCAGACTGTCTCCGCCGGTAAGCAGGACATTGTTAATCTCGGGATGTTCGGCAATGTAAGTGAGTCCGGGATTCACATCGGACATCGCTTCTTTGACATCGTTGCGGAATAGTCGCTTACGGAAGCAGTATCGGCAATAGGCGCCGCATACTTCCGATACAATTAATAATGCGGTGGATGAATACTTATGCTGGCAGCCAGGGACTACGTAGTTTGTGTCCTCGTCTGAGGCGTCCCATCGTCCGTACTCTTTCAGTTCCCCGGTATTCGGGATAACAAGCTTCCGAATCGGGTCATTGGGGTCGTCCCAATCAATGAGGTTCAAATAATAATCGTTGACGCGGAATACAAATTTCTCGGTAATCTGCTTGAGCCGTTTCCTTTCCGTCTCGGGCAACTGTGTGACCTTGTCGATATCGGTGACGTACTTCGGCTGAGGCATTAGCATTCCTCCTTATGAAGTTTGATCGTGCATATGCACATAGTTAATTATACACATGTTTACATATTCAGGCAATGGAAGGGGTGAACCTACGAAGCGAAACCTCCCTCCAAATGCAAAATAAGCACAAGCGCGTCAGCGCCTCACAGGACGCTATTAACGCGCAGTGCTCTCGATAAGTTGAATTGCATGATTTCGTGTCGATGCTGAATACTATCGCTAATCCCATCCAACAGAAATCAGCCTACCGTCAACTCCTATGCTAGCTTGATCCCACCGTTGGCTTCAATCCAGAGCGCCTTCTGTGCCAATGCTTGTTCTGCCCGCCCAATGGCGGCCTCCACCTGCACCGTTGCTGTTCCGCCGTATACGTTGCGTGCATTGACAACTTGCTCAGGTTGAAGGACAGCATAGATACGATCATCGAACAGCTCAGAGAATTGCTTAAACTCCTCCAGAGTCAGATCAAGCAGGTATTTGTTCTGTTCAATACAGTACAGCACCGTCTTGCCGATAACTTCATGCGCCTGACGGAATGGCAGTCCCTTGCCAACGAGGAAATCTGCAATGTCAGTTGCGTTGGAGAAGTCCTGACGCACTGCCTCCCGCATGCGGCTGCGATTCACCTTCATCGTAGCGATCATCGGTGCAAATAAGCGCAGTGCTCCGTCCATCGTATGCACAGTGTCGAACATGCCTTCCTTGTCTTCCTGCATATCCTTGTTATAGGCTAGCGGCAATGCCTTGAGTACCGTCAGCATGCCCACGAGATTACCGTATACCCGCCCTGTCTTTCCGCGGACTAGTTCCGCGACGTCTGGATTTTTCTTCTGCGGCATAATACTGGAACCCGTGCAGAACGCATCGTCCAGCTCCACGAATTGAAATTCAGTGCTCGACCAGAGCACAAGCTCCTCACACAAGCGGGACAAGTGCATCATAATCAGGGAAGCGTTCGACAGGAACTCCACAATGAAATCCCGATCGCTCACTGCATCAAGACTGTTCTCATATACGCGGCTGAAGCCAAGCTGCTTCGCGGTGTAATGACGATCAATCGCAAATGTCGTCCCCGCGAGCGCACCCGCTCCAAGTGGAAGCATATCAATGCGCTTATAGCTGTCCGTCAAACGCTCGATATCGCGCTCGAACATTGCGACATACGCCATCAAGTGATGGGCGAATAGAATCGGCTGTGCACGCTGCAAATGCGTATAGCCAGGCACGATTGTATCCACGTTTTCCTTCGCCTGCGCAATAAGTGCTTCCTGCAGCTGAACGAGCAGCTCAACAAAGGTGATCACACGCTTGCGTAAGTACAAGTGCATATCGGTCGCCACTTGGTCGTTGCGGCTGCGTCCAGTGTGCAGCTTGCCGCCCACCGGGCCAACAAGCTCAATGAGCGCTTTTTCAATATTCATATGAATGTCCTCATCGGATACGGAGTAATCCAGCTCCCCGCGGCGGATCATACTCGCGACCTGATGAAGTCCATCCGTTATCTGATCTACATCCTCCTGCGGCAATATACCGCAAGCCCCCAGCATCGCCACGTGAGCAAGGCTGCCCTGTATATCCTCTTCTGCCATTGCTTTATCGAATGTAATCGAAGCTGTATATTGTTCAACGAGTTGATCCGTCTGTTTCGTAAACCGGCCGCCCCATAGTTTGCTCACGATGCTCTCCCCTTCCTGTGTTACACGCCCGCTTCTTGCAAGGAAGCCCCATGAACCTTCGTACCATGCACGCCGGCAGCGACTTTAAGACGCAGGGCGTTCAAATGAATAAAGCCTGTTGCATCATTTTGATCGTATGCCTGAGATGGGTCTGCCTCCATCGTTGCGATATCTGGATTGTATAGACTCACCGGACTCTGTACGCCAGCGCCCATCACATTCCCCTTGTACAGCTTAAGCCGTACGCTGCCCGTCACATGCTTCTGGCTTTCGTTGACGAGTGCTTGAATCGCAAGCCGCTCCGGTGCGAACCAGAACCCGTTGTATACTGCAGCACTGTACTTCGGAATAAGCGAGTCACGGATATGCATTACTTCGCGATCCATCGTCAACGATTCCATGATGCGGTGTGCCGTAAATAGAATCGTACCGCCCGGTGTCTCATAGACGCCGCGGCTCTTCATGCCGACGAAGCGGTTCTCTACCATATCAACACGACCAATGCCGTGCTTGCCGCCAAGCTCATTCAATGTCTCCATTACCTGCAGAGGGGAGAGCGCCTCTCCGTTAACCGCAGTACAATTGCCTTGCTCAAATGTTAATTCGATGAGTTCAGACTCATTCGGCGCATCCTCTGGGGAGACACTCAGCACGTACATGCCTTTATTCGCATCTGCTGTTGCGTCAAACCAAGGATCCTCCAGCATGCCGCTCTCGAAGCTAATGTGGAGCAGATTGCGATCCATCGAGTATGGTTTTTCCGCAGAAGCCTGCACCGGAATCCCATGCTTCTCTGCGTAGGCGATCATCTCAGCGCGTCCTGGGAAGTCAGCGCGGAATTGCTCCGAGCGCCAAGGCGCAATGACTTGAATGTCCGGTGCCAGCGCCGCTGCCGTCAGTTCAAAGCGGACTTGGTCATTCCCTTTGCCAGTTGCACCATGAGCAATCGCCGTTGCGCCTTCCATACGAGCAATCTCAATCATCCGCTTCGCAATGAGCGGACGCGCAATGCTCGTGCCGAGCAGATATTGCCCTTCATACAGCGCACCTGCCTGGAACATTGGGAAGATGAAGTCCTGCGCAAACTCTGCACGCAAATCGTCGATGTAGACTTTGGATGCACCTGTTGCGATTGCCTTTTCTTCAAGGCCCTCTAGTTCTTCCTTCTGCCCAATGTCCGCGGTAAACGTAATAATCTCTGCGTCATAGGTTTCCTTTAGCCATGTTAGAATGACGGATGTATCTAAGCCGCCTGAATAGGCCAGCACAATTTTGTTCTTTGCCACGATGACTCCCCCGTTCAATATGCTTCAAATGCTGTAGAGATGAGGTTCGAAGTTCAGTAAATTTCAACAAAGCCCGATAAGGTTCTGTCCTGTTTGTGTCCATCAACTTGATCAAGTTTCCCTATTCAGCCAAGTGAGTGTCCACCTCAATTGATTTAGGTCGTTACGATTTAGCCCCATGTAACATAAGTGCTCCTAATGAAGTAAATGCCTGCATATTCTCGTTTGCAATAGCAGACCATCTATCGATCAAATTCGATCCATAAATACGTTACTCTCCCATCAAGGAAGCCATAATCGCCTTCTGCGCATGCAGACGATTCTCCGCTTGATCGAAAATAACAGAGTGGCCTCCATCAATAACACCTTCACTGACTTCTTCACCACGATGTGCAGGCAAGCAGTGCAGGAATATATAATCAGGCTTCGCATACCGAGCTAATTCTTCATTCACTTGGAAGTTACGGAATGCTTGCTCACGCTTCAACTGCTCCGCCTCGAACCCCATGCTTGCCCATACGTCTGTATAGACCACATCGGCGTTCGCGATTGCTTCCTTCGGATCACTCGTAATGAGCACTTGAGATCCTGACTGCTGCGCCTGCTCGCGGCTTTGCTTCACAATGCCTTCATCCGGCATATATCCCTCGGGCGATGCGACAGCGACATGCATCCCCAGCTTGCTTGCTCCCATCAGCAGTGAATTCGCCATATTATTGCCATCCCCGATATAGGCCAGCTTCAAGCCTTGCAGCGTTCCTTTTTTCTCATATATCGTCTGGAAATCGGCCAGCGCTTGGCATGGATGATTCATATCCGTCAATCCATTAATAACCGGTATGGTAGCGCCGCGCGCCAAATCTATGACCGTGCGATGGGCAAACGTTCGGATCATAATGCCATCCACGTAGCGAGACAGCACCTGGGCGGTATCCCATATTGGCTCCCCGCGGCCAATTTGCAGATCATTTTTACTCAAAAACAATGCCTGGCCGCCGAGCTGGTACATCCCTACTTCGAACGATACACGCGTGCGGGTGGATGACTTCTCGAAGATCATACCGAGTGTCTTCCCCTTCAGCGGCTGATACACCTCGCCTGCCTTCTGCTTCCGCTTCAGCTCAATCGCGAGATCGATCAAATATTGCAATTCTTCCATCGTATAGTCAGCGAGCGCAATAAAATCGCGTCCGCGCAAATCAATTGTAGATGCTGTTGTTGCCATCAAGGCCACCTCCGTATATAGTCGCTGTCTTCCCATCCGATCTGTGCACACGCTCCGATTGCCATCTATGCCGTAGCAACAACCTCTGAACGCTTCACTAATACATCGTGGATAATTGCCACAGCCTCTTCGATTTCTTCGTCAGTTACGAACAGATTCGGAAGCAAACGAATCACATTCGGACCAGCGCTAATGAATAGCAAGCCTGCCTGCTGTGCCTCCTTAATCATATCCGCCACAGGTTCCGCGCACTCGATACCAACAAGAAGCCCGAGACCTCGTATATCCTTCACTAGCGGTACATCGCTCAACTTCACCCGCAGCGCATTAAGCAAGGTCGTCCCCTTCTCCGCCGCCCGCTGCGCAGCCTTCTCTTCCAGCATCGTCTCCAGTGTGCCTACTACAGCTGACATCGCGAGCGGGTTGCCGCCGAAGGTCGAGCCATGTGTGCCCGGACTGAACGCTGCCCGCAGATATTCCTGCGCCAGCATAGCTCCTACTGGGAAGCCGCTCCCGAGCCCCTTGGCTACGGTAAAGATATCCGGCTGAAGGCCGTAATGCTCATGTGCGAACAATGCTCCTGTACGCCCCATTCCCGTTTGTACTTCATCCACGATGAGAAGAAGCCCGTGCTCCTTGCACAATGCAGCTACTTCTTGAGCGAATGATGCCTTGATCGGGAAGACACCTCCTTCTGCCTGCACGATTTCAAGCATAATCGCTGCGGTATTGTCCGTTATCGCAGCTTTCAGCGCTTCACTATCGTTAAACGGTACATAACGGAATCCTGCTGGCAGCGGAGCGAATCCATCCTTCACCTTGTCTTGACCAGTTGCTGTCAGCGTCGCCAAAGTGCGGCCATGGAAGGATTGATGAAACGTAATAATTTCCGACCGCCCTGTCTTAGCAACTGCTGTATGATAGCGTCGCGCCAGCTTAATAGCTGCCTCGTTCGCTTCCGCTCCACTATTGCAGAAGAATACAGCATCTGCACATGTATTCGCGGTCAGCAGCTCCGCCGCTTGCACCTGCTGTGGGATATGGAACAGATTCGAAGCGTGCCATAACGTATCCAGCTGCTCTTGTACACGCGCCTTGACCCTCTCCGGTACATGTCCCAAGTTCGTTACAGCTATGCCGCTCATGAAATCCAAGTAGCATTTCCCCTCATTGTCCCATACGCGGCTCCCTTGCCCCTTGACCAGTGCAATTGGATAGCGGGCATACGTTGGGAACAAAGCGCTAGCTTCCTTCCCGGCATCTATATTCTTCGTCATCGTCTCCACCCCTTCGTTCAGTCTGCTACTCTGTTCACAGCCTCTCAGCTGCTGCATTCTTCCATCTAAAAAATCCAACCTTCAATTTATTCCATGTCTTAATAGGTCATCTATGACCTAACAATTCGAGTTCCGATCGCTTCCCCGGCCATCAATCGGCGCAGCACATCAGGTTCAGATCCGTCAGCAATAACAACCTCCTGCACGCCGCCCTCCAGACATTTCATCGCAGCCTGCACCTTCGGGATCATCCCTCCGTAAATATCGCCACTCTCGATCATCGCCTCAACTTCCTCAATCGTCACAACGGGAAGTACAACTTTCCCTTCTGGGCCGTTCCTCATAATGCCGGGTACATCCGTTACCACAATAAGCTGCTCCGATCCGAGATAAGCCGCTACAGCACCTGCTGCAGTATCAGCATTGATGTTATAGCGTTGGCCTGCACGATCTAGACCAACTGGCGCAATCACAGGTATGTGATTCAAGTCGACCAATCCAGCCAGCAAGGATGCATTGACATGGGTCACATCTCCGACAAAGCCTACTTGTGCCGCGTTAGGTACCGGCTCCGCCTGAATGAGTCCACCATCTGTTCCCGACAGCCCAATCGCCTTAGCCCCTACTTGTGTGAGGCGCCGTACGATTTGCTTGTTGATCTGTCCGGCGAGGATCATTTCGACGACGTCAAGCACAGCTTCATCAGTCCTACGAAGCCCGCCGATGAATTCGGACTCGATACCGAGCTTATCCAGCATGCCTGATATCGCAGGCCCACCGCCATGCACGATTACAGGAACTGTACCTTCCTCCTGAAGCTGATGAAGCTGTTCATAGAACGAATTCGGCAATGCTGCCAAGGTGCTTCCCCCGCACTTCATGACGAACAGCTTTACAGCTGTAGCCGCCGATGACTGCTCTATGCCCTGAGTTTCTGTCGTTGCCATACTCCCACGCCGCTCCTTCCCACTCTTGCTTTACACCGCTTAATGAAACTTTACACTTGCTTGCAGCTTATCTAGCCTCTCCGATGTCTCTCTCTTATTTCCTATCCCAATACTGTGCGCAAAAAGAAATCCGCTGCTCGTAGCGCTGCTGTTGCTATGTCACTGCAGTCCAGTTACTGCAACAGATCACGACCTCCATTTGCCTCGCTCTATGTTCGGTACGCCGCATTGATGCGCACGTAATCATAAGTTAAGTCACAACCCCATGCCTTGGATTCGCCAGCTCCCATATGTAAATCAACGTGGAAGATGACTGTATCTCCCTTCAAATAGGCAAGCGCCGCCTCTTCATCAAATGCAACCGGTGTTGACTGCTGAAGCACAGTGATTGGCCCCATATGAATATCCACCGTATCTGGATTAACCGGCTGCCCCGCATAACCCACAGCTGCTATAACCCGGCCCCAGTTCGCATCTGCACCAAATACAGCTGATTTCACAAGACTTGATCCAACAATCGACTTGGCAATCGCAGATGCCGCCTCATCTGATACAGCTCCAGTGACACGCACCTCAATCAGCTTCGTCGCTCCTTCTCCATCGCGAGCGATCGCTTTAGCAAGCTGTTCACACACATAGTGGAATGCTGCTGCGAACGCTTGCCATGCTTCATGCTGCTCATGGAGAGATTCATTGCCTGCCATGCCGCTCGCCAGTGCGATAAGCATATCGTTCGTGCTCGTATCCCCATCCACCGTTATCATATTGAATGTCTTGTTCGTTGTGGAACGAAGCAAGCCTGCCAGTGCCTCTTGGCCGATTGATGCATCAGTCGTTACGAATCCAAGCATCGTAGCCATGTTCGGATGAATCATTCCCGAGCCCTTGGCGCACCCCGCAACCGTAACTTGCTTGCCATCAACCATGACGACCGCACATGCTTCCTTCTTCACCAGATCTGTTGTCAAAATCGCTTGTGAGAACTGCTCTGCACCTTCTCCAAGCTCCGTCAACTTCTTAGGAAGCTCCACAATCCCTCTCTCCACGCAATCCATCTTCAGCGGCTCTCCAATGACGCCTGTGGATGCAACAGCCACGTAATGCGGCGCAATTCCAAGCTGCTCTGCAAATGCGCTGCGCATCCGGTAAGCATCCGCTTCCCCTTGCTTGCCTGTGCATGCATTGGCATTTCCACTGTTCACAATAATGGCTTGCAGCTTGCCCTCTTCCTTCAAACTAGCACGCGTTACGGCAAGCGGCGCCGCTTGGAATACATTCGTTGTATACACGGCAGCTGCTGCAGCAGGAACGTCGCATACGATAGCTCCCAAATCATTGCGTTCGGATTTCTTCAAGCCGCAATACAGCCCACTGGCCCGAAATCCATGAGGTGTTGTTAGTGATCCATCGATAATGTTAAATAATTGCACCTCTGTGCTCAGAGCTTGCGTTTGCATCCCTATCAACCTTCTTCTTTATCAAAGTCGTACATCTTTTTCATTGGATAGCTTCATGCTATCCGTATTTATGTTCACGTTACGGGTATACCGGTGTGAGCATCAGCCCCGTCGCCTCGTCCCATCCCATCATATGATTCAAATTCTGTATCGCTTGGCCTGCCGCGCCCTTGACGACATTGTCGATAACGGAAATAATCGTTACCCGCTTTGTTCTCCGATCTACGGCAAAACCGATATCACAGAAGTTCGATCCGAACACTTCCTTCGTTGCCGGCCACTGTCCTTGTGGACGAATGCGAACGAATCTCCGTCCTGCATAATACTCTTGATAGAGAGATATAAAGTCCTCTTCGATATATGTCCCTGCAAGCGTCGCATACATCGTGCACATAATGCCGCGAGTCATCGGCGCCAAGTGCGTGGTGAACGTCACCGTTACTGGCTGCTGTGCAACCTCGCTAAGAACCTGCTCGATTTCCGGGATATGCTGATGCTTGTTAACTTTGTAGGCCTTGAAGTTTTCATTAATCTCCGCATAATGAACGCCTAAGTTTACACCTCGACCAGCTCCGGATACGCCGGATTTCGCATCAATAATGAGACTGTCAGGTTGAATCCATCCTGCTTGCAGTGCTGGAATGAGTCCGAGCAGCGTTGCCGTTGGGTAGCAGCCTGGATTGGAAATGAACTTACGCCCTTCTGCATATCCACGTTCTGGGTACAACTCACACAAGCCGTACTTGGCTTCCGCTAGCAAATCTTCCGGTGGAGCAGCGTGCTTATACCATGTCGTATATAGCTCGCCATCCTTAATGCGGAAGTCCCCGGACAAATCGATAACAGCGAGTCCTGCCTCCAGCAACTTCGGCACCAGCTGTCCGCTCACGCCGGAAGGAGTTGCTGTAAACACAACGTCTGCCTTCCTTCGCATCTCTTCCACATCCACCCCGTCCAACGTATCGCACATCACTTCATGCAAATGCGGATATCCGTCTGCAATGCGTGCTCCTGCGCTTGATGCTGAAATGACTGATGTGATCGTGACATTCGGATGATTCAATAACAGCCGGATAAGTTCGACACCGCCGTAGCCAGTGGAACCAACAATGGCTACTCGTACATGCTTCTCTTGATTCATTCCACTCTCTCCATTCCTCACTACTCTCGTATAAGCTCCTGAACGTATGCTTCGTTGTGATCGGTATAAACTCTGAGGTATTGCTACTGCCCTGAAATAACTGACACGTATAGGAAAATGATTCCTCATGAATAATATGTATCATTATACGACTGTATTTATATAAATACAATGACTTTTCCATGAAATTTCATTTTCTTTACGAAAAAGATAAAAGGATGGATCATGATACTAAGGGGAGATATCGCCCAAAAACCCATGATACATAGGGATTGCGGAGATAAATGATCTGACTTTACAATGAGGATAACTTGAACGCAAATAAAAAAAACGCAGTTCTATTCTACATACATGCGGGGCATGATATGCAGAATAGAACTGCGTTTTATGAATAAAATCGAACAGCTTATGCAACGAATGAATATCTTGTAGACCTTATTAGGCATAAGTGTGACTTGCTCTTCTTGCTCTTTTTACGCTTGCACCTTGAATCCCTCGCCTAATACCTCATTCGTATCACTAATAATGACAAATGCCTGTGGATCCACAGAGCGGACGATCGCCTTCAGCTTATATACTTCGCTCTGACCGACGACGACCATGAGCACGGTGCGTCCTTCGCCCGTGTAGCCGCCTTCGCCCTGCAGCTTCGTCAATCCCCGATCAAGATCATGCAGAATCGTATCCGTAATTTTATCGGCTTCATCACTAATAATGAATGCAACCTTCGTATAACCCAAGCCTACCTGGACCACATCGATCGTCTTGCTCGTGACGAACAAAGCGATGAGTGCATACATGGCGTTTTCAAAGGAAAGCATGAATCCGGCAAGCAAAATGATAAACCCGTCACAAATCGCGACGGACAGTGCAATATTGATTTTACCGAAAGTACTCAGCAACTGTGCCGTAATGGCATTGCCTCCGGTAGAGCCACGACCGCGGAATACGATACCTAGACCCAAGCCAATCCCTATTCCACCGAAAATAGCCGCAAGCAGCGGATTATCCGTAGCAGGCCCTAAATGTTGTGTGAGATAGATAAAGGTCGGCAAGGAAACGGAACCTACAAGTGTCCGAATCCCGAACTGCTTGCCTAGCAAGCATACCCCTAAAATGAAGAGCGGTATATTGAATGCATACTGCGTAATTGCAGGGTTCCACCCAAATTGACTCTCCAGCAAGATGGATAGACCCGAAATGCCCCCTGATGCGATCTTGTTCGGCAGCATTAATGTATTGAACGTAAGCGCCATAATAAAGGCTCCAAGGAAAAGCAGGGCGTAATCCATTACTGCCCGCATGGGATGATCATATGGAAGCAGTAAGCCATTGTTGTTACGCCGAGGTTTCCTCGATTGAGAAATAGATGAATCCGATGTATGGGGCATAATGTCTCTCCTTCGTAAATACACAGTATGGTATTGCAGCTATGGTAACGTCGTACTCGGTGGTGTCACATAATTCTCTGCAGTGCTGCCGTTTTGCCGGCGTTGAACCATTTGGCGTTGTTGCAATACTCGGCAGTGCCGTAGTACTTAGCGGAGTCACACTACTTCACAGTATCCCAGAACTCCGCGGTGTCGAATTACTTGGCAAGAAATCTGTATCCTGTGCCATGAACCTATCTTATTATGTGCACTCTCTTGCATGGTAAAGCATTCAAGCACAACAAAAAACCTGCCCCAATCAAAGATCGGCGCAGGTTTTCGCAGTCGGTACCAACATATTTATGCTTCAGATGATGGTTGAATTAAGGTTCTCAAGTACGCGTCAATAAACGTATCCAAGTCGCCGTCCATCACGGCGCCGACATTTCCGGTTTCCACCTGCGTCCGGTGGTCCTTGACCATGCTGTACGGATGGAATACATAGGAGCGAATTTGGCTTCCCCATGCGATTTCCATCTGATCACCACGGATTTCTGCTAACTGCTTCTGTTGTTCCTCAATCTTGCGCTCATACAACTTGGAACGAAGATGAGTCATGGCACGCTCACGGTTCTTGATCTGCGAACGCTCCGTCTGACATGTTACGACGATGCCCGTTGGAATATGGGTAATCCGAACAGCAGAATCCGTCGTATTGATGTGCTGACCCCCCGCACCACTCGCACGGTACGTATCGACCTTTAAGTCCTCTGTACGGATTTCAATTTCTGCGTCGTCTGTAATCTCAGGCACGACGTCGCAGGATACAAATGATGTATGTCTGCGGCCAGAGGAATCAAATGGCGAGATACGAACGAGACGATGCACACCCTTCTCCGTCTTCAAATAACCGTAAGCGTTATATCCTTTAATAAGCAGCGTCACGCTCTTAATGCCCGCTTCGTCGCCTGGCAGATAATCCAGTACTTCAACCTTGAAGCCGCGCTTCTCTGCCCAGCGTGTATACATGCGCAGAAGCATTTGGCCCCAATCTTGAGACTCGGTACCGCCTGCACCTGGATGCAGCTCCAAAATGGCGTTCATTTTATCATAAGGCTCGCTCAGCAGAAGCTGAAGCTCGAAATTCTCAATACTGGCCAGGAGTTGTTCAACATTCGCTGTCAGTTCCTCAGCTAGTGATTCATCGTCTTCTTCCTCTGCCAGCTCGAGCATCATTTCATTGTCGTCATAATCCTGCTTCAGCTTCCCATACTGGTCGACAATGCTCTTGATTGCATTCATCTCAGAGATAAGTCCTTGCGCTTTGTCATTGTCATCCCAGAAGTCCGGTGCTGCCATTTTCTCCTCGAAGTTGGCAATCATCTCTTGCTTCAGATCGAAGTCAAAGAGACCCCCTAAGGTTTGTAAGTTTAGCTGCGATGCTGCGCATATTGTGTCGTACACTTGCGTCGATCATCATTATACCACCTCGGCAAAATTGGTTAGGAAGAGAGCAGTGTCGCTTCCTTCTCCCGAACAACGGGCGGCTATACGGCCGCCCGTTCGGGTCTATCATGTGGAGAGCTGCGCATTGGCCTCTATCCACCATGAATATGCTGTTTATTACTGTCTATGCAGCGGTGTATATCCGATGCAAGAGTATTCATGACTATAATCGGCATAAAACTCGTTCAGCCAATTAGTCTTGCTTACCGTGACATTGCTTATATTTCTTGCCGCTTCCGCAAGGGCACTGGTCGTTGCGGCCAACCACTTCGCCCTTTACAACAGGACGCTTCTCAGCAGGTTCTGCATTCGTAGACATCTTGCTCTCTTCTATGACAGCTTGACGTTCTACATTCTGCTCTACTTGAGCCTTCATAATGTATGTGGACACTTCTTCTTGGATCGAAGCTACCATGCTGTTGAACATTTCGTAGCCCTCGAATTGGTATTCACGCAGCGGATCCGTACCGCCGTAAGCACGAAGGTGAATCCCTTGACGCAGATGATCCATCGCATCGATATGATCCATCCACTTGGAGTCTACGGCACGAAGCACGACAACCTTCTCAAATTCACGTACAAGTTCCGGCCCGATGCGCTCTTCGCGTTCTGTATATTTCTCCATAACCTTGCCGAACAGGAATTCCGTAATTTCTTCTTTTTCCTTGCCCCACAGGTCATCCTTCGTAATTGTACCCTCGTCAAGCATTTGACGATGCATGTAGTTCACGACTTCGTCCAGATCCCAGTTCTCTGGGATATCATCTTCATTACAGTGCGCATCTACGACGCGCTCGATGCATGGCTTGATCATATCCAACACGATTTGGCGGATATTCTCGGAATCAAGCACTTCAAAGCGCTGCTTGTAGATGATACCGCGCTGTTGGTTCATAACGTCATCATACTGAAGGACGACTTTACGCAAGTCGAAGTTGTTGCCTTCTACTCGCTTCTGTGCAGATTCCACAGCACGCGTAATCAGCTTGGACTCGATAGGCTGATCCTCTTCAAATCCAAGACGCTCCATCATGCCAAGCACGTTATCCGCACCGAAACGACGCATCAATTCGTCTTCCAAGGACAGATAGAACTGCGAGGAACCTGGATCGCCCTGACGCCCAGCACGTCCACGAAGCTGGTTATCGATACGACGGCTCTCATGACGCTCCGTACCGATAATGTGCAAGCCGCCTGTTTCCTGTACGCCTTCACCCAAGATAATGTCCGTACCGCGACCCGCCATGTTCGTGGCGATAGTGACTTGGTTCGGTTGACCTGCGCTAGAAATGATATTCGCTTCCTCCGCATGGTACTTCGCATTCAAGACTTGGTGCTTCACACCCTTGCGGCGGAGCATGTCAGACAAGCGCTCCGAGTTCTCGATCGACACCGTACCAACCAAGACTGGCTGACCATTTTTGTGGCGCTTCACGATTTCTTCTACAACCGCGTTATATTTCGCATTTTCCGACTTATAGACGACATCCGGAATGTCTTTACGTTGGTTCGGCTTATTCGTCGGCACTTGGATAACTTCCAAGCCGTAAATGCTCTTAAATTCTTCTTCCTCTGTCTTCGCAGTACCCGTCATACCAGCAAGCTTGCGATACATACGGAAGTAGTTCTGGAATGTAATTGTTGCGAGCGTCATGCTCTCATTTTGCACCTCAAGGCCTTCTTTCGCCTCGATTGCTTGGTGCAAGCCGTCGCTATAGCGACGGCCAGCCATCATGCGGCCTGTGAACTCGTCGACAATAACAATCTCGCCGTCATTTACGACATAGTCAACATCCAGACGCATAATCGCGTGAGCCTTCAACGCTTGTTGGATATGGTGATTCAACGTTACGTTCTTCACATCGAACAGGTTCTCCACGCCGAGTGCTTTCTCCGCCTTAGCCACACCTGCTTCTGTAAGTGCAACTTGACGCGTCTTCACATCAATCGTGTAGTCCTCTTCACCTTTCAAGCGGCTAACGAACCGGTCTGCAACGAAGTACAGCTCTGTCGACTTAGCAGCTTGTCCAGAAATGATAAGCGGCGTACGCGCTTCGTCAACGAGGATGGAGTCCACTTCATCAATGATTGCGAAATTCAGTGGACGTTGAACCATTTGCTCTTTATAAAGCACCATGTTGTCACGCAGATAGTCGAACCCATACTCATTGTTCGTACCATACGTAATATCGCACGCATATGCTTCCTGCTTCATGTTGTGGTCCATACCAGAGAGGTTCAAACCAACTGTCATACCCAGGAAATTGTATACTTGAGCCATAATCTCGCTGTCGCGGGATGCCAAGTAATCGTTGACGGTAACGACGTGAACGCCTTTCCCTTCCAACGCATTCAAATATACAGGAAGTGTTCCGACGAGTGTCTTACCTTCCCCTGTCTTCATCTCAGCGATCTTGCCTTCATGAAGCACCATACCACCGAGCAGCTGTACATCATAATGACGCATGCCCAGCGTACGCTTTGCAGCTTCACGCACTGTAGCAAATGCTTCTGGCAAGAGCTGATCCAATGTGTCGCCCTTTGCAAGACGCTCACGGAATTCCACCGTCTTCGATTGTAATTGTTCATCGGATAATTTCTCGAATTCGGGTTCCAGACCGTTAATAACCTCAACCGTCTTCAAGAGCCGCTTAACTTCGCGTTCGTTGGCATCGCCGAATATTTTCTTTACAAGTCCTAGCATGCTTAACCCCTTTCACGCAAATCCGATCGTGATTTTATGGCCGTTCTCTATCCTTCATTCAAGCTTCTACACAAGAACGGTAACATCGACTCGTTTTGCAATAAATTGTAACAGTTTCAACAGGGTCCCGCAACCGCCGCTGGGCATGTTTTCGGCGATCTTTCATCACATTTTCACACGAATGTAGCGGCATACCGTGGGCTATCCTGCTTCCAGCAACAAAAAGAAAATTTACACTATATTAAAAGAAGGTATTTGAAAATGAGGTACAAATCGCACCTTCTGAAAACTCGTACTATTATATATACGTGAAAAGAGCCCATTCCGTTGTGGAAATAGGCTCAGTCCTTTTTTGGTAATCGGGTGAGCTCTCTGCCCTACATGGCAGCTGAGAACTCAATGTGCCCGTTCTTAGCCTTGTTCAATCAATCCGTAACGACCGTCATCACGGCGATATACAACATTGACTTCCTTGCTCTCCGCATTCGAGAATACGAAGAAGTTATGGCCAATCATATTCATCTGCAGGATTGCTTCTTCTACGTCCATCGGCTTCAGTGTGAATCGCTTCGTCCGTACGACTTCCAGCTCATCCTCTTCCTCCACCGCAACTGGTGCTGCTGTAGACTGTTCACGGAACAGCTGCTCTGCCGCCGCACCAACCTGACGGAACTTGCGGTTGGCTTTCGTTTTATGCTTGCGGATCTGCCGTTCCAACTTGTCTACGACGCCATCGATCGATGCATACATGTCCTTGCTTCGATGTTCGGCCCGCAGCAGCAAACCCGGTAATGGAATTGTTACTTCAATACTGTGTACATCCTTAATGACGCTGAGTGTAACGTTAGCGCCTGAAGCAGGGGGAGTTTCAAAATACCGTTCCAGTCGGCTCAATTTCTTCTCGACATAGTCAAGCAGTGCGTCTGTGACTTCAATGTTCTGACCTCGAACTTTATATTCCATATAGCACTCCTCCTTTGGATACCTTTATTATACCATAGCTATGATGGAGGAATCAAAAAAACGGTTACAATCCGTTTACAATTCCGTATCTTTATTTACCCTTATCCTCAGGTTATAAAACGGCTTACATGTTTGTCGATGAGCTGGAATCAGAACCTCGGGATAGTTCAAGAAAAACTAAAAACCCCTGGCATTCAAGCCAGGGGTGTGTAGCTAATCGGAATCATATATAATTCGACTCACGTCGGTATGATTACAGTTTGATTACGTTAGCCGCTTGTGGACCGCGAGCGCCTTCCACGATATCGAATTCTACGGATTGACCTTCTTCCAAAGTCTTGAAACCGTCAGTTTGGATAGCGGAGAAGTGTACGAATACGTCGTTGCCTTCTGCAGTTTCGATGAAGCCATAACCTTTTTCAGCATTGAACCATTTTACTTTACCTTGCATGTCGATAACATTCCCTTCATCTTCAAATGCCGTGAAGTTTTTATCCTTCACAAGTTCGACTATATCACCGGATGGAAGCGTTGTCAATGAGGAAAGGGATATTTTTCTTATTATTCAATAATACAGTTCCTACACTTCTCATACTCTAATTATATTTATGACGTAAATAGTTTAAAATTCTTATTTTTCAATGGATAAATCACTCTCTGTTATCGTTTGAAGCAATTGAACAGCTAAATCGGAAGACGTGAATTGCTCTTGTTCTTCGAGTTGAAGCTTTTCAGTAATACTTGATTTAGGAGCTATTGGCTGCGAAGCGGAAGGATTAGTTTGGAAAGCGACATCTTGCCATGGTCCAGCACCAAGATGATTGACAGCTCTTATGCGAAGTTGATATATGGAATCTGGTGTCAAATTTACAAAATTCGCAGTTCGGGTCAAAAGCGTAAAGGATTGCCCATTGTTCTCGATTTCATACATAAACGCATGAGGGACAGCGTTCCAGCTTAATGTTGCGCTCTTGTCCGAGATTGCAGTTAGAGAGACCTGTGGAGCTTCCTTAGGGATAGCAATCGGTTCGGATGTATTATTCACCGTAACTTGAGGCGTTTCAGCCTTCGAATAATAATAAGGATTTAACCCGGAATAAAAATCTACGACTTTTCCAGTATCCGCATTGATAACTAAATACGAGGTTGGGTCAAAATCTTCTGTGTAACGCGGAGTTTCTAGCCCGAATACATCAGTTCTTTTTATCACCCATTGTCCGGGACTTGTTCCAGATTGGGTATAAGTCATTTCACTGTTAATCATGTGTACCTTTTTTACTTGAATAAATAACGCCTTCTGAACGGTACCCGTATATGGAGAAGAGTAAGAACCGTCGACGGCAGCTACTATAGAACTAGCTCCTTTAAAATAACTAATTGACTGCGAGCGTTTAAAAGATCCCGTCGACCATGAATTCTCCAACACTCTCTCCCAATTCATATTCCCTTGTTGAGAGATTTTATTCCCGTTTACATAATAGTCGTCAGCATCGTCCTTAATTAAAATTACAGATGCATCTGGGGCAATGTAAAGCACTTGTGCCGAAGCCGCATAAGCTGAAGACAAGCTAAAGGAGCTAGTCCCTAGCAATACGACAAAAGTAAATACAATAAATCGTGCAAAACTTGTTTTTAATCTCATTTTTCATCCTCCTACAATTTTATGAAGTAAAATCTTCTAGAAGGCAATTTCTAGATATATTGTAATATATTAAAACCTATTGAGTAAAGTTTTTAGCCAGAAGTTCAGCTGCATAAAACAATATTTCATCGGATTTTCACAACTTACGGAAGCGATCCTTTTAAATCTAGTAAAAATCACTTTTCATCATGCCATTAGGGTATACAAACCATTTCCCCAATAATGTATTTCTTATAAAAAAAGACTGGCTATCTGTCATTTCAAATGACAGATGAACCAGTCTCTCTCTAATTTTTATCTATTAGTTATACGTATACGTAACCTTATTGCTCTCTTGGCCATCTGGATTTACAACTTTCACTTCTAACGATCCCATTCCTGGAGGTACTACAGCCGACATACGAATTTGCGATATATATCTAACCGAAAGAGCCTCGGTATCGCCAAAGTATACTTTACTTCCGCTTACAAGGTTTTTGGCATTAATATAAATCGTGTCTCCTCCTGCTGCCGGACCGCTTGTTGCCGAAAGGAAATTAATGATTGGCGCTGGTCCAAGCACCGGTGCTTCATACGTGAATGAAGTTGTTGCACTTTCACCGTTAGCCAAAGTAATGATGACAGGCACATTTCCAGGATTCAAATTTGCCGGTGATTTAACTTTAATTCTTGTATTTGTAAAGGAATCTATCGGAACTTGTACTCCATTAAATGTTACAGTCATATCGGCTTCAAAATTAATGCCATTGATTGTAATATTAGTTCCGCCTTCCATTGGCCCCTTATTAGGAGTTATGGAAGAGATAGATGGTTGTACCAAAGTATAGGCATATCCGTTAGGTACAGTAAACGTCCCCTTATCCGGATTGATGACAGTAACGTCGACTGTTTGAACATTAGTTACTGCAGGCACAACTACCGCAATACGCGTGCCACTAACCGAATCGACTTTACCTTCTTGATTTCCAAACAAAACTTTAACGCCGCTCTTGAAGTTTTTCCCGTTCAGATAAACCCTGTTCCCTCCAGTAGTAAGACCACTAGCAGGGTTAATTAATGTAATGCTGACAGGCTCTGGTTGAGGCTCTTCATACGTGAAGGATATGTCCTCTACACTCGTTTGCCCATCAGGGTTTTTCACAGTTACCTTAACAACTTCTGGTGTTGCCCATTCAGGGGTTGTCATTTTTAGTTGCTTATCCGAAACGAAAGTTGCTTTCATTTCCACATCATTAAACAACACGACAGCGTCTTTAATGAAATTCTCGCCGTTCACTGTGACGCTTGTTCCGCCTTTTAAGTCGCCTTTACTTGGAGTCAACGCTTTAAGTACAGGTTGAGGAATTGGGGCCGGCTCCATATATGTGTAGCTGTTCTTCAACTCAGCTTCCTTCAAATCCGGATTAACTACCTTTACATCAACGGTAGCTGCTGTATCCGAAGAAGGAACAACTACAGAAATACGGGAAGGCGACATGAATGTTGTAGCGCCCTCTTTATTATTAATAAAGGCTTTAATTCCAGACACAAAGTTCGAACCTGTAATATAAACCGTATTGCCTCCAGTCATTTCTCCCGAATCAGGAGTGATACCGGAGAGCGTCGGTGGAAGATATTCTGGATTTTGATAAGTAAACCCGTTCGGCAGCATTGCTTCCTTCGTATCAGGGTTAACTACTTTTACATCTACAGAACCTTCTGATCCAGCAGGTGATTTAATTAGAACACGTTGGCTCGAAATGAATGACACTACTTCAGCTTCAGTTGCACCAAAGTATACTTTTGCCCCTTGTTCAATATTTTTCCCATTAATGTAGATTTCTTCTCCACCAGCGGGCAATCCTTTGTCTGGAGCTACCGAAGTAATTTCTAATTTAGGCTTCTCAGGTTCTTTATACGTAAATCCTTCTGGTATCGTTAAAGAACTTCCATCTGGATTTGTCAATACAATATCTACTTTTCCTACTTGAGCAGCTGCAGGAGTGGTTACCGACAAATAATTCGTGCGATTGGTATTTACAGTAGCAGCTTGATCACCAAACTTAACGCTAATGTTAGGAGCAAAGTAGTTACCTGAAAATGCAACTTGAGTTCCGCCAGTTATCAATCCTTCATTTGGCGAATAATCAGTTACTTCTGGCTTGGCAATATATTTATATGTGCCTGATGCTGATTGTCCGTCCGTATTTGTTACCGTTACAGTAACCGCACCTTGCTTCCCTTCTGGAACTACAACCTTTAGATGCTGTTCATCTACATAAGTAACATCTTTACTTTCCGCGTTATTGAAAAGAACGCGGACACCAGTTTTAAAATTGTCACCTGTTATTTCAATCGTATTACCACCTTTAGGATGCCCTGAAGGTTCAATAATGGACGTGATTTCTGGCGCAGGCCACTTCACTTTAATTTTACTATTCGTTATTAGCTTGCTTCTATCGGCACCAGCGTAATCTTTGTAGGTAACGATAGAGTCATTCGTTGAAGTATTAAAAATACCTGTTTCAGCTTGAGTTTTAGGTCTGATCTTATAAGTGAATTTCAGTGTTTTATTCTTTAATTCTTTGAAACTCCATGTTAACTTATTTCCTTCAACTGTCGGCTGCGGAATATTATCGAGATACGAATCTGGTACGAGTTCAAACTTTTCATTGACATACTCGGTTACCTTCACATCATAAGCACTAGCAATACCAATTTCTTTGACGATCGCCCCGTATATGTCTTTTAGACCCACCGATCCAAGTACGAAGTGGTGATGGTCAAATGTTGTCGCCATTTTGCGAAGAAGCAAATTTGGCCCGCTAGTATCGGGATTATCATTCTTATTTAATAGGGCGATTGTATAGAATACAATACCTGCTTCTTTAGCCTTTTCTGCCATTTTTAATGCTGTACCGTAAGGATCTGGCCCCGGTTCAGTTGCATCTCCATCTGTAAGAATAAGAATAACCGGTTGGGCTCCTTCACGTGGATCACGTTGTAGCTCAGCTATTGCAGTATCAATAGCACTTCCTGTTGCCGTACCTCCATTTGCAGTAATCCCGCTAATATAGGATTTCACCTGCGAAGCATCCGCAGTCAACTTTGAAACTCCAATATTGTTCTGGGAACTGTAATCAACAACACCTACACGGTGCACGGATAAATCCATTAAATCAATAAACCCGTTAGCCGCTTCTTTAGCAGCCTCCATCTTATTCTCCGTTTTCATACTGCCCGACTTATCGATAACGAGAATAACATCATTAGGCTTAATAACTGATACCGGCGGAGTACCTTGGACATTTAATTCCACGGTTGCTTCTTGCTTCGTCGATATTTCTGCAGGAGTGATTGTTCTATTTACTTGAACATAATCACTTGCGGCTCCTTGCACTTGGCCCGGAGCTACAATACCGCTGACCATAAGAACAAAGGTCAGTAACATTGAGAGAGAACGTTTCATTTTTTAGATTTACCCCCATCATTTAAATGTATCAAACAATGAACCCGCTTCATAAGGAGAAAATAGATCATACTGCTTTTTTAGTCTGTTGCCTTGTTGCAAATTATTAATATTCTTCGCTACTTCTTGATGATGCAGCTCTAGCAAATCTTTTATTTGCAGCTCTAAATCATAGCATTTCTTAAAAATATTTTGTGCTTGATCCTTTACTCCTAGCGGTAGGGGTTCATTGGAGATAGCTAATATGCCTTTTACAATATGTTTTTGGGAGAATTCATAATCCTCTAATTGCTGATACCAATCATCGCTCCCGCTTTGGATCGTATAGAAATATTGCTGAGTTATCTCTAACAATTTGTGAGCAAGGTCAATCAATGAACCTGACTGAATCATTACTGCTTTACCAACTTGATCGCTTCCTGCCATGTATCTCGTAGCTCCTCCATCATAGTTATGACCTCGCGCAATACGTCTGTATTCATATGAATACTTGCGTATGTAAGCCTTTCCTTAAAATACTCATAAAGGCTCAATAGCTGTGACGAGATTTCATATTTCATATCTAATGTCACTTGTAATTCATCAAGGATATCCAGAGCTTTAGATACAAACGTACTCTTTTCCGAAAAATTCTTGTTATTCATGCTTGCTTCTGTTTGCTTCAGAAACCGAATACATCCGTTATACAGCATCAGCGTTAATTCTTCTGGCGTAGCGGTCATGATTTGTGTCTGGTAATATCGGTTCATTGCTTGCTGCACGTTAGATTACCTCTTTTCATCAATGATTGCTCCAACTACAAGTTGTTGTAGTTTGGCTACTAATTCTACTATTTTTTCTGGAGGGATCTCTCGAATTAGTTCATTGGTTTCTTTATTATAAATCTTGATAAGCATGGAGCCTGTCGTTTGATGCAGCTTAAATTCATATCGCTGAGGAGCTCCTTCGAGCGTCTTGTTGACTTGATTTATAGCATCAAGGATTGCCTTCTCCCCGACAGATAGCCCCATTACCTTTTGCTTTTCCTTTAAAACCCCATATTCTGTTCCAACATGCTGCAGGGGGGGAGAAAGATCTACTCGAGTTGGTATCTCATTTGTAGTTAAGGTATTGGAAATACCTTGTACCTTCATCGTAATCCTCCTTATCCTTACTGCATATTTTGCATTAGGAAATTCAGTTGACTATTATTTTGAACTATCGCTTTCTCCATAGCAGCAAATTTTTTGTAATATCCATCTTCTTTTTTGAGCATTTTTTGTTCAAGCATTTTTATGTCTAACTCCATTTTGCTTGATTGTTTACCCAATTCAGTGGAAGCATCAACATATGAATTTCCTATTCTTCCTGCCTTTTTATTCAAGGCGGAAATTGTATCATTCAATTTGCGATATGTTCGATGCAAGAACCCTTCTTGGTTGCTATTAGCGTCAGTCCTTGTTAAAACTGATTCCACAGCTTGAGGGTTCTCTTCTAACATCTTCATTAATTTCTTTTCGTCTATGACAATTTTGCCCGCATCTTCTGAAAATTGTTTGGCGTTATTGTCAAATTTGGTGGTAGATAAACCAATGTCAAATAACGACATCGTTCCACCGCTTCCATCAGGGATTTCTGCAATCATAAAAGAACGCAACTCACGGGCAAGGGAATCTAAAGTATTGTCGTTTTTCAGAAGCCCTTTCTTTGTGTATTTCTCCCATTCTTTTATTTCATCTTCATTCATTTCTTTTTTCTGTTCTTTTGTTAACGGATCATAACCTTTAACCGTTTTTTCCTTTGTTAACTTATTAACAAGCCCAATAGCATCGTTATACACTTTGACGAAATCTTTGATTTTATTCATCAAATCGCTCGTATCAGAAGTGTTTTTGATCGTCACAGGCGCTGTCGTTTTTTGGAGAAGATCGTAAGTGACTCCATCTTGAGTAAACGTATTCGATGAACGGTTGGATTCTACACCATTAATGATGACGGTTGCATCTTTGCCATTCTCTACTTTTCCATCCATTCCAATCGAGCTCATGAAACTGCCTTTGTTGTCGGAAACTTCTATTTTCGACTGGGTACCCGTTTGTTTGCCTATAAATACAAACTTATCTGCGGCAGAATCATAACTCAATACAACACCTGCATTAGATTGGTTGACTTTATTCATGATTGATTGAATCGTATCATCTGCTTTGTATTGTACCTCTACTCCGTTAATCTCGAATGACAAATCACCGGCTTGAACATCCGGTACCGTATTAAATTTATCCTTATTCGCTATTAACGAAGAATCTAAATCTAGTCCAGTCCCTTTTGTTACTTTGCCCACGCTTTGTTTCATTGCCTGAGATGCGAGTTCTTTTACTTCAATAGAGGTTGTAACTTTAGATGGATTGCTGCCACTAACTTTGACCGCATTCTCGTTAGATGACGTTGCTTTTACTGATGTAAAAGAAGCCCCAAAACGAATTGCGTTCGCATTGTCCTTCAACGCCATTAGCTTTGTATTTACTTCTCTATACATATCCGTACGTAGTCGTAGTAAATCTCTATTTTGTGTCTTCTTAACGAGTGGAGCACGTTCCGCTCGCATCAAATCCGATACGAGTTTATCAATATCAAGTCCAGAAGATGACATTCCATTTATCCGAATCGGCATTTTTCTCACCTCTTAACCATTAATTCGAGCCTTTTCGCAGCTAGATTACTATTTGGTGCTGCTAGTAAATAATATTTTTTTGCTAGCACCATATCCCCCGTCACCTCATAATACACGCCCAGATTGTATGCAGCCAGATATGAACCGACACCACTTGTAGTAGTATATTTTGTAGTTTCCCCTAACTCTAATGCCGATTCAAAGCAACTTCTTATTTCCGCCAGATTACCAATTTCCATATTCAATATACCTAACTGAAAATAAATATCTGGATAGTCCGCATACATGCCTTTATGATTCTCTAATAATACAATGGCATCTTCATTTAGATGAGCAGCGTGCAATAATTTAGCAAAATGCAAAATCATAGATGCATGAGACAACGACGGTGCTTCCATATATTCACACGCATTTAAGAAAGCTTCACACGCAGGTTCATAATTATCGACAACAGCATGCAGCTTTCCTATTTGGTACCATATATACCCATTCCTAGGTTGCTTTTTTATTACTTGCTTATACAATTCTAAATAAAACTCATACTTTTGGTTTTCATAGTTTTCTTTTTGATATCCATAGTGATGAATTATGATGTCAGAAAGCAGAAATTTGGCGGGGACATCATGCTCAAATAACTGTTCATGGACAACTCCTCGAAAAGAAAACTTGTTTTGTTTCGGAAACAACCTTACCATACGATGAATTGTTGAATCACCTTCATCGATATTTTCAATAAGTACTGCAGCCGGTATACCTGGATACTTCTTTACATACTGCTTGATGCGCTCGTATGCATTCGTGCTTAACCGTTCATCAGCATCTAGGACTAATATGTGAGTTCCAGTTGCATGACTGAGCGAAATATTACGGACACTTGCAAAATTTTGTTCCCAAGGAACTTGAAATAGCTTTACTTTCGGAAATGATTTTGCAATTTCTACTGTATTATCCGTAGAGCCCGTATCTATTACGATTACTTCACAGTTGTCAGGAATACTATTGAGACATTCTGCTATATGCTTTTCTTCATTTTTAACAATCATGCATATACTTAGCTTCATTAATATGCTCCTATAAGAAAGGAGTCCACTGAAACAGTGGACTCCGATAAATCTTAAGACTTAACCGATTAGCGCAACAATTGCAGTACGCCTTGAGGCGCTTGGTTAGCCTGAGCCAACATCGCAGTCGATGCTTGTTGCAAGATGTTGAATTTCGTGTAAGCCATCATCTCTTTAGCCATATCAGTATCACGTACGCGAGACTCAGCAGCTTGCAAGTTCTCGGACGTTGTACCAATGTTGTTGTACATATGCTCTAAGCGGTTTTGGAAGGCACCCAATTCAGAACGAGCTGAATTGACTTTACCAATTGCAGTATCGATAGCTTTCAATTCTTTAATAGCATTGTCTTTCGTTTTTACGTCAGTAAATGCCAAATCATCGATTTTAGCCTTAGACATGTCAAGATCGACTTTGTCTTTGTCAGTACCGCCCAATTGGATATTCAAAGTGTTTGCGGTTCCATCCAACAACTTGATTCCGTTAAATTCAGTGTTTCCTGCAATTTCACCAATTGCGGAAGCAAGTGCTTGGTATTCCAAATCCATGGAAGCCAAGTCACTAGCATTGTATGTGCTAGTAGATGCTTGTGTAGCAAGTTCTTTCATGCGAGTAAGCATGTCAGATACTTCGTTCATTGCACCTTCAGCCGTTTGAACCAATGAAATACCATCTTGAGCATTGCGCATACCCTGGTTCATGGACTTGATTTGTGCACGCATTTTCTCGGAGATGGACAAGCCAGCAGCATCGTCAGCTGCACGGTTAATCCGGTAACCGGAAGAAAGCTTTTCACTGGATTTTCCTTGTTGAATGTTGTTGAAAGTCAGGTTGCGGTGAGAGTTCATCGCGTTTAAGTTGTGGTTGATAATCATTGATTATTCCTCCCTGATTCGTAATTACTACATCCTTGTAGTATAGGGTTTTCGCCCTACAATAATATTATCGGTTCCATTTCCGTATTTGTTATAGTTGGACGAAAATTTTTTATCATTTTTTGATTTTTTTTAGCATATCAATATCGACATAGTGAGCTACCGCCTCTTGATTTGTCGCCTTTATCTCTTCAACAAGTTCCTTGCGCAATATGACAACATCTTTTGGGGCGGAAATACCTATTTTTATTTGTTCTCCATCTACGCTAACGATCTGGATTTCGATATCATTATTTAATACTATTGACTGTCCTTTCTTTCTAGTAAGTACCAACATACCTATTCGCCACCTTCCTTAACCGCATCAAATAAAGGAGTCTTGCTAGAGTATGTCTTATTGTCCTGAATAACGAATTGCATTGCCAATCCATTATCCACATTCATTACCAGGGGTGCAGCATAGTTCACTGTAGAAGAAGTGAATGGATCCTTTATCGTAACAATATTCATGACTAAAGCATCATTAGGATCATTAAGCTTCAGTCCCTCCTTGCAACTATTATCGAGAATGAATGAGTAATCGTTCTTCCAATCAAACGGGTTAATTACCACGAATTTAATTTCAGAATTATCTAAAGCTTCCAATTGATAAAACGATGTTCCCTCAATTTCCTTCAAATCAAATGCATCAAAATCCTCAAAACCTAAAATGCTTCCCTTAAAGGAAAATTGCCGACTTATCATTTTGACTCCTCCTACAAAAAAAGCTACAGCTGAAAGCCATAGCATTAGATAAATTGATCGATATTATTAACATCTATTTTAATATAGTTTTTCTGCTGAAGGTAGATGTCTATCTTGTTAGGAGTATACGATATTTCTGGTTTACGCGGAGTATACTGGATGTTCGTTTCTCCCAATGTCCAGCTTATTTGTACTTGGGCTGGAGTATAATTGACATGAACATTATTGCTGGACGCTTCTCCTGTATATTGAATGCTTGATTCTTCATTGAAACGTTGTCTAGCAATATCTGCGATAGCATTATTGCCACCCTTGAAATTGGCTAGTTGATTACCCTCATCTACAATTTTCGATAGGTTTATCATGAATTGCTGTTTCATTTGTCCATAGACCAACTGTAACCATTGTTCATGACTACCTTTACCCAATGCCAACCAAGCATTCGCGGAGTCAATTTCCAACAACGCACCATGAGTAACTACTTCCATTTGTGCAGGCTTGTGCGAAATTTCAAGGTTTCCACGTGGAGAAGACATCTGATGCCTCCCCCACGTGGTTTGCATGCCCAGCTTCGAAAATTGTTGTTCGATCCTTACTTGCGGAAGTTTCATAGCAACACATCCGAAATAATAGAATTAATTATCTTAAATAGTCTAACAGGCTAGTTTGAACAATACGAGCTCCCGTTGCCAACGATGCCTGATATACACTTTCATCTTGTTTCAGTTTCATTATTGTTTCCGCCATATCAGCATCTTCCACTTTTGCTTGCATCTCGGTCAAGTTCATCTCCAAATTCCCTAACCGTTCTGAAATCAAATCAATACGATTCGTCTTAGCCCCTACTTCTGAACGAACTTCATTTATCTTAGCTAACCGAGATTTTAACTGATTTAGTTCACCACGTGCCGAATCTTGATTTCCTGCCTTCAAAGAATCCTGGAGCCGCTGTAACACACCGAAAAGATTATCGGCATCACTCGGATTACCAAATACATCCATACCGGTCACATTGATTGATAACCCGGCCCCTTCTGCGAACCGGTATTCGATACCCGCAGTATCAGTAGTTTGCTTATCGGCGTTAGATTTATCGTATGGCATGATATCAGTTAATTGTCCGTTAAAAATGTACTTGCTATTCATTTGACTATTGCTTAACGAGATGATTTGGTCATAAATCTGCCCCATCTCCACATTTACTGCGTTCATCGCTTCTTGGGGATTTGTCCCATTTACAGCCTGCACCGTGAGTTCATTCGCACGCTGAACAATATCGTTCACTTGATTAAGGACGGTGTCCGTATAATCCAACCATGATTTTGCTGTATCGGCATTCTTTTGAAATTGATCATTAATCGACAAATCACTGCGATATCGTAATGAATATGTAATTCCGACAGGATTATCAGATGGCTTATTTAATTTTTTTCCCGTTGATAATTGTAACTGTCTATCATCCATTCGACTCAAATTATTATAAATATTTCTAGTCATTTGCAAATGCATCATACTAGGAGTAACACGTAATGCCATAGCTCATTCCCCCTTATCTTATCTACCCACGACTCCCATGCCATTGATGACTTTATCTAAATTCTGATCCAAAGTCGTCATGAAACGAGCTGCTGCTGCATAGGCATGTTGGAATTTAATTAAATTCGACATTTCCTCATCCATAGAAACACCACTGACGGATTGCCGTCGAGATTCAATTTGATCAACTAGAATTTGGTTGTTTTCTGTCTGTCTAATTGCTTCAAGACTTTCAACGCCCATTTGTCCGAGAATAGAACGATAATAATCATCCACCGTTCCTTGTGTTATCCCGTTGTTGCTTGAAATCGCATTGAATTTAAATGATGACTCTTTCAATTGCGACATCAATAGAGCAAGCGTGTTATTACCTTTTACTACCTCATCTCCGTTCTTGCCTGTAATGGTGCGGAGTGATGAAGCGATAAGGTTCGGATCCTTTAGAATTGCAGGATTCAGCTGAATAGAAGAAGCAGTAATCGGCCCCCCGTTTTTAGATGTGAAAAACTCCACTCCTTTAGTAGCTGGGGTTCCAAATACGTAGCCTAATTGATGAAGACCATTTAGTCCTTTTACTTTTACTGTAATATCATTTTTTAATGTTCGATCTGCAATGGCGCCATTGTATGTTATATTGCCTAAGGTTGTTCCATCTGGAATAACTGAACCAGATGGTATCGTAATTTCTACCTCTCCAGTAGCAAGCGTATTAGCTAGTTGATTCAGCTGTTCTAAATAATCTTTTACTAAAACGTCTCTTGATTTTACGATCCCGAACATTTCACCGCTCGTTAATCCGTTGCCGTATGCACCTTCCCAATCAGCGGCAGTCGTATCCAATGATTGTCGACCTGATACAATCTCTATCCCACCAGCAGTTATATAGTAGCCATCTTCTTGATCGGATACCTGAACATTCGCCAACTTCGACAGTTCATCAACGATATAGTCACGTTGATCCCGCAAATCATTAGCATTGTCGCCTAGTCCCTCTATCCGATAAATTTCATAATTTAATTGTGAAACTTGTTTAGAAAGAGTATTAATATGATCTGCTTTTACTGTCACGCTTTGACTAAGATCGTTTTGCATATCAGTCATTTTTTTACTTGTTTCATTAAAGGCATCTATTAATGCCAAAGCGTTCTCTCGGACGATTTTCCGGGAAGTTACGTTTTCTGGATCTTTACTAAGCTCTGACCATGATTTCCAAAAGTTATCCATTACCATACGAATACTGGAATCAGAAGGTTCATTAAATACTTTTTCTAACTTGGTTAGGGTATCTGCTTGGATTTCCCATTCTCCCAACGAACGGTTCGCATTCCAGTACTGATCATCTAAGAAACGTTCACGAATACGCTTAATATAATTAAATTCTACACCAGTTCCAAGTTGCCCCGGAACTCCTGAACGAGAAAATCCTGGGGCCTCTATCGGACGAGATTCAACAAGATTTACTACCTGTCTTGAGTAACCCGGCGTATTAGCATTAGCAATATTGTGTCCTGTTGTATTCATCCATGCTGTATGGGCAAATAAACTACGTTTTGCAGTTTCAATGCCATGAAAAGTTGATCGCATAATGTATCCCCTTGTCCTAATAAGTTAGGCTTTCGTATCAAAAAATGTCTTGTTTCTCGACGAGCCATGTTGCTGATCTGGACGCTGATAGAATCCATCATCTTCAGCACCCAAGAACATATTCAATGAAAAATCTACAAATTCAAGTGACTGTTGGATAAGCTGTTGATTCTGAAGGTTAACTTTTTTTAATTTTTCAATTGTTCGTGTTAATTCTTCTTTAGAGCGAAGCAGTTCCACACGTTCTTCCGCCTGAAATACAAGCCGGGCAATTTCCGTTACCGTCAAATTCAGCTGGGATCGAATGCCCTTCTCCAGTATGAACTGCTGTGTTGCCTGCTGCCGATCCTCATCCACCTCTGCGACCTGTTTCAAAAGTCTGGATTCTTTCGTCATCAGTTGCGACAAGCCTTCAACATCGTTCTTGATAATCACTTGTTTCTTTTCTTCTGCAATATCAAGTAACTGTTTATGCAGATCGTTCAGGAGCGTTAGCGTTCCAATGATTTGCTGCACACTCACACCTGTTCCTCCGCTCATTCGTTCTCCTTACGGAACAAGGGAAGCAGCTTCTCCGCAATCTTGTCCGCTTCCACATAATAGGTTCCGGTAGATACAGCCTTCTTCAAATCCGCAATGCGATCACTACGTGCAGGATCATTCACCCGATTCTGTGCGTCAAGCATTTCCTGCGCTTCAGTCGAGATGATCAGCTCATCCTTGCGGGAAGGCTTCTGCGATGCACGATTCATTGCCTGTTGTTTCTGAGAATATTGGATCGCGCCAAGACGCTGTGTTTCATTAATTTTCATCCCATTCACCTCGTTCCATAAGACAAACTTATATCGCTATCCATCATTGATGAAGCACCCATTACATCTTTCAATATTGCCTTTTGACTGCTTCATTCCATCTTATCAATAAGAAAAGCCGATAACCTTTACTAAGATTATCGGCGCAGTGTCAAGAATTATTTAGATGTATTGTCATGAATATTATGAACTTAATCTAAAAAATCTCATTTCAGAGAGTTTTGTTATTGACAAACTCCAAATTTGAATTATTCGCGTGTCCGTTTCGTATCAATGACACGGTAGGCGCCATCCCCCATGCGAGAAGCTTCCTTCTTCTCATCTGCACCAACTACTGTCTGTGTAAGCTCTTTCACAAGGCGAGTTCGGCAAGATTCGCACATATTCCCTTCGCGTATCGGCTGGCTGCATATTTCACATTCATAAGTCAGATTCGGTGCCTGATATATGGAAATGCGCCCTTCTTTAATAAAACGCGTGATTTGACGAACGCTTACTTCTGTTGCTTCACTCAGCTCATGCATCGTGGCTTGACGTGCTTCACGCAGATAAGCAGCACAGCGTTCATACTCCTGTTCGATTTCTTTCAAGCAATTTGGACAGAGATCTCGGAACGCCTTGGCAAAAAGAACTCCGCAGCGCAGACAATTGCTCAGCTCCATGTCATTCGCCTCCTACGATGCTTCATTTCTTCATCATATCGCAATATTCGGCAGATGACGAGCAAATTTTTATTCATAAGCCTTGCACACTTTACATACCAGCTGGAACAGCCTCTTATAAGCTTGAGGACGCAACTCATTCCTCAGCCTTCCAAACCGTAATCGCCGCTCATCTCCGAGACGAGTAGTCGTACTGCGCTCCTCTTTGTCTATGCCCTCGCCCACGTATAGCTGACAATCGAGACCGGACAGTCAAGATCCCTGCATAAGGACGATAGCTTGCGAGAACAGGCTCTTATCGTACTCCCTGTTGTATATACATCGTCAATAAGAAGTACCCGCAATTCAGCCGCGTTGCTCCCTTCTCTCCCCTTACAAGCACCCCAGACCTCTTGCAGGCTTCTCCCCGCCCATTGATGCTGCTTGAACGCATTAGATATGCTTCGCTCCCTGCCTATTCGAGATTGCTTGCTCTGCTTCTCTGCATCCTGTGTGCGCTCCAAAAGCTCTACGACTGGCCTTCCCCATTCTCTGCCCAGCGCCCGTGCGAATTGCTCTGCCTGATTGAATCCACGAACTTGGATACGCTCAAGAGTAGTTGGTACAAATGTAATGAGATCTGGCAGAATCGCCTCCCGCCTGCCTTGGAACAACGAGGGGATCCCACCACCTCTAATGATTGGTCGCCGTTCCCACACGGTGGACAGCAGCGGTTCATAGGCAAGCTGCATCATCCTGACCATGAGCAGCTCATACACCCGATCTCCCTTGAATTTATACTGAGACAGCCATTGCTTCATTTGTTCGTCATATCGCACCACGCTTCGATTAGCTCTTAGACCGTCATTTCGCAAAGGATGACGCGGACAATCTGGACAGCGAATCGCTCGTCCGCAATACTCACAGCCTAATTCACGAATCCATGGGATTAGATTGACACACTTATAGCACACCAGAGACATAAGGCTCTGTTCGTGGGGATAAAGTGGACGTAGAGCTGTATCGTTCATCCGAATGGATCTTTTGCAAATGATACATGCCTGCTGACTCGGACTAAGCATCCCGCCATATATCTTCTCCAGCAAGTCACCCCATCTCATTCTGCTACCCAATCCGCTGTCTCCTGACCGCTCCTGATAACAAATATCCTTTTCTGGCTGCAATCCGATTCATGTCCCGAATTTGCCGAACTGCTGACCGCTGTGATCGATTCCACTGCGGGGAGCCAAACACGACCAATCCTGCAGGATCATCCTTCGAACGCCCTGCTCTGCCCGCCATCTGTACTAGTGAAGCTGCATCGAACAAGCGATCGTCTGCATCAAGAATGAATACATCGCTCATCGGTACCGTCACACCTCGTTCCAGAATCGTTGTCGTGACGAGCACACGAATGTTCCGTTCTCGAAATTGAATTACTTTATCCCCTCGGCTCTCATCAGCCGCTGACGTTCCATCGATATGGACACCGGGAATACGTTCGCGCAGCAGTCGTACAAGCGGATCTACTTGACGAATACGAGAAAGGAACACAAACAGCTGGGCACCTCTACTTACCGAATGATTCATGCGTGCCAGCAGTAGTGCTGGCAGCCCATGTGCAGATAAACACTGAGCAACCGAAGGCATTGTGATTCTCATCGGGATAGGAAGTGGATGACGATGGAAACGCACTGGCACCCTAGCATGAGAGAGCTTGCCTCTTCGAACATTCTGCTGCATCGCCTCTGGCGGTGTCGCGGATAAATAGACGAACACACCCCCGGGCGTACAAGCGCGTTCTGCTGTACGCTGCAGCATCGGATCATTATGATAAGGGAATGCATCCAGCTCATCGATAATAGCTAATTCGAAGGCCTCCTCGAAACGAATCAGCTGATGGGTGGTCGCGATAGTAATATCTCCATCTCGCCACCGTTCCGGGCTGCCTCCATACAACGTAACGACCTTCTGTGCAGGAAACGCCTTCTCTATCCTAGGCTTCAATTCCAGTACAACATCACGTCGCGGCGTGGCAATCAATACACGTCCACCATGTAGCAGCGTGTCCTCCACGAGCGGAAAAATCATCTCCGTCTTTCCAGCCCCAGTTACGGCCCATAATAAAAAGGCGCCCTTACGCAAATTGCCCCTTATTCCCTGTACCGTACTTCTATTTCCAGATGTATTCATCTCAGACAGCCTAGCAACTTGGTTCTTCGCACGAACTCCATCAATATAATCCAATGCCTGTCTACTCGCCTCTAACTGCGCTGGAGCAAGCCCCCATTTCTCCAACTGCTCCTCCCGATTCGAAATAAGCGCTACGGCACTATCGTCACCTCGATACAGTTTGCCAGCAATCAAAATAGCACAAGACCGGCAGCGCCCCACATTCAAGCATTGTGTACACGTCCAGCATTGTAAAGAATGGCAAGTCGAGCATGTGGAGCTGCTTAAACCCTCTGAACTCCCACAGCGTCCGCAGCAAATCGTAACCGAGGCTTTATAGAGGGATCGCATGACTCGTTTCAGCGGGGAAATACGGCTAGCAGTAGTAGGCAGCTTACCGCCGTCATCCCGGCGAGTAAATGACATCCCTGCCCTCAGCTCCACCCAGCCATGCAGCCACCCCCACTGGATGAGCGAATATCTGCTCGCAATTAAATGTTCCGCTCCCGCATCCCGCAGGAATTGAATCAATTCTTCATCCAAAAGCAATCGACCACAAATTCCATAGGCGATACGATAAGCATCAGCATGCAATGCGGACCATACTCCTGCCTGAGACACACCTTCCCCAAGGAAAGAAGCAGGCAGCCCAGATGAATTCGCATCCCATTGTGTTGTTGCATAGGCTACGGATTGTTCTGCAACCCGATACATAGGCTTCTGCTCTTCCATGACGAACAGCTTGGAGGTCGGCTCCGAATATGGCGCTTCGATAATCGCAACAGCTAGGTGCTCCTGCATCAGCCTCCGCTTAGCTTCTTCTTCTAACTCCTCCACACACGGGGAAAGAATATCAGCAAAATAACGAACCCAGCCCTGCTCTCCCCAACGCTCCATAGCTTCGCTTGGCTTGAAATGTTCCAGCACAGCGATGCCAACTTGAATCGGCAGCTGCTGATGCAAAACAACGAGTTTCGACCCACGGGATAGGCTCCCTTCCCCTGCTAACCAATAGCGTACATCAACACGCCAATCTACAGTGATGCCCGAGTGCCATCCGTACTCCGTGCGCACGGCATAAATTCTTACTTGCATGAATATTCCCTCTCCTTCGCCATACGGCTCACCGGAGCATGCTTGCTGCTTGATATCTGGATGCGCATCTGCTCAAATTACGCAAAAAAAGCACACCCCACCCGTGGAATCGGGTGGCATGTGCTTCATGCCCAGCGCCTTATCGTATTTGTATAAAATTGTATACGAATCGACGGATTCTGACAACCCTAAACTTCAGTAAACTCCCCAAATTTAACTGTATTTGTAGTGTTTATCGGTTTCAATATATTCCATATCTCCCCGAACAACACCGCTTACAAGGCACTTCGGGCCTTGAAGGGAATTTTCCGCCAATCTTCTGTACTCCGTGGCTCAATTACAATTAATGTCTCTTCCGCTGCTCGCTGCTTCAATCCTTGCAGTGTTGCCTCAAGCTCATTCCTTTGAATCACAAGTAAGTTCCAACTCACATCGTAGCCGCTCATTACACGTGAAGCAATTGGAAACGTAGCGTCCGTGGAACCGCTATCGACAAACGTGAAATGCAGCTTGCGTCCTTTCAGCCAAGCAAACCAACTATACGCACGAATCACCCATTCGATATGGCGTTCATCATTTTCCGTCACAAGCACGACATGCATCCAAGGCGCAGGTCTAGCGCCGCGTACGAGCTGCCTCCATTGATGAGCCAGATGAACGGCTGCTACCGCGAGTCCGAAGCATCCCACAATCCAACATAGCATTGCGATCATGCGGCCACCTCCTTACTACCAAGTGTATGCCGCAATAGATGCCGAGGTGACGGACAAACGCCAGCTAGCCTTGTGATTCAGTTCTAGGGACGGTATGCTATAAGGTTACCCAACCGTTCTTAATGGAATTGATGACCGCTTGGGTTCGATCATCAACCTCCATTTTCTGCAGGATGCTGCTGACATGATTCTTAACGGTCTTCTCACTAATAAATAGGAATTCACCAATCATCTTGTTGCTCTTGCCTTCCGCCATCAAGCGAAGTACTTCGGCTTCACGTCTTGTCAATGGATTATCTTCCGCAGCAATGAACTTCACGCCTGCATCTCTCGATTGACTGCTCACGATTCCGTTGCCGTCCAGCAGTGTCATCCGCCGAAGCTGCTGAATAAGCTTGCCCGTTACCTTCGGATGGATGTAAGCATACCCCGTTACAACCGAACGAATAGCATTAATTAAAGACTCAGCTTCCATATCCTTCAACAGATAGCCAGAGGCTCCTTTGCGCAGTGTTTCGAATACGTAGCTCTCATCATCGTGTATCGAAAGGATGATCACCTTTACATCCGGAAAAATATCACGCAATCGCTCTGTGGCAATCACGCCATTCTCAATCGGCATATTAATATCCATCAGAACAACGTCCGGCACTTCCTTATTGCAAAATTCCAGCACCTGAATGCCATCGCCGCATTCGCCGATGACCTCCAGATCGTCCTCCATATTCAATATACGCTTCAAGCCCTCACGAAAGAGCTGGTGATCGTCAGCAAGGAGTACTTTTATTGTTTCTATGTCCTTCTTACGATTCTCCATAAGGTTGCTTACTCCTCTCTCTTCTCCACATTCGTCGGAATTTGTATCACGATGCGAGTTCCACGGTTCTCCGCCGAATGAATTTCCATACGGCCTTCGAGCAGCTCCACCCGCTCCTGCATGCCCAGGAGGCCAAAATGAGCGTGCTCTTTCGATTTTTCTTCCAGGGACTCTACCTTGAAACCAAAGCCATTGTCACGAACGATCACGCGTACTTCCTCTTCGTCATACGTCAATTCACATGTAACGTAAGAAGGATGCGCATGCTTCGCTGCATTGGTGAAGGCCTCCTGGACCAATCGGTAAATCGCTGCTTCCATTGCTGAGCGCAGCCGGCGTTCAAGCCCTCTAACCTCGAATGAAGTCTTAATTCTGTGCTTGTCTTCATAGTCATGTATAAATTTGCGCAGAGTCGGTACAAGCCCTAAGTCGTCCAATGCCATTGGACGTAAATTAAAGATTACCTTGCGGATCTCTTCTAAGCCGAAACGAACCTGCGATTTTAAATCTACTATTTCGTTCTGCACCATTTCAAATTCCTGCTTATTTAGCATTCTTTCTACAATTTCCGTCCTAAGCACTAGATTAGCAAGAGATTGTGCGGGGCCGTCATGAATCTCACGCGCGATCCGCTTCCGCTCTTCTTCCTGTGCCAGAATGATCTTCAATCCGAGCAGCTGCCGAGTTTTGGCGGATTCCAAAATACGTGTTACCTGACTCAAATCACCGGATAAATATTCAAGCGCAACGCTCATCTGAGAGCCGATTGTCTCTGCTCGTTCCACAGAACCCTCAATCGCGCGCAATCGTTTCTGAATATCATCCCGCCGTGTCTTCAAGTAACCTTCCTTCTCCCGATACATCATCAGCTCAAGCTGCATCTGCGTCGCCTTTTCATAGGCCTGCTTGATATCTTCCTCGGTATACCGGACAAAATCACGGCTCACATCTGTCAAACGCAGACGAGCCAGACGATAGTTCCGCTCCAGCTCGTCCACCTTATCACAAATTTCAGCAGTCTGATCCATAACCATCTGCAGTTCTGCGTTCATAGCAATCGCTTCATTCCGAGACGAATCCAATATTTCATAAATCTGATATTTGCTCTCTTCCATCACTTTGATGGCGTTCTTAATGACGCGATCAATGACATCGACTTGATTATCCACTAACGTTCGGTCTCCTCGTTCATAAAAGGATGAATGGAATTTCAACCTTAATGATACCACATCAATGGATGGTAATGGACTTCGTATTTTGCTCCCATTTTACAGTTAGGCCTAATTGTTCCGATACAAAGCGAAGCGGGACTAAAGTCCGACCTTGTCGAATAATAGGTGCGACATCCGATGCAAGTCGAGAGCCGTTGCGAACGAATGCTTTTTGGTTCACGATCATTTCAAGGAAACGTTCACCGCGCATAATCGTGACCGTCTGCGCTGGACCATTCCAGAGTGCTTCGCCCCCAAATGCATCAAGCACAACTCGTACCGGAACGTAGGTAGAACCGTTCAGCACGATAGGTGCTACATCCAGGTTCTTCACAGTACCGTTCACCTTGGAAGACTTGCTGTTCACAGTCAAATTCATTGTAGCTGTAGGGAAAATATCCGATGAACCAGCAGGAAGCTGTGCGATCAGGTTATCAAATGCAACTGTTCCTTCTGTTGCACGTTCGTCCTGATCTTCCTTGAAGTTAACCAAATACATTCGTTTCAGCTTAGCCGGATAAGAAATACCCAATGACGATAAATCCGCTTCTACCGTCTTCCAACCTTCCCAATTTATCGATTCTACTACATTTACATAGTGAATTTTCTTATTCGCGTCATGGATCTCTAGTCGCAAATTGGTAAAGCTCTTGTCTCCATAGACGTCGAACTTCAGACCGCTAGTGCCATTAGGAAGTTCCATGCCTGTAGAACCATTCAATTCTGCATAGGCAAACTTATCAGCGCTGCCGCCCGCATTCATATCATAGGACAGCTTCAATACTTTGTCATTCGCACCGCGGCCGCCAAATCCGCCTTCGATGCTGACTTGCCCCTTCGTACTGCCCTTCGGCAATCCAGAGAAGGAGACACCCATATTTGTTTGATTGAAATTCTCTATTAATTTCTCCGATCCAAGTGTCAGAGGTATCATTGTTCTCAAGCCATCATAGCTTGCAATGGCATAGCCAATCTTCGTTCCTTCTGGGATCGAATTCACTTTAAGCACGCCATCCTCAACCTTACCGTTGAAGCCGCGAATCTCCCATTTCACAGCAGATGAAGGTACTGTCGCCTGATTGCCATTCAGCAAGGTAGCCTTCACGGGAACAGGAACACTTGCGCCGGCACTTAGTGGAGCTGAGCCGGTAGCGATTTGCAGGCTTGATAAGTCCTTCGCTCCGATGATCGTTACCTCTGCAGTCGTTTTCGCTCCTCCGGATGTAGCTACAATGGTAGCCTTGCCTGAGGATTGAGCGACGAATGCATCCTTATCCCACTTCATCTTGCCGTCCGCAGCGCTCCATTTCACATCTAAGTTAGAAGCATCTACCGGATTGTAATGCTCATCATAGGCCTTCATGCTGTATGTTGCACGCTGCCCGATAAATAGCGTTTTTTCTCCACTTAGGGTCATGCCCTTCACTTTGCCTGCTGGAGCTGTCGTGAACACACCAAGACCGTTGACAACAGAACGGACATTGTTACCTCCTTCTTTGGTTTCATGTGTCAGCTTCGTATCGAAATCGCCTAATGGCCGATTCGTCATCGTTGTGGAACCACCGCCGTCCAGGTTTACCGCTTTCCAGATACCTGCCTGTACAAGCGCCTGCTGGAATTCCTTCAATGTAAAGCCCGAGCTTACACTGTTCGATTCAGCTGTTACGATGTAAGCGTAACGACCATCCTTCGAGTAGCCGACTGCTGTACGAGCTGTTACACCACTGCCGCTAATGCCACTCGTATCACGCGTGAAGCTGGATGCCTTGCCGTTCTCAACGAGCATCGTATGACCGCTTATCATCATTTGGAAGGAGGACGGATCTACGGATTGGCCTGTCGACTGAGACAACAGTTTGTAATCAATCTTGAGAGATGTGCCTACCTGCATTGTGCGGCGCATGAATTCCGCAGCCTGCCCGTGTCCACGCAGAATAACGCCATCCTCAGGAACTTCCATTGGTAGCGCACCCATATCAGAGATTTGCTCTACGACCCCATTGCGTACAAGTACTTCGGTAGGCGTTGTGGTCGTATCATTTGGCCGCTTCGTTCCTTTCCAAGCGCTTGTGTAGATGTACATCGCATTGATATGACTATGCTGTTTCCCAGGCTCTTTATCATATTTCATCTTGTTGATGCCTGACAGCGGGAACGATTGACCGTCCGCCACGGCCACATTTCCTGTGAAGCGATACTGATCGATGGTAGGCGTACCATTCTTGGTGACGGCAAAGGCATACATGCCTGTCAGCTCTGCAGGGCTTGTAATCATGACTCCGTCCGAAATGGAGCCTCCCATTGGAACTTGGTCGGAGCCCATCATCCAATAGTCCCCGTTTACACCAGCAACTGCCCCAGTTTCCTTCGTCATCTTCGTGACTGGGTTCCCGGTAGCTGTCTTGCCGTCCTTCCCTGTCATGACATCCAGCTTAATATAGGGATTGCTTAAGTCGGCCTCAATCACATTCATTCGAGTCTTATACGTTTTCGTGCCTCGCTGCAGCGCGTATTGGTAGGTAACCAATCTAGCACCTGAGGTAAGTATCTCTTCGCTGAGCTTTTGCAATGAATTCAATGGTGCTGCATATGTATCCCCACTAGTCGAATCTATTGGTGCATCCGCATAAACATAGTTTCCCCATCCAAATGCAGGCTGAATGAACAGTGCGCTGGATAGCACGACTGCTGCCGCCTTTTTCCCCATCCGTCTTGTGTTGATGTGGCGGACAGTTTGATTTGATTTGCCCATGTGTCTCTCTCCCATTTCGTCCTATTATGTATAAATGTCAATATGTTCGCGTGTCAACTCTACTATTATATAGACTACCAAAATCGACAAAAAGTTGCGATTTTGTTACGTATTTGGTGGATTTTACGATATAGTCCCTGATCAAAGCCATGATGAAAACAAAAGAAGCCCTGCCTTCCCGGCTATTCGCCGTTAGTAGACAGGACTTCCTTCTTGTTATTTATTAATCCAACGTAATATAATCTACTTTTTTCAATAATCGAACTAGTAGAATGGCTGCCTGTGCACGTGTTGCTGAACCCTTAGGCTGGAAGCGGTTCGTGCTAACCCCTTGAATGAGTCCATCCTGTACGGCCTGTGCCACGATTGTTGCGCCTGCACGTGTAAATTCCTTATTGTCCTTGAATGACTTCAGCACATCTGTCGATGCAGCGGACATCCGATATCCTGCCGCTTGTGCAGCACGAACCATCATAAGCGTAATCTGCTCGCGTGTCACAAATTGCTTCGGCTTGAATGTTCCATCTGGGAAGCCCGTAATTACACCTGCACGGATGGCCGCACCAATGTAGGCTCCGGTCATATCTCCTTGATTCACATCGCGGAAACGCTTGACAGCTTCACTATCTGGTTCAAGACCTAGCGCTCGAGCAATCGAGACAGCAAATTCCTCACGCGTAATCGGCTTGTTCGGCTCGAACTTAGTTGTGCTGCGTCCACTCATAATCATTTTGGATACGAGGGCAGTCACATCCCCTTGTGCCCAATGTCCCTGTAAATCAATGAAGGATTGCTTCCCTACCGTAAAGAGAATAATCTTTGTCCCAACCATGTTTGTAATGGCTACGGTATCTAATCCTGCTCGAGACACCTTGGTTGGCAAGTATCCTAATTTCGAGTAATTCTTCATCCACTCTACTAATGCTGCCCGGCTGGCAGTTACTGACTGGGAAGACTTCATTTTTACAACGGTATCGATATTCAGCGCGCTACCAGTGCCATTGTTTACTACATTGAACAGCGCGAATTGATAAGCCTTCACCATTGCTGTCGCTTGTACACTTGCAAGCTCATTCGTAATCGTCGCTGTTTCATTGACCGAATCGATTTCAAAAAGAAGTGAAGAATTCGTGATTGATCCTTGCGTTCTTTGGATGATTTTGCTCATCGTATCGCGATTAAGCGATATTCCGTATACAGCTTCCTTATACTTCACGGTAAACCAGATCGCATCGGTTCGCGAATATGCCTTTTCAAAAGCTGCTAACGGCACTACGACCCGCGCGCCCGCTTCTGTGGATGGCACTTCGAATCGAAGCTGCTTATCCGAATCCAAAGATTGGCCAGCAAACTCAAATGCCGTCTTCACCTTAGTAGTATCAAGCGTATAACGATTGACCGTTACTCCGCTGCTTGTCCGGTCAGTAGTAATTTGAGCTGTATTCTGAAGCAGGACATACGCATAGTCTCCGAAGGAGCTGTCCTTGTCGCTTTTTACAAAGTAACTATCCAGCGACCCTGCTGTTGTTCCACCTGTTCCTGTACCCGTTGCTCCTACTTTTAAGTTGGAGAATGTCTTGATTTCGATTCCGGCCTCTGATTGAAGTGCTTTGGAACCTGTATTGTAGGTCACACTTAAGTTGCTTCCATCTGTTGGCGGGTACATTAACTCGATCGTCACTTGCGTTCCGCTGGCAGTTACTTGTTTAATACTCATCGCCTGATTGCCTGAAGTGACCAGAAACTGCGGATAATAGGACGCCGACATCGATTCAAGCCGCTTGTTAAACGTCAAGATGATTGAAGGGGACTTCCAGGTTATCGATTGGACAGTTGCAGCTTCACTATCTGTCGAATTCGAAGCAGATACAAGGTTCAAGTTGGATGCATAGTTGTAATTCCAATCGCGCAGCGGCGGATTTCCTCTTACATACGATACGGTTACATGATCTGTTTTCGATACCGCCGATTGCAGAGTCAGTTCCACTCGATTTTCCTTAATCTCAACCTTCGTGACGTAACGTGCCTTTTCATTCACGAGTACCGAGAATTGGTTCTTCATCGGAATGTTGTTCTTATCCATCGGTTTGTTGTACTTCAGAATCATCTTCGTTCCAAGTACCGTTACCTCTTTCAGTTCCGGCGGCTTATTGTCATAGCTGTTCCGTACGAAAAATTCATCGATTGTTCCTACCCTGCTGCCACGGGTATCCTCTAGTGGATAATTGCCCGGTGTGTAGCTGACCTTGACAATATCTCCGTTCGATACCGAACGGTTTAATGACAAGGTCACGGTAGACGAGCTGCTGTTATGCGATAGTTTATCAATTCCTACAGTGGAATCATTGTATGTGACGGTAAATTGACCGTCTGCATAGGAAGAAACACTTTTCAGAGAATCTGTAAAATATAAATACAAAGTAGAACCGGAAATATACCCATCTCGCAGCTTCGTTAATGTCGTGTCTACCTTGTTCTCTACCGCACGGGAGCTAAAGCTGGAAGCTACATTGCCTACCGTATCACGCACCGCGCGGAAGCGTGCCGCATAGCTAATCTTGACGTCTTGACCTACAGCAACGCCGCTCTCTAGCGATACATAGACATAATTGCTAGAGGTATACGCGCTGCTGACACGCCGCTCCTCGTTATTCACTAGTACGGTGAATTCGTTGGAAGGCGGATTCACGTTGCTGTCGAGCGTCTTGTTATATCGAATTTGAATTAACGAGTTGCTGTACATCGTTACATCTTCTACTGCTGGCGGATTCCGGTCCGTAATTGCCGTAGAAAACGACCATTCAGATAGACCTGCAAATTCATTGCCGGCTGTATCCTTAACGGCGCCCCTTGCAATGCTGACCGTATACACGGTGTTTTCCTGCAAGCTGGAGGCAGGATAAATCCACAGCTCCTTCGAATTGCGCACGTATACGCTGGCTGATTCTGAATAGGAGTAGGATTTGCGTCGCAAGTCAACACCTTTTCCCGTATACACAATTGGCTTACTAAAGGTTATAATTAACGTCTTGTTCGCCGGTACAGTCACACTGCCGGACGATGGATCGAAGCTGACAATCGTTGGCGCGGTTGTATCCGTTGATTGCGTACGGAACGACCATTCCGCAGCCTCCATCAGGTTTCCAGCAGCATCACGGAATGCTCCCTTGGGTATTGAGACTACATATGTGCGATTTGGTTCTAAAGACAGAACATTCGTGGACTGAATAACCGCAGAGCCGCCTCCCGTTATCGCTGAGGTAACAGGGAGCACAATATCTTGGCGTCCATCTGATTTAATCACAATATTGCCTGTTACTTGATAGACCGACTTATCGAATGTTAGTTCCAAGCGTGTCTGTGGGGGGACAGCTGTCCCATCCAGCGAGCGCTTTGTTATTTTTGGTGGATTCGTATCAACACCAGGCGTCGTTGTAAAGTTCCAGTACGTCTTGCCTGAGAAGCCTGCTACGGGAGTCCCGTCATCCAAATCCAAAAAGGCGCCTGCATCCATCGTGACATAGTACGCTGTTCCGGCTTCTAATCCATCCAATTTCATCGTTGCTGTAAGTCCATTCACTACGAAATCCTTCGCAGCGATTGTCTTCACGACACTGTTGTCACTGAACTTATTGATCTTGATGCTGCCTTGGCCCGCTTGGACAGGACGGTTAAACGTAATTTGTGCATCCGCAGGCAAAGCAATTCCTTGGCCTTGTGGCGAGAAGGATGCCGCTTCCTGCTGGGATTTAGTGGAAAATGCCCATTCTGCAGGTGTGGACAGTTCTTTAGAGGCTTCGCCCAAAAAGAGCTTTCCATCAACTTTTACAACATATCTTGTTCCAGCTTCAAAAGGCTGCAGCCCTTCCAGTTGGAATGTTACGTTATCAGCTGTTGCTATTTTTCCGACTCCATCCGCACTTGTTTCAGCAAAGCGCTGCTGTGCTCCTGTTTTTTCGTTCGTTACCGTAATGTACCCATTCGTCATGGATACTTTTTCGTTGAACGTAAATTGTATGCTTGATGGATTGATCGAGACTTCCTGCGCACCGTTAGCTGGCAATGAGCTGACTATCGCAGGAGGGGTAGCTGCGTGCACTTCGGGCACACCTCCCCATCCGAACACTCCTAAAAAAAGGACAAAGGCCATTGTGGCCGCAATCCATTTCTTCATTCTATATGCTCCTTTCATTCCGAAGACAGTTGTACTCTATTTGTCGGTAAAAAGGAGGAAATAGTTTAGATACATCACAACCGGTACGCAAAAAAGACCTCCTCCTAAGCCTGATAGCCCAGAAAGAGGTCTTGTATAAGCGCTCAAATAATAAAGGGTTAGATTATAAACCCGCTTGCTCACGCAGAGCATCTGCTTTGTCTGTACGTTCCCAAGGCAAATCCAAATCAGTACGGCCAAAATGTCCGTAAGCAGCAGTCTGCTTGTAGATTGGTTTGCGCAGATCAAGCATTTTAATAATGCCTGCAGGGCGAAGATCAAAATGAGATTGAATCAGTTCAACAATTTTTTCTTCATTTACTTTGCCTGTTCCGTAAGTATCCACGTTAATGGATACTGGAGTAGCTACACCAATGGCATAAGCCAATTGGATTTCACATTTGTCAGCCAAGCCAGCTGCTACGATGTTCTTCGCAACATAGCGCGCTGCATAAGCTGCAGAACGGTCAACCTTCGTTGGATCCTTACCGGAGAACGCTCCGCCGCCATGGCGTGCATATCCGCCGTACGTATCCACGATAATTTTACGCCCAGTCAAACCTGCATCACCTTGTGGTCCACCGATTACGAAGCGGCCAGTTGGGTTGATGTAGTACTTCGTCTTATCGTCGAGCCATTCACTAGGAACAACCGGAGTAATAACCAGCTCTCTGATATCACGTTGGATTTGCTCCAATGTTGTATCTTCAGCATGCTGTGTCGACACGACAATCGTATCTACACGTACTGGCTTATCTCCATCATATTCAATCGTCACTTGTGTCTTACCGTCTGGACGAAGGTAAGGCAATGTGCCGTCTTTGCGTACTTCGGACAAACGACGAGCAATACGGTGTGACAATGCGATCGGAAGTGGCATAAGTTCTGGCGTTTCGTTCGTTGCAAAGCCGAACATCAAGCCTTGGTCGCCTGCACCGATATTCTCGGTTTCTTGCTTGGCATCTTCAGTACGTGTTTCAATGCCAGCGTTAACCCCCTGAGCAATGTCTGGAGATTGTTCGTTAAGCGAGGTCAATACTGCACAGGTATTATAATCGAAACCATACTTCGCGCGCGTATACCCGATATCTTTGATCGTGTTGCGTACGATAGATGGAATGTCAACATAATCTGCCTTTGTGCTGATTTCTCCTATGACGAGAACTAATCCCGTGGCTACGGATACTTCACATGCAACCCGAGCATTCGGGTCGTTCGCCAAAAAGGCGTCCAATACCGCGTCCGAAATCTGGTCGCATATTTTATCCGGGTGTCCCTCAGTAACGGACTCGGACGTAAACAAGTGGCGTCCTTTCAATGACATAGGACTCGACCTCCTAACCTATAATATGGCTCTACCATGAGCAGCCTAAACAAAAAATGAACCTTTCCCGAATGGAAAAGGTTGTTATAGCAGCCTTCGAAAAATCATATTACTGTATTTGTCCGGTCATGTCAATGAAAGCGTCAAAAGTTGGATTACCTATTTTTGCTGCAGTGCTGTGGCAATGAGACGTTTTGTTATTTCTCCGCCTACCGAACCAGCATCACGCGAAGATAAGCTACCCCAATCAGCATGACTAGTCGTATGTTGAACCGGAACGCTGCCGAGTTCGGAAGCGAACTCTGTATCCATTCCAATATGCGCTCCATGATGAGAAACCGGAAGTCCGAACTCGGCTGCAATCTCATATTTCATACGGTGCAGGGCGTCTCTGCTGGCTGGCACTAACGTTTTTTTGCTCACGGTAATATCCTCCCTCGTTATATATGCATCAGTGATAATTATTGTGCCTCATTTGGGAGGATGCACCCGCAGGAAATGTTGCCCGCCCTGCCAGCTCATGTTAATTACTCAGTTTTTTGTACTACTGAATAGCCCCCGCGTACCATAACAATTAAACCATTCTCCTGCTGCGGATCTGGCATCACACCGCGTCCATCACGCGGGAACAACAACAAGTGGTTCGTCGCAACCGCTTGTCCGCTCTTGATATCTGTGCCTTCCGTTACATCCGGCACCCCATTCTCATCCGGGCTTGTGATGACAGCCTTTCCGTTGCGGACAATGACTTCAGTTCCAGCCTTAGCAATAAGCTTCTGACCACTTTTAACCGTTACGACTTTAAGTTCCGTATTGCTTGTTGTATCGCCCTCAGGCTGATCCTTCTTCGGGTTATCTTTGTCCTTGCTCGTAGTGTCATTGCCTGTATTGCCTTTCTTCATTTCAGCTTGAATAAGGGATTTAACTTGTTGATCCACATAACTCTTCGTTACAAGTGGATCTGAAGATGTTCCCGGCGTTGTATCTGCTGCGAATGCATTCACACCCAAAATAGAACCTGCCACAATCCCCCCTGTTATTAATGTTGTAGATAAAATAACCTTCGTAAATTTGTTCATTTTTTCCTCCTCCTACTTCTTATGCCAAAAACTCCCCTCTGCGAGGGGAGTTTTCTTTATTGTTTTAGTCCGCTGTTTTTGCGTTTCTAATGTTGTACGCACTACCATGGCTAGCTAGCTTGATCTTCTCTTTATCGAATACATCATACAAGGTTAGCTGGAAGCCACCGTTCTCGATTTTCTCAAAGAATGCGTCCGAAATAGAGGTTGAGAATGACTTATTCTTGCCTTCTGTAAATTCTTTAACAAAGTCAATCTCTTTTTCAAACCTCTTGCCACTTGAATCTACAATTTCAATGACTAACTTATGACCGTAGTCTCCCATGTTGTATTCCAATTGGCGAGCCATATCGTAAGAGAACTCGATAGACAAGTTCGATGATCTGTTAGCAGTCACGTAGAAATTGTATAAAGTCAACGAATAAGGGAATAGATCAAGATTTACAAAGTCTCGTTGAACCGTAGGCTGTACGACTTTCAAATCCATTGCTACTGCATTGATATATCCATCAGACTCACCCTTTGGAGGTGTCAGTTTATTCTCGGTAATTCCTTCACCGATAATAAGCTGCAAATCTGTTTTATTAACCGTTTTCGGTACTTTCACCCATGCCGTTACGACATTCAATCCTTGCGGACTCGTAGGGCCCTGCACTTGGGAAAGATTCGCTTTATAGTAACGTCCATCATCTGATCGATAGTATGCTACCATTTGAGATAAAATCGTCTGACGTTCTTCCTGGCTCTTCATAACGAGATCCGTGTAAATGATTTGTTCAACGGCACCTTCATATACCTTACTGTTCTTTACTTCAATATCCGCTTTGCGTCCTTGAGTAGTAAGATTGTATACTTTACCAAATTCAACGACAGGCAATTTGCTTAACTTGCCTCCATTCGTGAACTGAATGATTGGTGCACTATCCGTTTCCCCTATTTTCTCCATTAACGCCGTTTGGACTTGAGAGAAGTCCATATAACTTGGTACCTTCGTTACGATGTATACATCGACGACTTCCCTCGCTCCGATGATTAAAGCACCATTCGAGCTTATCACCTGTGTTTTACCAGATACACCGGAAGTATCCAATTTAAAGACACCTTCTAAAGCTGGCAATTGAATTGTTTTCGTTTCTTTGTTTTTAATTTTTAATTTTGCTGACAGTACATCCCCGTCTAACCAAGGTAGACGTTGTAGAGACTCTATTGTGATTCCAAGGTTGCCTTTGCTATGCTGCACATCGTATTCAATTCCCGTTTGATTACGCATGGATTGAAGATCAGGCAATTTATAAGTTCCTTCTGGGAACTTGAAATTCGAGTCCTTTTGATTCGTTTCGGGCTTCGTTGGATCCTTTTGTTCGGAATCTCCAGGCTTATTGAGTTGAAGTTTTAATTGTTCAAGAGGTACGTCAGTTGATACCATTGCACTCAATGTGATTGGTCGTTTCTCCATCGCTTTCAATGTCAAATTATCTAGTGATTTTGTGGGGATCGGCACGGATAATCCGTTTGGCCCTTTCAAAACAAATTCATATTTTGGTATCGTCACTGGACGATTCGATAAATTTTCAAATTGGAAGGTCAATGTAATATCATTTTCTTCAAAACTTTGGTTTGCCCAACCGTTCAAAATTTTAGTGCTTACCTTTGCCTTGTCGATCGTTATCACTTGCTCTTTATTCGCTGGAATAACAGAAGTGGCTGCATTCGAAGCTGGCAACTTTAAGGTTGCTACAGGCAGATTAATTTTTGCAGTCTCATCCTCTGTCAGTAGTTGAAGCTCCAAGTTTTTGATAACGACACTCTTAGGAATCGCCGTCATGAAATTCAATGTCTTTTTCTCGCTAGGCTGCAGCTTATACTCCTTACTTGCGCTATCTGGTACAAGAGGGTAACTGCTTCCGCTTGCTGTTTTAATTACGTATTTGTAAGTCGGATTCTCCAACGCTTTAAACCCTAAATTTTCTACATTTACTGCAACATTTACATAATTCATGTCTTCATTAAGCATCGAGGTTACTCGATCAATGCTTGTTTTTATAGGAATGTCATTCATTCGTACTGTGCTGCTTTTTCCAACTACAGTCGATGCAGTCATCCATGTAGGAATTTGAAAAGAACCCAATCTGTTTTCAAAACCAGCTTTGCTAAAATCCCACTTTATGATATCAAAAAATAAATCATTAATGGTAAGACCCTTCGCTACTTTTGCATAATAGGTAACACTCATCTCAGACAAACCTGGTACTGTTTTTTTCTCTTTATCCTTTGTAGTCAATACACTAGAATACACCGTACCACCTTTTGTCCGAACCTTCGTCCAGTAATCAATAAGAGGAACGCTGCGCTGCTCATTATTATAATAAGTTAACGTATACGTCAAAATATTACTTTCATCTTGTTTATACATGTTTACATCCGTCAGCTTAACTGCACTTTTAGCAGTCAAGCGAATTGGCTTTAACTCACTAATCGTATGTACTGGCGTCGGTTTAGCCGCAGGTTTTGTTTGCTTGCTCGTGCTTTGTTGTTTAGTAGCATTTTTTGTATCTGCAGCATAAATATTTGCCGTTGGGAAGGCTGACGCCCCTAAAATGAGGGACAACGATAACATTGTCGCAATGGCGGTTGTTCTTTTCAATCTACTTTCCTCCTATGCGTAGAATCTACATATATAGTATAACGCATAATGATAAGAGAAAGTTGCGATTTTCAGCAAGTTGGAGGGTTACATTGTTGTAAGCTTTGTATAAAAAAAGAAAGCCCCGAAGGGCTTTCTTTTTTTATATATTATTGCTGTTTAAATTGTGTAGATGCCCAGAAACCACTCATAGCAACATTGTGGTTTGTTGCATCAACAATAGCTTTGTATACATAGTTCTGTTGATCCAACAATTCAATTTGAACAGTATCTTCTTTAGTGAGCTTCTTGTCACCTGTCAATGTAAAGTTGACTGTCAGTACATTATCATTATTATTCTTAACATCAACTGTGCCAACAGTAGCTTTAACATCATCAGAACCGTTAATTTTCACAACGAAAATCTCTTTTGCTTTAGCTGCATCTTTTACTGTGATGTTTGTATTTACTGGAATGGAAGCAGTATAAGTTGCACCTGTAGCTGTTACAGTCAACGAGCTGATATTTGCTTCAGGACGTACGTCAGTGTTCTCGACATCTTTAGATCCTGTCTGAATTTTAACATTCAGCAAGTCTGCAGTAGTAGGATTCTCACGTACAAACAACTTAGCACCTGTCAAGCTAGCTGGCAAGATTGCATCATTAGTGAACTTAAGTGTCAAAACTGTGCCATCATTGCTCAACTCATAACCGTTAGGTTTGTAGTAAACAGTAGAATTAGCTGTTTTGATGGAGAAATCATCTTCACTTACATAGTTGATTTTTCCTGCAAACTCAACTTTAACTTCTTCACGGGAATTCGCTTTAACACTATTGATGGAAATGTGATTTGCAAATTTCTCTGCCACAGTACCACTGTACGTCAATGTGTAAGAGTTATCTTGCTTGATGTAATCGCCTTTAGCATTTTTAACTTGGCTTACAGACAGATCATTAACTCCATCTTTAATGCCCAGTTTACCTGCTTTAGCAGTAATGCGAACAGTGTCACCTGTCATCATAGAAATGTCATGATCTGTGATAGATTTACCGTTAAAGAGGTATTTCTCTTTAATCGTTACATCTCCATCTCCACTAGTAGCCATGTCTTCTTTGAACTGAACGAACAGGTTCTCTTCGCCACTTTCTTTAGTGATCCAAGCACGAACGATTCCGGATTTGGAAGTTTGCTTAGCTGTGAATGTTTGTGACCATGGTGCCATTGTGTTTTGCAATGCAGCAGTGTCACGGATACCAGTTACATCCAAGATGTAATCTGTTTGGTTATTCAATTTAGCATTCAAATTGATTGTAACCTTGTTATCCTTTTCATCGTAAGATGGTTTGGAAATTGGATGACCATCTCTATCTACACCATTGAAGTCTTTGTTTGTCAAGACTTTACCGTCTCTGTCTTTCAATGTGTAGTTTCTTACATTTTCAGCGGACTCTTTTTCAAGCTTTTTGTTGAATTCAAGAACCAACTGATGATTGTTAACTGCACCAACTTCTTTTACTTCGAACTTCACGATTTCTGGACGAGTTGTATCCAATGTAGGGTTTACTTTGATTTCACGGTCAGCTTTGTTACCGCTGTAATCAACTGCACCTTTTACATAGATCGTGTTGTCGCCGTTGTACATTTTGTTGCTGAATACAACTTTAACTTTGTTATCTTTGTACGTAATTTTACCAGTGTTACCGGAAGTGTTGTGGTACACTTTGTCAATGGAACGAACTGTTTCATTGAATTCAAGCTCAAGCTCATTCAAATCAGTTGTCTTTGCAGACACGATTTCAGGAGCTGATGTATCTTCAGCAATCGTGAATTCTTTGTCTGCTGGAATGCTCTTCAGACCGAAGAAGTCAGCAATGTTGCTTGCGCTCACTTTGTGAGTGCCAACGGACAAGTCTTTTTTCACGATTACTACATTTGGATACATGTAGTCAACGCTGCCGGATACGATTGCACCGTCAACTTTGTAGTTGCCAGATGCAACTGCATCGCCGCGCTTAACTGGCTCAGAGAATACGATTTTGAATGCTTTCGTTCCCAAACCAACAACTTCTTTGATTTCTGGAGTCTTCACATCAACTGGAGTGAATTTCTTTGTTTCGTTGAACGTTTTAGAACCATCTTCGTTCTTAACGTTTTTGATTTTCACTTCAGTTTCTTTTTGGTTCTTCAAATCGGAACCATTTTCTTCAAGCAAGATTGTGACAGAGTTTTTGTCTTTCGCCATTGTCACGCTGTCAATCTTCATATCTTTTACTTCATAGTTATTTTTGTTCTCAGCAGACTTTTGCTCGAGAGAACCGTCAAATGCGACAACGACTTCTTTCAAGTTTTCAGCTGTAACAGATTTAACGCTTTGAGCAGAAGTAATAGCGTAAGTAACTTTAGCTGTTACTTCTTTACCTTTATATTGGAATTTAACTTCAGTTTCTTTGTTAGCTTCCAATGCTTTTTCCAAAGTAATTTTCACAACTTCTTTGTCAGTCATTGTGAATTCAACTGTTTTGGAGTCGATTACTTTGTAAGATGCAACTTTAGGACCTTTAACGAGTTCGTCAGCTGCATATGCTGCTTCTACCAATTGAGTACGAGTTGCATTCGCTTTAGGGTTTGCATCTTTGGAGAACAAACCAGCGTCAACTGCCGCTTGGAAGAAACCTTTAGCCCATGAAGAAGCGTTGTTTTGAGCGTCTTTAACTTCTTCAAGTTTCAAAGCAGTAACCAAAGTTTTAGCTGCTTCTTCAACTGTGATTTTGCCGTTGAAGTCGAACAACTTCTTCTCCAAGTCTTTACCTTGCATCAAACCTTCAGCTGTTACAGCTTCGATGAATGGAGCTGCCCAGTTTTTAGCACCATAGTTTTTATCTTTGTAAGAATAAGTACCATTGATTTCTTTCAGACCGAACAATTTCACGAGTACTTTCGCGAATTCTGCACGAGTCATGTCTTTATCAAGGCCAGCTTCTCCATTTGGATAACCGTTAAATACACCTTGAGTTTTCAATGCATCAAATTTCTCTTGAGTTGTTTTAGCTGCGTCAGCACCGAAAGCTACGTTTGCGAACATAGAGAACGCCATAGCAACGGAAAGCAGAAGGGCCAATCTTTTCTTCATAACCTTTTTTTCTCCTCCTCTAAATTGCTTCGTTTGTTTAGTTTGTTGCGTAGAAGTTTGATAGTTCATTTCCCTCATTCGCCGATTCACCCCCTTCCTCAGAGTGAGCGAAATGTAATCTAAAAAGAAGTCTGCAACATAAGGACATGCCACAGAAACTAGTAATCGATTAGGAACAAATGAAAATAAATAGAAATGCTCATACCACTCTAGACATTATACAATGTCAACTGCCTAGCGTAAAGTATATTTTTGTGAAATACAGGGAACAATAATTAAATTAACCACTGTATTCGAGCTTCATCATATTAAACGCACAGGTTTCGAAAAAGTTGCGCTCTACGGAAAATTATTTTTAAATTTTTTCGCAGATTTCAGACAATGTCTTGCTCATTACATTCAGTAACGCATATACACGGATATGCTATACATATTGCAATACTTGAATTCATCTATATGTATGCATTAACGAATACATCTCCTAGTATAGCGCCAAGCTAAGAAGGAGTCACTGGCTAATGTTTTCCACTGAATGACAGATCACCCATGAATATGATCATAGGTAGATTCATTACATGTTTACCAGATCAATGATCCTAATAAAACGAATATCTTCTATTATATAAAGGAAGAGAGCCGCGCAAAATCGGCTCTCTCCTTATTACCCGAAGATCTACACGTTGAATCTATGTTACATCTTCGGCAACTTCTTCAAATCAATCATAGCACGCGCCATTATGAGAGCAGCATCGCCACGGAGCATATTCGCAGATGGCTGGAATACATAACCCTTCTTCGGATCAGATGGGTCAATCGGAACTCCTGTAATAAAGCCTTTCTTCGCGATAGCAAGCACCGCAGGCTGTGCATAGTAATCAATCTTATCCGCATCTTGGAAATACTTCAACAGATCCTTGCGAACTTTATCACGCTTCGTCTCAAGCTTCATATTCAATGCTTTCGCAAGCATAACCGCAGCATCCTGACGGATAATCGAGTAGTCCCCACCAAATTCATTCGGAGAAACACCACGAACGATACCATCACGTGCAGCCGTCTCTACATAGCGGAAGTCCCACAGCTGATTCACATTAATCGTATTCATCTTATCAGCCGCCGGTACAACGACATCATTGAAATGTTTCTTACCGTCATAATTCAATGGCATCTCTTTCGCACGAACAATCATACGAGTGAATTCACCACGAGATACATACATATCTGTACCAAACATGGAGAATGGATCAAATGGATTCATAACGCCTTTTGCAAATATCGTTTCAATGAAATCACGTGCATATGGATGTTGTACCACATCATGATAAGAGTAAGACATCTTACCAACAACATAGTATCCAAAGCGCGTAATTGGAACGGTTACGGTATGTTTCTTCGAATCTACAACACCGCCAATGTTTTCCCATTGCTGTAATTCCGAATCAAAACGGAAAACACTCACAGTGCGGCCACCATCATCAGTTACGTTTTTATCATAGCTCAGTGTTAATTTACCTGGTTTAGACATGATCAGTTCATTGCGCAGGTCGCGCTTATAGAACATCTCAATTGGCGAACCTGGATACTGATAAGGCTCAACACCATACTTAATTGGGTCATAAACAGACTCAGTCTTGATGTCATCCGCTTGACCTGGATCCATCCAAATAACTGGACCAGCCTTAATAAAGCGTTCAGGGAAGCTTGCTTCGAAAATGTTCTTTGCTTCTATCTTCGCCAAGTCATAGTTCGCTGGCTGATACTCAAATTCACGGCGATCTACTTCACCATCGAACGAATTCGCAATCGCGAACAGTAGGTTGTGACCACTAAATACTTGGTTTTTGAAGTTTTGCGGCACATTATAGTCGCGTCTTACGAGATTAGCACCTTTTTCGAACGTCAAGTTTACTATTCCTTCAAATACCTTATGTGATTTTTTCATTGGCTCCATATACTGAGCCCCTGGAATTGACGTAGGTACGTACTTCACCGTAATCGTATTTTTGAAGGTATCCTTGCCTCTTGAAATGGCAATTTCAATTTTATTGTCTTTATTTGCTTTAAGTCCTACGACAAATGCACGATACGCATTTTCGTATGGCTTTTGTGTCTTGTCATAGCTTGGGTAGTAAATAATTTTTTCTGCTGGAATTTTATTAATAACTACCTTTTCTGCACCTGGCGAGTCAATAATGACTTCAACAAAGTTTTGGTTAACCACTCGCTTTTCAAGCGCTGGCTTCAAAATCGTGTAAGGCACATCTACCGGCACAACTTCCAAACGGTATGTTGCACGAGGGCCACCTTCGCCACTGTTAAATACAGTCATGTTCATAGCGACAGGAGTTCCATCACCCGGAAGACTTATGCCCTTAATAATAAAGCTAAAGTATTGTTTATCATTATCGTAGTAAACAGAGATTCCGTTAACTACTGCACTCGAATTGTACGTATCCCCATTTTTGTCCGTGAACATATTCTCCAGTGTCCACTCGATTTTACCTAATGGGTTTTTGTCGTTTTTCAATACAGGCGATTGAATGACTAATTTATAATTTTGAAGCTCATTTTTTGTAGTACCACTGCCCCGCAAGCTAGTAAGCTTTCCTTCAATTTCAGCTTTATTTTTTCCGAGATCAACAAAGTCGAATGTACCGTATACATTCATCTGCGCTTCACGGGTCAGATAAACGCCGCCTTTTTTCTCAAAGCGAGGGTCATTTGGCTTCGGATCTGGATATGTTGTGCTGTATGGATAGATTCCGTCTGTCTCAGGTGCTGGAATAACCGGCAGGTTAGTCGGAATGAGCGTTACCGTGATTGTGTTCTCGTAATGCGATTTTTGGGAACGGAAAACAAATTTGATTTTGTTGTCTCCCATATACAACGCATTAAAGGCGTCTTTCTGGTTTACTAATTTGAACTTACTTTTGTTTGTTCCGCTTATTGGAGCCAGTTCCAAGGTTGTATTATTAATACTGAAAAATACCGTTTGATCTTTCCCTGAGTATTTAAGCTCTTCTTCGTTGGCAATATTGTAGATTTGACCCGCCAAGTCCTGCAATTCTTTCATGACTTGATCTTGACGATTAGCATCTGTTGTGTCCGTATAAATCTTTTGGCCATCAAATGCACCGTCGTATTTCACATATGGTCCATATAAAAGAGTAACCGTTGCCGTGTACGTTTCCGTAGAGCCATCCAAACCAAACACAATTGTTTGTTTCCCTGTGCTTGGCAGCTTGTCAATCAGGTATACAACCCGACTCATCGATGTCGGCACACCATTGATATTTTCAACTGTAACGTCCTCTGCCACAATCGTAGGATTTAAATTGTACGAACTCGTAGGTTGCGTTTTGCCTAACGCATCTGTTACAGATTTAATCGAAATTCTAGGACTGCTACCGTTAGGAACTAAAAATTGGATCGCAGCTGGCATGGAGAATAACTGCGCACCATCCAGCTTTCCGCCTTGCAACGCCACAGCTTCCCCAGGTGTCATTGCATTGTTATATCCGCTCAAGTAATTAGCAGCATAGATATATGGCTTGCCTGCATCCTTCAGCAATACGGAGAATCCGGACATACTCTGCAATGAAGGTGTAGACAAAGCATAGTTCGTTGAAGTCAAAGTAATGTTAGTACGAACATCTTGTTTAACAGCGCCTGGTATTTCAAATGAGTACTCCACAAATTTCGGATTCGAGGAAACCTCAACCACATTCGTTGCATTTCCGTTTGTTTTATTACCGCTACCCGTCTCAATCGTCTCATATGCGACACCAACGCTAGTCGGCTTAGCCTTGGTTGCATCGTATGGGATAAGAACGCGACCATAAATTACACCGTTAGTTGCGGCAGTAATCGTAGGACTTTGCGATAAATCATATTTTGTTGTTCCGCCACTTTCCTTCATGTGAACATCATGGAACGTCACATCACCATTGAAAAATGCCACTTCTCTTGTTGTTTCAACCGATTGTGTACCATTAAATACTTTAATCTTAACTAAGTTCCGGCCTTGCTCAATGGCAATTGGAGATGCAAAGAACGTCCAATCATTGCTTTTGGATACGCCGAAGGACCAGCTTCGTCCGTTCACTTCGATTTGTACCTTATCCGCATTCGGTGCTTTACCCGAGATGCTGACGTTCACCGATTTTTTCCCTTGGGAAGCATCGGAGTAAACAATTGTCGACTCATCTTCTTTCAAGTTATAGACATTCCCATCCAAGGATACGGACATGTCGTACATCGTTGGACCATTGCGATACTCGATGAAGATGGAATCATACACATCCGACATGCCTTGCAAGCCTTTGAATGTTACTTGGTTCAATCCAGGATACAACTGCAAATTATACAATTGGATTTTCGAACCATTGATCATAATGTTGGCCGTTTGGCCTTCACGTTTGTCGTTTTGATCCACTAAATACTTATCCGTCGCGTTTGGATCAGGATTTTTATTTAGCTTGTACACGCTATAAGAGATCGAATTTCCGTTAACGCCATTCAATGTTCCCTCTAGCGTCACACGTTCACTATTTGTTATACGTGCAGATGTAGGAGAATACTGTTCATTCGGAAATACGAAGTGGTTGGCGCTTGCTGCGAATGCCGTCGATACTGCTGTACCGAGTGATGCCGGGATAAGCGTAACGACAAGCGCGAGCGTCAACAGTATGGATACCAGTTTCTTCAACGCTAATAGCCTCCTTATTATAGAACCGTAGCTGAGTTGCCTCCATCGGCTCGTTCTTACTTGTTATTTCTGTTATCGGCTAATTTCGTCCTAAATTTTAGTCAAAACTCCGAAGTTTGTATTGAGAACAGACAAAGAGAAGGGAAAGGACACCTACTGTGGTGCTCGCGGAAGCAGAACTCTCAGAGGACTTTAGTTAAGAGGCACACATTGAGGGCAATTATTGAGCACTTACAGATGATAAAAAAAGAAGATTTAACAGACCTACTTACAAGATACTTGTAAAGGGTTCTTTTTGAGGTGTGTTTAAAAGGGAATAGCGAAGTAGTTGGATTGAATAGATTCACACTTCAATGGTTTACTAAAGAAGTTCATAACGATCCTATATGAGGTTGTTAAGAAAGAGGAAGAATAACTCTATAGAAGATAGGATTTTAATGGTTGATATAGAACCAGCAGCCCGACATAGAGGTACATATCATATTGAAATGCATATTGGACACTATAGACGAGTATAAAAAACCTTTGCCCCTAGTAGTTCAGGACAAGCCTGATCCACTCAAGAGCAAAGGTTCTATTTACAACATACATTATAATTACGTTCTTACTTCATCAAAGTCCCCATAAAAGACTTGTGGCTATCGTTATTTCGAACGTGATTCAGCGTGTACCTTCATGCGCAAGCGGTGCAGGATGTTCAGCATCGGCTTTCTTGTCTTACTTACGATACCAATCACTTCAGCCCCAAGCTGGAGCGATACGAGCAACACACAGATGACAACGAGCGTTACCCAGTTCGCATCATGCGATGCGGCTACGGATTGGATAACCGCCAGCAATCCGAAGAATGTAGCAATCCCGTAAATGATGAGCACTGTCTTGCGATGGCTGAAGCCCAGTTCGCGCAGGCAATGGTGCAAGTGACCTTTGTCTGGTGCGAAAATCGGCTTCTTCTGCAGCCAGCGGCGTACAATCGCGAAGAATGTATCGGACAGCGGCACACCAATAATAAGCAATGGTGTAATGAACGACATGATTGCAATCTGCTTGAAGCCCAGCATGGACAAGACAGCCAAGCTGAAGCCTAAGAACAAGGAACCGGAATCCCCCATAAAGATCTTAGCTGGGTGGAAGTTAAAGAAAAGGAATCCAATAATACTTCCAAGCAAGATCGCGCAGAGCAAGATGATTACCGGATTGCCCATAAAGATCGCCATGACGAGGATGGTAGCAATGGCAATAGCGGAAACACCAGCAGCCAGTCCGTCCAAGCCATCAATCAAATTAATTGCATTCGTCACACCAACGATCCAGAAGATCGTAAGCGGAATTGCAACCCATGTTTCAATAAATAAATATTTATCGCCAAACGGCACATTTACAAAGTCTACAGTTAAATCAAATCCGAATACCACGACACACGCAGCTACAATCTGACCGAGCAGTTTCGCTTTCGCGGACAGCTCAACACGATCATCCAGTGCACCAATCAGTATAATGATGGAGCCTCCGGCAAGCAGTGCCTTCACAAGATTCGCATCTCGCGATGAACCAAGCAGTGTATCAGGGATAAATAACATAAGTCCAAGCAGCGTCAGTACGAACGCCGCAAAAATAGCCAAACCACCCATGCGGGGCATGATGCGCGTATGCACTTTCCGCGCATTCGGTACGTCAACCGCACCTACTTTGATCGCGAACTTCTTCACTAAAGGCGTTAATCCTGTGGCAAGCAGCAGAGCTGCCAGGCAGCCACCAATTGCGTATACGGTCATCATCGGTAGTTTCAACCCCCATTTATGTTACCGGATCGAATTATACTCCGTTCAAAATGGAAACACCAATGCCGGATTCATGTGAAAACTTACGAAAATGAAAGATTAAGCGTCATTTTACTGCACTTTTGTGGGCTTATCTTTATCCCGCATCACTTTCCAAGCAAATTTAGGCAATGCCATCATTCGCATGAAGCGTTTCGGTTCCTTGACTAAGCGATACAGCCATTCAATACGCAGCTTCTGTACCCACATTGGTGCCCGCTTGGCCTTGCCTGAAATAACATCAAAGCTGCCCCCAACACCCATCATAAAGGGAACTTGCAGCTGTTGGCGATATTTTGCAATCCAAGGATCTTGTGTGTCGGCTCCGCGAGCAACGAACAATAAGTCAGGATTCGCCACACGAACTTGTGCAATAACCTCTTCATCTTCATCACTTTTGAAAAAGCCATCTCGGTATCCGACAATGGAGATGGACGGATACTGTTCTTGTAACCGTTCTGCTGCCGCTTGAACCACCTCTGGAGCTGCACCCAAGAGATACACCTTCCACTTGCGCGGTTCACCCATCTTCAGCAGCTCATGCAGCAGATCAAAGCCCGTTACTCGTTCAACGACAGGATCACCGAACTTATTTGCTGCCCAGACAATGCCTGTTCCATCTGGAACAACCAAGTCCGCCTGCTTCATGACGGCCATATTCTTATCATTCTCCAAGGCGGCCATCACCATGATGGGATTCGCTGTAATCACCTGAATGGAGCGCCCAGCGTCAATATGATCAACAAGAAGCTTTACGGTATCTTCCATATTCAACTTGGAAAAGGGAATGCCGTAAATCGAAACCTTAGGTACATCCTTCATTTCTAACATATCACAAACCACCTTACGCCTTATGACGCAGCCATTGCACAATTTGTTGCGCTGGCTGTTCTGCTTCTTGCTTCAATAAAGTTATTGCTTTTTGATGTTTCTCGCGCCAGCCATCTACATCATCGAGCAAGCAGCACATATGAGATGCAGCACGAGCAGCATCTAGCTTGGCTGTTGTGCCAATCGCCTCTTCCTGCAGTCGATGCAGGAATTGGTCGATCTTCGGATCATAAGAGATACCAGCAAGCGGCACCTCTTGGGAGGCCGCATAAATGAGAGAATGCAATCGCATTCCGACTAATACCCGGCATTGACTTACTTCCTGCAGCATGGACTGAGGATGCTCAAGCGGAGCGCATAAGCTCATCACTGTGCCAGCTTCAGAAGCAGCAGCTGATGGGCCGCCGCACAATCCATCTACTTCGGAAACCTCACACTCAAGCTTCTTCATGACATAACGGGATGCCTCTTCATCACTTGCTCCATGGAACGGCAAAAACCGCAAATGGACTTTCCGCATCCGACTAAGCTGAAGCAGCATATCAGCGATCGCATCCATATCGGATCGATCTTGATTCCAGAATCGAAGGGAAACCCCAACATAGGGGCGGCCTGCCGCATCGAACCCTGTCCCATAATCGAGTGCGGGCTGCCCAGGCTTAGATGACGGCAACCGAAGACCCATTACTGGATCAGGTACAACATGGATCGCATCTTGCCCTACTCCCATTCGCATCAAGAGCTCTGCAGACTCCCGATCACGTACAGACACATAAGCAGCTCGGTTAAATACGTGACGAATGTACGGATAGAAAGACTGGCTGTTTACCGGACCAACTCCTTGCGAATAAATGAACGTCGGCTTACGGAACCACTGTGCCAGTTTCAGCACACCTAAGTAATAAGGAATCGTCTTCGAACTGGTCGCATCCTGCAGCAAGCTTCCGCCGCCGCTAATCAACCCATCGCTGCTGCGAATCGCACCCAGCAAGGCTCCGGGCTTCATTCGATGCACAGCTTCTACCCCATACAACCGAGTCGTTGTCTCTGGATCACCAGACAATACGACAGGCTCGATTGCCATGCCAGCTTCTTCGCCAGCACGTTCCAAGGCGGTCAGTATCGACAACAGAACCGCCTCGTCACCACTATTATTGAATCCGTAATATCCGGATAGTACTATTCTTGTAGCTTTGGACGCCATGCATCCCAACACCTTTCAATGATAGTCCATACGAAAATGCCAATAATTCCGATAACCAGTCCAAGGCCAAGACCCAGGAGTGTGCGAATTGTCGACATGATGATCGGCGTATGGATATGAGCGAACGTATCAACCATAGACAACTGGCCAATAACAGCGATGATGAACGCATACAGAGCTATCCGATAACGGTATGCTGCAAATGCCGCAATCAAGAACAACGGGTGCGCCATCAAGAACTCTTTATTTCGCGGACGAACACCCAACGTATTCTCAAGCAAGGAACGGAATGATTTCTCCAAGGAAGATACGTTTCCAGCGTTCCCCGTACGCGATAGGTAGTACATTCCAACTACGCCCGCGATGCCAGCAGCCACGACCATCAATACCGTAACCGGCATCTTAAGCCAACGATTGGCTTCCTTCACAACAGAATCTCCACGGTAGAGGAAGATATACAATGCGGTAAGGCCAATCGGCAGAAAGTGCAGCAGACTGACTCCACGGAATTGAGTTATTACAAGGCTGTACGTAATGTTGTTAAGCAATGCAATCACGAACGGAATAGCCATCAGCGACAACACCGTCGTGCGCAAGAACAATCCAACCGATTTGCCAAAGCGAGCCTTGAAGCTTGTAACCGGAGGACTCATGTCCACTCTTCGAACAGCGAGCACCATCGCAATAGTTGGCGCACTTATCGCCACCCCAAGGGCAAGCACTTGCTCGAAGAAGGCTGGCTTCAATACGTACATTCCTGCGCTTCCAATCAAGCCCAGAACGAAGGCAGGAAGCATCACAGCCGGCACAAAATAAGAAAGCATCAGCGCGATTAATGCTACGCCGCCAATAACTACGATAATCTTCGCAATTTTCTGCCATGAAGCGTCAAATACCGTAAATGGTTCAGCTGTACCCATTGTAAATCCATTTTTCTCAATCGATGCAATTGCATCTCCAGGCTCTTTCAGAGTGTGAATCAGATTATCAATGGAAGTCACAATCTCAGACTTCTTCATATCTTTTTTCACACCTGCGTTCAAATAAATCATCCGAATATTGCGATCCTTCGTAGCAAGCGAGAAGCGATCAGCTAATACATCGATTTCATTGAATGACTCCTGATCGTTAATCGAATGAAGTCGAACTACATTATATTTCGTCAAATAAGCAAGCTTGTTCATCCCCTGCTGCGGCTTCTTCAAGCCTTCAATGGCAGCAATACCGATGTTGTGCTTATTTAATAAATCAGCAAAGCCTGTCAAACTTTTTTTCTCTGCATCATCATTAAAGCCTTTAACTGCATCGCCATCAAAGAGAATACGCGTTACGCCCAATGAATTGTAGTATTGCAGCAGCTCATCCATTTGCTCTTGATCATATTCCGAGCTGTCGGACAAACGCGGCATAATTGTATATCCTTTATCCACAAGCATCTGAATTGTGATTGGATCCTGTGGCATTGACTTCATTACTGCGGATTCAACCGGAGTTTCCAAGATCAATCCATTGTGGCCTTCATACTGCCACGTACGAACCTCTACACCCAAACGAAGGAAAGTCTTCTCAATCATAGGAGAAAGCTTCTGTTCGTTCTCAGATGACGTGAACAAAAGATATGTATAATTTTCATTCTGAGGCGGAAGCTTCTTCTGCAGCGTTGCTGCATCGCTAGAGTTGTAAATCAACAATCTGCGTGCGGACTTCATATCCGACAAATTGCTTTCGAACAACGCCATCGTGTGAACGCCTGCATCTTTTAAGCGTCCCAACTGCTCATCAATAAACTCATTTGGCTTGGGCATCAGCGCAGACATATCGACCAAATTTCGATAATTGAATACAATTTCAACCTTATTCGCCGACTGTTCTGTCTGTACGCGCTGCACTGCTACAGGAATAGCAGCTACCAGTCCGACAATGACCACAAGCCATAGCCACTTTTTCATTTGTCGGTTCCATTTCTCTACCTGTTGAAACACTTGTTTCCCTCCTTAAGCCATTCCGAATACATCATCATGTGGAATATCACAACGCTTCTACTGTGCATCATTCGATGAGTTCCGAGTCCATTCGACACCGATGGCACACAGCTAATGTTCAGCTCCGGTTATCCATAGAATAACCGAACTCTCTGCATTCATTGCAAATGATTCCACCTATGCTGTATTCTACTCGCGATCCGACAATGCGAACATTAATTCACCTTCAGCAACGACCTTATCGCCAACCTTGGCTGTAGCCTGTCCCTTGCCGATCGTCCCCTTCAATCGTGTAATCTCTACTGTAAGTGTAAGCGTATCGCCAGGTACGACTTGTCCACGAAAACGGAAATTGTCGATTCCAGCAAAGAAAGCAAGTTTCCCTTGATTTTGCTCCAATTTCAAAATAGCTACTGCACCAACCTGTGCGAGCGCTTCAACAATGAGAACTCCCGGCATAACCGGATAACCAGGGAAGTGACCTGCAAAATGCGGCTCGTTCATTGTAACATTCTTAATTCCGACGGCACGCTTGCCTTCTTCTACTTCAAGAATACGGTCAACGAGCAGAAAAGGGTACCGGTGTGGAATAATTTCCTGGATTTGCTCAACTGTCAACATAATACAATCTCCTCTCTTCCTCTGTCGTATAAGACGACAGCTATGCGTCAATACTAAGATCATCCTTCATGACTGCAGGCCTGAAGGTTGAGATAAGGGGCTTCCCGCAGCTTCGGCTGTTCGGGGAGCTCTCTTCTTAGAATCAGAATGCGCAACTTCCATGCAAGTCATTCTGTCTTAGCAAGACAAGTAAAGACAAGTAACTTGAAGGTAAAACAAATGACGAATCGTCATCAAGGTAAAAATAAACATTTCCTTCGTTGTCCACAAGAGACATGCCTGCATCATACCCGATGCTCAGCTTCTGCCTCTTCCTTGCGATTGATTCGAATAAACAAGAGCGCATACATAAAGGATGTAAGGAATGAGAATACGATAACCACCCATAAGAGCTCAACTGCATAAGTCCATTGGAAGTAGACGAACAGGATCGCGATATAATAGAAGACTGTCGTCAATTTCCCCATCCAATTCGCAGGCACTGTCTTCTTTCCCTTGAAATGAAATAAAGCGGAACATGCAATCATCCCTGCATCTCGAATCAGCATCGCTACAGCAGCCATCCATGGCATATCTCCAGACCATAGCAAAGAAAACATGACGGTCAACATCATAAGCTTATCTGCCAATGGATCCAACATCATGCCGATATTCGTTACTAAATTATGTTTGCGCGCGATATACCCGTCCAGAATATCGGTCAGTCCAGCGAGCAACCAAACTCCGAATGCGGCGTACCGCTCACCTATGAAGAACAAAGCCACATATACGGGGATGAGAACGAATCGAATCATCGTCAACATATTCGGTAAATTCAACCTCAAAACCCCCAGTTCCCCCCATTTTCATTGTTCCTCCAACTCATTATACATGCCCGAAAACAAAAATGAAACTTTATCAAATCGTATAGCTCCCTATAGCCCTCAAGGGGGGAGCGATGACGGACAAAGTCCTTTCGGCCACCAAACAAGCAAAAAATCCCCACAAAGTGGGGACTCCGTTATCCGAACACAAGTTGGAACAAGTGTGTCCATGTATTTATATTCAGTGCATCTGTAAAAGAGCCCTTACCTAACACGACAAATCCGGCAACCATTCCGCCGAATGTGGCTAGCACGCATAACAGTGGGACAATGGCCAGTCGAAAAATCCACTTCCCTGCCTTCGAACGACGAACCGGCTTCTGCTGAGGTGGCTGAGGTTCTTCCTGCTCCACCTCAGACGCTGGCTTAGCAGCATCCTTACCCTTGCGCAGACGCTGCTTGCGCCGCTCTTCGAATACTGGCTGCTGAGCAGGCTTGCCCACTACCGGCAATTCCTCATGAACGTCGGATTCGGCCTCCGTCTTCGTCTCCACATTCTCTGGTTCCGAGCCGGAATGAGAGCGGTGCAGACGCGCTAACGATATATCCTGTTGCAGCGGCTCGTACTCATAATCGAGCAGCTTCTTGTCTTTCCCTTCTTGGTCACTCATTATCTCACCTGCTTCGTTTACGCGCGAAGGTTATTCGCAAGCCCCCACATCGCGTCTCCGGAAGTCAAGGCCCGAGCGGACATCTGATACGCTCGCTGCGCTTGAATCAAGTCATTCATCTCGTCGATCAGCGATACATTCGATTGCTCAATCATGCCTTGCCGAACGTGAACCGCTTGGTTTTGTGTAAGATCAAGATCCTCCACAATAGCATTGCGGTTCGTATTTGGGGCCATTACGTAATAGTTGTTCTCTGTCTGAATAAGGAGTTCTGGGCTGATCGGCTTTACTACCTTCAGCGTAGCGATCGGATTCGGAACAACCGTCAAGCCGTTCTTCGTCGCGAATACTTGCCCCTTGTCATTAACCTGTATCTCTTGATCCAGTCCAATTCGGATCTCAGCGCCGTCTTTGTCCAGCACCTTATCCCCTTGAGCCGTCACAAGCACCTTTTCCTTCGTATTCGGATCAATCGTGTAATGAAAAGCACCTTCTCGAATCCAAGCAGATTGACCATTGTCCAGTTCGAGCTCGAATAGCGCGTTGCCTTCCAACGCAAAATCCGTGCTCACACCTGTTTGCTTCAATGCCCCTTGCGTGAAGTCTCGACTTAATGCAGTCAAATAAGATCCATAGCCAAGCGTATATCCCATCGGGGTCGCTCTTCCTGGTAGGCGGTAATCCTTATCATGCTGTCTTACATTCGTAAGCACATCAGCGAATGTCGCTGACTTCCGCTTATAACCGTTCGTATTTAAGTTCGCCATATTGTCCGCGACGATATCCAGCTTGCGCTGAATGCCATTCATCGAAGAGGCTGCAGAAATCATAGACTGGTTCATATCGTTCCTCCTATTCTAAGCGCTTAGACGCGCCCTACCTCATTGACCGTCTTTTCCAGCGTCTTATCAAAGAATTGAACGACTTTCTGATTCGCCTCATAGGCACGGAATGCCGTCATCATATCCGTCATCGATTGCGTAGGATCTACATTAGAACGCTCCAAATAACCTTGTTGTACCTGAATTTGCTGTTGATCACCAGCTGTCCACGCGACTGCTGCTGCTTGACCAGCCCCTGTTGCGTCCAGTCGGAAGCGGCCATTCCCCGTCCGAATAAGCTGATTCGGATTGTCGATACGGGAAATGAGCAGATCTGCCCCTCCAATCGCAGCGTTCGTTCGCGCATCATACATCCGGCCTGTCCCATCCAGTTTGATATCATCTATCGACACATTCGCCGGCAATACAATTGGAGCTTGATTCCGGTTCAGCACTAGTGCTCCGTCTGCCGTCGTCAGCTCATGGCGGGCATTCAAGCGAAAATGGCCATCACGCGTAAAACGCAACTCATTGCCTTCCCGAACCGTAAAGAATGCTTCCGGCTTATAAACAATATTGCCTTGCGCATCCCGTCCCTTGCCCGAAGCATCAAAGACCACGCCCGGGACGCCCAAATCCGTCAATAATGCAAAGTCGCCTGATTGATTCGTCTGCATCAGATCGCCTTGGCTGAACAGCATACGGCTCTCTTCCGCGAATACCCCTGTATTCAAGCGGCCAATGGTACGACCTGCCCCTTGATCTCCGCCCTGTAAGGACAGCATCATCTCAGGAAATGAACGCACTGCCCCTGTTACTGACTTGAACCCGGGCGTATTGATATTCGTTATATTATTCGTAACCGTATCATGCCGCCGTTGTTGGGTCATCATGCCCGAGGCAGCTGTATATAAACCTCTAATCATGTCGTTTCCTCCCGATCTGTCAAAGCATATACAATGTATATCGGATTAAACGAATGATTTCTTAACGACCTTGTCCAAATTATCCAGCATGATTCCGGTACCTTTGACGACGCAGTGCATTGGATCCTCTGCAATAAGCACAGGAACCTTCAATTCATCAGCCATCAGCTCGTCCAATCCATCAAGAAGCGCCCCGCCGCCAGTCAAAATGACGCCGCGATCGATAATATCCGCCGACAATTCTGGCGGTGTCCGTTCCAATACCGACTTCGCAGCAGCGACAATCGAAGAAATTGGATCCCACAAAGCTTCTCGAACTTCATCGGATGTGATCGTTACGGTATATGGGAGGCCCGAAACCATGTCACGTCCGCGGATGTCCATTTCCCGTTGTCCACCTTCACGCACCGTCCCGATGTTAATCTTAATATCTTCAGACGTACGCTCTCCGATTAGCAACTTATACTTGGATTTTATATATTTCATGATGGAGCTGTCGAACTTGTCCCCAGCAATTTTAATAGAAGAGGCGGTAACGATGTCTCCCATGGACAATACCGCCACGTCCGTCGTTCCGCCGCCGATGTCAACGACCATGTTGCCGCTCGGTTGGAAGATATCCATACCCGCGCCAATTGCCGCTGCCTTCGGTTCTTCTTCCAGGAAAACATCTTTGGCACCGCTCTTCTCAGCCGCTTCGCGAATTGCCTTCTGTTCTACTGAAGTAATATTTGTCGGCGCGCAAATCAAGATGCGTGGGTGCGAGTACCATTTGCGACCGCCGACTCGTGAAATAAAGTGCTTCAGCATTGCTTCCGTAACTTCGAAGTCAGCGATGACTCCGTCTCTAAGCGGGCGGATGGGTACGATATTGCCCGGTGTCCGACCAACCATTCTGTGAGCTTCTTCACCCACGGCGAGGACTCGCTTTGAATCGCTTTCGATTGCTACAACCGAAGGCTCGTTCAAGACGACCCCCTTCCCCTTGACATGGATGAGAACGTTTGCCGTTCCCAAGTCAATTCCAATATCCTTGCTAAGCATAAGTTCGAGAGCCTCCACATTCATTTTTCATGTCTAAATCGAGAAATTACGACCGTTTTCTGCAAAATATTTACTCATCGTTTACCATATCATACTTTCTCTGCTACGTTCAATGACAGATTGGAGGGCAGCTCACATTTTAAAAAGTTATTGGAATGGGGTGGTGGTTCAGGATTTACCCGCCGTCATCACCTCACGTTTTTTTGAAGTCGTCTTCTTATATTTGATCTTCGTTGCTTCTCCACCACGCAAGTGACGAACGGACTTATGGTATTCGAGAATGTGCTTCACCTGATCAGCCAGATCGGGGTTAATTTCAGGTAGCCGTTCGGTCAAATCTTTGTGCACCGTGCTTTTAGACACGCCGAACTCTTTAGCGATAGTACGAACCGTATGCTTCGTTTCGACGATGCAGCGGCCGATTTTGATGGTCCGTTCTTTGATGTAGTCGTGCACGTTCCCGCCTCCCTACTCGGTTTAATTGGTACATTATATGAGTGGGTCGCACACTTATGCGTTGTAACCGAGCCTGACAAGCTTGGCTTAGCCGATATTTTTGCCAAGGCTCTCATCGGACAAGTCGAACAACAAGGCAATCCAAGCAAAGTTAAAACAGGAAAAAAAGCTTAGTCAAGCGGAATTCCGCTTCTTGGTAATCCGTGAATTCGATCATTCATCATTGGAGTGGCGAGAACAAAAAAATATTAGAAAAAGTTCGTTTCAATTCCGCTATTCCTCCTAAAAATAAAAAACGGACGAATGCCCCTAAGACATTCGCCCGATGTTGTTACCATGTTTCACTGAATTAGTTTTTAACCAGAACCGTTGTCGGATTTACTGGCTTATTCTCATTGTACACCTCAAAGTGAACATGAACGCCCAGTTCCTTCTCCAATTCACTGCGACCTGCTGTAGCTAGCGCGTCGCCCTTCTTCACAACATCGCCTTGCTTCACTTTCACATCAGCCAAGCTCTGATATACTGTCTTCATGCCATTGCCATGATCCACTTCGACAACAAATCCATTCGTCGCATGCTGTTCAGCACGTGTTACTTTACCGCTCATTGCAGCTACTACATCAAATGCCTGCTTGTCCTTGCGCGCCAAGTCGATACCTACATTCGGAGTAAAGGTTTGCTTGTACTGTACCATTGCTGCCGCTTGCTCTTCCTTCGAAGCCTTCTCGTCATAGTACGGCATGACGACATCTACATCACCAGAATTCGCCACTGGCCAACCGAGTGTTTCGTTGGTTGCAACTACTTCGACTGCGTCCTCTTTGGTTCCAGCTGTTGTACCTGCAGTTGATTCGCCTTGCTTGATTGTTTGCCCTGCTTGCGTCGCATCCTTGTTTGGGTCGAGCGGTTTGTGATTCAAGTCTTGATAGACCCAGACTAGAGTTAGGATAATTGCTGCTGCGGCCATGTACAAAGCGGGGAATACCCATTTCTTCGACAACAGCTTTCTCCATGAGGATGTGTGAACCGCTTGAGCCCCTTGCATCGATTTGGAGGCTTCAGACGGATTTGCTGTGCTTGTCGTAGATGTATTCATCGTTGTTTTGTTTTTTGAGTTTTGATTTTGGTTTTGTTCACTCATTTGTGATCACCTCAGTAACCATTGTTACCGAGGCTAGTACTTTTATACGTAGAAATGCTAATTTTTAAGATATGAAGCTACCAATGCTTCTGCAAGAAGTCTAGCTCCTTATATAACAAGGGTTTTCCCTGCTTCTCTGCATAATTGATCTGCGTCTTGCTGAACTATCCTTTTAGTTTAGCCGATGCTAACTTCGAAGCTTTGTCCACCTTCACACCTTTATAATAGTACGTTACGATTTGTTCGGCAGTAGCCCCTTCTTTGGCCATTCCTTGCGCACCGTACTGACTCATGCCAACACCATGCCCGAAACCGTACGTAGTAATGACTAGTTTTCCATCCACCATGCTCCAATCGAATGCACTCGATCGCAGCCCTAGCTTCTCTCGAATTTCGCGACCTGTGAACTGTTCTGTACCGACTTGAACTTGACCAACTCTCTTACCGGGGGTACGGGATAAGATCCGGAGCTGATTCCGAATGGCTTGCGCGGATCCGGACTTATTTGATGTCCCGCCACCGGATTGCAGCTTCAATGCTTGCGCGGATACACCTAGTTCTGATAGAAGCGCCTCTACCTTATATGTAGTGCTCTCCGCAAATCGCGGCGCTACCCGTTCATCCCAAGGGCTTGCCACACTTTTCAAGTAAGCGACCGGGTTTCCCCAATAATCCTCGGCATTCTCGGTATATCCATTACTTGTGGAGAAAAATGCAGCCATAATCGGTTTGCCTTCATACGTAATGATCTGATCCTCTGTTTCCTCTACGGCGCGGCTCAGCTTCGCCGCCGCTTCCTTCGGCAGCCGCTCCATCTCTGTGAGCGGCTTATAGGCTTGATGGGCGACGGTATCGGTTACGTCGGCCCCCTCAGGTGCGCCGCTTGTATCCTGCGCCAGCAGGCGGCGCATAATGTACGTGCGGGCGGCCATCGCCTGCGCCTTGAGCGCTTCGAGCTCGAAGCTGCTCGGCATCTCTGCTGCGAGGACGCCGCGCACGTACTGCTCCAGCGTGACGCTCTCAACTTGGCGCGTGCCGCTCAGATACACGCGCACCGTGGGCTGCGCCGCCGCTGTGCTGGGCAGCGGCGACACCTTCGGCGCCTGCGGCGCCGCGCGCTCGCTACGAGCGCTCGTGCTTACCCCCTGCTGGTGCTCTTGCACCAGCAGGAGCGGCACGAGCAGCGCGAGCGCAATAAGCGCGCCAGCCCATATGGCGGTGCGCGCTAGCAGCGGCAGGGGGCGTCTTCGCAGGCCCCAGCGGCCCCTGCCGCCAAGGCGCAGGCGCGGCTTCAGCCAGCGCGCGAGCCGCCGCGCCTGCGCAGATAACATCGGTTGCGTTGCCATTGGTCTCACTCCTCTTTCTATTTTAACGATTCCTCTCACTTTCTTATCTAGCATTTCACGAAAAGAAAAGAATCAATCCTCCTCTTTCTCTACCCTATGCTTTTTTAAGAGAAGACAGAACCACATACCCTCGTCCCCCTTCCTGATTACGTGTAGAAGGTTTCTAGGTTCGACACGGATAACTACCAGCAACTCATCATCTATACATGCGAATACATTCGAAAAATCGTATACGTACCAGGACATCTTCATGCAAAACGGCACATACTCAAAACATCTGCACCCAAAATCATATACACGCAAAAAAGCCGCCTCTTCACGAGGCGGCTTTATATCTAGCCGGTACACCTTTTCTATCGATGCTATTGTCTATATGATCCAGGTGGAAGCTCCTTCTCCAGCTTTAGCTCACGATAGGCTTACGCCCAAGTTGGCTGTGCTCGAAAAGTCCCTTCTTCCTTCTCTTCTTTCACGCCTTGTGGCTCTTCATTCATCTTAACGCGGTAGATATCTGCTCCGAGCGAAGACAGCTTCTCTGCTAAGTGCACATAACCACGATCAATATGATGAACGCCTCCGACTTCTGTTGTGCCTTCCGCAATCAACCCTGCACAGATCAACGCAGCTCCAGCACGCAAGTCAGTTGCCGTTACCTTAGCGCCTCTTAGCTTAGCCGGGCCTGTTACTACAGAAGTACGGCCTTCAACCTTGATATTTGCATTCATCAGGTTGAATTCATCCACATGCATGAAGCGGTTTTCGAATACCGTTTCGGTCACTACAGATGTGCCTTCTGCTGCAAGCAGCAATGCCATCATTTGCGACTGCATGTCTGTCGGGAATCCAGGGTATGGAAGCGTCTTTACGTCGACAGCCTTTAACGGCTGTTCCGCACGGACGCGGATACCATTCTCATCCGGATCAATCGTAATGCCCATCTCTTCCATCTTCGCAATAACAGGACCAAGATGATCTGCAATCGCACCTTCCACATACACATCTCCGCCTGTCATCGCTGCAGCAACCATATACGTTCCTGCTTCGACGCGGTCAGGGATAACCGTATGCTCAGCACCATGCAAGTGATCCACACCTTCAATGCGGATAACGCCTGTTCCCGCACCGCGAACGACTGCGCCCATCTTGTTCAGATAGTTCGCCAAGTCAACGATTTCCGGCTCACGAGCTGCATTTTCAATAATTGTTGTACCTTCGGCCAATGTAGCGGCCATCATAATATTTTCCGTCGCACCGACACTTGCATAGTCCAAGTAAATCTTGGTACCCTTCAGTCGGCCGTTCACTTTCGCTTCAATATATCCTTGTCCAAGACCGATAACCGCACCCATAGCTTCAAAGCCTTTCAAATGCTGATCAATCGGACGACTCCCAATAGCGCATCCACCAGGCAGAGAAATACGCGCCTGTCCTGCGCGAGCCAGCAATGGGCCCATGACGAGGAATGATGCTCGCATCTTACGTACCAACTCATATGGGGCTTCAAAAGAATGAAGGTTCTCCGCATTCACACGAATGGTTTCGTCGGCATATGTAAGGCTTGCACCTAATTTTTCTAGTACATTGTGTATCGTTTTCACATCGTCAAGTGGAGGTGCATCGCAAATTACGCTAACGCCTTTTTCTCCCAGTAACGAAGCAGCGATGATCGGAAGTACAGAGTTCTTCGCGCCACTAACACGCACAGTACCCGTCAATCGGTTGCCTCCGCGGACGATAAATTTACTCATCATGTTTCCCTCCGCGCTTTATTTCGCCCCATTATCCGTATATCTGTAAAAAATGGTACGTTCTTTTGATTTCCAAATTACATCATACCACTGCTTTACAGCTATGGACAAGCGATATTTTTCGACAGACCCTTCCACATTTTCCTTGGGGCTATCATCCAGTGTTGACATCTTCATTCGATGTTATTCGACAAGTGCTTGAACCCTTGCCGGACGGGGTTTAATCAAGAGGAAATTACGGTATTAACCCCGTCGGTGTACCGCCGTCCAATTCCTCTTAACCATTATTGATGGTTTCAAAACAAAAAACGCAGTGATTGTGTCCAGCTCCAATAATCGACAAAAAACTGTGCCACTGCCCGGCCAACCAAAATGGCTAAAATCAAATGAACCATTTTGCCTTGTGGGCTCTGCGGATGCCGAATGAACAAATCGATCTTTACATTTTGCAGTGCCCACCACGCGAGTGCAATGCACATCAGTGTAATGATCATTTGAATCGCGCCACTCCAACCTACAGACGAGGTGACCTGTGTCCATGTTTCATTTCCGCCCACTTAGACTCCTCCTTACGATTTCCTATCCAAGGCAACGAGGAGCATCGCTGCGAACTCAGCCCGAGTCGCATCACGATCCGGCTCGAACGTATTGCCTTTATAACCATGCACGTACCCTTGTCGCTTCATCTCAGCCAGCATAGGAGCTGCCCAATGGACAGCAGGAACATCCGCAAACGGCCCCGTGCTTATCGCTCCGGCCTTCAGATGAAGTGCATTGCCGATCATTACCGCCATCTCCGAACGCTTCACCTTCTGGTTGGGCGCGAAGCGCTGGCCACCAATCCCCCCCGTAATACCGGCATTGGCAACTCGTGATACCGCAGAATACGCCCAATGCTTCGAAGTGACATCCTTGAATGAAGTTGTCTGCTTTCCCTTCGCATTCAACTTAAACGCATTGGCGAGAATGGACGCAGCCTCTGCACGAGTGATCGGCCGATCCGGGCCAAATTCCGCTTCAGGATAACCGTTAATCCAGCCTGACTTGACTGCTCGGACGATTGAATCCTTAGCCCAATGCTCCCCTATGTCTCGGAACCCAGCCACAAGTGGATCTGCCTGCACAGATAAGGAATAGAACTGTGTATCGAACTTATCGCTTGTCGTGAGTCGAACGTAGTACGTGCCCGGCTCCAGCTCAGTGCCCAATTCTACAGCGGATTCACCCAACCGGTTGCGTGCTGAGGCAAGCACCTTCTGCTCTCTCGACAGAACGGACATCGTCACCACACGATTCGAAGGCACATTGCCTATCCGAAAGTGCCCATACGCCTGCTCCTTCACCTTCCATTGGAACCAATCCACATCATTATCCTCATGGAAGACACCTTTATATTCCGTTCCTTCACTCATTGTGATCGCTTCGTATACTTTATCATTCGGCTCATTCGGATCCGTGAACTGAGTCAGGTATTCAATATGCAGCTTATACTCTCCCGCCACTGCTTCAGGACGAGCTGTTACTGCATTCTGCACCAATATATAATACTTGCCCGCGGGCAAGTCAGGCAGAACTACCGATTCAGCTTGGCCTTCCTTCTGTTCATCCACCCATCGCGTTTCCATCTGTGAACCGCGAATCTCTATCGCTGGGTCAATACGCACGGTGTCTGTGTCTAGTTTCAACCGAAGTGTCGCCTTGGTCGGCAGTTGAATCGTATACCAATCCAAGTCGGAAGCATGACTGAATGTCCCTACAATATCCTGCGTCCGTGCAGGCAGGGCATATGCTTGAAACTGCTTGTCATTCGGTTCGAACGGATCCTCATAAATGAGAAAGCGTGACGACAGTTTGTAAGATATGGCTGCGCCAGCTTCTTCCGCATAGAATCGAAACACATTCTTCCCTTTTTTAACTGGAACGGTGAGCGGCTTGCTAATAGGGTGACTATACGCGGTACCCGAACGACTATCTGCTAAGAAATGTGTGATTCCAATTTTGCTGGTTCCTTGTATTCGCTGCACGTTTAACTCTAGTGTTCCATCGTAGGGTGCATCTACGACGAACCAGTTATTCTTCTTCTTCCCGTTCAATTCTGCTGCTAAGGAAGTGTCAATCGGGAACATCCTTGCCTTATCACGAGTTGTATTCGTCCCAAATGGATCCTTCTCTACCGGATTCAAGAGCGCTTGATCGGCACGCAGCATCCCGTATCCGCTAAGCTGGTCCCAGCCTTGGGCTTCGATATCTTTCGCCGTCTTCCGCAAATGCTGACGAATTTGATATGGCTTAAGTTCAGGATATTGGCTCCACAGCAATGCCGCCACTCCAGCTACTTGGGGAGCCGCCATCGAGGTGCCTTCCTCAGCAGCATAGCCACCACCTAATGCTGTGGTAAATACATGCCACGGTGCAACGAGATCCACTTCTGGCCCCGTATTCGAACGCGGCTCTACCCGCTGCTGTCTTGTGTTTCCACCGATGGCGAGCACTGTAGGATAAGCAGCTGGATATTTGACCGCGATTTTTTCTCCGTAGCGTTTGCCATCATTTCCAGTAGCTGCAATGAGTAGAACGCCCTTCTGCTCGGCGTAATTCACAATCTCTTCCATGTACTTTGAATATCGGTATAGTCCAACCGACATGACAACGATTTTGGCACCGTGATCGACAGCGTATAGAATGCCCGCACCTAATTTATCCTCATCGCCATAGCCTCTAGCATCAAGTGCCTTAATAGGCATGATCTTGGCTGACCATAGAATTCCGGTTGTCCCCTTGTTATTATTGCCTACTGCTGCGATGACGCCGGCAACGCTAGTACCATGACCGTTATCATCTTGTGGGATACCTGTATCTAGCAGGTTAACCCCCTTCACGATATTCGGCTTCAAATCGGGATGGTTAAAGTCAACCCCCGTATCAACCAGCGCAATTGTAGTAGACAAATTGCTCCTTGTCTTCGTCCATGCCGCTTCAATTCCGATTTGCTGCAAATAGTGCTGCTGCCCGTATAACGTATCATTCGGCTTTATCACCGATTGCAGCGTGCGAACCGTATGATTCGGCTGGATGTATTCGATATCGTCCGAGCGCTTGGCATCGCGAAGCCAATCTCCCGACTTCTCTTCTTCCTTAGGTCGGACAACCATAATTCCTACTGATTCCTGCTCTGATTCTACTATACTGCGACGCAATAATGTGTCATCCTGTGCCCCTTGTTTCCACTTAATAATCCATGAAGTTGAGGTTGCTTCCTCCTCATGGTTCTCATTCCTGACAAGACTCGCAGATGGCGATAGCTGCTCATTCGTCCAGCTTCGCTGCGTCGCCTCCTCCAACCTTACCTCGTATATCGGCGAGATCGCTTGGCGCATGCCTGACGCTTCTATCAGCAGCATGCTTGATAGTACAATGATGGTGCCAGTCACGACGACGCGAGGCAATCGTTTCATAATGAATCCCTTCCTATTCTTGTTCCGAAGGCCTGTGCTAGAGGGTGTTAATACATGATTCCACGAGAAGATGACCAAATTCGTCACCGAATCCAATTCTTCCGACCTCTACCTTGCTCTTTATTCACGTCTATGAATGGTAAAGACAAGCAACCAACGTTTCTCCCATCCATTCAATCACAATATACCTTTACACGTTAAACGTTATAAAGTTTCGCCATGGAGACATGCTTTCCTGTTCGTATTGATCAATTTGAGTCCTGAGTCCTACATTTACAAAAAAAGAATCGAGGTCTCTCGTGAGAGACCTCGATTCTCCGCTAGCACATACTAGCCTATACGTCATTGCATGCTCCAACTAACCTGTGTTCCGATTACATGCGGATCAGCAAATCTACTCCAATTGAGAACACATGTTGAATGACCTTCACGACGAAGCCAGGGAACACACCGAGCAGCAGTACAATCAATACGCATATGATGATGACTGCTCGTTGAGTAATCGATATACGAACTTCATCCTCATTGCCAGCACGCATATACATCTGGCGTATGAAGCCGAAGTAAAAGTAGAAGGAGATTACGCCTGTTACCATCATGAGCACAGAGAGCCACACCGCATGGCTGGCAGCTGCTCCAAAAATGATGTACAGCTTACCCATGAATCCGGCTGTAACTGGGATTCCTGCAAGTGACAGCACAAGTACGGTCATTGCTACAGCTAGCCACGGAGAACGATAATACAGGCCGGCATATCCCTTCATTTCATCATGGCCTGCAGCGCGCTCCATAACCGTATGGACAGCAAACGCACCGATCGTCGTAAATAAATAGGCCAACAAGTAGAATAGGAACTCCGAGAAGTTCGATGAATGCCACGATCCATCCAACATATCGAGCCCAATCGGCACAAGCAGGTAACCTGCATTCGCAATACCAGACAAGGCTAAGAGCCGCTTGACATTCGTCTGCTTGAGCGCCATTGTTGTCCCGATTACCATAGACACCGCTGCTAGCACGAGAAGAATCGTTGCGAAGTCGTGATAGATGAGCATATCCCTATTGGCACCCAGACCAAAATACAGACTATAGAATATGCGGAACAAAATTGCCAAGCTCGCACCTTTGGATACAACTGCCAAGAAGGCAGCGACAGGTGTTGGCGCACCCGCATATACATCAGGTGACCAGGCATGGAATGGTGCTGCTGCAACCTTAAAACCGAAGCCCACCAGCATGAGTAGAAAGCTGACATAGATGAGCGGTTCGAAGGAATGAACTTGATCCGCCAAGCCTCTTGCAATCGCACCAAGCTGCGTACTTCCTGTCATGCCATATACAAAGGACATCCCGTATAAAATAAATGCAGACGCTACACTTCCCAGTACCGCGTATTTGAATGCACCTTCTGATGACTTCCGGTCATTCTTCTTCAACCCAACGAGAATGTAGGAAGTAATGCTCAACAATTCCAGACCAACATAAAGCGTAATTAGATCTCCCGATGAAGCCATGATCATCGCGCCAAGTGCAGCTGGAAGCAGCAAGTAATAATATTCGCCGCGATGAGGAATCTCCTTATCTCTTATATTGCCGATACTCATTAGCAGTATGAGTGCCGTACCGGTAAGAAATACAATTTTGAGCAGCAGGGCAAAATCATCAACGCGATAGCTTTGATTGAGCAGCTGCATAGATCGAGCCGCTTCCTCGTTAAGTAATGTTCGTTGATACAACTTCCATACCACGAAGCCAAGCGAAATTAAAACGCCCAGCAGGGACAGCCCCCCGATAATATCCCGGTTCACACGACGGGGCAGCGCCAAATCAATGAGCGAGATCACAATCGCTGCAATAACAAGCGTCAGCTCAGGTGCCAGCAGTGCGAGATCGCCCAATTGCAGCAGTTTAACTGTAGTCGCTTCCATGGGCCTACCCCCTCACCTTGAATAATTCAATGACATGCTCGACGCCATTATCAATCGGAGCCGTAACGAATGATGGGAACAATCCGATTAAAATAATGCATGCCGTCAGCACCATGATCGGCACGGCTTCGACAAGTCTGGCATCCTTCAAGCTTGCATAACGATCGTCTCTTGGCCCATAAGAGATTGCCAGTACCCCACGAAGCACATAGACACTGCTTAATATAATCCCAAGTGCAGCAAGAATGGCCGCCCATTTCATCGTTCCGAACAGACCAAGCAGGGACAGAAGCTCTGCTACGAATCCCGACAAGCCTGGCAAGCCTAACGACGCCAAGCCTGACAGCAATAAGATGCCGCACAAGAATGGCATGCCCTTCGCTAATCCACCCAGTTCGCCAATTTTTGTTGTTCCTGTACGCTCCAATAATGCGCCTACCAGCAGGAAGAACAACGCAGAGATAAATCCATGCGAGACCATCTGCACAACAGCACCTTGAAGCCCAATGTCATTCATCGCTGCGATACCAAGCAGAACGAAGCCCATATGACTAATACTAGAATAAGCTAAGATAAGTCTAAATTCTGTCTGCACAAAGGCGAGTATAGCCCCATACAGCACATTAATAACACCCAGTACTGCTAGTAGTACAGCCCAAGATGCGGTCTCCTTTGGAAGCAATGCTGTTCCGAACTGAATAAGACCGTAAGCACCCATCTTCAGCAATATTCCTGAGTGCAGCATCACCACAGGTGCCGGAGCTTCAGCATGCACGCGCAGCATCCATGTGTGGAATGGAAAGATCGGGAGCTTCACACCAAAGGCTACAATGAGCAAGAAAAAGACAAACGTCCGCATGCTGTCAGACAAATATACGCCGCTCTGCTCTTGATATATAAAAGAAGTCGCATCATTAATGTTCTTCATAATGACATCAAGATTGCCCGTATATACGTAATGGCCATTCGCCGCCATGTCCGGGTTAGGTGCAAAGCCTGCTGTCACCGTAAGTACAATGAAGGCAACTAAGAGAAGCGCAGAACCGAGCCCATTGTACAGCAGAAATTGATTCGCAGCCTTCTCGCGATGCATATAGCCCCAGATACCAATAAGGAAGTAAGTCGGTACCAGCGTCCATTCGAAGAACATGAAAAATAAGAACAAATCACGTGCCATAAAGACACCCAGCATGCCAACTTCAAGCAGCAGGAAAAGAATAAAATACGACTTCCAGCGTTTCTTCACATACAAGGAAGCAAACGCCGCCATCGAAGCTACGATCGTGGTCATTACCACGAGTGGCAACGATAGGGAATCTATCGACAAATGATATTGAATCGTAAATGCCCACGAGCTTAGCCCTTCAATCAATTCTGAATTGAGCGGAATCGATATCCATGACCATTGCTCTGCTATGGTTTTGCCTTGCTCGAGTGCATCGTAATTGCCATAAATGATAAGCGCTAGTAGAAGAGGCACGAATGTCGTTACAATGCCTGTCACCTGAATCGCACGTGTACGCCCCTGCGGAATGCACAGAAGCACAATGACTCCAAGAAGCGGAGAGAAGGTCAGCAGCGTTAGCAGCGGCATCGAAGAAAGAATATTCAGCATCTACCAGAACCTCCTTCCAAGTGCCAGCACGAGCAGAATCAATCCGACAAAGCCAAACAGGGATACCAGGCCATAGGTTTGCAGTTGACCGTTCTGCACACGTAGCGATGTTCGGCCAACACTGACTGTAAACCATGCTACCAAGCGTACCAGACCATCTATTACCCATTTATCGATTGCCTTCAGCAGTTGCCCAATACCCGATAGGCTACGAACAAATACAATTTGATATAGTTCATCAATATAATATTTGTTGGCAAGCAGACGATAGACAGGTGCCGCCGTATGTTCGAGCGTATCTTGACGCTTGCGACCAGGTCCGTACATGACATATCCAAGTCCAATACCCAATACACCGATAAGCGCCGATACAATCATTACCATGATATTTGCGTGCTCACCTACTTCTTCGCCTGTGAGCCAGGTGCCGAAGCTGCCCCCGAACGGAGTGTTGACGAATCCTGCAACCACAGCCAGTACACTGAGCACGATCAATGGCACTGTCATAGACAATGGCGATTCATGCGCCTTGGAAGCCTCGCTGTCTGCTGATGGAGCCCCCGTAAATACGAGGAAGAACAAACGCGCCATGTAAAAAGCGGTAAAGAATGCAGCAACTGCACCAATAATAAATAAGAGCCAATTATTCTGATCCCAAGCCGCTGTCAAGATCGCATCCTTAGACCAGAAGCCGGACAGAGGCGGAATACCAGACAGTGCCAGTGCGCCAATACCGAATGTCCAAGCTGTAACCTTCATATTGCGGCCAACGCCGCCCATCTTGAATATATCTTGTGTATGTACAGCATGAATGACGCTTCCCGCTCCGAGGAACAGAAGCGCCTTAAAGAAGGCGTGCGTAAACAGGTGGAACACCCCTGCGGTCACAGCCCCAAGACCAAGCGCCATCATCATGTAGCCGAGCTGACTAACCGTTGAGTATGCAAGGATGCGCTTCAAATCGCGCTGTGCGATTGCAATCGTCGCTGCAAAGATCGCAGTAAATCCTCCAACACTCGCGACAATCGTCATTGCCGTAGGCGACATGTGGAAAATATCAAACGTACGTGCAACGAGATATACCCCTGCCGCAACCATCGTAGCCGCATGAATGAGTGCTGAGATCGGTGTCGGCCCTTCCATGGCATCTGGGAGCCAGGTATGCAGCGGGAATTGACCCGACTTGCCAACCGCTCCTACGAATATGAGAGATGCAATCCATGTCGTCAGTCCGGCAGATATACCGCTCTGTGCCAGTGTATCTGCATTGCTGAACACATTGCTGATCGATCCGAAATCAAGCGCATGACCCGGCATGTACCAGAACAGAAGCAGCAGTGCTATAAATAAACCAACGTCTCCGATCCGTGTGACGATGAAGGCCTTCTTAGCCGCAGCACGTGCTGCAGGACGCTCATACCAGAATCCAACGAGGAGGAATGAGCATACCCCTACAAGCTCCCAAAAGATATAGAGCTGGAGCAAGTTTGGAGACAGCACAAGTCCAAGCATCGAGCTGGTAAAGAGCGCAATATAGGCGTAGAACACCGTTTGCCGCTCATCACCATGCATGTAGTCTTTGGAATACACATTTACTAGTAAGCTGACCAGCGTGACAATGACGAGCATTAGCGCGTTCAAGTTCGTCACATCGAATCCAAACTCCAGGCGGATGTCACCGAAGCGAATCCAATCAAAGCTCCGGGTATAGTCCTCCATCGTTCCGGACACCCGCTCCCACAAGAGGAGCGCAGACATAATGAACGCAGCAAGAGAGCTGATGACACCGAGCAGAACGGCTGCGCCTTTCATCTGGCGGCCAAATGCCGTCAGTATGAGGAACGCGAGCAGCGGAATGACCGGGATAGCCCATGCGAATTGCGAAAAGACGGATTCCATTGTCGTATCCTCCCTACCGATTATCTCTTCAAGTCGTCAAATTCGTCCACGTTGGCCGTTCCGCGATTCCGGTACAACGCGATAAGGATGGCGACACCAATTGCCGCTTCTGCAGCTGCAATCGCAATTGTAAAGAGAGAGAAAATTTGCCCCTTCAGGCTCGGTACGACCCCGTATTTCGAAAAGGCAATCAAGTTCAAGTTCGCCGCATTGAGCATCAACTCAATGGACAACAGCACAATAACAGCATTGCGCTTTGTTAATACACCATATAAACCAATACAGAACAATATAGCGGCAAGTGTTAAAAAGGAAGCAAGCATCGTACTCATCCTTCATCCGCCTCCTTCTTAGCCAGCACAATTGCTCCGATAAAGGCCACCGTCAACAGAACAGACAGCAGCTCGAACGGAATGACGTGCTCTGTGAACAGTTGCTTCCCGATATTCAGCGTATTATCCTGAACCAATGCAGCGTCTTGATGTACAGGAAACTCAGAGCTGCGAATAGAGAAGAATAGCACTCCAAACAGGGCAATACAGCCTATCGCGGCCAACGCTTCCTTCCATGGCTTGACGAATGCCTCATCCTGCTTATCGTGCTTGGTCATCATAATTCCGAAAATCATGAGTATCGATATCGCGCCTGTATAAACAAGCACCTGCACAAAAGCAACAAATTCAGCATCCAACAGCACGTACATCCCTGCCAACCCTAGGAAGGAGAAAGCAACAGAGACGACCATATGTACAACCTTCGTAAAGTTAAGCATCAATACCGCGCCGGAAATAATGCAGATGGCCAACACGAAGAAGACTATCGTCCCCCCCGTCCAATCCAAAGAGAAGTTAAACATTTTTCTTCGCGCCCCCCTTCGGCATGGCGGAGTTGTTCTCTTGACGAACATTGACATTATTGTCGTTCAGCCAGTTCAAATTTTTGAACAAGTCATCGCGACTGTATGTCGCCAGTTCAAAATTGTTGGTCATGACAATCGCTTCGGTCGGACATACTTCCGTACAAAGATCGCACAAAATGCAAATCTCAAAGTTAATATCGTACGTGTCGATCACTTTGCCCTTCTTCTCTGGATCTGGATTCGGTTTGCCTGTCAACGTAATGCATTCCGTTGGACAGATGCGGGCACATTGATTGCATACGATGCACTTATCCGGATCGAAATGCTGTATGCCGCGAAAACGGTCAGGCATTTCAAGCGGAACATCTGGGTATTTGTAGGTGACCTTCTTCGACGTCATCGCCTTGAATGTAACGCCTAGACCCTTCAACAGTCCTTTCACGGATCTCACCCCTAGCCTATTTGTTGAAAATTTCGATGTAAAACGCCGTCAAGAAGACGTTAAGCAGGGCAAGCGGCAGCAGCACCTTCCACCCAAAGCCCATCAATTGGTCTACACGTATACGTGGCATCGTTGCGCGCAGCCAGAATAGGAAGAAGACGCAGAATGAAAATTTCAGGATGAACCACAGCAGCCCCGGAATGAAGTCGAGGAACGGGAGCGGTGGATGCCAGCCGCCTAGGAACAAGACCGTCGTCAGTGCCGAGAGTGCGAATACATATACGTATTCCGCCAACATGAAGAAGGCGAATCGGAAGCCGCTATATTCAACATGATAACCCGCAACAAGCTCTGATTCTGCTTCTGGCAAATCAAATGGGGTACGATTCAACTCAGATACCCCCGCGATAATAAAGACAATAAATCCGATGATTTGCGGGATAAAGTTCCATTCCCAAAAATAGTTGCCTTGCCCTTCTACAATGGTACGCAAACTGAGCGATCCGTTCAACATGATTATACCCGCGACTGAGATAACGAGCGGAATTTCATAGCTAATCATTTGCGCCGCTGAGCGCATTCCGCCAAGCAGCGAGTATTTGTTGTTAGAGGCCCACCCTCCTAAAATGATACCAATGGTAGAGATGCTGGACAATGCGGCATAATATAACAGCCCTACATTTAGATCAGCAAAGCCTAGATTAGCGGCATAAGGAATCGTCGCAATGACCGCAAATGCCGGTACATACGTGATGACTGGAGCCAAGATGAATAGTGCTTTATCAGCCTTGCGAGGTATTGTGTCTTCCTTGAGTAGTAGTTTCAATATATCAGCAACCGTCTGCAGCAGTCCCAGCGGACCTACCCGTGTAGGACCATGACGCAGCTGCATCCAGCCGATGACCTTGCGTTCGAAGTAAATCGCATAGGTTACGAAGCCAAGGACGACGAAAAGAAGAACAACTCCCCATGCGATAAAAATTAGACCATTCTGCCACGTGAGCGTCTGATTCAACAAGTCCCCCACTATGCATCCACCTCCCCGACGACGATATCGATCCCGCCCAGTATGGTAATCATATTCGTCATCGTTTCGCCTACGAGCAGCTTCGGCAGTATTTGCAAATTAACGAAGGACGGCCGACGGAACTTCAACCGGAACGGCTCCGCCTTGCCCTTGGATACGATATAGCAGCCAATCTCTCCGCGCGGAGATTCAATACGAGCGTATACTTCACCAGCAGGCGGACGTATGACGCGCGGCACTTTGCCCATTGTCTCTCCCTCGCTCGGGAATTGCTCCACAGCCTGCTCCAAAATGCGTAAGCTTTGCCGTATCTCTTCAACACGAATCAAATACCGTTCATAGCAGTCCCCACGGGTTCCAAGTGGAACATCGAATTCGAATCGATCGTACAGGCTGTAAGGCTCCTGCTTCCTCAAATCCCAATTCACTCCCGTGCAGCGTAGATTGGCACCGCTAAGTCCATATGCGATTGCCGTTTCCGCATCATAAGTACCGATTCCTTTAATGCGTGACAGGAAAATTTCGTTGCCGCTTACGAGCTTGTTGTATTCATCCAGCCTTTTGCGCATGTATGGAACAAACTCGCGGACTTTGTCGATCCAGCCTGGAGGCGCGTCCCACTTGACGCCGCCGACCCGCATATAGTTGTATGTCAGCCGTGCCCCGCATAGTTCGTTGAACAAATCGATAATGATCTCCCGGTCGCGGAACGCAAATAAGAACGGGCTCATCGCCCCAATATCAAGCAAATACGTCCCCCACCATACCAAATGGCTTGCTACGCGTTGCAATTCCATAACGATAAGTCGGAGAAACTCTGCTCTCTCCGGAACTTCCAGCTGCATCAGCTTCTCAACGGCATGCACGAGTACATAGTTGTTCGTCATGGCGGACACATAATCCATACGATCGGTATAAGGAATAATTTGCGTATAGTTCAAGTTTTCCGCAAGCTTCTCCGTTCCGCGGTGCAAATATCCCATTACCGGGGTCGCTTCCTTGATCACCTCGCCATCAATCTTGACGACGATGCGGAATACACCGTGAGTACTCGGGTGCTGCGGTCCAACATTAAGCAATAGTTCTTCTGTACGAATCACAGGGTTACACCTCCGAATCTAACGGCACGTAGTCTTTGCGAAGCGGATGTCCAACCCAGTCATCCGGCATCATGATGCGACGCAAGTCGGGATGTCCCGGAAACGAAATGCCCAACAAGTCGTAAACTTCGCGCTCATTCCAGTTCGCAGTAGGCCATATAGGCGTTACCGATGCGATGGAAGGCACCTCGCGATCTGTCTTTACACGAACAGCAACCTCTGCTTTCGTGCTTAAATTGATAAGATGATAGATTACTTCTAAATGAGTTTCCTGGTCAATGCCGGATAAATTACGCAAATAGTCACACGACCAATCTTTATGTTCACGAAGCAGCTGAGCTGTTACTAGCCAATGTTCATTTTTCACCGTTACCGTTGGCAAATGATCATTGACTTCATTGATAGCCGCCTCTTCAACCGCATCCTCTGCGACTTCGGCCTTAAGCAGGACTATGAGCTGATCAAGAACTGGCTGTTTGGGTGAGGGCTCTTTCGGCTTTGGCGGTTCTTCGTCTGCCTTAACCCGAGGCGCTCGTGCGGGCCGTTCTGGTTTCTCCGCAGCATCCCCTGCACCGTCTTCCTTCGCACGTGCTCTTGGTGGACGAGCTGCTGCATCGGCTGTAGTCGATGTTTCACCACCGCCTTCTGCTGCCTTCGCCCGCGCCGCGCGCGCCTCAGCAGCCGCTTGAATTCGCGCAGCCTTCTCCTCTTCCGTCAAAGGGGCACGCTTCGGCTTCTCCGTTTCCGCAGTTACGGAAACCTCCTTCGTCGCATCCGCATGCTCCTGGGATTCAGCAGATGCAGAAGTCACTGGATCATCTTGTAGTGCTGCCGCTTCCTTCTGCTCTTTTACTGTCCCTTCGACCGTCTCTAGCTTCTGCGCTGGCACTGCAGGGACGGTCTCCACATCTGATGCCTCCCGAACTGGCACTTGCGGTTCATCCGCTTTCACTTCGGACTTTTTTCCTGCTGCGGTCTTGATTCCTTCACTTGCTGTTGCTTCATCTAAATCTGGTTTTGAACCTAGATTCGAATCTGCTTTCGATTCTGGAATCGAATTAGATTCCGTATTTGATTCCTGCTTCGATCGTTGCTCAGAGGATTGTTCTTCAGCTGTCTTTTCCTTCTCTTGTTCCTCGCTCATCGATTCGTCACCCGCTTTCCGGTTTTCGCCTCATAGCGGATTTTCTCTTGCAGCTTGTTGATGCCGTAGATAAGGGCCGCAGGATTCGGCGGGCAGCCTGGAATATAAACATCAACAGGCACTATCTGATCCACGCCTTTGACGACTGAATACGACTTCACGTACGGCCCTCCAGCCGTCGCGCATGATCCCATTGCGATGACCCATTTCGGCTCAGGCATTTGATCATACAGACGCTTCAAGAGCGGCCCCATCTTCTTCGTGACTGTACCAGATACGATCATAACATCCGATTGTCTTGGAGACGTTCGAAAGATAACGCCGAAGCGATCCAAATCGTAGTGCGACGCTCCCGTCCCCATCATCTCAATCGCGCAGCACGCAAGACCGAACGTAAGCGGCCATAGTGAATTGCTTCGAGCCCATGCCTTCAACTGTTCAAGCGTGCCAAAGAACACATTGCGTTCCAACTCCTGCCGTTCTTCCGGCGTAATTGATTCTAAAGTGAGTCCCATTGAAGCACCTTCTTTTTCCAGGCGTAAATTAATCCAACCAACAGCAATCCGACGAAAATCAACATTTCGACAAGTGCAAACAATCCAAGCTGATTGTATGCAACCGCCCATGGATACAAGAAAACGGTTTCGACATCAAAAATGACAAACATGAGCGCAAACAAATAGTACCGTACGTTGAATCGGACTTGTCCGACACCAACAGGTTCGTTACCGCTTTCATAAGTTGTTTGCTTCATATCTGTCGGCTTCTTTGGTCTAAGCCATCTCCCTACCGTCAGTGCGACAACCGGCAATAAAATACCGAGTGCAATAAAAATGGCCACAATGACGTAATTGTTGATGTACTGTTCCAAAAGTCATCCCCTCCGCCGCAGCAACTGCCATTTTGCAAAAAAATAGAGAATTTTGTAATAAACCCGCCACAATTATAACAAAACCTACCAACTCCGTCTATGCAATTAATACCACCTTTTGGACAGTTTTATGAAAAGTTGTTCGGTTTTGGTTATATACATATTCACATAAGGAGAACGATAGAAGATCAGCTGGTGAATGTTTTATGAACATCTGGGTGCTCGAGCAGCTCTGGAGTCTCAGGAGAGTAACCAATCAGCAGATATGCTTCTTCCTCTCACTGAATGCGACCACTGGCTGAGCTATGGAATTATATCTTTGTAAAAACCAAAAATGCACTCCTTATAGACATTCATCAGATATGACACAGAGCTGTCTACCCAATGACTGCTATAAAGAGTGCACTTCAGATTAGCAGATCCAAGAAGCGACTCAGCTTACTTCAACTATCGCGTGCATGCTGCTGTCGCCGTTCCATCATCTATCGTTTGGTTTATTTCAATGTAATGCCAAATTCCGAGCCTGGTGCACCAGCAAAGACGATTGTGCCATTCTTAGGCAGCGTAACTTCGTTATTGCCGCTGACAACTGTAAAGTTAACTGGTAGGCCTTGCTCGTTATAGACCACGAATCCCCCCTTCGCCGGAAGCGCAACAGTCATTGTCTTGCCCATGGCTACATCCGGAACTGTATACCATCTGGCGTGCCCGTTCGCTTGCAGCGTGGCAGTTGAGCTTTTTCCAGCATAGAGGGGATTAACGTTCGCACCGCTGATATACAATTTGCCAGCCTCCTCCATGTATTCGACTCCGTCTTGCGTGAAGAATCTAGATTCCGCCAGATCCCGACCGCCCAGCATGCCCGGAATATTAAGCTCGCTTGCGGCCGTGTTTGAACCTGTAATTTTTTTGTCCCCTAGATAACCCGGCAGTTCATCAGTAAGGGCTATTTGTATCGTCGGTTTCATCAAGAAATACAGAATGGAGGTATATTTCTCGTTTACTTGGTAGAACGCCATTCCTTGCCGTTTCGTCCAAGCATCGGCAGTCTCTTTCGAGAGCTTGTTCACTTCCAATTTTTCTGCCGCATAATGCGACAATACAAACTGTCCCAGACCTGGCATTGTCATATATTCTCTCACCCAGATGTATGTGCGGCCATTCTTCTCGGTTACAAAACTGACCTTGGAAGTTCCGCTCTCATTGATAAAGCTTCCATCGGCTGTGTACACATACTTTTCTTTCGAATGATCAATGAGAGTCATTAATGGCAAAAACAGTTCGCCTTCCTTTTTGATCTCAACCTTCACTTGCTGATTTCTAGTACCATAATAACCAGCCTGATTCGCCACCTCAGCAGGTATCTCCGCTTTTACCGGCTTGCCGAAGGATTTCTCCGGTTTTATCGTTTTAATTGCCCCCTTCTCCTTCAGCGCTTGCAGCAGCAAGTCGTTCGCCAGCAGCTCATTTGTCATGCTTGAACCGCCAGATGACAACACTGCTGCCGCCATCTTCTGTTCGGGAAGTACAACGAGGGAAGCATGATACAAAATCGTATCTCCGCCTTTGGCTAATCCCTTCATGCCGTATTCATTGAATGGAAACAGCTTCACGCTGTCCCAGCCGAGACCGTAATTGAAGCTATTATCCGTATCTTCCGGCCACAGGCCTTTCTTGTATTCCTCATTCGCCATCGCCTGTATCGCCTTGTCAGAGAGGACACCCTTCGTCTCACCTGTAAACAGTTGCGAGAATCTCACCAAATCTTCCGCCGTAGAATAAATCCCCCCTGTCCCGATCGCATTGACAGTTTCATTCGGAAGCTGACCTTGGTAGAAAGGGAAATAGAGCCCCGCCAACTTGTCTTGTTCTAATACGTCCTGCGATGTCTTCGTATGGCTCAACTTCAACGGTTCCGTAAAATAGTTGTGTATAAATGCTGTAAAGCTCATGCCGCTAACTCTCTCTACTAGAATCTCAGCCAATGTGAAGCCGTCGTTACAGTAAACAGAAAACGCGCCTGGATTCGCTTTTAGACTTTGCGTTGATAATTGTTTAAGCAGCGTATCATGCGGATAGGTATCATTGTCCTCGAACAGGAAGGCGTTGCCGTAACTGGAGCCTCCTTGCAAGCCAGAGGAATGGTTCAGCAACATGCGCGGAGTAATCTGCTTATACCGTTCATCCTTCATTGTGAAATCGGGAATATAGTTGATCAAGGGCGCATCGAGGTCAATCTTCCCCTCGTCCACTAGCTTCATTACGGCTGCGGCCGTGAACACTTTGCTCGTTGAGCCGATGCCATACATCGTATCCTCGGTCAACGGCTTCTTCCCTTCTCTATCGTTGATGCCAGCCTGGCCGGACACCGTAATCTTGCCGTTGTCAATCAGTGCATATTGTACACTGACTGTCCCCATTTTAGTGAGAAGAGCAGCTTTCTCCGCCGCGATCTGTTCTAGTCTCTGAGTGACTGCTGCGACATTACTATTGCCTGTTGGGGACGCCATTACTGCTGACGGAACAATCATCGACAGCGCAAGGGTTAGTGCAAGTATCCTATGGAATCTTTTTCTCATTACAAATTCCTCCTTATTGCGAATCTGTAGTTAGTACGATTTTCCTTTTTGATTCGTTCATTACAAAATTAAAAACAGAGAAACAATAAAGCCCCTTTCTGATCCTCAGATCAAAAAAGGGGCCAATAAATGCCCGCATTCCACGGGCCAGCTTCGACGCATTCCAATCAAGTTATATTCAACTTATTTTCAACTCATATAGCTGATTTTCAATTCAGCTCAGCCCTAACCTAGATTCACTCTATTGAGCAGTGACCATCCATTTATCTGGGCGTGGAAATGAGGGCAAAAAAAAGAGAGCTGCGATCCGGCCACAGCTCACGGAGGATGAGGAAACTACCTACAATTAACCAACCTACTGAAAATCAAAAGAACCAAGAAGAAGGTTATTTCACTTGATGTGACGGTTCAAGAAGCAGCCTTCCCGAACGTTCACTTGATGAGGTTAATTGATAACCTTCATTTGAGAATGATTATCAATATTAACTGTCTTTATTATAATCAGACCTCATACATGCGTCAAGCAATAAAATGATGTTTTCCAAAATTTATTTTTCGATGAATGACGGGCTATGTGAAAAATGGTTTTGAACTCTGCTACGTATTCGGTTTACAATATCCATACATCGGATCATACAACAAGGGGTTGAACGCCAATATGACACAACCGATGATTTGGATCGTCGGCGCCGGCTGCGGCATCGGACTTGGCATTGCCAAGTCATTTGGACAACGTGGTTACCTTCCCGTTCTCATTACGCGAGAATCGGATACGCTAGAGCAAATGAAAGACATCCTGCATGATATGAATATTGAAGCGACAGGGGCAGTCGCACTTACTAGCGACGAAGCTGCTCTTCGTCAAACACTGTCAGCACTTGAAACAGAGTACGGCACGCCTGAGGCCGTCGTATACAACGCCTCTGCCCATGCACCTGGACTTCCCTCTGAAGTACAGCCTTCTGATATGATCGAAGACTTCAAGGTTAACGTAGTAGGGGCGTTGACGACTGCCCAATGTATTCTTCCGGGCATGAAAATGCGTGGTACAGGTTCATACCTGCTGACGGGTGGTGGACAAGCACTGCAGCCGACAGCATCACTGGCATCACTCGGTGTCGGGAAATCTGGTCTGCGCAGCCTTGCCCTCAGCCTACATGATGAGTTCAAGCAATATGGTCTCTATGCTGGCACATTGACCGTCTGCGGCTTCGTCCAGCCAAACACCTCCTTTGACCCACAATTGGTCGGAGAAGCCTTCTACAGCATGCATACGAAGCGCTCTGAGGCTGAGGTTATGTTGAAGCCATAATCAAGTTCATATGAATGATGAAAAAATAATCCTTATGAAAAAAGAGCTGTTCCAAAACCTGAGGGGTTCTGGAACAGCTCTTCTTCGATTTATATCATGATTACCATTCTTTTTGCGAGACTTTAATCCGCGTCACGGCACGTTGGAGCGACAATTCCGCACGACGGAAGTCCAGGGAATCCTGCTTGCTCCGTGCAGCCATCGCCAGACGTTGCTCCGCCCGGGCTTTCGCTGCCTTGGCACGTTCCACATCGATGTCTTCCGGCATTTCCGCGCTTTCTGCAAGCACAACGACTTTGTCCTTACGTACTTCAACAAATCCGCCATGAACCGCAATCCAATGCTCCTTGCCGCCTTCTTTGATCTTCATCGGACCAATGCGAAGCGGCGTAACCATCGGAATATGGTTCGCCAAAATACCAAGATCTCCTTCGACGCCCTTGACGCTAATCATGTCCACCTGCTGTTCGAACACTTTGTGCTCCGGTGTAACGATTTCCAACAAAAAGGTGCTCAACTGCGGTTTCCTCCTTCCGTTCTGTCCACGCCTTAGCAATAGACAGCCCGTTTCACGTCAAGCCGCTTACAGCGTCTTTGCTTTTTCCACAGCTTCTTCGATTGTACCAACGTACAAGAAGGCTGCTTCTGGAAGGTCATCATGCTTGCCGTCCAGGATTTCCTTGAAGCTGCGTACTGTTTCTTTAACAGGTACGTATTTACCAGCAAGACCCGTAAATTGTTCCGCAACGTGGAACGGTTGAGACAAGAAGCGTTGAATTTTGCGCGCGCGCGCAACCGTCAACTTATCTTCTTCGGACAACTCGTCCATACCAAGGATTGCGATAATATCTTGAAGCTCTTTATAGCGCTGCAAGAGGCGCTTAACACCTTGTGCGACATGATAGTGCTCTTCACCTACAATGTCTGGTGCCAAGATCCGGGATGAGGATGCAAGCGGATCAACCGCAGGGAAGATACCCATCTCGGAAATTTTACGCTCCAAGTTCGTCGTTGCATCCAAGTGAGCAAACGTCGTAGCTGGAGCTGGGTCTGTGTAGTCATCCGCAGGAACGTAGATCGCCTGGATGGATGTTACAGAACCTTTTTTCGTTGAAGTAATACGTTCTTGCAACTGACCCATTTCCGTAGCCAACGTAGGTTGGTAACCTACCGCGGAAGGCATGCGGCCGAGCAAGGCGGATACTTCGGAACCCGCTTGTGTAAAGCGGAAGATGTTATCGATGAACAAGAGAACGTCCTTGCCTTCTTCATCACGGAAATGTTCAGCCATTGTCAGACCCGTCAAGGCAACGCGCAAACGTGCTCCTGGCGGCTCATTCATCTGACCGAATACCATCGCTGTTTTGCTGATAACGCCGGAATCCTTCATTTCATGGTACAAGTCGTTACCTTCGCGCGTACGCTCGCCGACACCCGCAAATACGGAAATACCGCCGTGCTCCTGCGCGATGTTGTTGATCAGCTCTTGGATCGTTACCGTCTTACCTACGCCGGCACCGCCGAACAGACCGATCTTACCGCCCTTCACATAAGGAGCCAGCAAGTCGATAACTTTGATCCCTGTTTCGAGAATTTCCGCTTGCGTGGAAAGCTCGTCAAACTTAGGAGCTTCTTTATGAATCGGGCTTACTGTTTCTTTTACCACGTCGCCCGCATTATCAATTGCTTCGCCAAGCACGTTGAATACACGACCCAACGTCACTTCGCCTACCGGTACTGTAATTGGAGCGCCAAGATCTGACGCTTCCATGCCGCGAATCAAGCCGTCTGTAGAAGACATCGCAACGCAGCGAACTACGTTGTCACCCAAGTGAACCGATGCTTCCAACGTCAAGTTGATGTCAGGCGCGCCGGCAGTTGTCGACTTCTGCTCAATCTTGATCGCGTTCAAAATTTCAGGCAGTTGTCCACGTTCGAACTCAATGTCGACAACCGGACCCATTACGCTAATCACGCGTCCTTTACTCATCTCGTTCCCTCCTACTGTCAAACATGCATTTCCGATTAAGCCTGAGCGTTTGCCCCTGCTACAATTTCCGAAATTTCTTGCGTAATCGCCGCTTGGCGTGCACGGTTGTACACGAGCGTCAGCGAGTTGATCATCTTCGTTGCGTTCTTCGTCGCACTGCCCATCGCGGTCATCTGCGCTCCGAACTCACTTGCCTTCGCATCGAGGAGCGCACTATAAATAAGTGTCTCCGCATACTTCGGCAGCAACTGCCCGAGCACTTCTTCAGCAGAAGGCTCATATTCATACGATGTTACTGGACCGTTAAACGCTTCATCATCAAGCGGCAAGAGTTTTTTCTCTACCGGCACCTGTGTGATTGCGTTCACGAATTCGTTATAGAACAGAATCAGTTCATCATACTTGTGCTCTTCGAAATATTTCACGGCGTTGTATGCGATAGACTTAATATCTGCAAATGTAGGCGTGTCCGGCAACTCCGTAACAGCCTCCACGATATTAAATCCTCTTCTGCGGAAGTAATCACGACCCTTGCGTCCGATGACGAATAATACGATATCATCCTTCGTCAGCTTGTTTTCCTGCATCGTCACCATGACCTTACGAAGCACGTTGGCATTGTAGCCGCCCTTCAAGCCACCGTCGGATGTGATAACGAGATATCCCGTCTTCTTCACAGGACGCTTCTCTAGCATCGGGTGGGAAATCCCTTGCGTACCAGCCGCAATGCTGGAGACGACCTCCTTCAGCTTATCCGCATAAGGACGAGCTGCCTCAGCCTTCGATTGTGCACGGCGCAGCTTCGCCGCACCAACCATCTCCATCGCCTTCGTGATCTGCTTCGTGCTCTGCACGCTCTTGATCTGGCGCTTAATCTCGAGAATTCCTTTAGCCACTTCCATCTCACCTGCCTTTAGCGCTTTGCGCAGGGCAAAGCGGACTTCTTCGAATGCGCACTGGGAGCCCTGAGGCTTCCCAGCTGCAGTCAACTTCTATCTATTACACGGACACGGCGAAGCTCTTTTTGAATTTCGTTACCGCTTCAACCAGTGCGTCTTCGTTTTCTTTTACCAAGTCTTTCGTATCGCTGATCGATTGGTAGATGCTATCTTGGTTACTTGCCAAGTAAGCATGGAATTCATTCTCGAAGCGTTGAATATCTGCAACTGGAATTTCATCCAGGTGCCCTCTCGTAGCTATATACAAGCTGACAACTTGCTTCTCTACTGGAAGCGGCTGGTTGACACCTTGCTTCAGAATTTCCATCAAGCGTTCACCACGGTTCAAGCGGGCAAGCGTTGACTTATCCAAATCGGATCCGAATTGAGAGAAGGCTTGCAATTCACGATATTGTGCCAAGTCGAGACGAAGTGTACCTGCTACCTTCTTCATCGCCTTGATCTGTGCGGAACCACCAACACGGGATACGGAAATACCTACGTTAATCGCTGGACGTTGACCGGAATAGAACAGGTCAGCTTCCAAGAAAATTTGTCCGTCGGTAATCGAGATTACGTTCGTCGGAATGTAAGCCGAAACGTCAGATGCTTGTGTTTCGATAAATGGCAATGCAGTCAAAGAACCGCCGCCATTCTCGTCGCTCAGCTTCGCAGCGCGCTCCAGCAAGCGGGAGTGCAAGTAGAATACGTCACCAGGATATGCCTCACGGCCTGGAGGACGGCGAAGGAGCAAGGACAATTCGCGGTAAGCCGCAGCTTGCTTCGACAAGTCATCATAGATTACGAGCACGTGCTCGCCTTTGTACATGAAGTACTCGCCCATGGAGACGCCTGCATATGGAGCCAAGAACAGAAGCGGTGCTGGCTCGGATGCCGATGCTGTAACCACGATTGTGTACTCCAATGCGCCATGACGACGAAGTGTTTCTACAACTTGTGCAACTGTAGATTGCTTTTGGCCGATTGCGACGTAAATACATTTCACGCCGTTGCCTTTTTGGTTAATGATCGTATCGATTGCGATCGTTGTCTTACCTGTTTGACGGTCACCGATGATCAGCTCACGCTGACCGCGGCCGATTGGAACCATGGAGTCAATCGCTTTAATACCCGTTTGCATCGGCTCATGTACCGATTTACGATCGATAACGCCTGGTGCATTGGATTCGACTGGACGGAATTCCGTCGTAGCGATTGGGCCTTTGCCGTCTACTGGCTGGCCGAGCGGATTGACAACGCGTCCAAGCAGCGCTTCACCGACTGGAACTTCCATGATGCGGCCTGTACGCTTTACTTGGTCACCTTCGCGAATGTCTTTGTAAGGTCCAAGAATTACGATACCAACGTTATTCTCCTCCAAGTTGAGGGCCATACCCATAACGCCGTTAGAGAATTCGAGCAACTCGCCGGACATACATTGCTCTAGTCCGTGTACACGGGCAATACCGTCACCAACATTAATGACCGTACCGACTTCCGCCACTTCGATCTCCGATTTATATTGTTCGATTTGACTTTTAATCAGTGTACTGATTTCATCAGGTCTGATGCTCAACTCGCTTCACCCCATTCTTCCGTGCTAAATAGTAAATGAGAGTTCAAAAACGGACTTCTTGAACAGTCTCGATAAGAACTACTGCGCTTGCGATTTCAATGATCTATTTAGGCGTTCCAACTTGCCGGACAAGCTGCCGTCATACAGATGATCCCGAATGCGGACTTGCAAGCCTCCGATTACGGATGCGTCAACAACGTTATGAACGCGAATCGTCTTGCCTAGTTTCTGACCGAATTCAGCAGCGACAGCTTCCTTCTCCGATTCATCAAGCGGATAAGCGGATGTCACTGTTGCATCCAGGACGCCGAGTGCTTCGCCAGCAATGCGAACATAGCTGTCCGCAATCTCGCGCAGTGCGTCAATGCGCCCACGTTCGATAAGCAGCTGAACCATGTTCAACACGATATCAGATACGTGACCGTCTAGTACTTTGCTAAGTACTGCTGACTTCTCGGCATGACCAATATTCGGCGACGTCAGAATAAGGTACAATTCATGATTGGCTTTCACCAATTCCGCAGTATCTTTCAACTGCTGTTCCGTTTCTGAGACCAGTTGACGCTCCTGAGCAAGTTCGAACAACGCTTTGGCATAACGCTTGGCGATTACGATGTTCTGGCTCATTGTTTGCCTCCTACCTCTTTCAGGTATTGGCCGACCAATTGCTCTTGATCTTTCTCGTCAACTTGCTTCTCCAAGATCTTCGATGCGATTGCAACGGACATGTTGCCCACTTCTTCGCGAAGAGCGGCAACTGCCTTGTTCTTCTCGCTCTCGATATCGCGAGCTGCTTCTTCCTTCAGACGAACAGCCTCGCTCTTCGCGCCGCCGATAATCTCGTCTGCTTGACGAACGCTCGTTTGTTTCGCTTGTTCGATGATGTCATACGCATCTTTGCGCGCTGTAGCAAGAGCTTCCTTCTGTTCTTCTACGTATACTTGTGCCTGTGAACGGCTATTCGCCGCTTCATCCAATTGCTGCTGCACGAGCTCGCGGCGTTTCTCCATCACGTCGAACAATGGTCCGAACGCGTACTTTTGAAGTAAGAAATATAGGATTAAGAAAGCAAGGATCGCCCACACGAAATTTTCCCAAACAAAACTCACTACAGTCACTCCTTTCCGTTAACATGACGTGCTAACAAAACGAAGGCGCGGATGGCATCGGCCTTCCCCGCCAAACCGTTTGTCTATTCATTAAGAAGAAAACATTGCCAAGAACGCGATAACTGTAGCTGCGAGCGGAATAACCTCGACGATACCAACACCGATAAACATTGTCGTTTGCAACATGTTACGAGCTTCTGGTTGACGAGCAATCGACTCAACTGTGCGGCTAACGATCATACCGTTACCAAGACCTGCGCCCAAGGCGCCCAAACCTACTGCAATTGCTGCTGCGATCAAATTCATTAGAAAAGTCCTCCTCAAAATTCATGTATTATTGAATTGCTTTGTTTATATGTCTCACCCGAAGTTGCCATACGAGTATGGGTCTCGGCAGAGTTTGTTAATGTTCTTCATGTACAGATGCCTGCGCGATGTATACCATTGTCAACATCGTGAAGATGAAGGCTTGGAGCGCGCCGATAAATATACTGAAGCCTTGCCATGCCGCGAGGAACGGTAGACCGAATACCCCTGCTCCAATGAGCGTGGATATCAGTACCTCACCCGCGAAGATGTTCGCGTACAACCGGATACCAAGCGCAATTGGCTTCGCCAAGTTCTCCACGATGTTCAATGGAAGGAAGATTGGGAATGGCTCGATATAGTGCTTCAAGTAGTGCTTCCGATTGTTCTTGAGGCCTAGGAAGTTCACGAGAATGAAAACCAAGAACGCCAGACCGAATGTTACGGATACGTCAGCCGTTGGCGACTTATACCACAACAAGTGGACGTGTTCAGGTTTACCCTTAGCTGCAAGCTCATCGAATGCCGCCTGACTAGTTGCTACAATCTCGTGACCGAAGATAGACACCGGATGGTGCGCTTCGGTAATCACTGCGAACGGCAATCCTAGTACGTTAGATACGAAAATAAACAAGATAAGCGTCATCCCTAATGAGATGAATGCCTTCCCCTTCTTCAGCGGCATCGCACTACCGATAATGCCGTGCACGAATTCGACAACCCACTCCAAGAAGTTCTGCATCTTGGAAGGCTTTTCAACCGAAAGATTGCGAACAGCGAGCCGGGCAATAATAAAGGTAATGATTCCGCTAAGAAGTAGCGTGAAGATGATGGACAAATCCAGGTGCAGTCCCATAACCTCGATAATCGGTGCTGAGTGCATAAATGTGTTCACCCCTTTCCAATAGACTGCTTACACTTTCTTTTTGCTTGCCCAAATTATACTAACGAAAATCGACAATAACTGAGTAATGAAAAATCCGACAATTGTCGCCACAAGGGATATGTGCTGTTCGAACTTAATGGCGAACATGACTGCCAAGAGTACAATGCACATCCGAGTTACAAATCCAAAGCTGTACCGCCTCTTCTCTTGACTAGCAGCCATCTCTGCAATCTGTCTAACTTTGATAGACAAATAGTGAGCATAGGCCAGCCCTGCCGCAGTTCCCAGTGTCAGTCCAGCCGTATATATCCGGTATTCCGGCGCTACAGCCCAACCGAGGATGAACGCAGACAACAAGAGGAGCGTTACTCTCGTAACGGCACGAACCATGGAAGCCATATCATTCATTTTGTTCCCCCATGAACTTCTTTACTAAGTAGATGATATTGACGATGCCAAGGCATAGCCCGACGATACTCCCTACTCCTAGCCAGAGCTTGGACCCATTAGACCCATTCGCGATCCACTTCCCCGCGTAAAAGCCTAAGAGTATGTACAAGGCAAGCAAGACACCCGCTCCACTAATAGAGAGGGCGACCAGCCATGGGCGATCGTTACGATTCGACATTTTCATAGCCTATAATTCCCATTCATTTTACTTAAGATTACGAGTCTTTGTCAATTGATAAAAACCGCGTAACAACAAGGATGAAAACGATATACATTCGCTTTCAAGCTTCGAAAATCCGCGTAAACCGTACAGTATCACTGTATGCTGGTGCCTTCCCTCATAGAAGAGTGTCATCTATCAATTTGTGAACTTTGTGTGAAATGGCTCCGGACGCTCTTCTTGAACCCCAAAACTGTGAAGAATCGCACTGACGATCCTTTGGGACGCTTTGCCATCCCCATAAGGGTTTGCAGCCTTGCTCATGCGTGCATATGTCGTTTCGTCCGACAACAGCGCCTTCGCACGCGCGTACACTTTCTCTTCATCCGTGCCGACCAATTCCAGTGTTCCTGCATCAATGCCTTCCGGTCGTTCGGTAGTTTCGCGGAGGACAAGCACAGGAATGCCAAATGACGGTGCTTCCTCCTGAAGACCGCCTGAATCGGTAAGGATGAGGTGCGTGTGCGGATAGAAGTTGTGGAGGTCAACCACATCAAGCGGTTCTATCAGCTTAATGCGCGGGTGATCTCCCAGCATCTCATGAGCCGGTTCACGTACAGCCGGACTTGGATGTACCGGATATACGATAGCGATGTCTTCAAATTCGTCTGCAATACGGCGAACAGCACGGAAAATGTTGCGATGCGGCTCACCTTGTGATTCGCGGCGATGTGCAGTCATCAATACTAGACGTTTGCCTTGCGCCCAATCGAGCACCTCATGCTTGTAGTCAGATCGTACTGTATATTGAAACACATCTGTAACTGTGTTGCCTGTGACAAATATCGATGCATCTTGCTTATTTTCTTTACGCAAATTGCTTGCCGACCAATCGGTAGGCGCAAAGTGCAAATCAGCCAAAACGCCTGTCAATTGGCGATTCATTTCTTCCGGGAACGGAGAAAGCTTATTCCATGTACGAAGTCCCGCTTCAACGTGCCCTACCTTAATCTGTTGCATGAATGCCGCGTAGCTGGCGAGGAACGTCGTCAATGTGTCACCATGTACAAGCACAATATCTGGCTTCGCTTCACGCAATACAGGCTCCAATCCTTGAAGGACACGCACGGAAATATCATTCAGCGTCTGACGCGCCTGCATAATGTCCAGATCATAGTCTGGCTTAATATTGAACACATCGAGCACCTGGTCCAACATCTGACGATGTTGGGCCGTGACGCATACGATGGATTCGATGTGTTCCGGATGCTTCTGTAATTCCAGAATAAGCGGCGCCATCTTAATTGCTTCTGGACGAACACCGAATACCGTCATTACTTTCACTTTGGACATAGTCTTATCCTCCGTCTTTCTTCTTGCATAATAGTCAATACATTATTGGCTCTAAAATCATTTTTTTGACCTCAAAAAGATCGCTTTTCAGCACCGAGAAGGTTGCAAGAACTCGAAGCCGAGCTTCCGAAGCGAGTTTTGCCGAGCAAAACTTGTAAGGAGCAGCAGAGTGCAGACAAAGACTACATGAGCAGCTAAAATGTTTCCGCAGGAAACATACTTCGTAAGCATAAGTTCTTCGAGAGTGAATGCATGATTCGATGCCGAATTGCCTCTTGAGTTGCTTCGTGATCAAAAGCGAATTCTTCTACTTTGTGCCGAACAAGCGGTCGCCGGCGTCACCCAGACCTGGAACAATATAGCCGTGATCGTCCAGACGCTCGTCCAATGCCGCCAAATAAATGTCGATGTCCGGATGTGCTTCTTGAACAGCCTTGACACCTTCCGGCGCTGCAATGAGGCACATCAATTTAATTTGCGTGCAGCTGCGCTTCTTCAGCACGTCAATAGCCGCAATCGCCGATCCGCCTGTAGCAAGCATTGGATCAATAACGATCAATTGACGCTCAGTCACGTCTGTAGGAAGCTTCGTATAGTACTCAACCGGTTGAAGCGTCTCAGGATCGCGGAACAAGCCCACATGTCCGATCTTCGCACCTGGAATCAGCTTTACAACGCCTTCTACCATACCTAGTCCAGCACGCAAAATAGGGATTAGTCCCAGCATGCGGCCAGCGATCATTTTGCTCTCTGTTTCGGCAACTGGCGTTTCGACTGTCACCGTTTGCAATGGCAGTTCACGTGTAATCTCATACGCCATCAAAGTTGCTACTTCGTCCACGAGCTCGCGGAAGTCCTTCGTCGTTGTCTTTTTGTCTCGAATCAATGTCAATTTGTGTTGAATCAGTGGATGATCGCAAATGACCAGTTTACCCATATTTCGTGTCCCTCCGCCTTTTACTCTCGTTGCTTTTAATCTCAATACGTGATGATTTGAACTGATATTCCTACTTTGAACAGCCGTACATGCCAAGCTTATCCGGCTTTATCTAAGCTAAACAGGCTCTATTATAACATTCCGAGCCTATCACTGCACGTTTTGCAGGCACTTTTGAGGTATTTTTCACATTTCCGACAACTCGGTGCAAAAGGATCACACTGTACTATTTCTAAGCATGTTGAAGACAGCTTATACATGGTCATGCAGCAAACATCGGAAATTGTCGAGATTCTACTCTGCTGAGGCTCTCGCATACTACCTAGGCATCCTATACTGAAATCGAGAGTTCTCCCTGCCTATTTACGCAAAAAAGAGCAGGTGATCATCTTCAAGAGTGATTACCTGCTCTGTCCATTAAATATGCAATAAAAGAGTCCTACCCGCCAAAAGGGCGTATCTTCCTACCTAATTAATATTTCAATGTAGAGTACAACGGGAACTGAGCTGTCAGATCGCTGACCATACCGCGTGCTTTGTTCAATACAGCCTCATCCTGTGGCTGCTTCAATGTCATAGCAATGACTTGGCCAATAACGCACATTGCTGCTTCATCCATGCCTCGGGATGTCGCCGCTGGTGTTCCGATACGAATACCGCTCGTTATGAACGGACTTGTCGGATCGAATGGAATGGCGTTCTTGTTCACGGTAATGCCAACGGAATCCAATACTTTCTCCGCATCTTTACCCGTGATATTGATATTGCGCGTATCGATCAGCATCAGATGATTATCTGTACCGCCAGATACAATACTCAAACCTTCCTCAACCAGCGTACTCGCCAATACTTGCGCGTTCTTGATCACTTGCTCAGCATACTGCTTGAACGATGGCTGCAGTGCTTCGCCCAATGCAACAGCCTTAGAAGCCACCACATGCATAAGCGGGCCGCCTTGTGTGCCTGGGAATACAGCCTTGTCGATCGCTTGCGCCCAAGCTTGACGGCACATAATCATACCTCCGCGCGGACCGCGCAGTGTCTTATGTGTTGTCGTCGTAACGAAATGAGCGTGCGGTACTGGGCTTGGATGAAGTCCTGCGGCAACCAATCCTGCGATATGCGCCATGTCTACCATGAACAGAGCGCCTACATCGTTCGCAATTTGGCCAAGTACTTCAAAATCGATAATACGTGGATAAGCGCTTGCGCCTGCCACGATCATTTTCGGACGATGCTTGAATGCTGCCTTGCGCACTTTATCATAATCAATACGGAACGTATCTTCTTCCACACCGTAAGCCACAAAGTTGTACAGCAAACCAGATGCATTCACAGGGCTTCCGTGAGTCAAGTGTCCACCATGCGCCAAATCCATGCCAAGCACGGTATCTCCTGGCTTCAATGCTGCCAAGTACACAGCCATGTTCGCTTGCGCACCGGAGTGCGGCTGTACATTGACATGCTCAGCGCCGAAGAGTTCCTTCGCACGGTTGCGGGCAATATCCTCAACAATATCCACGTGCTCGCAGCCGCCATAGTAGCGTTTGCCTGGATAACCTTCCGCGTATTTGTTCGTCAGAACCGTCCCCATCGCTTCCATAACCGCCTCACTGACGATGTTTTCAGAAGCAATCAGCTCGATATTGTTGCGCTGACGCTGCAACTCCAAGTCCATTGCTTTCAACACTTCAGGATCTGCTTGTCGTAAATGATCTACCATTGGCATAGCCCTCCCACATTTTCATTCCCTTATTGCAATGTATGACAACGCATCTGCGTTAAGGTTCTATCGTAGCAGTAATAAAAGTGCAACAGCGGCTCTCCCGCCCCACTGCAAATAATTGTGAACAGCCCGCATTCAAACACTGCTCCTATTCACATGAAGACAATCCATCCTCAGTTGGAAGCTGATAGACTGCCCGCTCCCCGCCTATAAGCTTCGGCCGCGTCTTCGCCATATTGACACGCGCCTTGCCAATATATCGCACTTCTGTACGCAGAGGAACAGCTACCCGGCGCAAATGCATGCCAATAAGCGTCTCGCCGATATCGATGCCAGCATGGGCACATATCTCTTCTGCGAGACATGCATCAGTCAGCTGGCGATACGCATAAGCGGCCATCGATCCGCCCGCCTTCCGAACCGGAACTGCCGATACTTCCAGCAGCCGGAGCCGCTCCAATGTGCGGCGTTCAACAACAAGTGCGCGGTTCAAATGCTCACAGCATTGGAATGCAATCTCGAGGCCATAGCTTGAGCGGAGCACGTCGAGACCGGCAAATATCGCCTGCGCGGTATCCGTTGCGCCCGAAGTTCCAATGCGCGCACCTGCCACCTCGCTTGTACTGCAGCCAATGACGACTAGCTGCCCAGGCTTGAGCCCTGCCTCGCGAACGAGGGCATGTGCAGCTGCCTCTGCTTGCTCGCGAACCTGCCCCATTTTCAAGAATGACGATGCTGGCCCTTGATGTTCGTTCTTCTCGATCTCATTCATACTGCCCATTCACCTCCACTCGCTACGCTTGCGAGTGATATTTATGTTCTACGTCCGCGACCTTGCGAAGACGTCCAATATGGCGCTCTCCTTGGCTGAATTCTGTACCCAGCCATACGCGTACAATCTCTTCAGCAAGTCCAGGTCCAATGACACGCTCACCCATAGCAAGTACATTCGTATCATTGTGCTCTCTCGTTGCCTTAGCAGAGAATAAATCATGAACAAGCCCGCAGCGGACGCCTGGCACCTTATTCGCTGCGATGGACATCCCAATCCCGGTACCACATATGAGCACGCCTCGATCTGCTTCGCCTGAGGCAACCATCTCTGCAACAGGTACCGCATAATCCGGATAATCTACTGATGTTGTACAATCGCAGCCTACATCAATGACGTCATGACCAAGCTCCTTGATGACTTGTACAATCCCTTCCTTAAGTCGTACGCCAGCATGGTCTGCACCAATGGCAATTTTCATTGTCGTACCCTCCATCCGTTGTCTTCAATTGTGCTCTCCGTCCATGTTACCATGCTCGGTATGCTACGGGTCTATTATAACGAATTTCCCGCATATTAGACGAGCCAATTGCACGTTACTCCCAGTGTAACATGTCTCATTGATTGAAAAAAAGAGCATAGCACGGCTCTCTATCCGTACACTGCTCTTCTGCCCAGGCGACCGGCCGTATGCTCCGATGCTCCACCGTGGTTCCCCACTTCCGTCGCCAGTTACATCGGATCCTCTCCATATAGAACGATCATAATGGATGTCGCAACCAATTGCAACCGTTATTTTCCTGCCCACTCATACACAGCATCCTACTGCTGCATTTGGCAGTGCCATAAACCCAACACTTAAACCGTCTATGGCTGAAGCTTATCAAGCAACCTAGTCAGCGCAGCCTGAATCTCCGCCGCTGTCATCCGATACTGCTCCAAAGAACCGCCATACGGGTCTGCCACATCCTGATTCGGCATAAGCCGCTGCAATTCAGCAAGCTGTACCAGCTCTTCTTCCGTTGGAGCTTGTCCCATAGCAAGCTTCAATTGAAGATCCGCAGCCAATGATTGCAGCTGTTGATATTGCTCCTGCTCTGAATCCGAATTGCTCACATATTCCTTAAGCGCAAATGTCTTGCTCGTTGCACCCGGGAACTGTTGAAGCACATGACGCTTGTGGCTAGTCGTCAATGTCAATATAAGATCTGCCCAATGCACACGCTCTTCATCCAGTGCAGCCGATCGAAAATCTCGATGATTGGCAATATTCTGCTCCTCCAGTACAGTAGAAGCGTGCTGTGACATCGCTGTGCCGTCCCATGCTGCTACACCTGCTGACTGAACATGAATGTCCAAGCCGCGTTCCTCTGCCATATGCTTCAGCATAGCCTCTGCGATTGGACTTCGGCATGTATTGCCTGTACATACAAATAAAATGCGTATCATATGACCCCCTCCCTTCATACCATGAAACCTATCTATAGGGTCGCGCATCTTCATCAATCTCATTCCTGCTTGCTTTGACTTCGCTCCAAAGCTTAAAAAGCTTAGAAAGGCAGCAAAAACAATACCCCAAAGGTAAGCAGGATCGCCCCACCTGCAGCCTCCCCGTACTCACCGAAATGCTTGCCTGCGTGGTGGCCAAGCAGTAAGCCAAAGATCGACATTGCACCGCCAAACAATCCAAAGGCAATGATCGTCATCAACAAATCAGAGCCGAACATGCCGAGCGATATTCCAACGGAAAAGGAGTCTACACTCACACTAAGTGCGAACAGCAGCATCCCCCATACCGTTGAAGTATTAATCATTTGCGAGGATTCACCCTTCAACGAGCTGTATATCATATGCCCCCCTAGCATAATAAGAAGGCCTCCCGCTGCCCATGTGGTTACTTCACCGAGCAGCATGCTCATATACATGCCTGTTGCAACACCCGCCAGCGGCATCAGTACATGGAACAATGCGATAACCCCGCTAATGCGAACTGCATCTCTTCGCCGTACCCCTCTCATACCGATACCTAGACACAGTGAAAAGGCATCTGAGCCCAATGCTGCCGCCATCAAAAAAATCGTGATCCATTGGCCGATTGGCGCTGCCGTTTCCCACATTGCCCCCACTCCTCGTCCCATAGCGTCTGTATCCAACGTATGCGGACAAGGATAGTTTCATGACAAGCAGCAAAGAGATAACAAGGCTTGTCTCTTATAAGCTACATTACCCAAACAAGGTTCATTCACACCAAATGATACGATGACCTGCTGCCTTCATCATACGGTTCATCACTGCAAGACCGATGCCTTCTGTAGTGCAAGCTTCTGCCAGTATATAAGTTGCGCCCGCTTCATCGAAATGCCGCAGGGCATCATATAGCAGTGCGGCTGCCTCTTCCAATACATGCACACTGCCAATCGTTGCTACAATATCAGCTCGGTATTGTTCTGCATGCTCTGCGAAGGCAAGTACACCCGTTGTCTCCCCACGCTGCTGCGCTTCATGCAGCATACGCTGAATGCATTCGGTCACTTGTTCCGCAGACTCCCCCTGCACGATATGCAGCTGACCTTGGGGAGCATAGTGGGTATATTTCATTCCAGGTGAGCGAGGCGCGTTCATCTGGATGTCATTCGCTTGCCCCATATGCCCCGAAGCAGCTTGAAGAGATACCGACTCCTCGCTAATCATGCCGCTCGCTGCTGCCGAAGGATCTGCTTCCTTGTTCACCAGCGGCGTAGACAAGGAATCTCGATCCCCCAGCGCAGATTCTGTAGTTGGTGGAACCTGTGCATGGATCATTCCCCCATTGGGATCGACCGCTGGATCAATCGTTACCTCGGAGGCCACCTCTTGCAGCATCGCTGTTGTTATCCCACCCGGGCGGAGGACATGCACACGACTGCCTATTAATTCTACAACAGTAGACTCTACCCCTACGCCTGTCGCACCGCCATCGACAATACCGTCGATAAGACCGTCCAAATCCTCCCGTACATGCTCCGCACGCGTCGGACTAGGACGTCCTGAACGGTTGGCGCTTGGAGCTGCCACGGGACATCCAGAAGCACGTATAAGAGCCAAAGCTGTATCGTGACCCGGCATCCGTACACCAACCGTATCCAGTCCCGCCGTCACGCGAGGGGATACAGCCCCCATTCGCACCGGCAGCACGATCGTCAACGGACCCGGCCAAAAGCGTTCCATAAGACGAGCAGCGATATCACTATAAGGCAGGACAAGCTCATCAAGCTGATTCCGTTCAGCAATATGAACGATTAGCGGGTTGTCGGATGGACGCCCCTTGGCAGCAAATATACGTTCAACTGCCTTCGTATCACGGGCATCCGCGCCAAGCCCATATACCGTCTCCGTTGGAAAGGCAACGGTGCCTCCGGCAGCTAGAATTGCCGCCCCCTCTGTTATTCCATGCTGCTGTTCAAGCGGCATATGTTCGTCTACCGACCACCACTTCGTGTGCAAACGTTGAGCGCTTCCTTCCGTCACGGTAGTCGCGCTGTCCTTCTGTTCCCGTTCATGTCGAGTATTCATTGAGTACATCCCTTACTTCGATATAGAGTGTATGCTCTCCCGCCCCGATGCCGACATCGACAATAAAAAAAGAAAAGGCGGAAGCAACGCAAGAAAGATGCCAAAGGAGCTTCGGCATCTTCATAAATTGAAGTTTCACACGTATTCGTACTTAATTCAAATCTATAAATAACTGTTGCTTATTTTAGTTGTACCATAATGACGGCAACACGTCCAGACGAGTGGAAGGCACACCTAGTGCATACAATTACTCGATTAGATTACCCAAATATTGCACTGAAAATGGAACCAATCAAACGAAACAATGCCTCTAGAGCCTCCCACAGGAAGAACTTCACTTCTGTCTCGCCTGATTCCATCGCGGCATTGGCTTGAGCCTTCCCGTCTGCAGCCTGAGCATCTCCCTCAGCTGATAGAGCGCCCTTGTCTTGTTCTCCACTCTTAGATGGCGCAGATGACTTGGACCTCGCATCACCAGCTTGTGCTTGAGCCGTACTCCCATCGACGAAGCAGAGCGGCGGGAACAGGACACACCACCAATTCTGTCCGCTTCCCTCGCCTAATGTAACAAGCAATGCTTCATACATCCCGGCAGGATATACTTCGCCTCCATACCACTTGGCCGGGAAGGATACTTCTCCAAGCTTCACCTTGACTCCATACGCCAGTCCTTTTTCGTTTAACACTTGCTCTGCCGTCTGCTTCAGTTCGTCCAAATGCCCTGCTATCAGCTCGCGTGCCTTTTCACGAGTATCCGGCTTCTCTTCTGTCTTAAGCCAGCCGTTAATCTGCTCCACAATCCGATCCCGAACCATGCGCTTCACACGCTGATCGTTATCAACGTCTGAGTTGGCCAATATTCGCAGCCGAATCGCATCCTCGGGAATATGATCCTGCTTCTCTATCTTTTGCTTCTGAATATTTTGATTATCAATGGCCTCCGCATGGCCATTTTCCCAACGCATCAAAGCTCCCGCTGCCAGTACGGCAATCGCGAGACCGAGTACGAACACGCGTAAGTTCATGTTCATCCTGCTCCTTGTGAGGTTGGGCGCGCCTCTTGTCTATCAGTATGTCCGTGAGCAGGATCCTTAAACCTATCAATAGTGGTTTTTTTGATAGATAGATAGATTCGTCAGAGTCTTAGGTGAAACTGGTGGTTATCAAACGGCCTATGAACCGATATCCAACTTTTGAATGCATAAAAAAGGACTGTCCTAGTCGCAGATACGTTCTGCGTCATGGAACAGTCCTTATAGAGTTAAATTTCTTCTAAGCGTCGAACACCAATCACATGGCGCTCAATACCAGCTAGGTCAGGCACAATGATCAACTTCTCATCATAACCTGCTTGCGCGAGCATTGCCGCCACATCTTGCGCTTGTCCTTGACCCACTTCAAAGCCAATCATACGTGGAGCCTTGCCAAGCTCGGACAACATGGTGACAAGCCGTCGATACGGATCCAATCCATCCGCTCCACCATCCAGCGCCGTACGCGGCTCATAGTCGCGCACCTCACGCATCAGATCCGCGATATCACCAGCCGGAATATAAGGTGGATTGGATACGAGAATGTCCAATTCACTACCAGCGAACGGCGCCAGCAGATCCCCCTGTTTCCACGACATCTGCTCTGCAACGCCAAGCCGCCCCGCATTTCGCTTCGCGACAGCAAGCGCCGCTGGCGAGATATCGCCAGCCGTGATATGCCAATGTGGACGCTCATGTGCCAATGTACAAGCAATTGCACCGCTGCCGGTACCAATATCCACAACATGAAGTGATTCATCTTGCGACCAGATCCGGTCAGCTTCAGTCAGAATTGCCTCCACGAGGAGCTCTGTCTCCGGCCTTGGGATAAGCACATCCGACGTCACTTCGAACGGCAAACCATAGAAGTAAGCATCCCCAATAATATATTGGGTCGGCTCACCCGCAGATCGCCGTGTCACTGCCGATTCAAAAGCATGGATTGCATTCTCAGGCATCAGCTCTGTCAATGCAACCAAGTAAGCGACTCGCTCCATACCCAGCACATGCCGCAGCAGCAGTTCGGCATGATGTGCAGCATCATCGACTCCATTCTCTGCTAAAAAAGAAGAAGCCTGCACCCAGGCTTCTCTTATTGTTGCAGGCCATGCGAGGCGATATGGAGCTCTGTCTGCCGCATTTAGCCGACTACGCTCCTCATTCCGTCCGCAAGGCTCACTCATGCTTGATTCTCCCTTTCCAGCAGCTCCGCTTGTTCAGTCAGCGTAAGCGTTTGGATGAGTTCCTCTACATCGCCGTTCATAATTTGATCAAGCTTATGCAGAGTCAAGCCGATACGATGATCTGTCACACGGCTCTGCGGATAGTTGTACGTCCGAATCCGTTCACTGCGATCACCCGTTCCGACCTTACTTTTGCGTTCGCCAGCGTACTTGGCTTCTTCCTCTTGACGCTTAATTTCATAGATGCGTGCACGCAAGACTTGCAATGCCTTCGCCTTATTATCGTTCTGAGACTTCCCGTCCTGACACGTAGCCATGATCCCTGTCGGAATATGTGTAACACGTACCGCCGATTTCGTTGTGTTGACGGACTGACCGCCCGCACCAGAAGAGCAGAATGTATCAACACGGATATCTTTATCGAATATTTCGACTTCTACTTCATCTACCTCTGGCATTACAGCTACAGTCGAAGTTGACGTATGAATACGTCCGCCTGATTCAGTTGCCGGTATGCGTTGAACGCGGTGCGCGCCGCTCTCATACTTCAGCTTGCTGTAAGCACCCTTACCGGATACCGAGAAGATAACTTCTTTGAATCCGCCCAGATCGCTCATGTTCGCTTCCATCAGCTCTGTACGCCATCCTTGTGAATCCGCATAGCGCGTGTACATGCGGTATAAATCAGCAGCGAAGAGCGCAGCTTCATCACCGCCTGCCGCACCGCGAATTTCCACGATCACGTTCTTGTCATCATTCGGATCCTTTGGCAGCAGCAAAATACGAATACGTTCCTCAAGTTCCGTTTGACGCGCACTCAGTTCCTCGATTTCCATCTTCACCATTTCGCGCATCTCATCGTCAAGCTTCTCTTGCATCATTACCTTCGCTGCATCCAGTTCGCTAAGTACATTTTTAAATTCCATAAATGCTTCATAAGCTGGCTGCAGATCGGATTGCTCCTTCGAATACTCACGAAGCTTCTTCGGCTCGTTCGCCACATCCGGGTCACATAGCAATTCACTCAACTTCTCATAGCGATCCGCAAGGGATTGCAGTCTATCTAACATCATACACGCTCACCTCTCTTCTCCAATTCGATACTACCACGTATATTCATGAACCTTGATTTGCGCAATCATGGTTCGTGCTTCAATAAATGAATGATTACGGCATTCCACCATAACCATTTCCGCAACCATTCCCTCGCTCAACCTGCATTACAATGCGCAGATGATCTCACTGCATTAGCTAAGCAAGCGAAGAAGCAGAAGCGCTATACGTTGAAGCGGAAATGCATAACATCGCCGTCTTGAACAACGTATTCCTTACCTTCCAATCTTAGCTTACCCTGTTCCTTCACCGCATTCATAGAACCGCCAGCAACTAGATCATTATAAGAGACCACTTCGGCACGAATGAAGCCGCGCTCAAAGTCGGAGTGGATAACACCTGCCGCTTGCGGGGCCTTCATCCCTTTGCGAATCGTCCAAGCGCGTACTTCTTGTACACCAGCAGTAAAGTACGTATACAGACCAAGCAAGCGATAGGCTGCCTTAATCAAGCGGTTCAGACCGGACTCATCCAGTCCAAGCTCTTCAAGGAACATCTCCTTATCTTCGCCCTCAAGCTCAGCAATTTCTGCTTCTACCTTTGCGCTAATCGGCACAACTTCCGCATTCTCAGCTGCGGCAAAGTCACGTACCTGCTGTACATATGGATTGCTATCCGCATCCTTCACGCCATCTTCGCTTACGTTCGCCGCATACAATACTGGCTTCATCGTGAGCAAGTGCATGTCGCGTACAAGCACCTTTTCTTCGTCGCTCAGTTCCAAGCTGCGTGCTGGCTTATCATTGTACAACGCCTCTTTCAAGCGCTCCAATACAGCAGCCTCTGCCGCATACTTCTTGTCGCCGCTCTTCATGTTCTTCTTTGTGCGATCAAGACGCTTCTCAACCGATTCCAAATCCGCCAGAACGAGCTCCAAATTGATCGTTTGAATATCGCTAACTGGGTCAACCTTTCCGTCAACATGCGTAATATTTTCGTCTTCGAAGCAGCGCACAACGTGTACGATTGCATCTACTTCACGAATGTGAGCCAAGAACTTGTTCCCAAGCCCTTCGCCTTTGCTCGCACCACGTACCAGACCGGCAATATCAACAAATTCAAACGCTGTTGGAACTGTACGGTTTGGAACAACCAACTCAGTCAACTTATCCAAGCGCTCATCTGGAACCTCTACCACGCCGACATTTGGATCGATCGTACAAAACGGATAGTTCGCCGATTCAGCCCCTGCTTGTGTAATCGCATTGAACAACGTCGATTTGCCAACGTTAGGCAGCCCAACAATACCTGCTTTTAATGCCATTTATAAGTACAACTCCTTAGACCGTATATTTGAATAACCATTGTTTCGAACATTACCTTACTATCATAAACCTAGTCTATCAATTATGTTTCATGTATCGTTAAGATGCGTGTAAAAAACACGCAAAAATTCCTTAACCATTATAACCAACAACGCAAAAAAAACCTAGTCATCGACTAGATTTTTTCCGTATTGTCAACTTTTGCTCACTTCAGGAGAGCAGAAAAGCCAGTAGAGGATTCTGCGATCTTAGCAATTTTTATTGTTCGGAATAATAAATCCTTACTCAAGAGCTGCTTGTCTGAAGCCAAGTACGTATCCATCCACTTGCAGCCAGATCTTAATTTTTTTGGAGGTAGCGTTGTCTGATATTTATCTATGTCAACCGTTTCCTTTACCTTGCCTTGGCTCTCCTCGGATAAGGAGACTGTGCACCGAACATACTATTGCTGTAGCTGGATCCAACATTCAATTTCCATCATTTTTGAGTAAAGTGAGGGGCACAACTATGGAGAATAAATCGCATCGTGGCAATTATAAAGGCACTACGGCAATGAAAGCGAAAAATCAAGATATGGCGTTCGTAAATGACACCATTGAAGGAGCAAAATCCGTAACACCTTTCTCCGAGAAAAAGAAAAAGACGGACTAGTTCCGTCTTGCCAGCTTCAATGTCCAATTGTGTATTCACATCATAACTTGTCCAATCGATCTACCTGCGTTTCACCGAAAGTAGGCTTAACCTAGCAAGGGTTCTCTTATGTGATGAATCGATACAGCGAACGAATCGTCATACCCGCTCCGTAGCGTTCTGCATTCGGCATATCGACTTGATTTTGCAAGCATAACTTAATGACACGTGCAGCTGCAGGATGGATCGATACCGTTCCATCTTCCTGCTTCTGCATAACGCTACCGTCTTGACCTGGCGTCTGGAATAAAGAATACAGCATCCCATCTGCAACAAGCATCGGGCTGTTCCAGTTCCATTGCAGCCACTCCTCATCCCACTGAACCGTTGACTCACCTATCTCCCATACTACCTGCCGTGAGCGGCGCTGATGAGCAGATATCGTCTTCTCCAGTGCTTCTTTCCAAAAAGCAGCTCGTTCGTCCAAGGTTGTCCCCTTACTTAAGGAGCGACATGCAGCTTGCGCACATACCGACGCAATAGCGCCGTCCGCCCACGGAAACTGAATGCGATCCATACGAGGCAGCGTACACCCCGATATGAGCTTGCTCATCTCCAGAAGACCGAGTGACTCAGGAGCGGTAACAGCTACGCATACAGCGCGAATCGCTTCGTGAAGCTCATCGTCTTGATGCTGTCCGAACGCTATGGATGGGTTGAATGGCTTACCGATACGGTGCCGATAATCTGCCAACGCAAGCAAGCCATTAAGGCGCACACGTGCTGTAAGGCCATGGAAGGAAGCCTCCTGCAGCGTATCCTCAACAGCCTCATCTGTCCATTGGAGCAAATGCAGCACATAAATGACCTGCACTGCTGTTCGATCATCTTCGTGAATGAGAGACGTCCAATCTGCATAGCGCTCGCGAAGTACGTGAAGCCAGTTCTGCTCCACCTGAAAGGCAATATCTCTAGTCTCCGCATCATCAGCATGTCGATATCGAGAGGGTGTCACCCCAAATGGGAGATGGCTGTCCATCACCGTTCGCAGTACTTGCGCAATCCCATTCAAGATGGATGCCTTCGCAACCGACTTATATCGTACGGTCAAAATATCCAAGAGCGGCTCGATTAGCGCACTAGTTGCTTCATGGACATCATGCTCCATGCACAGCTGCTCGAATAATGCTTGAGCCGCCTCCGCCGATTGCTCCATCGATCCGTTCTCCATGACACAGAGCAATTCCGGCACATTGTCTTCTGAGCCGAACGAATATACCGATCCTGCCCCATTAGCCAAGCCCATTTTCTCTACGCCTCCATAAGCCGCCCGAGTACAGGGGCTGTGGTTTTAATTTCCATTATATCATCTCATGTCAACTTTGGAATGGTTTTATCGAAATATGTCGAAAAAAAAGAATACAATAGCCGAAACAGCCCGCAGCCGTGCAAGTGTATGTTAAGAAATCATATTCAAAGATGATTCAAATCATCACTGAATGGTGAATGATAAGTAGCATGACATTCTCCCCCTTTAGATGAATAGGCAATACAAAACAACGCCCCGGAAGGCTCATCCAGCCATCTGGGGCGTTGTTCGGCATTTCTAATTTAGACCAAGCCGATCGACGACAAGAAAATCAATATTATGAGCACAGGAGCTATAATACGCATCGTGAACAGCCATATACTTCTCCACACGGGAGACAGACCCGTCTCTTCTCCGGACTGCTTCCATGCGTATCCGACAAGCAGCGTTACGAACAAACCGCCCAGTGGCAGCATTACATTCGAGGTCAGGAAATCAATCCATTGGAAGAAGTTACGGCCGCCCAGCGTCGCTCCCTCCAGAACCCCTCCTGCTGCCAGCGTGCACGGAAGACCGATGATGTACATGGCAGCAATCACATAAAAGGTTGCCTTGCCACGCCCCAAGTGGTAGCGGCGCATGATATAGGCTACAGGCACTTCCGCAAGGGCCAAGCAAGACGTAACCGCAGCAATTGCCAGGAGCAAGAAGAACAAGCCGCCGAACAATGCACCATAAGGCATCGAGGCGAATGCTGCAGGGAGAGCAACGAAGACAAGTCCCGGCCCTGAATCCGGTTCAATTCCAAATGTAAATATCGTTGGGAAGATGATCAACCCTGCAATAAGCGCATAGATTAAATCACCCGCTCCTACTGCGACAGTCGCAAGCGGTAGCGATTGATGCTTGTCTACGTATGCACCATACGTCAGCATGGCCCCCATACCAAGCGACAAGGAGAAAAATGCAAGCCCCAATGCCATCAGTGCGGAATGGAAGGTCAACTGTGAGAAGTCAGGCTTCAGGAAATAAGAGATTCCTTCAGCAGCGCCGTCCAGCGTAAGCGTACGCACCATCATAACCAATAAAATGATGAGCAGGCCCGGAATAACAATCTTATTGAACTTCTCAATACCACCAGATATCCCTCTGGCAATGATGAATCCGGTTAAGGCAAACACGACAATTTGCCAGACAATCGGCATCATCCCTCCGGTGAAGAGCTTGAAGTGTTCCGCATAATCGCCGCTTTGGAACAAGATTCCGGATACCGACTCAACTGCATAATGGAGCGTCCATCCCGCAATCGTGCTGTAATACGTCATAATCAGGAAGGCAGCCAATACGGCGATGAAGCCCAGTACGCCCCATCCTCTTTTACGTGATAAAGTGGTGAAAGCAGAGACTGCGTCACCGCGTCCGCCACGTCCAACAGCCAGCTCGCCAAGCAATACTGGCAAGCCAACAATTAAGAGACAGGCGATGAATAATAGGAAGAATGCTCCTCCTCCATTTTGCCCCGTAACGTATGGGAACTTCCACATGTTGCCCAACCCGACTGAACTGCCGATAGCGGCCAATATAAATCCTGCAGAGCTGAATTGCTCCGACTTATTTCCCTTCTGAGGATCTTGCTTTGATTGCTTATTTGACATAAATGGGTATGCCACTCCTTCTTTCCTGCTGTATTTTCTAGGGTGCCCCAAGGACTGAGATAAACTCCATTTTATTCAAAAATGCGCTCCGAATCGAATGTAATATTTCTCAAATCCTCCAACCTACTTCAAGCATACCAATCTCCATGCAGCATCCATATGAAAAAAGGCACCCCTTGTGCTGCGTGAGCAGCCAAAGAGCGCCTTAGATCGAGCTATTCACATCCATGCAGCCAAGAGTGGCTCTTACTTAATTCCTGAGTGCATGAAGCTGCTAATAAATTTGCGCTGGAACAGTAAAAATCCAAGAATCAGCGGCCCTACAACAAGCAATGTTGCTGCACTTACTTCTGCCCACTGCGCCCCCGTCTCGAAAGACTGAGCAAACATAGCAAGCCCTACAGTAAGCGGACGATTCTCTACGGAGTTCGTCACAATCAGTGGCCACAGGAAGTTATTCCACTGATAGCTGACCGATACAACCGCAAATGAGATATATACAGGCGCAGACAACGGCACGAAGATGCGCCACAAAATGCCCAGGCGAGAGCAGCCTTCCACCATCGCTGCTTCCTCCAATTCAAGCGGCAGCTGCTTAAATGTCTGGCGGAGCAGAAATATCCCGAATGCTGATGCGAAGTATGGTAGCATGATGCCCAGCTTCGTATCTAGCAAACCAAACTCCTTCAATACATGGTAGTTCGAGAAAATAAGAACATCCGCTGGTACCATAAGTTGTACCAAGAACAGCATAAATACAGCGTCTTTCCCGAAGAAGCGCAGGCGTGCAAATGCGTAAGCAGCCAGTGTTAGGCTGAGAAGCTGCGCAAGTAGCACTCCTCCTGCAATCGTGAAGGTGTTCAAATAATACTGGGCAAATGGAGCACCTTCCCATACCTTTGCAAAGTTAGCTAACGTCCACTCCCATGACCAGAATGAATTCATGCCCGCATCCTTGGGACGGAACGCCGTCCATAACATCCAGATGAGCGGTACAAACCATACGACGCTGACCACGAGCATAATCGCATGCCAGAGCCACTGCTTCATCCGTCGCTTCGTCCGTTCGATCTTCAAGGCTCGATCCGATAAAGGCGGCCTACGGCCTACGGCGCCTGTACTAAATTCTGTGTTGATCCCAACTGATTTGTCCATAAGGCGCCTCCTTTATTGATAATGGATTTTGCGATCCCAGCCGAAAAATTGTAGTGATGATAGTACCAAGAGCAGTGCGATCATAATGACAGTCATGGTCGCCGCCATTCCTTGATCGTAGAAGCTGAAGGCTGTGTCATAAATGTGATACAGAAGCAGGCTGCTCGCATTGTCTGGACCACCCTTGGTCATAATCCACAAATGATCCACAAGCTTGAATGCATTCGTCAGCGCTACAACTGCTACAAACAGCGTAGTAGGCATCGTCAATGGGATTGTAATCCGTGTCGTTACCTTCCAAGTACCAATGCCGTCTACCGAGGCCGATTCATATAAGTCCTTCGGAATATTCTGAAGTCCGGCCAAGTAGAAGATCATGAAGTATCCTGCTTCCTTCCATATCATCATGACGATCATAGCCCACATGACCGTATCGGGATGCCCCAACATATTCATGTCCGCCGACTGTCCAACCCACTTCGCCAGTTGAGCCAACAAACCATACTGAGGTGTGTATATAAACAGCCAAATATTCGCTACCGCGATCATTGGAATCATATTCGGATAGAAAAATGCCACACGAGAGAATGAACGTCCCGCTAGTGCCTTATCAGCGAACAGCGCCATAATGAAAGCAAGCGCCATGGAAGTAGGCACTGTGCCAATCGCAAACCATATATTATTGCTGAATACTTTCTGGAATACAGGGTCTTGGAACAGTGCGGTAAAATTATCAAGCCCTACAAATATCGGCTCTGGTGTAGCCAGGTCGGATTGATACATACTGAGCCAGGCTGTCTTCAGCATTGGATAATAGGTGAAGAGCATGAGGAACAACAGGGACGGGAGCAGCAGCGCCCATGCCAATGTATTGCGGGATAGACGTTCTTTCCATTTGGCGGTCATCATCCTGACCTCCTTCTCCAATGAATTCTAGTAAGTTCATGATGTATATAAATCGGCAGGGCTTAGGCCCTGCCGATACAGCACGCACATAAGGCATGCGATTGCATCTTGAGCGTGTATTACTTGTTGAACGGCTTCAGTGCGCGATCAGCCTCTTCCTGCGCCTTCTTCAATGCAGATGCCGGATCCGTCGTGCCTGTCAGCACCGCTTGCACTTGATCCGTCAATGCTTTGGAGACTTTACCATTGTTGTGCGTAGACAATTCCGCGTAAGCGTGCTCCAATTGATCGCGTGCAACAACTGCTTGCGGGAAATCAGCTGCATATTTCTTCATCACATCTGTGTCGTATGCTGACTTGCGAACGCCAACATAGCCTGTATCAATACTCCATTGAGCAGCTTGCTCCGGCTCTGTCATGAACTTGATGAATTCCCAGGCTGCTGCTTGTTTCTTCGGATCAATGTCCTTGAAGATATACAAGTTGCCGCCGCCTGTAGGTGAACCGTACTGCTTGTTCATCGGCAGGAATGCAACACCGAAGTCAAATTTAGCGTTATTCTTCACATTCGTCAGGTTGCCCGTAGTATGAATCATCATAGCAGTCTTCTGCTCTAAGAAGTCTGTAGGAACTGTTGCCCATTCTACAATACCTTCCGGCATTACCTTGTGCTTCTTCGACAGGTCTTGCCAATACTGCAATGCTTCTACATTCTCTGGTGTATCGAAGAATACTTTCTTGCCGTCTTGGGACATAAGGTTGCCTTTCGGATCAGCCATGTTCTGCAGGGAGAACAGTTGGAACATCCAATAAGCAAATCCGGATCCTGGCACCTCGATGCCTTGGCGACCGTCTTTTTTCAGCTTGGTTGCATATTCTGTAAGCTCAGCCCAAGTCTTCGGCGGTTGATCCGGGTTCAGGCCAACTTCTTTGAAAGCATCCTTGTTGTAATAAAGAACGATAGTACTGCGTTGGAAAGGGATACTGTATGTCTTGTTCTCAACTTGCGAATTTGCCATGAAAGCCGGGTAGAAATCATCAAGGAAACCGTTGCCTTCCTTCGCGATAAAGTCATCAAGCGGAAGGATTGCATTCGTATCCAGCATGCTGAACAGTTCCGTAGACAGCATAACCGCTACATCCGGCGGCTGCTTGGCTTGGATGCCAGCCTGAATCTTCGTCGTCGTATCTGCATAGCTGCCTGTATAAACTGGCTTCACTGTGATGTTCGGGTGCTTCGCGGTGAACTTCGCCGTCATACCCTCAACCACTTTCGTCAGTGGACCACCAACTGCGATAGGAAAATAGAATGTTAATTCCACATTCTCATCCTTCGATGTGGTTGCGTTATCGGCTGGAGCTGTTGTCGCCCCCTCCTGCGTCGCACCTTTCTCTGGCGTCTGTGTTCCTCCTGCTGTCCCTGACTGACCACAGCCGACCAGCAGCGTAAAGCACATAAACAGAAGTAGCATCCACTTAGAGCGCATTTGCATATCCCGTGTTCTCCCCTTTTTCAATATCGTCCTTATTGAGATGGTATGTCTCACACCACCCTTTCATACCATAACCTTGCTCTAGCAAGAGAGTGTTAATTCCATATAAATGTTTTGTTAATGATAGATTCTCAAGTAGATTCCTACGATTCCATTGATTCCATGATCCGGTATCAAAAAAAAAGAAAACACCCTCCCAGGTGTCCCAGATAGTCATGCACAGCATCATGCATGCTCTATCCTAGAGGAACCCAAGAGGGTGTATATACATTACGATTCCTTCGTTACGAATTCGTTAAAATGGATACCAAAATGTTCCGAACCCTTGCACTCGCCATATAATCGCTGCAGCAAGCACGAGTATGCTGACGCTGACCACGATATAATCCTTACGATGCCATTCCGTCGACGAGAACCACGTACGCTTCGAATGCTTCCCGAAGCCGCGCAAATCCATTGCATTGGATATCGTCTCAATGCGATGCAGCGAGGAGAGTACGAGCGGTGTCGTAATGGATACAAAATGCTTAAGCCTCTGCACAATCGTGCCCTCGCCCTTGCCGAATCCAAGTCCACGCGCCTGCATGGCATTCGAGATATGCCGGAATTCCGCCTGCAAATCTGGAATATAGCGGAATGCGATACTGAACGCATAGGCGATTTTGTAAGGAACGCCGATTCGATTCAAGCTGCTCGCCATCCGTGTCGGATGCGTCGTATAGATGAACAAGACGGTTATCGGCATAAGAGACATATACTTCATGGACAATGTAAATACATAGATAACAGTCTCCAGCGTCAATACGTTGTAGCCCATATCGAGAAGCACAGTAGTCGTACCTGTCAATGTACTGCCATAAGCCGGTGTAATTAATAAACTGAAAAAAGAATTGAATATATTAAATACGATCATCAGCCAGACGAGCAGCCGAATTCGCTTCCATGGCAACTGTGCATTGATAAGAAGGACAAGACCAATCCCAAACAGGGGCACGAAAATTCGCAAATCCTGAAATAAAAATACGATTACGGTCCACACAGCCAGCACAAGCATCTTCGCTGCTCCATCCATACGATGGAACAGCGTATCCCGTTCAATATAGAGCATACCTGACTTACTCATGACGCTTCACCCGCTTCTCGTGGTCAATGAATTTGCGCACAAGCGCCTCCGGCTCGCACAAGCCAGTCAGACGGGCAAGCGTGCCAAGTGAAGTCTCCTTCACATTGGCTCGTTCAATCGCCTCCATATGGGTCAGCACATGAGCGGTATCGCCAATTGCAATCAGCTCCCCATTGCATAATACAGCTGCACGCTCCGTATATTCCAAGGCTAAGTGCATATCATGGGTAATGAACAGGAAGGACATGCCGCTGTCCGCCAGCTCAGAAATAAAACTCATAAACTCCGTATAGTGCTTATGATCTTGACCTGCTGTCGGCTCGTCCAGAATCATAAGACTCGGCTTCATGGCTAAAATCGAAGCAATGGTCACCCGCTTCTTCTGACCATAACTGAGCGCAGATACCGGCCATTCCCGATATCCGTATAGACCGCATATACGCAGTGTCTCCTCAACGCGCGCCATGACCTTTTCTTCCTTCATGCCTCGCATACGCAGTCCGAAGGCTACTTCTTCACGAATCATAGGCTGTGTAATCATGTGGTTCGGGTTCTGCATCACATATCCGATATGTCGGCCCCTTTTTCGAATCGACCACGAGCGGATATCTTCCCCATTTAGTTTGATCGTGCCCGCCGTCGGCGCAGCTATTCCCGTCAACAAATGCGATAGCGTGGACTTGCCTGCGCCATTGTTCCCGAGCAGTGCCATTCGCTCGCCAGCACCAATCGTCAGCGATACTCCCCGAATCACTTCCCGTTCGCCATCATAAGAGAAGCGAACATTATCCATCTCCAGCATCGAAGTCCGTTCTGTCTGGCGAGTGGCATCCCCTTCGCCAGCGACCCAATTGGATAGGCATTCCCTTGCCTCATCATTGTTGCTAATCGCAAGAAGAGAAGAAGGCTTGTCCTCAGGCTTGCATACATAGCCAGCATATTTCAGCGCAGAGACATATAAAGGCTCTCTTAATCCATGCTGCTGCATGATAGAAGAAGCCAGCATCTCATCGGGCGTTCCGATCTGAACAATACGACCTTCTGACATGAGGACAATGCGATCAACATGCTGCTCCAGTACATCCTCAATCCGATGCTCAATAATAATAATCGTCTTATTTGTCTCGCTATGAATATGATCCATCAACTCGATGGCCTGCTTGCCGCTTGCCGGATCCAGGTTCGCAAGCGGCTCATCGAACAGCAAAATATCCGCATCCATCGACAGCACACCAGCCAGCGACACACGCTGCTTCTGACCGCCCGACAGTTCATGCGGACTATGATCGATATAAGGAAGCATGTCCACGACTTCCAATGCCTTCGTCACCTTAGGCTTCATATCCGCCGTTTTCATGCAATCATTTTCAAAAGCGAACGCTACGTCTTCCCCTACCGACAGACCAATGAACTGTCCATCCTGATCCTGCAGGATCGTCCCAACGCTGCGGCTAATCTCAAAAATGCTAAGCTCTGAGGGACGCTTCCCCTTAAGCGTGTACTCTCCCGTTATCGTTCCACTGTACGTAAAAGGAATTAGCCCATTCATACAATGGGCCAAAGTCGATTTGCCGCAGCCGCTTGGGCCGGCAATTAATATTTTTTCTCCTGGGTAAATATCCAGGTTCACATTTCGCAATGTCGGTTCGGACAAACTGCGGTATTGAAAGCTAAAATCTCGAAACGAGATAAGCGGTTCTTTCATTGAATCTGTAGCTCCTGTCTTCAAACTTGGGCGCTGCATTATTTCTGCACTCGCAGATTCGAGTTGTTGCGATTCATTTGAAGTAGTGCCAGCACAGCCAACAATCCAAGCACCAAGTGAACGCCAATATTCGCCAGCGTGGAAGCCGTGAACTGTACCCACATCTTATCTGCTGGCTCTCCGAACAAATACACATCTAAAATACTGGACACACCAAAGCCAACAGCAAGCGCAAGCGATCCGGTTATCGCCAATGCTACAATGCTGCCCTTCGAGGAGCGTCCTTCCTTAATGTTGAATGACGAATTCAAATACACAAGTCCCATCCCAAAGCCGGATATAGCCGACCCGAGCACCCATGTCCACCAGATTGTTCCGCCGCCCCAAGTCAAATCAGTAATGATATGCCCGATGGCTCCACTCAAAAATCCAACAACCGGTCCAAACATGGCACCGAAGATGGTCAGAATGGCAATTGCCGGACGCAATCCGGTCTGCGGCACTAACGGAATAGTGACTGTGCTTAGCAAGCCGTACAATGCTGCCCCGATGCCGATGGCGACTACCGTTTTGGTGTTAAAGTCGAAAATTGATTGCTTCATCCTTATGCAACCCTTCCTTCTCACTCAAAATAGGTATCGACGCTCGCCCGTTCGAGAGGTGGCCTCATCACGATTTATTAAATCCGAACGTTAGATTGTGATTCCAATCATAATATAAAGGATTTTCCATAGTATGGATACAGGTTTTTATTTCCAAAACCGAGTTTTTCTAGCCTTTTGCACCGAAAACTAGGGATTATTGGGAGGAAACCATATATTTTATCTATAAAAGCAATAGATATAACGATATTATTCCGTTTATCCCGAATTATGCCGATCAGATATTCAATCAACAGTGACGATTACAGCAGCCGAACCAAACGTTCGGTATGACGCAGTTCTTGTATCGTACGCACCCCAATGCCGAACATGGCAATCCGCAACTCAGCTTCCACCTGAGCCAGAACCTGATCAACCGCTTCTTCGGAATCTGCTGCTGCAGCAAGCAGTGAGCGCCCGAAACCAGCCACGTCGGCACCAAGAGCAATCGACTTGGCCGCATCGACTCCTGTATGTAATCCGCCGCTCGCGATAACAGGCTGATTCGGCAGTGCTTTGCGTACCTGCTGCACACTGACTGCGGTCGGAATGCCCCAATCGGCAAAGGCCTCCGCGGCACGCTGCATGACAGCATCGCGAGCACGCAGTTTCTCAACCTGGCTCCATGAGGTTCCACCCGCCCCTGCAACATCGATGAAGGCTACGCCTGCTTCCACAAGCTGCTTCGCTGTATCTGGCGCAATGCCCCAGCCAACCTCTTTCACGCCGACCGGCACGTCCAACTCGCGGCATAGCTGCTCGATACGGCGAAGCAGACCGGAGAAATTGACATCCCCCTCCGGCTGGAACACTTCCTGCATCGCATTCAAATGCAAAATAAGCCCGTCCGCCTCGACGAGCTCTACCGCACGGCGGCACTGCTCAATTCCCATCCCAACATTAAGCTGAACGGCACCAATATTGGAGTATAACGGAATGGTAGGGGCTAGGTCGCGGATGCGAAACGTACCCGCGACCTCGGGATTCTCCACCGCAGCGCGTACGGAGCCTACACCCATCGCCCAGCCCCGGGCTTCAGCCACGGCAGCCAGCCTGCGATTGATTGGCGCCGCATGACTGCTTCCTCCAGTCATAGAGCTAATCAGCAGCGGTGTGCGAACTTCCTTGCCAAGCCATTCTGTCTTCAATTCGATCTCCCGAAAATCAACTTCGGGCAGTGCCTGATGGACGAAGCGATATTGCTCCAGCCCTGTTGTTATCCCTACTCCGTTCACTGGTTGTTCGAGGCATATTCGAATATGCTCTGTCTTGCGCTGCTCGGTCAACGATGCCGAATCTGGCTGACGTTCCCGCATCGGCGCACCTCCTCACCTGATCGTATGTGCAGTTATGGCCTGTCAGCTACAGTTTGCAATTCTCCTTCATCCGCCGTTCAAGCCCCGATTAACCCTCTTCCTTCGGTTCTTCCGCACCGAAAATTTGCCGCTTCAATCGCTCTCCCGTTGGCGTAACCGCAAGCCCTCCGCGCGCCGTCTCCCGCATCGTCGATGGCATCGTCTGCCCAATGCGGAACATCGCCTCAATCACCTCGTCGCACGGGATGACACTCTCTACACCCGCCAGTGCCATATCTGCTGCGACCATGGCAATCGCTGCGCCCATAGCATTTCGTTTCACGCATGGCACTTCCACGAGACCTGCAACAGGATCGCAGACGAGACCCAGCATGTTCTTCAGTGCAATTGCCATCGCATGCGCGGATTGCTTAGGGCTTCCCCCTGCCAATTCAGCAATGGCAGCCGCAGCCATCCCAGCTGCTGATCCGACTTCTGCCTGGCAGCCGCCAGCTGCTCCGCTGATCGATGCATTGTTCGCAACGACAAGTCCGAACGCACCGGATGTGAACAAGAATTCCACCATCTGCTCGCGGGTAGGATTTAATTTGTCCTTCAATGCAAACAAGGTTCCTGGAACAACTCCAGCCGAACCCGCGGTCGGCGTGGCACAGATAAGCCCCATCGCAGCATTGACTTCATTCGTTGCGACCGCCTTGCTCACGGCATCTAGCAGCGTGTCCCCACAGAGGGACTGTCCAGATTGAATATATTGTTGAAGCTTTACCGCATCGCCGCCGGTCAGCCCAGAATGGGAACGAACGCCTGCTAAGCCGCGCTCAACTGCCTGCTCCATCACATCCAAGTTCCGCGTCATCTGCTCGATCACCTTCTCACGCGAGCATTGACGCACTTCCATTTCCTGCTCAATCATCACATCGGAGATTTTACACTGTCGTTCTTCAGTAATTGCGATTAATTCTGCCACATTGCGAAACATAACTGCTCCTCCTTCCTTCTATCGTATTTAGTCTTCCATTCGAAGCACACGATTTACTCCAGGGAGCTCTCGAATTTGCTGCAGGATTGGTTCGGCAATCGCCTCATCCGTCTCAATGACCATGAGCGCCATCTTCCCCTTCTCCTTGCGGCTTACTTCCATATGCCCGATATTCACCTGTTCTCCGCTCAATATATTGGTCACACCCGCAATAACTCCATACCGGTCATGATTCATAACGAGTATCGCAGGACACTGCCCAGAGAGCTTCAGACGGAACCCGTCCAGCTCTGTAATTTCAACCTTCCCGCCACCGATTGAGATTCCTGCAACCTCCATCTCATCGTGCTCGTCCGTCATCCGAATGCGGGCAGTGTTGGGATGCTCCGGTACAGCTTCCTCAGGTGTGATGATGACTTCCATTCCTGCGTCTTCTGCATATTTCAATGAGTCCGGCAATCTTGCATCGTTCGTATCGTAATCGAGCACGCCAGCAACAATGGCAACATCTGTCGCATGCCCCCGGTAAGTCTCAGCGAATGAGCCGTATAGGGAGATATGAACCCGCTTCGGCTGTCTGCCGAAAATACTTCGTGCCAATCGACCAATCTTTGCTGCTCCCGCTGTATGCGAGCTGGATGGCCCCACCATGATTGGGCCGATAATGTCAAATACACTGCGATATTTCATCGCGCTTCCCCCTTCGTCGACATCCCCTTCTCATCATGCACACGCTTGGTCACGATCTATCATTACATAGCTATTAGCGCACGAACAGCGTAGGATTGAGATACAATAAGATCCGCTTCTGCTTCTCACCTATCTGCTAATGCGCTGCAATGCTGTCGTTATCATTCCGTGCTAGGATTAGGTTCCACTACCTTCTATATTGTACGCAATCACGGCAGCTTTCTCTACGGCTAAAACCATCCAATACCAGCTTATTCAAAACTCATCCTAGCAGGGCTATCGCCGGATGACAACCCTGCTTCGGAACCATAAAGGATCAGAATGTGGACACGAATTTGTTTATGATAATTTCTCTACATGCTGCCCTCACTTGGATGCCATCGTATAACTGTTCATGTCATGCGAAAACAATAGGGTCGAAGCCTATAGGATTCGATCTCCAAGCAGGGTGCCAATCAACTCCAGCGCGAGCCGTGCCGTGCGATTGTCTGTATCCAGCGAAGGATTAACCTCGACGAATTCAGCGGAAGTCACAATACCAGACTCATGCAGAAGTTCGAGCGCAAGATGGGCTTCCCGATAGCTTACCCCACCCCGTACCGGTGTACCCGTTCCCGGAGCCTCAACAGGATCCACACTATCTACATCGAAGCTCAAATGAACCCCGTCCGTGCCATCACTGGCAATTCGGATGGCCTCCTTCATCACATGCAGCATGCCATAGCGATCAATATCATGCATCGTAAAACATGCAATTCCTTGCTCACGAATATAGGAGCGCTCGCCAGGATCTAAATCTCGGGAGCCAACAAGTACAATGTTCTTCGGATTTAGCGACTTGCCAGGCCAATTCCATTGACCTTCGGTCAAACTTGCTCGTCCCAGCGCCACAGCCAGCGACATTCCATGCACATTGCCTGACGGACTAGTCTCTTCTGTATTCAAGTCTGCATGTGCATCGAACCAGATCACACCTAATTGCTGATATTGCTGTGTCAGGCCTGCCAAGGTTCCAATGGCGATACTATGATCTCCGCCCAGTACCAGAGGGAAGCGTCCCGACTCTATAGATGCCTGTACCTGCTCAGATAAGGCGTCGCTCATCGCAATGACTTCATCAACATACTTGGCCTTGCGTACCGGGGCTGCGGTTGCTGCTGCCTCCGAATGTATAGCGGCAGCCGTACAGCCCACACGGCGTTCCTCGCCCACAGTAATCCCTAATTGATTGAGATGCCGCACCAGTCCAATCTGCATCAGGCATTCCGGTCCCAACTCCGCACCACGCCGTCCTGCCCCTAGACCGAATGGTACTTGAATAATAGATAATGGCATGTTCATCTGTCTGTCCTGTGCTGTCATACTGATCGCTCCCTTCGATATGACAATCCTGGAATATCCGTTCGAACTTCTACTTATTCACTGCGTCTATGATCATATCTATTACCTTCTCTAACTAAATAGGCATGACTTAAACCTTCTATCGAGTAAGCAGATTGCGATGTTGTCACCCTCTTGTTGTTCAAGCAATAATCGCCCCTGAGACCAGCACACTGCGAATACGCTCTACTGCCCAATCCAGCTGTTCTTCCGTGATGACCAGCGGCGGCGCAAAGCGAATGACCGTGCCATGCGTCTCCTTACAGAGCAGACCAAGACGCATAAGAGCCTCACAGTAGAGTCTGGCCCCCTCCGTTAGCTCCATGCCAATCAGCAGGCCACGACCACGAATTTCCTTCACAATCGGGCTGGATATGCTGGCAAGCTGCTTCTGGAAATATGCCCCGAGCCGTTCGGCGCGCTCAGCCAACTCTTCTTCGTCAAGTACGGTAAGCGCCGCTGAGGCCACCGCACAAGCTAGCGGATTGCCGCCGAAGGTTGAGCCATGCGAACCTGGCTCAAAGACGGATAAGATCGCTTCGTCTGCTGCTACAGCAGAAATCGGAAGCACACCTCCGCCAAGTGCCTTGCCCATAATGTACATGTCCGGTATCACCTGCTCCCAATCGCAGGCGAAGCGCTTGCCGGTTCGTCCGAATCCCGTCTGAATTTCATCTGCAATGAACAGCACATGATGACGGGTGCAAATCTCTCGCACCTTACGCAAATACCCATCTGGCGGCATTACAATTCCATTCTCTCCTTGAATAGGTTCAACGAGGAATGCAGCCGTGTTCGGCGTAATTGCACCTTCCAGTGCCTCGGCATCGCCGTATGGAATGATCGTGAAGCCTGGTGTAAAGGGGCCGAAGTCTTCTTTGTATTCTTCACTGGAAGAGAATGAGGTAACGGTAATGGTACGACCATGAAAATTGCCACTGCATACGATAATATCCGCTTGGTCGCGTGGAATGCTCTTATGGCGATATGCCCAGCGTCGTGCCGCCTTGAGAGCAGTCTCAACTGCTTCAGCGCCCGTATTCATAGGCAGTATCTTGGACTTGCCTGTATATGCTGCCAACTGTTCGCTCAGACGAGATAACGGTTCGCTATGGAAGGCGCGTGAGCAAAGCGTCAATTGGTTCGCCTGATTCACAAGAGCTTCGATCAGCTTCGGATGGCGATGACCATGGTTCAAGGCAGAGTAAGCGCTTAACATATCCATGTATTGGCACCCTTCTGGATCTTCAACCCACACTCCTTCTGCCTTCTCGATTACGACAGGAAGCGGATGATAGTTCCTCGCTCCGAATCGTTCCGCTGTCTGTATAATTTCCTCTGACCGTTTCATGTTCCGTCCTCCTCTGTCCTCAAAATCGATACTTCCCTACATCCTATTCCACAAGGGGTGTACACTCTCCTTTTCTCATACAGAAAAAGTTCCCATCATATTCCTTCTACGGAACATTTGGGAACCCTCCTGTACACAGCCCATTTACGAATATCTTACTTTCAAATCGCCGATTTCTCGGTGTCCTGCTTGCGCTTGGACGTCGAGCCAACGGTATGAGCCATTCCATACAAAAGGATAGCTAGCGATAGCGCGCTGAAAATCAGTACCATGTAAGGCAAGCCTATCGTATCCAGACTGAACCCTGCCGCAAGAAGCACCACTTGGAACATGACCCGATCCAGCATCGTCCTGAATGAGAAGAAGCGGCCATGCAGTTCTTTCGGAATCGACTTCTGAAAATACGTAGACAACAAGGGGAAGAAGAATCCAGCTGCAAAGCCAAAGAGTCCGAACGCCACAAGCGTCATCCATTTCACATGAGCGAAGAACAGCAGCCCTTGCGCAGCTGCGATAATGAAGGACAGTGCGAACAATTGCTTTAATAGATCGCGCTGACCGGATAAGCGTTTCACGAAGAATGCAGCCAGTATGAAGGCAACGCCTTCAGATGCGTAGAGCCAGCCCTTAATTTGCGTATCCTGATGCATTTCGCTAATATTAATGACCATCAAGTTGAAGCTCCCAATAAAGAACCCTGGAATAATCGATAGACAGAGCGCCATAAGAGCAACTGGCATCCCTTTGAGCATCGGGACAATCTCCTTAAATCCGCCGCCTTGCTTCTCTTTACGCTTCTGGCCGCGCTCTTCCTTAGGCTCCTCATCAATATCAAGGAAGTACGTGGAGACAAGCAGAAGTCCATAGGCGACGAGCGATGCCGTGTACAAAGCAGACAAACTCATGACAGACAGCATCATACCGGCTGCCACCGTTCCGATAATACGGGCAATCGTAGATGCGTTCATATGGACTCCGTTCAAAGCGATAAGATCTTTATCTTGAACGATAAGTGGAATGACCGATTGAAGCGCTGGAAAATAAAAGGCCGCGGATATTTGCAGACACACTGCAAACAAAATCATCCACCAGACCGAGCCTTGTGCAATGGCGAGAAACATGAAGCAAACACTTACCATCCGTCCGATACCCGCCCAGATAAGGACGCTCTTCTTGCGATGCGAATCGATTACTTTCCCTGCATATGGCCCAATGAGCACACCTGCGAGAAGGCCAGTGAATAAGATCAATGACTTCATAAAGTCTGATGGCACATAATGCTGCATAAATTCCAAATTCGCGATAATGGACGTCCAAAGCCCCAGGCCGGCGATAAATTCGCCACAGAGCACAATCCATACGTTACGATTGCTCCACAAATGAATGTCCCTCCGATGATCATATGTCATAATTGATAGTCCAAGCATATCAGTTGGAAAAAGAAGGGGCAATAAGGGTGCAAAAAAAGCCGTCTGGCAACGCCAAACAGCTTCTTAGATTTCCCCGTCCACATCTTTCTAAAGTTCATACTTCCTTTATACAGCGCTTGATTGCAGCATTGTGTTCGCTGCGCACTCATCCTTGCGTTCACAACGTTCACCGCAGATGCGCCCTTTGCCGCGCGGCACGCACATCGGTGTACCAAACAGCGGATCATCGCATACGATGCATTCCATGCAGAATACGTCCCTCACCATGTCGACCGTCAGCACATCTTCTGGAGCTCCCTGTGAATGAATGCCCTTATTGCGCACAGCTATAATATGATCCGCATACCGGCAAGCCAAGTTCAAATCATGAAGAACCATCACGATGGTACGGCCCTCATTCCGGTTCAAATCATACAATAAATCCAGTATCTCGATCTGATGGCTCAAGTCCAAATACGTTGTCGGCTCATCGAGCAGAACGATATCTGTATTCTGCGCAAGCGTCATGGCGATCCACGCCCGTTGTCGTTGACCGCCGGACAAGGCATCTACTGGCCGATCAGCCAATTCCTCAAGGCCTGTTACCTTCAGCGCATGGCGTACAAGCCGCTCATCCTCTTCCGACCACTGCTTCAGCCAGGTCTGGTATGGATAACGTCCTTGCTTCACAAGCTGATGAACCGTCAACCCTTCTGGCGCTGTTGGCCCCTGAGGCAAGATCGCCATCTTACGCGCAACTTCCCTCGTTCTGGAACGATGAATATCTTTACCATCCAGCAGAACCGTACCAAGCGTAGGCTTCAGCAAGCGGGCAAGAGAGCGAAGCAGCGTCGACTTGCCGCATCCGTTGCTGCCAATCAGCACCGTAATCTTGCCTTCAGGTATACTAACCGTTAAATCTTCTATAATAGAGGTTTCCCCATACGATAACGTAAGAGAGCGTGTGTTCAATACAGACATGATCGTTCCTCCCGCATTCCACAGATAATGAAAATCGTTCTCAAAAGGAGTTCTAACTAATCATGCCACAAACCACACATGGAGTCAATCTATTCCAACTGCCTCTATAGTCCACTTAGGCCTACAGCAGCGGTGAGAATAGACGTGCGGCCGATTCAAGAAAGCGCATGAACACTTTTTTGCGTGCGAACTGTTCTTCTACGATCGGTGCGGCCGACTGTAGATCAAGCTCGAACTCCTCTACGAGCTGCTGAACACTCTCTGTACGCATCAGCAGTGCATTCACCTCGAAGTTCAAGTGGAAGCTGCGCATATCCATATTGGCCGTCCCGATCGTCGCCATCTTTCCGTCCACAATAATGAGCTTCGAGTGCAGGAAGCCCTTCTCATATTCATAGATGCGAACCCCTGCCTCCATGAGTCCCGGGAAATAGGAGTGTGATGCCAGGAACGGCAGCCACTTATCCGGCTTAGCCGGGAACAACAGCTTCACATCCACACCAGACAACGCTGCTACACGCAAGGCTGTAAAGATATCCTCATCCGGAATAAAGTAAGGCGTTGCGATCCAGATTGATTTCTTGGCCGAAGTCAGCATCGAGAAGAATACATTTTTCATCGTTTTGAATTCTTGATCGGGGCCGCTTGCGATCATCTGGACCGCGCCTGAGGCCGACTCCGTAGGCTGTGGAGTCAAGTATTCTGGATCGTACAACTTGCATCCTGTCGTATGGCACCAATCTTGTAGGAAAATGATCTGCATCGTCTTCACCGCTTCGCCTCGGACGATCATATGAGTATCGCGCCAGAAGCCATACGTCTTGCTGCGGCTTAAATACTCATCTCCTACATTCAATCCGCCGATAAAAGCGACGTTGCCGTCCACGACAACAATTTTGCGATGGTTCCGGTAATTCACCCGATTCGAGAACAGCGGGAATTTCACAGCACCAAACACCGCCACCTCGACCCCGGCATTGCGCAGATCCGCCAAGAATGTCTTCGGCAGATGCATGCTTCCTACCGCATCCACCATGAAGCGAACCTTAACCCCAGCAGCTGCCTTATCAATCAGTATTCGCTTAAGCGATCGTCCGATGTCGTCATCTCGATAGATATAATACTCCATATGAATATGATGCTGCGCCTGATTCAATTCCGTAATGAGCGCAGAGAACGTCTCTTCCCCATTGTTCAAAATCCGCGTATCGGAGCCGAAGGATATCGGGCTCTTACTAAGTCGGCTCGTCAGTCGCAGAAGCTGGCGCTCATCAGGATTGAAGGTAGCGAATACCTGCTCCCTGCGTGTCAGCGATTCATTATCAATGAAGGCATACCCTTGCCGATCCTGGACAGCCTTGCGGGCATAACGGCGCCGCTTGCGATAATTTTGACCAAATAGCATATAGAAAATAAATCCGACTACAGGAACGAGTGCCAGCACCAGAATCCATGCAACCGTGCTGGAAGGATGCCGATTTTCCATAAAAATAATAACGGCAAGCGTGATGACCGCGAGTGTCGTCATAATACTTAAGGATGTAGCGATGGTATGCCCGAACGTATCGTTTATGTATAGACCTAGCGTCATCAATAAGATCAGAAACAAACCTACCTGCAATGCTCTCCTCATCCGCATGCTCCCCCATCTCTAAATATCTGTATCTAACATGCTTCTATCCTTATACAGCATCCTACTATATAATCCTGCAATATGTCTTAATCAAGAGGTGAAGGAAGAACAATCCATATTGAATTACTATACCCGAATTCTCCGCTTTCAAATATGTCATTGACAACGATTTCAACCGTGTGACATAATTTCATCGAACGAACGATAGGTAGTTATGGAACAGCGAAGAATGGAGGGTTTCCCTTTGACTGCCAACCGCATTCAACTTATCGCTCTATCCCATTTTGCCAAATATGGCTATGCCGGGACTTCCTTGTCCAAAGTTGCCGAGGAAGTCGGCATTAAGAAGCCATCTATTTATGCGCATTATAAGAGCAAGGAAGATCTGTTTTTGCACGTGCTGCAATCTGTATTTGTCGATGAGTTAAACTGGATCACGGACTTTTTCCACAAGCATGAGCATTTGCCGCTCTACGATCAGTTGAAGCTGCTGCTTGACTCCTACCGTCACCGGTACAGCCAGTATGATGTGCTCAAATTTATGCTGCGGGTCGCCTTCTTCCCGCCTCCATCGCTGCAAGAGCCTGTCCTTGAACGCATGCACTCCTTCATCGAGCGGCTGGAGAAGGGGCTCATCCCCCGCATGGCACAGGCGCTGCGCTCACAAGAAATTCACGGTGTTCATCCCGAGCAGGCAGCCAAGGCATTCATCTCGATATTGGACGGGCTGTTCGTACAGCTTCTGTACGGAGGCGTAAGCCGATTCGAGAGCAATCTTGAAGCCGCTTGGACGATCTATTGGCGCGGCATTACGTGCAAGTCCGTATAGAGAAGAAGGGACCTTTGTGTGGAAAGGTCCCTTGTCATATGCATAGATCTCGATTTCGTTCTATCTTACTGCATCAATATCGATACAGAATGTGCAACTATGCGATCTTCATCTGTTCTGCCCATGCGGCTTCTTTAGCGATGAACTCTCTTAGCAGCATTCCAATTGCCTTATAAATTGGATGTTCAGCATGCTGTGCCAAGTCCTCTGCGAAGCGTGGCGCCCAGCTCTTCAGATGATCCAACACGAATTCGCGCTGGCCATTCATATAACGCTCATAACGCTCTTTCGAGGCCACATTGTTCATCATCTTCTCGATGAGAACAGCCATGAATTCCAATTCTATGGAAATATGGTCGTCAGGCTCTCCGTTCATCTTCTTGAAATATAAACTGAATTCAGCATACATTTGCCGCACATCATGAGCGTATGACTTAGGCAACATTTGCTCGCTCGCACGATACATGGTCTCGCAAGGCGCTACAGGCAGCTGGCCTGAAGAGCCGAACAAGCGCAAATACTCGTCTCGCAGCGAGGAGTATACGGCGTACATTTCGTTAATCGACATGTTCGTGAGCATACTGCACAGCTTCTGGGCTCCTTCGGAACTGGATGACAACAACTTAAGCTCCTGCCCGTTCCGCCATGCCATGATGACATCTAGTGTTGGAACTTCTCCCAGGAAATCAGCCAGCAATTGATAAGCTGCTTTGCGCGTCTCCATTCGCTCCACGGTATCACCACTCCACTGTTCCAGCTGTTCTGCCGTTAACAACATCGTCCGTCCCCTCCATATGATGATTTCCAGCTTTCATCCATATTGTCCCATAACCGGACGATCAATTGCTGTGACGAATTGTGAACAACATGGCTGCTGAAAGCGTTATATGTGACACTTATGTGAATTCGAACTCAATTGCCCGGTAAATTGATACGATTCAACTGCATACATACTTTGTTCGTAAAACCGATTTATTTAGATACTAAAATACTGGTAAATTTTATTGTAACAAACGTCATAGCAAAGAGACAGTTCCAATTGTTGCCTCACTTTACAGTTGATTTTCACATTATTTGAGGAAGAAATCAGAGGAGAGAGCATGAAAAAAACTCTTAATAAAGGCTTTCTATTTGATCTTATTGTCGTAGCCTCCCTAGCATTGATTCTCATCATTATTTTCCTACTGGGAACAGGTAAAGAAAGAGAGACTCGCAGCCTGATTACGAAGCTGGAAAATATAAAGCCAAAAACGACGATCGATTTGTCACAGAACGGTTATCAAATTATTGAAGGAAAAATGACAGCTGCGGCTCCAACAGGAGATTCCGATTACGTTCAGCCTGCATTTGCACTGCTGCAAAGAGAAACTTACGTCCCCAACAAAAGGAAAGACTATCCTAGTACTCCCGATGAGATTAACAACTGGCTCGCAAAAGATGCAGCTGTAGCTGGATACCCGATTCGTTCTAATGAATGGCTGTTGCTGACCGGACATCTTATATTAACACCATCGATGGTATATGGAGCGGAGATTCAGGAAGAAATATACCTGATATGCAATGACGGAATTTTTTCAAAAGAAAATAGATGTGCCTATCGAGGCATTCGGCCTGGCAGAAGCTCAATTATTGCCGTCCACGTGCAAGAGGGACAGCTCGTCCCGCTCAAGGAGAACAAAACCATTCTCGTCTCTACCGATCAAGCTACCCTGCTAGCACAGCTAGAGGAGGATGCTAATCAAACTCTTTCGTGGTATCTGGGAGTAGGTGCTTACGTAGGAATTTTCCTCTTTGCCATTGGCAAGCATATCCTTTCGTCAAATAAGGAGGATTAAGAGAGATCAGGGCCATACTGCGAAGAATCAGAACCTCGCTACGCAGCTGCATTTCAACCAAGCATCATGTTAGACATACGTATGGTACACAAAGGAGTACATATGATGAATGCGAGTCCTATAGCATACAAAAAAGCAAATCATGCGCTCAATATATACGCCACCCAGATCGACTGCGGGCCTGTGCGCTATCGCGTCCATTACTGGGGCTTCATGCCCCAACATTACCATAACACGCTGCATCGACATTCTTTTTTTGAAATGTGCTACGTCATGGAAGGGAGCGGAGAATATATCGACGATGGCAAGCATTATCTGCTATCCTCAGGAACCGCCTTCTGTTCCCGACCTGGCATCTGGCATCAGATTCGCAGTGACGAGGGTCTTGCGCTATGTTACGTCGCCTTCGACATCATCGAATCAGATTCGGCAGATGCTTACGCTCGTGCCTATCAAGTACTGGCGCAAGATGCCGTCCCTGTTATTCCTTCAGCTGAGAAGTCAGCAACAGCAGCGCTGTGGGGCGCCTTGCTGTACATGTTCGATAACGGGAATGGGCAGGGACAAGCCGCTTACCCGATTGCGGTGCTGCAATCGACAGCTGGGGCACTGCTGTATTCGATGCTGCCGCTATTCGCGCCGCATACCTACCAGCTCCCGGAAGTGTCCATAGGCGCCGCGAACATGTCTATCGGCACGAATGATCTGTTCCGCAGAGCCTGTCTATACTTAGCGGATAACCTTAGTGAACCGCTGTCGCTTGAGATCGTGGCACAGCATTTGCACATTTCTCCCCGTCATCTATCCCGACTGTTCATGCAGCATGGCGGTCAGACGTTCGTCCATTATGTACAAGAACGGCGCATCCAATTGGCGAAGGAGCTTCTACTCGATACTGATGCAGCCATTAAGCATATCGCTGAGCAGTGTGGCTTCGAGTCGGTGCATTATTTTACAAGAGTATTCACTCAGCTGCTCGGAGTATCTCCTGCACGTTACCGTCGCCGTGATCTCCATCGCGCTCATCTCGATACAGATCCGAGTCAACGTCCGAACGCATAATGATGTCCGTATTTTACAAAAACAAAGCCAACCAGTCCAAATACAACCTTCCCACCATTTCTTACAATGAGGGCATACAGGAGAGAAGAGAAGACAGGGGTACACAATCTCTGCTCTTCGCTGCCATGTCACTGACCTTCTGAAGCCGGAATGGAGCGGAAGGTTTCTTTCATTACTTGTTACCTAGCTGAAATGGAATTGGAGGCCTTACATGATGAACATCGAACAGCATATCGCACGTGCGATAATCCCATCCCCGAAGCGGACTTGGACCATTTATGCGATACACCACTCCCATACGGACATCGGATATACGGAACGCCAGGAGAAGATCGAGCGCTATCACGTTGAATTTATTCGACAAGCGCTGAACATTGTACAGCAAGCATCGAACGGAATGAAGCCGGAATGGAGGGGATTCCGCTGGACTTGCGAGACATTCTGGGCAGTGGAACGTTTCTTGGAGCAAGCTTCGGAGAAGGAGCGCGAGCAATTCGCGGAGGCTGTGCGCAGCGGCAGCATCGAGCTGTCCGGTACGTATTTGAATATGACGGAGCTGCCGGACTATTCCTTATTGCATAGCATTCATCGTAAAGCACAGACATACGCAGAGTCGATTGGACAACATGTGGACTCAGCGATGACTGCTGACATTAACGGTTATGGATGGGGGTATGCCCAGAGCCTCCTCGACAATGGCATCAAGCATTTATTCAGCTGCATCCACACCCACCACGGCATGTTCGCACTTGGCCGCAAGCAGACGCCCTTCTGGTGGCAGGCGCCGAATGGCGAGAGATTGCTCGTCTGGAACGGAGAGCACTACATGTTCGGCAACGAGCTTGGCTTATGTCCCGGTGCACTCGGCAAGTATATGATCCAAGACGAATTCGATAACCAGTTAATAGATGCTCATCATGACGCTATTGCCCGTATCCGTATGCACCGTTATTTATGCCGGCTTGAGGAAGAAGGATATCCCTATGACTTTGTGCCGGTCATGCTGTCTGGTCTAGGCACAGACAATGCTGCACCCAACGGCCGGATTATGGAATTCATTCGTAATTGGAACGCTCAATACGGCGATTCGATACGCATCGAGATGACGACGCTTCATGATTTCTTTGCTAGATTGAAGCAGGAAGATGTAGACCAATTACCGGTCTATACAGGAGATTGGCCGGATTGGTGGTCTGACGGCGTCAGCTCAACTGCCATGCATACACAGCTGTTCCGTGACGCACAGCGCACACTGCGCAAGGTGAAGCGCCTCGATCCTAAGGCTAGCATCGTGGACATCTCGAAGCTGAATCAAGTCGAGCAAGCACTTGTCATGTATGCGGAACATACATGGGGCTACCACTCCTCCATCTATGAGCCATGGCACCCGAACGTACAGCTGCTCGAAGTACGCAAGCAGGCCTATGCAGCCGAGGCCAGCCGCCTTGCGCACCAAGCGCTGGATCAGGTGCTGTTCGCGCAAGGTGCTGCACCTCTATATCCTGAGCGTCCATTCCGCTATCGCATTGTGAACACGGAGCATGCACCCGCTGCCAAGCTTGTCACCCTATCCTTGGACGGATGGGAGCCTGCTCTATTCGAAGGTGGATTGGAAGTCGTACATGAAGGAACCGGGAATGTGCTTCCGCATCAGTCCCCTCACCCACAGTCCGTTGTCGTTCAAGTCACGCTCGGTCGAGGTGAAGAGTGCTTCCTGAACCTTCGTAAGGCACCAGCTCGCCCTACAAATCTGACAACATCCAATACCCGCCTGATGGGAAGTGATCGAGTCTATGATATGGAGGACTTGCATGCAGAAGAGTCTGCACATGGTCCTATTCGTATTGCTCAGCATTCGATTGAATCACCCTATGTACGGATTGAATGGAAGGAAAACGAGGGCATTATCTCTTGGATCGATAAACAAACGGGATGCGAAATGCTGGCAGCCAATCGCGAGCACGGTGCATTCACACCCATTTACGAGGTCACTCCGGCTGCTGATTCAAGCGATCAGAGCCAAGTCTGGGCTGTTCGCAGCCGGATGGGACGCAATCGCAAGGGTATAAACGTAGAGCGAAGCACCGGTCGCCTCGTCCGTGCACGTCCAATCGAGAATGGTCCGTTATATGCGACAATAGAGCTGACTTACGTGATCGAAGGAATGAGCTATTACGCACTATTCCTGAAGGTACATGCTGCATCGAATCGGGTCGAGATATCTGTTCGGCTTCACAAAGACAGCGTATGGCTTCCCGAGAACGTATATGTCGCACTGCCGTTCACGACTGGCGAACATCACAAAGATACCTTGTATGTAGAGAAAGCAGGAGCCATCGTACGTCCATGGATCGATCAGCTGCCAGGCACGTGCCTGGATTATACGTGCATTCAAGAAGGTCTGGCATGGTGCAATCATACGCATGCATCGCATCCTAATTCAGCTGATCCTAGCGATAAACCTCCAGTGACAGACTATACAGGTTCACAGTCCGAAGAGCTTACACTGCTTCTCGCTATGCCCGATACACCGCTGCTGCAACTGGGATCGCTTGAGCATGGCCGCAGACTTGTTCATACCCAGCAGTCGCTGGACGCTAAGCCGTCTACCTATGCTTGGTTAATGACGAACTATTGGGAAACGAATTTCAAAGCCACACTCGGAGGTTTCTACGAATTCTGTTATGCTGTGGAATTGCGTCATGATGTAAGCGCAGCGCAATTGTCCAATGAAATTTCCACGCTTGCCACATCGTTTACTGTCGCTCGCATGAGTTAAGGCTGCCGCATCTTTCAAAGTGCAGTATCATCCGCCCCCTGATGTCCACTCCCATCAAGGCATCAGGGGATTTACCCTTCATTAGCCATCACACACAACCTTGTCTCCTTAATAAAAAAAGACCCAAACGGGCTCCATTCTCTCCCATTCAGGCCTTCTTGGCATATTGTAAACTTACTCATGTACACGCTGATGCTGCAATTCAAATGCACACTGTACGGGTACTATGAATGTACGAGTACGTTGTACGGGGGTACGATTCGTTCGTTCAACGTGCGGGTTCTACGTTTGCTTACCAGCAGGCTTGACTATCGGATCAACCTTCTGCCTTCGCAATTTCTGCATCGAGATCGCGGCTCGTCAGGTCAGCGTTCATGAACGCTTCGGTCTCAGGGAAATGCATATGCACCTCTGACGGCTTGCCTATCTGCACGATGCCTGATTTAAGCTGCAAGTCCAGCACATGCCCGCCGCCTGTGCGCGCATCATCAACGAAGTGATGGTGATAGCCCGCTACAGCTATTCCTTGAGCAAATGCTGGCATGCGGAACGCTGCTACAGTTCCCTTTTTCTTCTCCAATGTGAATGTTGGCTGAGATTCGATTGCCTCCAAGAACGGGCGGAATGGCGGCTTCTGCTTCGCAACGGTACGTGTTACTACACATTCGAACTCCCCGTCAATACGAATCGCATAGAACAGGTTCAGGCTCGGGAGCAGGCTGTCTATCAGCTGCTCTAGCTGGCTGCGGCTCATTGGCTGGTTCACACGGAATGTCTTGACTGGCTGGAAGAACGTTACGGAAGCAAATGGAGTTCCGTCTTCCGGCTTCACGGGCGTTACACTGCTGTCGGAGCGCAGGCGATAATAGTCTCCATCGAAGGCGATTAATTCCCCATCCAATTCATTGAATGTGCCTATACCGAAGTCGCCATGCTGCTTCAGCTCAGCCATTGTCATGCTCCCCTCGAATACACCGTCGAGCAGGGCGCTCATGGTAGATGTCTGGAAAATGGTGCTCGGCTGCTCTGAGCGGTGTTCCGCTTCTCGTTCCGTTGTTGTATATGAGTCCGATGGACGTAATGTTTCGTTGAATGGATGTTCCAATACGGCATTCATCTTATCTGTTCCTCCTTGTAGCAAGCTGTACTTTCCCACGCTGCCAGATGCACTCTTAGTGGAATTGGTCTGGGAGTAGCGTATCTCCAAGCGCGATATTATCACTGTAATCGACCGGAATGTCGATAACGACGGGCCCTTCTACTTCAAGCGCCTTCCTCAGTGTCGGTACCAGTTCGGCAGGATCCGTGACACGGTAGCCAGTGGCTCCGTAGCTCTCTGCATACTGCACCATGTCCGGCTGGCCGAATTCGACACCTGCAGTCCGGCCATATTTCATTTGCTGCTGGAACGCAACCATATCGTACGTGCCGTCATTCCAGACGAGATGGACAATCGGCAGCTTCAAGCGTACGGCTGTTTCAAGCTCCATCGCAGAGAACAAGAAGCCCCCATCCCCTGATACGGATACCACCTTCTCATTCGGACGAACCAAGGCAGCGGCGATGGCCCAAGGCAAGGCGACGCCAAGTGTCTGCATGCCATTGCTGAACAGCAGGCGGCGCGGCTCATAAGAGCGGAAGTAACGCGCCATCCATATATAATGAGAGCCCACGTCACACGTTACCGTAACGTTGTCATCGATGACGCTGCGCAGACCATGAATAATTTGCAAGGGATGAACCGTTCCCGGCTTCACCTTCTGCGGCGGCTCGCACGCCTCTACCAGCTTCGCAAGCAAGGAATCGCACAGCAACTTCGCTTCTGGCGTCCGCTGCAAGCCGGCCAAGTGCTTCGTCAATTCCTGCACGGTACGATCGATGCTTCCGAGCAGCTCCATCTCAGGCTGGTAATCATGATCAATGTCGGCTTGGACATCATCGAGATGAATGATGTGGCGCTTGCCATCATGATTCCAGAACTTCGGATCGTATTCCACGGGATCGTACCCGATGGTCAGCACCACATCCGATTGTTCAATCAGCTCATCCCCCGGCTGATTGCGGAACAATCCGATACGGCCGAAGAAGTGAGCCTCCAATTCGCGAGAGATGGCACCTGCCGCTTGGAAGGTCTCTACAACCGGAATGTTGGTATGTGCGACCAACTGCCGAATCGCATAGACTGCTTCCGGCGAGCTTGCCCGCATCCCAAGGAGAATGACCGGGATGCGGGCACTGCGCAATGCTTCAGCCGCCTCGGCTATTCCTTCGGAAGGAGCCGCTCCAAGCCGTGGCGAAGGCAATGGCCCAATCGCCGATACCTGTACCGGGCTAGTAATTACATCCTGCGGCAGGCTGACGAAGGCTGCGCCCTGACGCGGCGAGGTCGCTGCACGGAAGGCGTTCGTCAGGACCTCCGGCAGGTTGTCTGGATGCTGCACTTCTGCGCTGTACTTCGTTACCGGCTGGAACAGTGCTGCATTGTCCATGGATTGGTGTGTCCGCTTCAAGCGATCTGCGCGTGATACAGCGCCACCTAAAGCAACCACCGGATCACCTTCCGCCGTTGCAGTAACAAGACCTGTTGCCAAGTTGGAGGCCCCTGGTCCAGATGTCACCAGGCATACCCCAGGTTTGCCTGTTAATCGTCCTACCGCGGCAGCCATGAACGCTGCGTTCTGTTCATGCCGACACACAATTAAAGAGGGGCCACGATCAACAAGTGCGTCAAAAACGCTGTCAACCTTAGCCCCTGGAATTCCAAATATATGAGTGACGCCTTGACGATTCAGGCAGTCTACGACAATGTCTGCTCCACGCATAGTGGGTGATTGTGAATGGGTAACGGAATCAACTCGATGGTTTTCAACGCGTTCGCTTGCTTGATGGTTCGTGCGAGTCTTCGTAGTGTTCATGACGGTCATTCCTTTCCTCATGGCGATAATTGGCATAATAATAGTACAGTATAGAACACATGTTGTGAAAACACATGAAAATAATCAGTCTGTATTATATATAATACTCCTTTTTTTTATTTTGTCTATTCGCAATTTTCAATCGGTCATGATACAGTCGAAAATAGAAGCAATAATAACAATGACCTTACACCACCTAATTCCAACGTACGAAAGGATAGATTTTCGATGAATGATAAATGGAACAAGCTCCATTCCGCCATGGAGCAAAGCGGCATTGACGTGATGCTGATTACCGATCCGAAACATGTCTATTATTTGACTGGCTTTGCTTGTGATCCGCATGAGCGCTTCCTTGGAATCGTAGTCCCTCAACAAGGCGAACCAACACTCATTGTACCTGTACTGGACGGGGACAAAGCAGCCGCTGTATCTGTGGTGCAACAGATTGCTACCCATACAGATACAGACAACCCCTATGACATCCTGAAGCAGCATCTGCCACAGCAGGCAGCTCGCTTCGCGATCGAGAAGGGACATATGTCCGTACAGCGCTATGAAGCATTAACGAGTGCCACAGCAGCGGAAAGCTTCGTAGATGCAGGCCCAATTCTGCAGGCGATGCGTGTTATCAAGTCGGAAGAAGAAGTCGTTCGCATGAAGGAAGCAGTTCGACTTGTCGAAGCTGTTCTGCTGGAAGGCGTAAGCCGAGTTAAAGTAGGCATGAGTGAAATCGAAATGGTGGCAGAGCTTGAATATTTGATGAAGAAGCTTGGTTCAGACGGTCCATCCTTCAGCACGATGGTGCTGGCTGGAGAGAATGCAGCACTCCCGCACGGCGTACCAGGTTCCCGCAAAATCAAGGAAGGCGAGCTTCTCTTGTTCGATATGGGCGTATACGCGAACGGGTATGCCTCTGACATTACGCGCACATTCGCCGTAGGTGAAGTGAATGATACTTGCAAGGAAATTTACAATACGGTGCTCGCCGCGAACATGGCAGCCATTGAAGCTGTGAAGCCAGGTGTTACGTTCGGCAGCCTTGATCGCACAGCACGCAAGGTCATTGCGGACAAAGGCTACGGAGATTATTTCACCCATCGTCTCGGTCATGGCCTCGGCATCGATGTCCATGAGTACCCATCTGTACATGAGCGCAACGAGGATGTGCTTGAGCCGGGCATGCTGTTCACGATTGAACCGGGCATCTATGTGCCGAAGGTGGCTGGCGTGCGCATCGAGGATGATGTCATCGTAACCGCAGACGGTGTTGAGGTATTGACTTCTTATCCGAAGGAACTAACGATCATCGGCGGGTAACGCATTTCTGTTCTAACCGATTCCATACACAACTTGGAGAAGCATTGTATGTACCTTACAAACCTCCAAAAACAAACACCCACCCTCCTGCTCATCTCAAGCATGGAGGATGGGTGTTCTTCTGCATATTCGATTAACCTCAACATTGTCCCAAATTTGAACAAAGATTACCATCAAATATCCATCACTCATCCATCACTCATGATTCATATTCTCGTTGCCATCGACAGATTCCCGGTTCGGGACATCTTTTAGGCGGTAGCTGAGCATGACGAACACGTATTCATCCTTGGTCGTCTGCTCTCGCAATTGTTCATCATTAGCAATCGAGGACTCGTCTGGATTGAAAGGTGGCGGCGTGTAATTAGCTGAGGTTGCTTGCTGTACATAATACGCTTTCTCCGCCCATTCCATCGGCGTCATGGACGAATAGGCAATCTTTGCTTCCGCAAGCAAGTCCTCTCCGTACTGTCCTTTTCGCATTCCGTCCTCGATTACATCTATACCTTGATGGGTAATGCGCAGAAGCTCTTGGACAATCAGACTGGAATGCTCCTGTGATAATTCCTTCCCCAACGTATAGCTACGCTTCTCTTGATTTGCAAGATAATACTTCTCGATTAGATTCCCCTGCTGCTTCGTCTCAACGAGCTCCAGCAGCCCAGCCTCCTCCAGCTTTTTCACATGGTAATACAGTCTGGATGGCTTCTCATCCATTATCTCTGCCATCTGCTTCACCGTAATCGGCTCGTCTTGCGCAAACCGCAATATTTGCATCCGGCGTGGATCCAGCATGATCTTCAACAGCTCGACATCGTTAATTACTCGCTGCTCTTGCAAGCTGTCCCCTCCCTTAGTCTGAAGAAGACATCGCCAGGTCTCCTCCCGTCATTTTCGCTTCGTTCGTAGTCCGAAGTGCTTGGTTATATTTTAACAGAGGGAAAATGACAACGACAATAACAAGCAGCAATCCGGCAAACGCGGTGGCCAGCAATACGCCGAACATAGAAGCGAATAACCCACCTATGCCTATGCCAAGAACCGTGCCGGCTTGCGACACAGAATCGAATACTCCCGATCCGCGGCCTCTCATTTCATCTGGCATAATGGTAATAAACAAACTGCTGAGCGGCACATTCGTGCAGGCAATTGATACGCCTAGACCAATCGACCATACATATACGCTGAGAACCCCGCTCGCTTGGTACAGCGAGTGCAATGGAACAATGAGCAAACAGAACAGGCCGATAACCCCGACAGCACCGAGCAGCAGAACATTGGAAGCCATCCGCTTCATGAGATGAGGTGCAGCGAGCGCCCCTAATATGCTGCCTACCGCAACCATACTCGAAATGAAGCCAAAATGCTCAGCCGGGATGCGGAAGGTTTGCAGCAAAGCCGCATTCAAGTTTGTATTAATAACACCAATGACAAGCATGATCGGCACAAGCAGCAGAAGGAGTGCAAATAATCCATCGTGGCGGTAAATCGTGCGCAGCCCCGCCTTCAAAGATTGCCAGTACGGCTCCTTCTCAGCAGCCGACTGCCCGGGCACCCTGCGTGTATCTTGGATATCTTCAAGAGTTCGATCAGGGGCAGGTGTTGCCTTGGACATCGCGTAAATAAACAAAGCAGACAGCACAAACGTAAGTCCATTAAAAAGGAATAGCCGGTCAAAATGACCTAGTGGAATTAGCAGCCCCGCAATCGATGGCCCCACCAGCCTCATAGCCATATAAGTAGCCTGCGAGAAAGAAACGGCCTGTGTGATGTTCTCTTTCCCAATAAGACTGGGCACAATAGCGGAACGCGCAGGCTCAAAAAACACGGTGCCGATGTTTTGCAGCAATACTAAAGCATAAATTCCGTATAAATTGTGCTGGGATGCGATAAGAAGGACAACAATGATCGCACGGTAGATATCAGCGGCCATCATGATGTGGCTGCGCTGGAAGCGATCAGCGATCGGGCCTACGAATGTTCCAAGGAGCATGCTTGGCAGTACATTAGCGAGTACGACAAGACTAATAGCCAGCGGATCGCTTGATAAATGAGCGACAAGAAAGATAACAACGAGCCGTGTAATACCGTCACCAAGCTCAGAAATGATTTGGGCAAGCCATAGAAATCGGAATGCGCGATTGTTTATGAGCAGCTTCATAAGGAACCCTCCACTAAGGTTGTTTTTATCGTTAAAATTTATTTTAGCGATAAAAATGTTTTTGTAAAGGGGGTATTTTCCTGTTCGCAAAATAAATATGAATTGCTGTGCAAGCTCATCTGACAACAAAAAAGACGCTTGCGAGTCTTCGCAAGCGTCTTCCCTATAATCATACGTATTATTTTTGGATACCGAGCGAGAAGATCTCAGCACTACTCAAGGCAACACTTACTTCACGGTTATTCGTGGAAGCAATGTTCTCTTGAACTTCTTCCATGATATTGCTGCGGTAGAAGCCTTTCGCAGCTTCTGGAAGCGATACGTTCAGAGAAGCTTCTTCATGCTTGAAGTTGAACCAACGGCCGACCATGTCGCCTGTCTCTTCTGCCATCTTCAAGGAGGAGAACGCTACGCCTTCGCCGTTCCATGCCAGGAATGCATGGTTCACTGGGAACTTGCCTTCCTGCACTTCTACTTGGCGTACAACCCAAGGCACTTGGAACGAATGTGCTTCCGCGTAAGCGCCAGAAGCAACTACGTCGCCAGCATGCGGGATGATTGCATATTCAGCCGTATGAACGCCGATGCACTGCGCTTCTGGTGTCGGGAAGTAGCCCCAGTCGCCAAGCTCGCCGGAAGAGCGAAGCAGCGTAACTGCAATCGTGTTCTTGTTGTCTTGCGATACTTCGTATTCGAACAAGCCCTTGTTCGCAACCGTCAAGCCCAGCTTGCCGTCGCTTACGCTGACAAATGTGTGCTGATGCTGATCGTTGCTTGGGTTCTCCCATTCCTTCGCTGGAATGTTGTTGCGGCGTGCCGCTTCGAAGATCGATTCCGCCAAGTGTGTTTCGGACTCAAAGCCGCTCGGGAACAACGCTCTTACGCGGTGATCCTTGGACTTGTTGTCCATCGTTACATGAACATCAACGCGCTTGGCACCGCGATCGAGCGTATAGCGAGTGATGATGCGGAATGTAACCAATTCAGTCGAGCGCTGTGCCTTGCGAAGGTTGAAGTCCACAATGTCGCGGCGCTCTTCTTCCAATTTATCGTCAGCGGATACTGGAATGCTCCAGTTATGCGCCACTTCGATTACCGCACGGTATGGCGTATTTTCTACAACCTTGCGCTCTGCCTTCAGCCCTGCCGTCGTAAGCGGCTTGGAGCCTGCAGGCATGCGGAACATGTACTCGTTCCCGATGTCGCCTGCATCTTCATATACGTTCAGACCAGCATGCGTATGGCCAGTCGACTTGTCTGTCAATGTAAGCGAACCATCTTCCGCAACGACTGCCTTCAAGCGATCATTTTCAAGTGTGAACTCGCCTGTCACAAGGCTAGCCCCTTGCTCCTTCGATGCGCCTGTCACCCAAGCAAGCGTCTTATAACCGAATGCAGGGATGTCTTGTACTTGCAAGCGCACCTTCACTGCACGCGCCATATATGGCTGACGGAATTTATCCTTCGGCAAGTCATAGCCGAAGACTACACCCGCATCTTCCCATTCGCAATCCAGCACGTTGCCGTCTGCGTCGACAACTGCGCCTGGTACGATTGGATCCTTCTTCATTTCCGCTGCCAGCTTCATCGGATGAGCTTCGCGGAAGTAGCGGCGAGACAATTCGATTGTCACTTCCACTACGCCGTCGCGATTGTATCCTGTCGAGTTGAATACGGTAAATGGCACAGCTTGCTTGCCGCTATATACGGATGTATCAATCTGCTTCAGCAGGCTGTCTACCGTTTCATTAATAATTGTCTCTGTTGTATGCTTCGACTTCTCGAAGCGTGTCACCATTTCACGGTGCACTTCGTCCACGCTGCAGCCGCAAATGCTATCATGCGGATGGTTCTGCATCAATGTCTTCCACGCATACACGAACAGGTGGTGTGGGTATGGCTTGCCTGCTTGGTGCGCAATTGCCGCAAGCGGCTCTGCTACCTTCTCAAGCAGCGTCTGGTTCTCTGCGTTCATTTGCTTCAAGTACACACGGGAGGACGCTGTATTAACGAGCGTATACCAGCCGTCTGTACGTTGGCTGCGCAATTCGCCGTGTACTGTCTGCAGGTTCTCAGGCAGCTCCTTGCGAAGCTCATCTACATAATCGTTGAAGTTGGAATGAACGAAATCCACATCCGGGAACAGCTTCTTTGCCACTTCAATCGCTTTGGACAGATCCGTTTGAATCGGCTGGTGGTCACACCCGTTCATGAACAACAAGTGGCGTGTAGATGCGAATTTCTCCGCATTCGGAATTTGCTTGTCCCAATAAGCGACTGCCTGCGGCTCATCAACAGGTACTTCCATTCCGTTACAGTACCAGTTCGCGAACAAAATGCCGATGACGCGCGAGCCGTCTGGGGATTCCCAGATCATCTCGGAGAACGGCGATTCATATGCTGCATCTTCCGATACTTGGTTGTTGAATCCAGTTGGCTTAACACCGCGGCCGAATACAGCCACATCAATGCCAGATTGCTTCAAAATCTGCGGCGCTTGGCCCATATTACCGAATGAATCCGGGAAGTAGCCAACCTTGGAAATGTTGCCGCCATACTGCTTCGCATCGCGATGACCGATTTGCATATTGCGCACATTCGCCTCGCTGCTTGTCAAGAACTCATCCTGCAGGATGTACCAAGGGCCGATATGAATGCGGCCTTCTTGAATGTACTTCGTCAGCTTCTCCTTCATTTCAGGGCGAACTTGCAAGTAGTCTTCCAACATGATCGTTTGTCCGTCCAGATGGAAGCTCTTGAAGCCTGGATCGTTATCGAGTGTATCAAGGAGCGTATCCATCAATTCAATCAATAAAGTGTGATGATACTCGTAAGGCATATACCATTCGCGATCCCAGTGTGTATGAGAAATGATATGGGCTGTCTTTTTTGTCATGTTGTTTCCCTCTCTTCCATGATGTGTGTGATAGAGGTGCCAGTATTCCTAATGATCTGACTTTGCTGCATGAGCAATTGGCTTGCTTATTGCTTATTCCCCTTTAAGCCAATGTTCGCGGAAAATCAGTTCTGAGAACAAGCTGTTCGACCAAGCGAACCATTCACGTGTGAACTGTGCAGGATCATCCACATGGAAGCCTTCATGCATGTAACCTGTGCCTGCATCTGTCGTTGTGAGTAGCTCGATCAGGGAAGCAATCTCTTCCTGCGAGTTTGCTGTCAAGCCTTGCATCGACAAGGCAATATGCCAAATGTATTGATCCGGCGTATGCGGGCTGCCGATACCCTTCGCTGCTTTACCAGAGTAGAAGTAAGGATTCTCTTCACTCAGAATGAAGCGGCGTGTATTTTGATAGATTGGATCGTCTGCCGTTGTATAACCAAGGTACGGAATCGCGAGCAAGCTAGGCACGTTCGCATCGTCCATCAGGTTATAGTTGCCGAAGCCATCTGTTTCATAAGCATAGATTTTGCCGTATTTCGGGTGGTGGAAGATGCCGTACGCTTGAATGCCTTCGTCGATTTCTTCCATCAGTGCGCGAGCCTTCGCGGCAAACGGCGCATCTTCATAAACCGTTGTTGCGATTTCTTCCAAGTACCGCAGCACAACAACCGCGAACATGTTGGAAGGAACCAAATAGCCAAATGTGCACGCATCGTCACTTGGACGGAATGCAGACCATGTCATGCCTGTATAGTTGACCGGCATACCCATGCCATTGTTCTTGAGCGTATCTGTCTTGCGGCAATCCATCCGCTCGAAGCGGTATGGCGATTGCGCAAAGTGACGCTGTTCCGTCGTCCACAGATCCATGATGATATGGGCAACCGTCTTATATTCACCGTCAAATAGGGAAGTGTCCCCTGTCTCTTTCCAATACAAATAGGACAATTGAAGCGGATAGCAGAGGGAGTCAATCTCATACTTGCGTTCCCATACCCAGCCGTTCAGCTTCGTTTGGTCACGGTGATGAATTTCATCCAGTGCTACTTCTTGTTCATTAAATGCATTTGCATAAGGGTCGATTTGAATATATTTCAGCTGCTTGCGCACTAATCCGGCAATGACGCGTCGCACATCCGCATCGTCCTTCGCAAGCGGCATGTATTGGCGTACCTGAGCGCTGGAATCGCGCAGCCACATGGCTGGAATATCTCCAGTAAAGACGTAGGATGTACCGTCTTCATGCAGCTTAGTTGTTGTTTGCAGCGTATTCGGGAAGCAGTTCAGGAACTGCTCCATCAATTTCGGGTTATAGGCCAATTTCGTCTTTGCTTCTTCCATCACGCGAAGCACGGCTTGTGGTAGACGTTCCATGTCGGCTCTCTCCTTTTCACTTATGATCACAACGCAAGTGAATTATTTGTATTATAGCAAATAAGATAATTAATATATCAATTATATTGTAATGATTAGGATGTGAAAAAACAACCAATTATTTGTCCAAAATAGTACACAATCAGGTGAAGCGAAGCGCTCCACCTGATTGGATACAAAGGGCTATTCATTTCGCTCTGCACGTTGTTGTCGCCATGCTCTAGTTGTCAAATCTGCTGCTGGGCGAAATTCAATCATGCCCCGATATTGATTACTTCTTGGATGCTTTCCACTCATCCAATTGTTTTTGCATTTCAGCCATTACTTTGTCCAAGCCAGCTTGCTTGAACTTCTCTACTGCTTTAGGAACGTAAACTTTAGGGTCTACAGAACCTGTATACAGAGATGCATAGAACTCTTCTTTTACGTTTGTCAAAGCCGTAATCTCAGTTTTCACGCTGTCAGCGTTGAAGTGGAAGCCGAGAAGCGGCGCATTTTTCGCGGAATCGTTGAATTTCGCGAATTGTTCCCATTTATCTTTAGGGTCAGAAGGCAACTTATCCAAGATGAAGAAGTTACCAAGTGTAAATGCTGGCATATCGTAACCTTCTGTCTTAGCAGGCAAGTATTCTACTGTGCTATCGTCAATACGTTTGTAGTGAACGTCTTCGATACCGTTGTTCACCAGGTTGCGCAAGTACTTGTCAGAGTTGAGCAAGTTCAAGAATTCCATTGCTTTCTCTGGGTACTTGGAGTTCGCGGAAATACCGTGCATCGAACCCATTACAGACCAGTTGTAAACATAAGGCTCTGTGTAAGGAGTAGATACAACTGGATAGCCGAGCGTTTGTGACCATTGGTTGTCTGCGAACGGTTGAGTGTCCGGCATGTCAACGAACCATTTGCCCGTTTTCATTTCATCGCCGTTTTGTGCTGTAGCCGCGTCTTTCTTTACGTAACCTTTTTTGTAGTATTCATGCATCGTCTCGAAGCTCTTCATCATATCTGGTTGTTCCAGAACGTTGACGAGTTTCAAGTCGTTCGTATCCGTCAATGCTACACCGATTGGCAAGTTTTCGTTAACCAAGTCGTAAGGAACACCGAACTTGAATTGCTTGTCAGCAGACACTGGATACAATCCAGGCTCGCCTGCTTTTACTTTTGCAAGAACTGGCTCCAAATCTTCCAAAGTCTTGATGGAGTTGATGTCGATGTTGTACTTATCAACATATTTCTTGTTGAAGCGGAATACTTTTTGAGCTGGTAGCTCTTTATTTACAGGAATCGCGTATGTTTTACCTTCGATTTTAGCACCTTCCAAGAAGGATGGATGAACGTTCTTTTTAATATCTTGACCGTATTTGTCTAACAGCTCATCCAGTTCATAGAACGCGCCTTTTTTAGCGTTCTGTACATAATCAAATGCCCAAGAGGACGTGAAAGCGATATCAAAAGGTTCCCCAGAAGCGGCGATTACCTGCATCTTTTGGTTGTAATCGCCCCAGTCGAACATTTTCATTTTGATTGTAGCGCCGATTTTTTCTTTCGTGTACTCGCTGACTTTCTCCATTACCTTGTCAACGTCTTTTTGCGGAGTACCGATCGTGTACCAGATCAGTTCTACTGGCTTTTCGTCTTTTTTGTCTCCTGCTGTGCCAGCCGCTTCATCTTTTTTATTTCCGCAACCTGCGAGAACCAAAGATGCAACCATGATGAGGCAGAATGTCATCATCAGCATTTTTTTTGCCTTAGCCATTTTGTTACCTCCCCTTTTTGTACCACGCTGAATGTTTATATTATTTCCAGAGGCGGCAATGATCATCGCCGCCATCCGGGAATAACCATAGGGTAAAGAGTTATTCTTTTACCGCACCAATCGTCAAGCCTTGAACGAAGTAGCGTTGGAAGAATGGATACGCACATGCGATTGGCAATGTTGCCAGTACGACAAGCGCCATCCGAGTTGCTTCCTGTGGCAATGTCCGCAGCATTTCGAGCGATTGACCGGAAGAGTTCAACTGTGCGTTCGACAGCAAGAACTGCATACTGTTCTCGATACGCATCAACATGGACTGCAATGGTACGAGCGACGGATTGTCGATATAGAGCAAAGCGTTGAACCAGTCGTTCCAGAAGCCAAGTGTCGCGAACAAGCCGATTGTGGCGATCCCTGGTAATGAGATTGGAAGTACAATCGTAATGAATGCCCGCAATTCACCAGCACCATCAATTTTAGCAGATTCGATAATCGCGTCTGGTACCGTCGTATTATAGAACGTACGCATGATGAGTACGTAGAACGCGTTCATGATGAGCGGCAAGATAAGCGCCCAGATCGAATCCTTTAACCCCAACACTTGCGTAATGACCATGTACGTTGGTACGAGACCACCGTTGAACAGCATCGTAAAGAATGCGATGAAGGAGAAGAATCCCCGGTACTCGAAGTTTTTGCGAGATATCGCATAAGCATACAAGCTGATAACCACCAAGCTAATCAACGTACCAATTAACGTAATAAATATCGTAATACCGTAGGAATTGAGCAACTGATCCCCAGCTTTGAAAATGTACTCATAAGCCGAGAAGCTCCATTTTTCAGGAAACAGTGTGTATCCCTTGCGTGCCAATGATTCTTCATCCGTTAACGAGATGACGATAACGAAAAGGAACGGATAGACACAGAGTAGAGCGAATCCACCAGCAATAATATTGAACAAAAGGTTCGTACCTCTGGACAACTCATGAACGTCGCGATGTTTAGTCTTACGCAAAGTCATTCCCCCCTAGCCTAGAACAACGCATTGTCTTTGTTGAATTTTCGAACGATCCAGTTCGAGGTCATGACAAGAATGAATCCGACTAATGATTGATACAAGCCAGCTGCCGTACTCATTGAAATTTCCCCTGTCGCCTTCAAACCGCGATATACGTAGGTATCGATTACGTTCGTTACCGCATACAATGGACCGGAGTCACGCGGAATTTGATAGAACAAACCGAAGTCTGCATAGAAGATACGTCCCACGGCGAGAAGCGTTAAAATCGTAATGAGCGGTGTAATCGCTGGAAGCGTAATGTGGCGAATTTGCTGCCACTTGTTCGCGCCGTCAATCATCGCTGCTTCATAATACGTCTTGTCGATACCAACAATGGCTGCCAAGTATACGACACTGGAGTAACCGACGCCCTTCCAAATATTCAGGAAGACGAGAATGTAAGGCCAATACGTCGTATCGGAGTACCAGGATACAGGGTCTTTGCCCATCCAAGCCAGGAATTGGTTCATTACCCCTTTATCTACACTCAAGAAGCTGAATGTAAAGTAACCGACGATAACCCAAGACAAGAAGTGAGGCAGGAACATCCCGGTTTGATACAATTTTGCCAACCGTTTATTCACAATTTCGCTCAAGATGATTGCCATTGCTACGGCACATACAAGACCGATAACGATGAAAACTACGTTGTATAGTATCGTGTTTCTTGTGATGACATAAGCATCATTCGTTTTGAAAAGGTATTCAAAATTTTTAAAACCTACCCATTCGCTTTGCTGCAAGCTGGCAAGGAAGCCGTCTCGGCTGAAACGATAGTCCTTGAAAGCGATCACAGTTCCGAACATCGGCAGGTAGGAGAAGAACAAAAACCACAAGGCTCCCGGAAGAACCATTAGCAGAAAGATTCGATTGCGGTTTAAGCTCCGAAAGGCATTTTTGATGAATTGCATCCCATCATCCCCCGTTGCTATGTTGTACTTATAGGGTAACTCAACTGATGCGCTTCCAATAGTCAATAAACTTTAGATTTGGTGTACAAAATAAAGAAAGGGCTTACACAGCGTCACTTCGCCATGGATGCCCTTTCCAATCCTGGTTATTATGCCAATTCATTCGCTGCACTATGGATCTCTCGATACTCTTTTGGAGAAATGCCAACATACTTTTTGAACTGCTTGTAGAAGTAGCTTTTATCCCAGTAACCAACCTTGGCTGCAATATCCGTCATCCGATAATTTGTCCCTGTCAGCATTTCCTTCGCCTTGTTAATCCGTGTCTTATTCAAAAAATCAGAGAACGTCGACTGGACTTCCTTCTGGAACAACTGTCCCAGATAGACCGGGTTAATATTGTACACCTGACTGAGCGTCTTAAGCGACAGTTCTTCCGCATAGCGTTCTTGGATATCATGGAGTACCTGTCTGACGACAGGACTCATGTCCTCCGGTTCACTCATCAATTCAATCACATGTGCCGCCACTTGTAGAACATGATCCTTCAAGGCATCAAGCGTCTGAATATGATACACGTCATCGAACCAATCGCGTTCATCATTCAATTGCAGCACCGCTGACCCCTTCACAGACTGTTTCCATGCGATGAGCAGCTCTACAGCGAAGTTCCGCATATCGCGCGGCGTGACACCGTCCGTATCCGACAAACGCTCGAAATCTGCTTCAAGCTGTTCGCGCAGCCCTTCCTTATTTCGTGCATAGAGCAGCTTCACGTAAGGTTCCGTCTCCGGCTGTACCGAAGAAGGACGCGAGGATCGATAACTCTCAATTTCATCACAATCTATAATACTGTCATCTACTCGAACGAGATGGTATGGCTGCACCTGCTTCGCATGATCGAAGCTGACAGAGGCTTTGGCATACCCCTCCTGCACGCTGCCGACAGTGACTTCCAGCACCGATTGCAGATTCTGCTCCGTCTCTGCCTTCCATTGCACCAGCTTCTCTATCGCTTCCTGCTTGTCCTCACGATTATATAAGCCAAGAACAATCGCCGTTTCTCCGTCCCACTCGCGCACGCAAAATCCACCGAACTTCTCATCCAACAGATGCTTCGCCTGAGAAGCAACTTCATCCTGCTTCATATAGTCCATTTCATTGTCCTTCCGAACCTCAGGACGAACAAGAACGACCATATAATAAGGATGCACGAAATGAATATCCAACAGATCCGCACGCTGCTGCAGCTCCTCCATATGAATGCGGTCACGCAGCCAGCGGAACAGCACGTTGTCGCGCAGGATGTCCCGATTGTGCAGCTCCACCATATGATGCATGCGGGATTGATCCAGCTTCTGAACTGTATTCTCCAGCGTAGAGCGGAATTCATCAATGTTGATTGGCTTCAACAAGTAGTTCTCAACCCCGTGCTTAATGCCTTCCTTCACGTAGACGAATTCATTGTACCCGCTCAAAATAATAAAACGTGTATGCGGATGCGCCTGCTTCACCTTCTCAATCAACTGCAAGCCTGTCATCTTCGGCATCATAATATCAGTCACAACCAAATCGACAGGGTGATCTTTCAGAATGTCCCAGGCGGCCTCTCCATTCTCCGCTTGCCCAACAATACGGAGACCGTAATCATTCCACTCTAATATAGATTGCAATCCTTCAATAATAAACGGCTCATCATCGACTAAGAATACATCGTACATCTATATCCCCCCCAACCCTAGTCACACGAAAGTTTGTCTGCTTTCCATTATGAAGTGGTACTAGAAGTGTTCACCACGCTATTATTGCAGCGGCACCCGAACGGTTGCCGTCGTACCTACATGCAAGGTACTGTCTATCGTCAATCCATATTCATTCCCATACAGAATGCGGAGGCGCTCCTGCACATTCTTCAGACCAAGCGAACCGTGATCCTGGATTTGCGGCTGCTCCAGATCATTCTGAATCTCCTGCAGCCGTTCTGGTTCAATCCCCTTGCCATTATCGCTCACCCGAATGATCAGATCTCCCTGGTGCTGCGTAACCTCAATGCGGATATGATTATCCTTCCGATCCAAGACAATGCCATGTACGAGATAATTCTCGATGAGTGGCTGAACCGACAGCTTCATCGTATTATAGCCGCCAAGCCGCTCATCCATATGAATGGTGAATTGCAGCTTGTCTCGATATCGTATTCGGGTCAGCTCCAAGTATCGGCGGCAGTTCTCAATCTCTTCGTTCACGGTAATGATCGTCTTGTCCTTGACCATATGACGGAACATCGCTGCCAGGCTGTAGATCATTTCCCCGACATCATGAGCGCCCTTGGATACTGCCCGCATCCGGATAACCTCTAACGTGTTATATAGGAAGTGCGGCTTAATTTGCGCCTGCAGCGCTATCAGTTCCGCGTGTTTCTGCTTCAATTCGGACTTATACACCTTATTAATGTACTGCTTCAAATCCTCACACATCTGATTGAAACTACCCGCGATGAGACCGAGCTCATCTTCACGCGTAACGGGCAACCTTGCGTTCAAATTGCCTTCCTGCACTTTCTTCATCGCCATCACAATCGTCTGCGTACGGCGGGATAAATGGAGTACCGATAAATAGGTCACCATCAGAACGGCAAATATACAGATTATCGTCACAATGCCAATCGTATTCTTCAGTCCAGACAAATGATCGGTAATGGCTGCCTCCGGCAATGCGCCTACGACATACAGCCCCAGCTTATTCGTCTGAGAGACCGTTACATAGGAGGACTTCCCATCTACCTGAATCGACTGCGGCTTATTGCGCTCGAGCTTGGACAGTTCCTCAACATCGGCCCATGTCGACGTCCCCTGTGATTGGGAAGACGGATAGATGATCTCACCTTTTTGATCCAGTACAATCCATTGCTCACCTCGAAGGGAATACCCAATCTGACGCCCAATTCCGTTCGCATTGAAATCAATCGTAATGTGTCCTGCTGTCAGCAAAGATTCTGGACTGCTCACTCGATTCGTGAAGCTGATAAGCGGCAGCTTCTCCGACTCTGACTTAATCACATTGGTCTTTGTAGGAATAGAAGCCTGAGCCTGCTTCTCTAATCGCTTGGATCCATCTTGGTCAAGCATATCGACCAAGCGATCCGAGTGGCGCAGTAACGGTATATCTTGTATATCGGCTGAAGTTTCTTCCTTTTTACTCTGATTCGTATATGAAGAGACGCGTTCACCATAGCGATTCATCTTCCACTGCGTATTCATCTGCGGATCTTGGCTCCAGTCATAGAGCCCGCCCTTCACTCCATCACTTGTATACATATAAGCGAACTGCTTCGTAGGGCTGATGAGATTAATATTTTGCAAATCGGGATCCTTCCAGAACTGGAGCATGAAGAATTCCTGCATCTTGCGCACATAGAACATGTTGCTCGAGCTGTAGGCATCCAAGCGATAGCGGATATATTGTTCATATCCCTCATTCAGCAAGTAGACGGTATCCTGGATGAGCAGATTATCCTGATACACCTGCTGGACGATCGCCTGGGCTAGATCATTCTTCTGATCAATGTATCGGTTAATGGTATCTACCGTGCGCTGCTGCTCCATGAGTGCGTTGCTGACATCCTTGCGCGCAAAGAACTCATAGGCAAACACAGATACCGTCACTAAGGAAGCAACTGCAATGAGTGAATATATCGCAATTAATTTATTGAATAATTTCTTCTTAAAGTGCTTCTGATACATCTGGTGAAACGGTTTCAACAAGGCCTATACCTCCATCCCTTGCCGGCACACGAGCACGGTAGCGGTTCGGTACCGCTTTCTTTTTCCTATACTTCACATTCACAGCGAAGGATAATCACCCTATTCAGCTGCGTGTCTTCAAGCTTTATAATATCATAATCAATATATTGAACATAACTCAAAGTGTGAATCTATTGTTGCATGAGATGGATCTTCGCCCTACCTCTATGATTACATATATACGACACAAACGATATCTTTTAGAATTATTAATATATTCCAATTGAGGGTGTATGAAGAAACCCAGCATCCTATAGAGGGTGCTGGGTTTTATTGCGGCTCATTCATTCGTTCGCAAGCCGATCAGCAAAATACATTTCAATCTCTTTGTTCACCAGTCTTAGCAGTGTACAAGTCGTCCGCACTGCACTGAATACTTCGTCGCGTTCTTCTTTCTGAAGTCCAGCTGCTGTTATGTGAAATGTAACGTACAGGAGCTTGCCCTGATCACTCACTTCATCCACCGCATCGACTTGAAGGGACTGTAAATCCCATGCTTTCTCCGTTGCATAACTGCGAATCGATTCCGCAACCGCGAATGCTAAGCTCATCATCCATAGGTCGAAGGGCCTATTTAATGAAGCAGATCCAGACGAATCTGCCTGTTGCCTGATCATGATTTGATTATTGCCGCAACTACCGATCCATTCATGTGGTTTCATTTCCTTTACATGGACTTGCAAGACTGTCACCTCTCCTCTGCTCTATTTCACTATTACAGCGTTCTCCGCGCCAGGCCTGAGTTTGCTGCACCTGTTTTCAGTCGAATTTCGAATAAATTGCAACAGAAATAACATCTACTTACATTTCCATTATTATTTCTTTCATAATTCGTATTCAGTTCAAATTCCCCAAATCCCTTGCAGTATAAGGGTTAACACTTTGGTTACAGTTTAGTTACAGTTTTGTCATTTTTAATACTTCCAGACTATTGCCAGCTTTTTTAAAATTATGTTAGTCTGGTTTTGTCGATTTTTTAGTAATCAATTTACATTTTTAACAGCTGAGGAGGAGATGTAGTGAAAACCGCCATACGGACTGCTCTTGCAGCAAGCGCAGTCATCGGATGCTTGCTGTTTGCAGATAGCACACTAGGTACGAAGGCTTTTGCTGCCGACGCGCCTAAGCAAGCCACGATCCACGTCAACGGTAATGCCTTACAATTTACCGATATTATTCCCATTATTGATGAAAATCAAAATATGTATGTCCCAGTCCGCGCCTTCGCGGAGCAAATGGGTTACTCCCTGTCTTGGTCCGCTGTCAACTCCAGTGTGAACAACATTGAATTCTCGAATGGTACGACGACTGTCCGTTTCCGTACAGACAGCGCTTCTGCCGATGTGAATGGCGAGACGATTGACATGGGTGGCAAGCCTTGGACATACAGAGATAATACATATATTCCGTTTCGTTTTTTGATGAACGCTTTTGATTTGGATTTTGAGTGGACACCCGATTATTTGAAGAGTATTCCTCGCGTTGATCGCGTTCCGCAAAAGAAGTCTGTCACGACCGCTTCTGTACAAAGCGCAGCTTCTCGCATCATCAACACCGGACGCAGTTACCTCGGCGTACCGTATGTATGGGGCGGATCAACACCTAGCGGCTTCGACTGCTCGGGATATATTCAATATATATTCCGTAAGAACGGCGTATCGCTGCCAAGGACATCCCGAGAGATGTATAATGTCGGATATCGCGTAAGCAATCCAATACCTGGCGATCTCGTATTCTTCGCGAACAATGGCAGCACAATCTCTCACGTTGGTGTCTATATCGGCAATAACCAATACTTGAATGCTTCTTCAGGCAGTGCATACCAAGTCGTAGTGACCAGCATGTCATCTTCATGGTCCAAGCGCACGTATGTCGGTGCCAAGCGCGTTCTATAGTCATCCTACGAGACATTCTTCAGCCCGCAGCTTTTGCGGGCTTTTTATTTTCCCGCTGCCAATCTCAATATGTGCAATCGTCCGTATTCTGAAGATACAGTGCGTTCAAGTATTCATTTAATATGAAAACGGTGTCATTATGGCGAATTTAGCACATTGTCCACGCTTACACAATCTGCTACTCTCGAATCAAACTCACTTCCCATACCATCTCACAGATGAAATACCGAGTTTCAAGTTCATTATTCCCAAGATACGAAAGCAAGCTCATCACCTTTCGCATAAGGAGGAACAGCATGAAACTATCTATTGGCGGATTTTCGTTCAATAATTTGCGAGTTGAGGGCAAGATGGATATTTTCGCTTATATTGCAACTGTCCATAAACGGTACCAATTGCAGTCCATTGATTTCTGGAACGCCTTTTTTGCAGATACGACACGCCCGCTATGGCAGGTTGTGGATGATGATATGCTGCAGCGAATTCGTGACGCACTTATGGAGCGTGAGATGGCTCTCGTGAATATTGCGGTTGATCGAGCCCACATCTGGGATCCCGATCCAGAAATACGCGAGGCACTGCATCAGAATGCACTTGCCCATCTGCGCGCAGCCGAAATCATGGGGGCACAGTCTGTACGTATTGATGCTGTTCACCATGGAGATGATGTGCTCAGCGATGAGGCATTTGAATACATCACGATGCGATACCGTGAGTACGCACAGCGCGCTGCTGAGGGAGGGTACTGGGTTGGGCCTGAGAATCATACCGGCTGTGCGCTGCAACCTGACACGCTGGTTCGCATATCTGAAGCAGTAAATCACCCGAACTACGGAATTCTACTTCATCTTGGGCGATGGAAGCCTACGGGAGATTCCTTCTCACTTCGCATGACGTCATCGGACACATTAGACGCTTATGCCGCGGAAGGCGACCTGCAGGCTGCGCCATGGGTACGACATACCCATGTTGATTATCGCTTGATTGAATCACCGCAGGCCAAGGAACGATTGGCATCATTGAAGAAAGCTGGTTATGACGGGTATTGGGCAATTGAGTACAATGCGCCACATGAACAGCTAACTGCTATGGAAGAGGCTATCGGGAAGCTGAAGGGTCATCTGGCTTCATTGCCCGCCTAACAGGGAGAGCTCCGTGTAATTCCTGTTACGCTGCGCCCCCGCAACAGCGCTCCCGCATGCAGATGCAGCCTAGCTGCTTAGAACAGAGTACCAAGGGGGAGAACGATGGAATCAAAACGTATTGCCATCATTGGCGTCGGACAAATCGGCAAGCATCATCTGGATGAATACGCCCGCGTCAGCGGTGCAGAAATCGTTGCTGTGTGCGATGTGAATGAAGCAGAAGCTCGGAAAGTAGCCGAGCAGTATCAAGTCCCGCATGTGTATACGGACTTCCGCGAGCTGCTGAAGCGTGATGATATCGAGGCTGTTGATGTATGCCTGCACAACAACTTCCATGCGCCAATCACCATAGCAGCATTGGAGGCAGGCAAGCATGTATATTGCGAGAAGCCGATTGCCGGTTCTTATTATGACGGTGCAGCCATGCTTGAAGCTGCCAAGGCAACCGGACGCATGCTGCATATCCAGCTGGCTACCTTATATAACGCAGAGACGAAGGCCGCAAAGACGCTAATTGAGGATGGGCAGCTAGGCAAGCTGTACCACGCTCGTTCAACGGGCTTCCGCCGCCGTGGACGCCCTTATGTTGACGGCTATGGCACTCCGTCCTTCACACAGAAATCCATCGCTTCTGGAGGCGCCCTATACGATATGGGCGTATACCATATCTCTCAGCTGCTTTACTTGCTTGGTATGCCTCAGGTAACGCGGATTAGCGGACAGACCTATCAAGAGATGGAGATGCTCCAGGAACGCCGGGAAACTAGCAAATTCGACGTTGAAGAGCTCGGCCTCGGTCTCGTAAAATTCGAGGGAGGCTTAACGCTCGATATCATCGAAGCGTGGGCAATCTACTTGGATGGCTTCGAAGGAAGCAGCATAGTGGGCTCCAAGGGCGGACTTCGCATGCCATACCAAACGAGCCAAGGACAGCATCCGTTCAGCTTCCATCATACTGTGTCAGATATGGATCTCAACGCAACAGTGGACGTCCAAGCGATGAATCGTCGCAGACACCTTCTTAATCCGAATGAATGGGCTTATGATTCTTCCCAAGGTCATTGGGTTGCAGCGCTGAACGGGATCGTCCCCCTGCTTCCTACCGCAGAGCTGGCACTGAATACGATGCTGATCAGCCAAGGCATCTATATGTCCAGTGCGCTAGGACGCGAAGTCACTGCCGATGAGATTATCGCTGAATCGGTATCTACCGCAGTTCGTCTATAGGAATAGGGATCGGATAATCGATTGCATAAATGGCAGAAAGGCAGGATCGGTAGTGAACTGCACCCCAATTGTTAGACACCATCTAGCGATTGGAGGTGCAGTTCATAGCGCTGTTCCTGCCTTTCCTGTTCATTCCGTATACATGATGAAGATGCTACTTCATCCCTCTCAGGACTCCGACATCATCTCACGCATCATCTTTCACGTACAAGCAGCTTATGATTTCACATTACTCCATACATTAAGGGCAAATACCAAAGCCGCCAGCACTGAAATCACTCCGCCCCCGATCAACAAGGCCGTCGCAGCCGCTACCTCATTAACCGCTAATGCTAATCCAACAAGAAAAATTGGAAGTCCGATGTTGTGCAGCCAGAAATGCACGTTGCCAAGCGAACTATCCCCCGCCTTCGGGAACTTCACGTATACAAGTCCGCTGATGGCGAGCGATACCCATCCCAGCAAGCCGATATGCGCGTGAAGCGACTCATATTGAAATTGCTTCGTTGCGCCTGCAATCAGCCCTGCAAGTACGCCGATAACGAAATAAAAAGCAGCCACCTTAATAAATCGCGCTCCTACAGCCATCCTCATCCCCATCCTTTACGTAATCTCGTGATTATACGTATGAATGAAGAAAATCTATTATTCCACACCTCTTGATATGTTCATTCTGCCTGTCTTTACATCTGGTTCCATTACTAGATAGAATCCTTGCCCCTTACATAAAAAGCAAAGACCGGACTCTCCGCAGAGAATCCGGTCTTGTGGGCAGCTCCATCATTGAGCTGTTGCTATGCAACTTGAGCCTAACGGCTATCCAATAGTCAGCACTTCATGACTGGCTGCTAGTTCGACGAACGTACCCATGCCAGAGATTTGTCCTGCTGCCAGCTTGTCTGCAATTCCATAATGATCAGCACATGTCTTGCAAGCAAGCACTGGCACACCGAGCTTCTCCAGCTCAGCAAGCTGCAAGGATGCGAGCGATTGAGAAGTCAGCGCAAGCACTCCGCGATTCATGCAGAACACTGCGGCTGGAAGCTGTTCCTGCTGCTTCACAAGTGTCAGGAATGTCTCCAGAATCGTTGCTCCAAGGCCATTCTCAGCAGCACCAATTGTATCTGATGTTAGTAATACGACTTTGCCTTTCATCGAAAGACCTCCTTCATCTTCACGCCTGCTAGATGCACTGTTTCACTATCGATCATACCGCACAGCAGCAGGTGTCTATCGCGTCAAGATGCGGCGCTATAGGGGACACAAGGTCACCCCCCGTTATTTCTTACTGCTTCGGTAATGCGAACGAGCTCTTCAAGGATACCGTCAAGTTGAACACAGGCTTGCCTGGTTCTGAGCTTTTCGGATCCACATTGAAGTATCCGTGACGGAAGAATTGGAACTTGTCATGCGGCTCCACATCCTTCATATTCGGCTCGATGAAGCCTTGCTCCACCACGAGGGAGTTCGGGTTAATGCGCTCCAAGAAGGACGCGGACTCGTCCTCTTCCTCTTGCTCATCAAGAATGAGCGGCTCGTACAATCGGAACTCAGCCGGAACTGCATGTGTAGCATCCACCCAGTGAAGGGTCCCTTTCACTTTGCGGCCGGTAAACCCGCTTCCGCTCTTCGTCTCAGGGTCGTACGTACAATGGATCTCTACTACATTGCCGTTCTCATCCTTCACGAAGTCGTTGCATTTGATGAAGTAAGCATGCTTCAAGCGCACTTCATTGCCTGGGAACAGGCGGAAGTACTTGTTCGGCGGATTCTCCATGAAGTCATCTTGCTCGATGTAAATCTCGCGAGAGAATGGGATCTGACGAACGCCCATTTCCGGGTTCTCCGGATTTACTTCCGCATCCAGCCATTCTACTTGTCCTTCCGGATAGTTCGTAATGATGACCTTAAGCGGCTTCAATACGCCCATTGTCCGTGGCGCCTTCAGCTTCAAGTCTTCCCGCAGGAAGTGCTCCAAATATTTAAAGTCAATAACACCGCTCGACTTCGTTACCCCGATCTCGCGACAGAACGTACGGATCGACTCTGGTGTAAATCCACGGCGGCGAAGACCGGAAACAGTCGGCATGCGCGGATCGTCCCAACCGTCTACAACATTCTCGTCTACGAGCAGCTTCAGCTTGCGCTTACTCATCACGGTATTCGTCAAGTTCAAGCGCCCGAATTCATACTGATGCGGCGTCTTCTCCATCTCGCTTTGCTCGACGACCCAGTCATACAACGGACGTTGATCCTCGAACTCAACCGTACAGATCGAGTGCGTTACACCTTCAATTGCATCCTCAAGCGGATGTGCGAATGCATACATCGGGTAGATGCACCATGCATCGCCTGTATTGTGATGAGTAGCGTGCGCGATACGGTAAATAACCGGGTCACGCAAGTTAATGTTCGGTGACGACATGTCGATCTTGGCACGAAGCACCTTCTCGCCGTTGCCGAATTCGCCACCCCGCATACGAGCGAACAGATCAAGATTCTCTTCTACCGAACGCTCCCGGTACGGGCTGTTCTGTCCAGGCTCTGTGAGCGTACCGCGTGTCTCGCGAATTTGATCCGCAGACAGATCGTCTACGTACGCAAGCCCCTTCTTAATCAGCAATACTGCACGATTGTACATCTCTTCGAAGTAGTCAGACGCGAAAAAGAGTCCGTCCCACTTAAAGCCGAGCCACTCCACATCTTTTTTAATGGACTCGACGTATTCAGTATCTTCCTTCAGCGGATTCGTATCATCGAAGCGCAGATGCGCACGGCCTTTGAACTCACGCGCCAGCTCAAAGTTCAAGCATATCGACTTCGCGTGTCCGATATGCAAGTAGCCGTTCGGCTCAGGCGGAAAGCGTGTAACGATATCGTTTACGCGGCCTTCCTTCAAGTCATCAACAATGATGTTGCGTATAAAGTTGGAGCTATGATTTGGATTCGGATTGTCCACCAGTCATCAACCTTTCTTTGCCCTAACACACTTTGTTAATAAATATACCCGTATCGTCCAGCGAGTTCAACACCGATTGTCCACTCCTCGCGTACTGCGAGTGCAAACTTGAACCCTTGAACACTTCTATCATCCAAGTACTATCCGATTACACCAGAAGATCGAACAGCGTCTTGTCTTTGTTCACCTCAATGTATTGGATGCCCCTCTTGTTCATCCGCTCAATGAGCGGCTCATAATCTTCCTTATACTTCAGCTCAATGCCGACAAGCGCAGACCCATTGTCCTTGTTATGCTTCTTATTATACTCGAAGCGCGTAATATCATCGTTCGGACCGAGCACATCCTGCAAGAACTCACGGAGGGCTCCTGCCCGCTGCGGGAAGTTCACCGTGAAGTAGTATTTCAGGCCTTCATAAATGAGAGAACGCTCTTTAATTTCCTGCATGCGATCAATATCGTTGTTGCCCCCGCTAATAACACATACGATATTTTTACCGCGAATCTGTTCCCGATACAGATCCAAGGCTGCAATCGGCAGGGAACCCGCGGGTTCAACTACAATCGCATTCTCGTTATACAACTGAAGAATTGTCGTACAGGCCTTGCCTTCCGGTACCTGAATCACATCATCCAGCAGATTCGAGCAAATTTCATAAGGCAGTTGTCCAACCCGCTTGACCGCAGCGCCATCGACGAACTTATCGATCGTATCCAGCGTAAGCACTTCCTTGCGTTCCAATGCCGCAGTCATCGACGCTGCTCCCTCTGGCTCCACACCGATGATGCGAGTTGTTGGACTAACGGTCTTCACATAGGTGCTTACCCCCGCCGCCAAGCCGCCACCGCCAATCGTTACGAACACATAGTCTGCCGCGCCTTCCAGCGACTCCATAATCTCCATGCCTACCGTTCCGTTGCCCGCCACGATATAAGGATCATCGAACGGATGGATGAACGTACTGCCCTTCTCGTCACAGATGTTCATAGCTGCCTCGTACGCATCGTCATACGTATCCCCAGTCAGCACGACATTGACATATGATCCACCGAAACGCTTCACCTGCGTTACCTTCTGGCTTGGCGTCGTGCTCGGCATTACGATCGTGCCTTGAATTTGCAGTGCTTGGCAGGAATAGGCGACTCCCTGCGCATGGTTGCCTGCGCTTGCACAGACGATACCGCGCTCAAGCTCCTCCTCCGTCAGGTGGCGAATCATGTTATAGGCGCCGCGAATCTTGAATGAGCGGACAATCTGCAAATCCTCACGCTTCAAGTACACGTTGCAGTCATACTTAGCGGACAATATGGGGTCACGCTGAAGCGGTGTCCGAACGATGACTTCTTTGAGCACGTGATGTGCACGAACGATATGTTCCATAGTAACTGCAGGTGCTGCTTGGGTCGTTTCCATTGTCGGTTCCTCGCTTTCGATCGAATATACGTATTTTGTACACAGTGATAATGAAAGTACAACCTCTACAAATAGAAAAAACTCATCCCTAAGAAGGGACGAGTTTGAGCTCGTGGTACCACCCTTGTTCTGCAGCTGTACATCGCTCCCTCTCCGGAAATCGACCTGTTCTGCTGCAGCGCTTGGCCGCGTATTCATCGCGAATCCGGGTAACGGTGGAACTGCCGTCCTTGCTTACTCAAACGTCTGTGCCCTGCAACCCCAAAGAATAGGAGGCGCACAGTTCGCATTCAGCAGGGAATCTCGGAGAGGATATTCGGCCATGTCAGCCATCGACTCGCACCACCCGTCGACTCTCTTCAGACTGCTTCATAGCGTACTCGTTCTCGTCATCAATTGTTGACCTGTCTTGCAACTATTATCCCTATATTATGAACACGCGGCGTACCCAATGTCAATGGGCCGCCGCAGTTGTTCCGATATTCTATTCGAGCAGGATTCGTGTAAGTCTGTTACGGACAAATAGAATCAGCATCTCTCGTATTGAAAAGCATTAGCCTTCCGTACCTGTAGTCCGCTGAAGCGAATCATTCGGTGATGGCTTGCGCGTAAGCAAGATTGGAAGCATCACGAGAATACCCAATATGAAGAGCACGGTTGCTACCTCATATATAAATACAATAGAAGTAAGCTGCTTAATACCTCCTGATAATGACATCGTCAGTACCATGGCACCCGTGAACATCGGGCTAAGAATACCATTAACGCGACCGATGAAATCACCTTCAGTATTTTGCAAAATCATCGTGTTGATCCCGATTTGAATGCAAGGCAAGAACAATCCACTGATGAACTGAGCAACCAGCGTCAGCCACAATTGCGTAGAGAGGCCTGCCATCAGCATGCCTCCGCTGCTCATCAGCATCCCTACAGCCAGCATGTGCTGCGGAAGCAGCTTCTTCGAAATGCCCATGGCTAGCGCACCGCCAATAAGCATTGCACCCCCGTTAACCATCACCAAGTAACTAAGATTCTCCTTCGGCAATCCAAGCCGTTCAGTTACAAGGAAGGCACCCATCGGTTGAATCAATCCAATTGCCAATCCAGCAAAAGCAAAACAACCGCCAAGCGGCTTCAATAGGCGACTCTTCATGACATAGCGGAAGCCTGCCGCCAGTTCCTGCGCCACATTCGTTTGCTTATGCTTCTCTTTGTCCTCTGCATGATCAGCAGGAAGGAACAGAAGTGCTACTGCTGACAGAATGAACGCAATCCCTGTAATCACAAGCGACACTTGTATCCCATAATGTTGGAAAATGGTCGTGCCGATTGCTGGACCTAGAACCATGAACAAGGCTACCATCGTCTGGAATATCGACATGCCGGCCTGCAGCATCTCCTCTGGTACGTGCTGCTTGAACAGCTTCATGGATGAAGGCTGCGAGAATTGAGACAAAATAGCTGAAATAAAGGTCGTGAAGAAAACGGCATGCCAATCTCCTAAGACGATCGTCCACATCACGGCGAACACAGACAAAGCACTTAGGAAGTCACACCATATCATGGTCCGCTTTGGACGCCACCGGTCTGCGAATGTTCCTCCGATAAAGGAAAAAATAAAGATAGGCGCAAACTCAGCTACGGATACCATTGAAACGGCGAACGGATCTCCATTCGTCATTTCCATGACAAACAAAAGGACAGCAAAGTTCCGTACCCATACCCCAATTTGCATAAATAGACCCGCAACCATAATCGCTTGGACAAAGCGATTGCGGAACAAACTAAAGACGGACTTGTTCTCGCCCGACTGTACATTCCCAGATTGTGCATGAGTCATAGACAACTCTCCCTCCACATATAACAAATAGCAGTTCATTTATCTCTAATTTGACATGAACTTTATTAGTGTATAGCAATCAGGCAAAGATCACATCAGTTCGAAGACGGATATTATTAGTAATTTTTGTAAAGAACACATCGTACGTTAAAAATACAAAGAGGTTGAGCGTTACAGGAAATGATTGTACGTTGCTATGGTAAAGTGGTAATGTTTTAATTAGGTATTATAGTGACGCAAACGTAAAGTTGAAATAAAGGTGGCATCAGACGATGAATGCAGTACTACTATCATTGGCAATATTATTCGGATTAAGTATGCTTCGCGTACATGTTGTACTTGCGATGCTGACAGCTACTGTTGTAGGCGGGCTAGCAGGAGGCCTTAGCATATCTCGCGTACTCGATGTCTTCGGAGAAGGACTGAAAGACAATGCCGGAATTGCTCTAAGCTACGCACTGCTGGGGGCATTCGCCACTGGCTTGACGGAAACAGGATTGCCGGACAAGCTGGTGCGCGGCGCGGTAAGCTTAGTACAGGGAAAGGATAGCACGAAGGCTCCTCGTGCCGCTGCACGGTATCTCGTGTTGGCCGCCATTGCACTCATTGCTTGCATGTCGCAAAATGCTGTTCCCGTGCATATCGCCTTCATTCCCGTGCTCATTCCACCGCTGCTCGTGCTGTTCAATTCACTGCACATCGATCGGAGAGCCGTTGCATGCGCGCTTACATTCGGTCTTATTACACCATACATGCTTCTGCCTGTTGGATTCGGGGCAATCTTCCACGACACTGTAGCAGGCAATATAACCAAGAATGGCCTTGCAGTCGATGCATCACTGCTCCCACGAGCCATGCTGATTCCGGCTGTTGGTATGGTGATCGGATTTATTGTCTCACTTGCAATCTCTTATCGCAAGCCGCGTCAATACACAACAATAGAAGGGACAACGCAGCCTGGATCTTCTCCCATCCCAGGTCAAGACGGAGTAACAAACAAGTGGGCAGCTTGGTCAGGACTCGCTGCTATCGCGGCAATGCTGACGGTACAGCTCAGCACGGGATCTATGATCTATGGGGCGGCCGCCGGATTGGCAATCCTCATCCTATCACGTGTCATTCCATGGAGCAGAGCAGATCGTGTCCTCACAGACGGCATGCGGTCGATGGCCTATATTGGTTTCGTCATGATGTCAGCCTCTGGATTCGGCGCTGTACTGCGGGATACGGGACATATTGAGACACTTGTGCGGGCTTCTGTGGAGGCAGTTGGCGACAACCGAGCAATAGCTGCGCTGTTAATGCTTGCGATCGGCCTGCTTGTTACACTTGGCATCGGTTCCTCGTTCTCCACCATTCCGATTATCGCCACTGTATTCGTGCCGCTGTGCATCGGACTAGGATTCAGCCCGCTAGCCACTGTTGCCCTTATCGGAACAGCAGGTGCACTGGGTGATGCTGGTTCACCTGCCTCGGACAGTACACTTGGTCCTACGGCCGGCTTGAACGCAGATGGGCAGCACGATCATATCTGGGATACCTGCGTGCCAACTTTCCTCCATTACAATGTGCCGCTTCTTATCGCGGGCTTCATTGCTGCAATGGTGTTGTAATGGATTGAAAAGCATCTTGCAGCGAGCAGCGCATGGTACCACCACCTCGTAAAAGCAAGGGATTGTCTGTGCTTCGTCGGAGCAGTGACTCGTATGGACAATCCCCTGCTATGTACCGTAAATACGCCATCTCATATTCAGCGAATATCCTATCTACAATCATCTAACCTTATTGACACAGCCAAGCTGCATGCTTGCTGCATCAACATGTGTTCCTTCTACCTTTATACCCCGTAACAGCGCCGCGCATTCGCACGCAGCAGCTTCGAAGCTTCCAATATGTCCATACCTTGCAGTGCAGCCCACTCGATGGCAACATCGCGCGCCATCATGGGCATCGTATGTCGGCCTGTATACAACCCTTCGAATGGCCACGGCCCATCCGTTTCCGTCATCACCTGCTCCACTGGATACTGTCTGGCCAACGCCCGGATCTCATCCTCATAATGGATGTCTGGCGTAAATGAGATGAAATAACCGTTGTCAGCCATGCGGGATATCGTCTTCCCATCTCCCTTGAACCAGTGAAAATGCGCGCGACGCACACTATATCGCTCAAGTAAATCAACGACAATCGGAGCGTCATCGTACACGGCGTGAAGCACAATTGGCAAATCCCATGCAGCAGCCCGCTCTACAAACAATTCAAGCAGCTCTATATAGGGCAAGCGGTCAAATGAGTCGCCGCGCTTCTGCGACTCCTCCCGCATATAATACGGCAAACCAACCTCACCAATGGCAATCATGCTCTCCTTATGCAGCTCAAGCCAGGCCAGCAGCCCTTCCTGCTCGTCAGCACTTGGAAGAGCTTGCTCAGGATGGAATCCGTATGCAGGGAGTACCTTGCCGGGATAACGATTTGCCCATTGCTCGGTGTGGTAGCAAGAGGCAAGATTCATAGACACCGCAATCACATAATCCAAGTATGGATGGTTTAGTGACGCTTCCAGTTCTGCGAGTTCTGCTTGCTTATATCCATCAATATGTATATGTGCATCCACAACATGCACTTCATATTCGTTCATTGTGTTCAACCCCCATCTCAAAAAACGCCGCAGGCGTCACGTCTTAGACGAGTATCCTGCGGCGATTCACTTCAAAGGCTACGGCCTTGCTTTCTTTACATTTCTCCGGCTCTCAATTCACTTGCCTCATTCGAATTTCCGCCACGACCCTGACCTTGATCCCCTCGAATCATCCGAGCATTCCCCATAAGCGCAATACATACAAGCGCACATGCTACTGGGATGAGGGCCCATTGGAAGGTGCTAGCAATCGAGTCCGCGAGAGCCGTTGTCAGACCCCGGGCCACTTCAGGCGGAAGATCGCCCATCTGTCCGCTCATTAGTGTCTCGGGTTTAAGCTCCATCGCTGGACCGCCCGCAGGCATTACCTCCTGTAAACGCCCTTGGAACATATGCGACTGGATCGTACCGAACAAGGTGATACCAATCGTCATCCCAAGCGAGCGTGAGAAGGAAGCGGTCGAGTTCGCTGCGCCACGCTGATGAAACTCCATGCCGTGCATAGAGGACATGCTGAGCAAGGAGAAGGAGAAGCCAACACCAAGTCCCGTTAAGACCATATATAACGTCAACAACGTACGCGGTGTATCTGTCGAAATCGTACTGAGCGCGAACATACCGCCGATGAAGAAAATACCGGATACGATCATCAAACTGCGGTAGCTGCGCTTCGCAACCATAATACCGGCAATCGAACTCGTCACAACGGAACCGATCATCATCGGTGTCAAGACGAGACCACTATCTGTTGCCGAGCCTCCATATACCCATTGGACAAACAGCGGGATATATACGGTAGCAATCACGAACGACACCCCGTAGAAGAAGCCGACACCCTGGCTTGCCGCAAACAAGCGGCGCTTGAACAGATTGAACGAAATAATCGGTTCCTGCACCCGTGTCTCAATGATCAAGAAGGCGATCAAGAACACAAGGAATATCGCAAATAGACTTATAATAACTGTTGAATCCCAAGCGTACTCTTTGCCTCCAAGCTCAAGCGCGAACATAAAGCTGACGATTGCAACGACGAGCGTAATGGCTCCGCCCCAGTCAATGCGCTGCTTCTTGTTCGTAGTCTTCTCCTTATAGAACTGCATAATGAACCATAGGGAGATAAGGCCAAGCGGCAAGTTGATGTAGAATACCCACTCCCAACCGATATACTGGGTAATGTATGCGCCAAGCAGAGGGCCCGCCACACTCGATACTCCGAACACCGCACCAAATAACCCCGTCATCTTGCCCCGCTTCTCAGGCGGGAACACATCGAAAATAATCGTAAACGCGATCGGCATGACGGCACCGCCGCCAATCCCTTGAATCGCGCGGTAAATTGCAAGCTGAATCATGCTGTCCGCTGTTCCGCACAGCGCACTGCCGACCAAGAAGACGAGCAAACCAAACACATAGAACCGCTTGCGGCCATACATGTCGGACAGCTTTCCGAAAATCGGCATCCCTGCCATTGTCGCTACCATGTAGGCTGACGTCACCCACACGTACAAATTGAAGCCGCCCATCTCGCCTACAATCGTTGGCATCGCCGTTGCAACAATCGTATTGTCCATGGCTGCCATCAGGATACCAAGCAGCAGGCCGGCAACGACCATCCGCAGATTGCTTTCTTTCGTAATCATTTGAATTCATTCCTCCTCAGGACACACCGTCATCTCTATACAGCAATGCACAGAGTTGCGGCTATCCATGTCTAACGAGATTTAATTATAATCTTTGCCTCTAACTTTTTCCACCAGAAAATGAACAGCGGGTCATTCCAGGCAGCGGGCAGGATACATATATAAGATTTGAAATGGATAGACAATAAGGGATTAGAAAGGGCTGCATCTCATCTCTATATTCTCCCCAAAAAAAGCTGCCTCTTATTAAGAGACAGCTTCACGCTTCAACGTATAGGAGATGAAGATTGTATACTACGCAGCAGATCGGACAGTTCGCGCTTCATGCGGACGAACTCGGCCTCAGAAGCCAGCGCTTCCGTTCGCGGCCGCGCGAACGGAACAGTAACTCGCTCTAACACTTGCGCGGGGCGGTTGGATAGTACATATATCGTATCTGACAGCAGCAGCGCTTCCTCAATGCTGTGGGTAATGAACAGCACCGAGCGGCGATTGCGTTCCCACAGGTCAATGAGCCAGCGCTGCATATCACTGCGTGTTAGCGCGTCAAGTGCACTGAACGGCTCATCAAGCAGCATCAGCTCATGGGGGCTCATCATTGCGCGTAGGAAGGCGACACGCTGCTGCATGCCACCGGACAGCTCATGCGGATACGAGCGTTCATAACCCGTCAATCCAACATTGCTTAGCCAGCGGCGCGCTTCCTCCCGCGCCTCCTTCTTCGGCTTGCCTGCAATTTCTGGAGCGAGGATAACATTGTCCTCCACCGTTCTCCATGGGAACAACGCGGGCTGCTGCGGCATATAGCTGATATGGCCTGTCTGACCAACCACGTTCTGCCCATGGACGAGAATATCCCCTTCTGATGGACGAAGCAGACCGCCAATGAGATGGAACAGTGTGCTCTTCCCCGATCCGGATGGGCCAATAATTGAGACGAACTCTCCTGCTTGCACCGTAATGGATACTTGATCGAGCACATGAAGCCGTCCCGCTCGACCGTCAAATGACATGCTGACATCACGCAGCTCAAGAGCGGCCTGCTTCTGTACTGCCTCATGCTGATGCACATGATCAGCATCTCGCTGGGCAACTGGCTGTTGTTCGTTTGTTGTGATCATCTTTAACGCTCCCCCTTCACCCCTGTTTATTGTCACGGCGCCAATGAATGAGCAGCCGTTCCAATGCACATACGAGGCCGAACATGGCCAAGCTCAATAGAATGACAACTGCGATTGCCACGAACATGCGATCCGTGCGATAGGCTGCTTTTTGCAGTACCATGTAGTAGCCGATCCCTTTGTCCGTCCCGAGCCACTCGGAAATAATCGCACTCATCACGCTATACGTCCCTGCTATTTTCAAGCCTGAGAAGACAGATGGAAGTGCATGGGGCAGCTCCAGCTTCCAGAACAGCTGCGACCGGCTTGCGCCTGCCATACGCATATAATTCATCATCGTGCGGTCTGTCTGGGCAAGACCATCCAGGGTAGCCACGCATACGGGGAAGAAGCATACCAGCGTAATGGTGACAATCTTCGGCATGAGACCGAAGCCGAACCAGATCATAAGCAGCGGAAGCAGCGCAATCGTCGGGATATTCTGACTGACTATGACAAGCGGATAGATCGCCCGCTTCAGCCACGGCATCGGATGAAGCGCACAAGCCAGCAGCAAGCCAACAGCCGTGCCTACACAGAAGCCAATGAGCGTCAACTGAACAGAAGCCCATGTGTGCATAAGCAGACCGCCCCCATTGCTTACAGCCTCTTGTGCAATATCGAGCGGACTGGGCAGCATCCATTTCTCAATGCCTGACAACATTACTCCTGCCTGCCATATGGCGAGGAATATAATAAATGCAATGATCGGGGGGCCGATCTTCGCGATTCGACGTCCACTCATGGCCGGTACTTCACTGTCAATTCATCCATCGTAATGCCAGATGGCTTATACACAATCTTCACTTGCGACAACACATTGCTGCTTCCCATCTCAATCATGGCCTTGTTCATATCCTCAATAATACGGAAGAGTTCGCTAAGTTCGCCTTCCATCGTTGTCTCCAGTGGATTTACCTGATATTTCACACCCGATGCTTGAATGACTTCGATTGCACGATCTACATAGGGAATTACGTCTTCCCCATTTTTCGTCTTCGGAACGATCTGAATGCTTACTAAACTGTTCGCCATCTTGCTTCTCCTCCTCTTTCTCAATCCTCATGTAATGATCAACTTGTAACGGTCTTGGTGACGATTATCTCGTATCGATATCATGTAACGATATACACAGGTAACGATATACAGCAAAAGGGCGCATATGCGCCCATTGCCTATTCCTATAACCGTATAGGCTTATGAAGCTGGCAAGAAGTCATTCGTAAACGCCTTGTCTACATCAATGCTCTTATCCATTAATTTGTTCCCCACGAGCCAATTCATGTAATTTGCCCATACGTCACGCTTTTGCTCGCCCCAGCGAGGTGCATCGTCCTTATACTTCGGACTCAGCCATTTCTGGCTTGCGATAACCAGATCTTTGTTCAAATCCGGCACAGCTTTAAGCAGCAGGTTGGCTGCATCTTCTGGATTGTCAATCGCATATTGATAGCCCTTGGACGTAGCACGCATGAATGCCTTAATCAATTCAGGATCTTCCTTGATCAGCTTCTCGCTTGTCGAAAGAACCGGCGTATAATAGTCGAGTTCCTTCGCATATTGATTGACATACAGCATATCAATCGGCTCACCACGAAGCTCTGCTTCAATACCTGTCCAAGCATAAAAGATCCACGCGAAATCAATATCCTTCTTCACGGCTGTAAAGTAATCGGCATTGCCCATGTTGACGCTCTTCAGCTTGCTATAGTCGCCGCCGTCCTTTTCCATAATCGTGCGGATAATCATCTCCTCAACCGGAGAGCCCCAGCCGCCATACGTTTTGCCTTCAAAGTCCTTAGGTGACTTGATGTTCTTGTCCTTCGGCGCGGCAAAGCCTGATGTATTATGCTGAATGATCGCACCAATCGACACGATCGGAACATTTTGTTGTCGAGCCATCGTAATACTTTCCTGAACACTAACACCGAATTGCGCTTCTCCCGATGCGATCATCGCCTCTGATGCGCCAGTACTCGGCTGCAATATCTCAACATTCAGACCTTCTTCCTCATAGTAGCCCTTCTCCTTAGCGACATACAAGCCAGTATGGTTCGTATTCGGCGTCCAATCAAGCACAAGCTTAATGTCGCGTTTCTCCTTCGACTTATCCGTTCCTTGCTCCTGAGTCGTGTTCCCCTCTGCCTGGCTCCCTTGTCCTGCTTCTTGACCCTTGCCGCCGCAAGCAGCGAGCGCAAATGTCATCATGATAACGAGCGCCAGCATCAACCCTCGTGTAAAGCGTGTCCGTTGCATATGATGAATCCCCCTTCTCTTCCTTCCCTCACTAGTGGAGAGCCGATCATGAAATTAGAAAGTGCTTCGATAACGCCTGCCGCGTTCACCAGTTGGACGATCCGCTCGATCGTATATGTGTGGATGAGCAAGTTCCCGTCCCGCCGTCCTGCAACACGATTCAGATCCACAAAAAAAAGCGCCCCCTCTGGGACGCTTTGTGTGCCGTTCTACGCGTATATGCGAATGTGCATCATACGATGAATCACGTCAATAAGGTCATCCGGCATTCGTTCATCCGTACAGCAATTATGTCCATTCTGCCCAAAGCAGCGCACATTCATGCAAGCATGACGAATAATCAAGCAACCTAATTATAACAATAATGACGCGGTTCAACGTCTTTCCTACGCTGGCATTACCCAGATCAGGTGTAAGGGTCGGTATCTTAATGGGATACAATCTCAGCCGGCCAAATTCCAGCACCCCTAGCGTGCATATGCAGTTATCGAAGCTACCATATTACACGGGTAATTATAGTCCTCATCCATCAGAAAGTCCAGTGACAAACAGAAATTGCAAAGTGTCCGCTGATCATTGAGGCAATGCTTATATCTCCCATCAACTTCGTTATTCGTATGCTTTATGACAGCAGATTGCTCATATTCACTAGATTCCTGTCGAAAAAAGTTCCATGTGAAACAAGGGACAATATTCCATTTTAACCCAAATAATTACCTCATTGATTTCTTGGCGTAGAGGATGTCTGTATGATACGATCACCAAATATCAATTCAATTCGAATACCGGATTCGAGCAAGGGGATGAAGAGTAGTATGACAGAAGCGTTAATCGGCAGCACCATTTCCGCCTTATCCACAGGCATCGGGGCCATCCCGATCTTGTTCATGAGGAGCATGTCTCACCGTATGAGGGATATCCTTCTCGCCTATACAGCAGGGATCATGACAACAGCTTCAATGTTCAATCTTATCCCCGAAGCGCTTGCCAGCTCTAATGTGTTCGTGATTGCATTCGGCCTGCTGCTTGGCTGCTTCGTGCTGCTGTGGCTGGAGCATTCCCTGCCTCATATGGATTTGGAGAATCCGAATCAACGAATTCGCATCAATATCGAACAGAAATCATTCCTTATCATTGCGGCCATCACCCTTCATAATTTGCCGGAAGGCTTGTCTGTCGGCGTCAGTTATGCGAGCAGCAATGATACACTTGGGCCGTTAATCGCGTTTTCCATTGGATTGCAGAATGCACCAGAGGGCTTCCTCGTCGCCTTATTCCTCGTCAATCAGAACATCAATCGCTGGAAAGCGCTTGGCATCGCTACCTTAACAGGCGTCGTTGAGATTGTCACCAGCATGCTCGGATACACACTTAGCTCTTATGTGAGCAATCTGGTTCCATATGGGCTGTCCTTTGCAGCAGGGGCAATGATGTTCATTGTGTATAAAGAACTGATTCCTGAAAGTCATGGAGACGGACATCAGCGGTCGGCCACCGTCTCCTTCATTCTTGGCCTTATTACGATGATTGGATTGACAGACTGGTTCTAAACAATGATGCTTCAATCGTTTAATAGAACATGTTCATCAATCAAGCTCATGCAAGGGCTACCAATGGACTAGGCAGCGTTTTATATCATTACTTAACCGGCGTAATATTTGCTGTTCTGCTTGGATTATCCCACTTTACGCTGGCTCCCATGACTTTCGAAATAAAGCTTAACGGAACAAAGGTGCGTTCCCCGTTTTTTTCAACCGGACCATCGAGTTGGATCTGTTGATCACCTGCCAACGCGGTTTTACCTCCCACGTTAACTTGTTCCATTCCACTGTTGCACCCAAACCCTCTGAAACGAAACGTACAGGAACATAAATGATGTCGGCTTTGGATTTATAATAAGGATACTCTTCACTTTGAATCGGATTACCTTTAACATTGACCTTGACATCATAATAAATGTCATCTTTATCGCTTACAGTATCGAGAATCATACCAGCCTTCACATCCACTCGAGAAATAGAGAGATCGCGATTAAGGACAAAAGCAAAGTTTCCATCCTTGCTGAAGCTGATCGCTTGCCGGGGCTCTGAAAATCCTTTAATGATCCCGATGCTGCTGTTGTCGGAGGTGCTGATTATATTAATGGAGTTATCCAGCTTGTTGCTGGCAAAAAGGATCTTTCCATCAGGAGAAAGGGATGCGCCGTAAGGATCGCGCCCAACCTTTACCTCGCCAATGATTTTGCCTTGTGAGATGTCCACTATGGCAATACTATTACGCCCGCTGTTTGCCGCATACATGGTAGAGCCATCGGCGGATATTGAAATCGCTCGAATCTTCGAGAATCCGTGGATCTCATGGACGATTGCATTGGTTTTGACATCCACAACCGATACCTTGTCTCCCTTGAAGTTAGTAACAAACACATAACGACCGTCGGGAGATACTTTTATCCCTTGACGAGGTTGGGAGAATCCCGGAATGACAGCGGTCGTCTTATGCTGCCCGATATCAACAACCGTTACTGTACTTTTGGCTTCATTGTTGACATACATGGTATTTCCGTCCGCGGTGACATCAGTTCCAAATGCGCCTTGACCCACTGCAACCTCATCCTTCAATGCCAGGTCTTCCGTGTTGTAAAATCGCAGGGTGCCCAGTGTGCTATCCGAAACGACAAACTGCAAACCGCCGTTAATGAACATAATGTTTCTTGGTGTGACAAAGCCGCGGATCTCTTTACGCAAAGTTCCTTTGGCAAGATCATAGACTCGAATCCATGGCTGACGACTATCCGAGACAACCGCAGTTTGCTCGTCGGGACTTACGGCCAGTGAGTTATTGATAATCTCGCCGTCAAAGGGGCGGATTGCCGCAATGGTGTTGTTTCCTGAAGCCGAGATCGAAGCCAAATTGTTATCAGCAGCCAAAATAATGGCCGGTTGAATAACGGAAAGTACCATTCCGACAAAAAGTACAGGTTTTATCATTTTGTTTACCATCATTCACTCATCGCCTCTCTGAAAAGGTTTTGAGCCAACGTAAGACGGGGCTCTTGACCAATGTAACGGAGAATTGTAAAGATCATATAAAGAACACGAGAGCATCATGTCTGATAAAATGATAGCCGTGGAGGTGAATGTTCCGATGGATAAGCTGCAGCTTGAAGGTCCTATTCTGATTGCGGACGATGATGCTTCGCTCGTCTCGTTTTTGCAGGAATACTTTGGGGCACTGAACTGCCGAGTGCTTGCCGCGAGCGATGGGCAGCGAGCTGTTGAACTGGTGAAAACTAAGGCTCCATCTTTCATCATTCTGGATATTATGATGCCTTTCATGGATGGTACTACGGCATGCTGGGAAATACGCAAAATCAGCAGCGCGCCTATCGTCATGCTTACGGCTAAAATCGAGGAAGAGGACAAAATCCGGGGTTTGGAACGTGGAGCCGACGATTACTTGTGCAAACCGTTCAGCCCGCGAGAACTCGTCGCCCGGATGCAGGCAATTCTACGCCGGATGCGTACGTCGGAGCGGAAAGCTTCGGGGCTCATTTTGAACAATAACGCGAATTTGTTATACGAATCCGAAAGCCATCGGTTTTATTGGAAGAAAGCACCCCTGCAATTCACGTACCAGGAAGCTCAAATTGTCATCACCTTGCTCAAAATGCAAGGGAAAGTCTGTACCCGCGAGCATTTGCTGAACGTGCTGTATCCGCTGGGCGATAAAGATGTTGTCGACCGCATCGTGGATGTGCATATCGGCAATATCCGGCAAAAGATCCGTGATACTGATCCCGGATTCGATCTCATTGAAACCGTCCGGAGCATCGGCTACCGGTTAAAGGAAGGGTAAACGGTGAAAATCAAACTCATTTACAAGCTCCTTGCGATTAACGCGATAGTATTAATTTTGCTTGTAGCCGGAATCAGCATCGGATTTAGTCAGTACACGCTTCAACTAATAGAAGAAAACCGCTTAATGCTGTACCAAAATTTCCTCATGTTCCAATCGGCTACGGGGCGTTATCTTTTATATACCAGTCTAGCCATCATCCCCCTCTCCATTGGGATTAACTGGCTGTTCACCCGTTCGATCATCCGCCCCTTGTCCGGGATGCGGAAGCTGACTGAACGAGTCGCGAGCGGGGATTATACCGTGAGGGCAAAGATTCGATCGAACGACGAAATCGGCGATTTGGCTCGTTCATTCAACCAAATGGGCAAGGAACTTGAGAGGATCGAACAACTTCGAAGAAGCCTTGTGGCGGACGTAGCCCACGAGCTCAGAAATCCGCTATCTACGGTACGGGGCTATATGGAAGCGATGAAAGACGGCGTCCTCTCCGCAAAGCCCGAAACGCTCGATAAATGTTACCACGAAGTAGAGCGGCTCGTTTGTCTAGTGGAGGACATCCACCGTCTGGCTGTGGCGGAGAGCGATTTGAAAGCGGCCATTCCCTCAAATCCGGTCGATCTCCGATCCGTTGCCCAAGAAGCCGCTTCAAGGTATATGCCGAAATGGGAGGAAAAAGCAATTGTTTTTCAAGAGGATGTACCTTCCTCCCCGGTCTGCGTCATGATCGACAAAGTTCTCGCCCTACGCGTATTTGAGAATCTGTTCGACAACGCGATGCGCTATACGCCGAATGGTCATTCGGTTCATTTATCGATGCAAGCAAACGCTAAAATGCTCCGCGTGGAGGTTACGAATACTGGAGCGGAGATTGCACCTGAGCATCTGACGCTTTTGTTCGAACGTTTTTACCGGGTTGATCCTTCACGCTCGCGCACGTACGGTGGTGCGGGCATTGGGCTTTCGATCGTGCGCGACATCGTGGAACGGGCAGGCGGACGCGTTTGGGCAACGAGCGGGAATGGTTCCGTGACGATACATGCGGAACTGCCGGTTGATTCGTGATCATAAAAAAAATCCCTCAGGGAGCGAACCGCTCGGACAAACTCCCTATACAAAGACCCCAACACCATGATAGGCTCCCATCACTTGACAGGGAGAACTTCATATCGGTATCGGGGTCTTCATTTATTAAGAAAGCTAGAACCGGTTTACCAAGTCAACCATTGGCGCTCCCTACTTCGCTTGCTGCCCTTCCACATCTTCACGAACAGGGAAGCTTCTAGCCCAATATAGAACTGGTGTCGACAACACCGAGATGATGAGCTTAATGACATAAGTAGTAATAAAGATTTGGAACCATACATCCCAAGGCACCATGCCAGCAAACGCAATCGTACAAAATACGAGCGAATCCGCCATTTGGCTAATTCCTGTACTACCATTGCTTCGAATCCACAATTGACCTGCCTTCGGGTATCGTTCCTTCACCCAACTAAAGAGCTTCACATCTAAGAACTGACTGACGAAATACGCGGTCAAGCTTGCTACGACAAGGCGCGGCATCAAATCAAAAATATTCGACAGCGATGCTTGTGCCGTACGCGCCATATCAGAAGCCTCAGGCGTAAAGCGAAGAGCCATCTGCATAATAATCGTCGTCATAATCAACGTGAAGAACCCAAACCACACTGCGCGCTTCGCTTCCTTACGGCCGAACTTTTCATTCAACAGATCCGTTGTCAAGAACAGCGTTGCATTCGCCGTGTTGCCAAGCGTCATGACAATGCCGAACATCTCAATCGTCTTGCCAACTTGGATATTAGCGATGACCGTCATTACACCAATCCAAGCATATAGTCCCGACTTGCCAAATGCCCGGTAGCAAATCAAGAAGAAGGCAAAGTTCGCAAGGACGAACAAAATGCCCCAAGTAAAGTTGAACATATAATAAAATTCCTCCCTAGTTTTGATTACGCGGGATGGTTACGAACCGCGGCGCTTAGGCGCAAGCCATAACTTTACCATATGCATATCGTTCATGCCAATAGAAAAATATCACTGAACAGCGATGCAATTATCCCTTATATTAAGTGGAAGCAATTATTTTACATGGATGGATGAACGTTACCGATGCCCCTCTCGTATATTGTGAGCGATATGGAGGGAATATATTGTCATACATAGCCGCATCGTCAATGCGCAGCTAATAAACAGTCGTGGAAAAAGTTTGGTTTAGTTAAAGATTTACCCTTTATGTGTGACATATATCACATTAAATAGAGGGAGTTAATGTTAAAATGACATTGTAAATCGGTTAGTTATAATTTTCACAAAGTAATTTTGAACTAAAGAAAAGGTGGGGACTCTTTATGAAAAAGAAACTTGTACTGTTACTATCCGCAGTATTGGTAGTAGGTATGTTGGCTGGTTGTGGAGATAAGAAAGAAGAAGCTGCAAAACAACCTGAAACAAACACATCAACAGAAGCGAATAAAGACGCTGCTCAAGTAACATTGAAAGACGGCGACTTCCATGCAGAATCTCCTGATTTCGATGAGAAATCCGGTTGGAAAGAAACAATGGACATCACAGTTAAAGACGGCAAAATCACAGCTGTAAACTGGGATGGCGTTCATAAAGACGGCGGAGATTCCAAGAAAAAGCAATCTCAAGACGGCAAATACGGTATGAAAGCTGGCGGTGCTTCTTCTGAATGGCACGAGCAAGCTGAAAAAATGGAGCAAGAACTTATCGCTAAGCAAGATCCAGCTGCGATCGCTGTAAACAACGAAGGTAAAACAGACGCTGTATCCGGCGTATCCATCCACGTTGGCAGCTTCGTGAAACTTGCTCAAGAAGCACTGGCTAAAGCAAAGTAAGATAAGTCTACTCCTTCCTTGATCACATAGAGATAACACGGAAGCTCCGCAGTAGGAAAGCAAAATGGGCACAAGCAGCGTATGAATGCTTGAGAGCCATATATCGCTTTTTTATTCGCGGAGCTCCCTTGTTCGCATTAGATAGTTCAATTTTTAAATATTGACAAATAAGCATTACAACGGGGTGAAACCATGAAAGAGATCGTTGTATTGGGCGGCGGTTATGGTGGCGTACTGACAGCGAAAAAGCTGGCGAAGCGTCTGAAGAAAGACAAAGACATTCGCATTACGCTCATCGACCGTAAACCTTTCCATACGATGATGACGGAGCTGCACGAGGTTGCAGCATGCCGCGTCGAAGAAGAAGCAATCAAAATGGACCTGAAGCAAATCTTTGCAGGTCTGAAAGTAGACGTTGTGCTGGATGAGATCGAGAACATTGATTTCAACGGACAGAAGCTGCATGGCAGAAAGAAATCCTACAATTACGACCATCTTGTTATCGGTACAGGTTGTAAGCCATCCTTCTTCGGTATCGAGGGTGCAGAAGAGAATTCCTTCTCCCTCTGGTCGTTCGAGGATGCAGTTAAACTGAAACAACAAATTCGTCAAATGTTCATGGACGGGACGAAGATCTCAGATCCAGAGCTGCGCAAGCAAATGCTCACATTCGTCGTTGTTGGCGCCGGCTTCACTGGTGTCGAAATGGTCGGCGAATTGGCGGAATATCGCGAAGAGCTGTGCCATGAGTTCCATGTGGACGAGTCTGAGGTTCGCCTCGTCGTAGCAGATATGGCTCCGAAAATCCTGCCAATCCTGCCGCAAAAGCTCATTGACAAAGCGGACAAGTATCTCCGCAAAATGAAAGTTGAAATTATCACAGGTGCGAAGATTTCCGGCGTTACGCCGAATTCCGTTGTCCTTGGCGATAATGAAATCAAATCGAGCACGGTTATCTGGACTGCCGGTGTCGAAGGTTCTGACCTTGTAGGCAACCTCGATGTTCAGCAGCAAGGACGCAAGCGCATTTTGACAAATGACAAATTGCAGTCCGTTGATCACAAAAATGTGTATGTTGTCGGCGACAACATCTTCTATATTCCGGAAGGCGAAGAGCGTCCTGTACCGCAAATGGTTGAGAACGCCGAGCACTCTGCTGGTCTTATCGCACATAATATCGTGGCTGACTTGAAGAATGGCACACATAAGTCGTATAAGCCAACCTTCCACGGTACGATGGTATGTATCGGTGGACGCTACGGGGTAGCCGCTATCGGCACGCCGAAGAAAATGTTCCACTTCACTGGCTTCATGGCCATGTTCTTCAAGCATATGATTAATATTGTGTACTTCTTGCAAGTACTTGGCTTCCATAAGATCTGGTCTTACATGATGCACGAATTCTTCCATGTGAAGAATCGCCGCAGCTTCGTCGGTGGACATTTTGCTAAGCGTTCCCCGAATTTCTGGCTTGTTCCGCTTCGGATCTATATCGGTTTCATGTGGTTATCCCAAGGTTGGGAGAAGGCATCGAAATTGCTGAAGGATCCTTCGCAGATGTTCCTCATCCCGCCTAAGGCGATGGATGGTGTGACTGCAGCTTCTCAAGCGGTTGATGCAGTTCATACAACGGTTGACGCACAAACAGCAGCATCAGCTGTTGAAGGTGCAAGTACGGCTATCAAGGCGATTCCAGTGCCTGATTTCGTCAAGGGCATTGTCGATTGGTCGATGGATTTGATGTTCTATACAAACGATGGCGGCTATACAGCAATGGCTTACATCTTCCAAGGCTGCATGGTTGCAGCTGAGGTTATCTTCGGTATTATGTTGATCTTGGGCTTGTTCACAGCGATCGCATCGATCGGAACTGTTGCGATGGGCGTCATGATCTACACGTCCGGTATGGCTCCTTATGAAATGTTCTGGTACTTCTTCGGCGGCATCGCGCTTATCGGCGGTTCCGGCAGCACGTTCGGTCTGGACTACTACCTGTATCCACGCCTGAAGCGCATTTGGAAGAAGATTCCGTTTGTGAAGCGCTGGTACCTGTATACGGATTAATTGCTCAACAAGAATAGATGGTATGGTGTACTGGAAAAGTAATGTGTACTTCGTGTCACATTACTTTCCTTATTTCTGAGGGAAGCGGGGGGTTCCCATGAATCGGCAACTATTGAATCAAACAAGTGACCTTCTGGCACAGCATCTCCCGCCGATCACCGGCATTCAATTGGCGGCTGGAACGGATGAACATCTGCTGCTCGACATGGCTCGCATGCTGAATGCGTACGATATGCAGCAGCAGGAACGTCAAGTGCTGCTCGGCTGCTACTGGCTGCTTCGTCAAGCACTGCGTACACATCAACATGTTCCGCAGGATGAACAGCTCGCGGGCAAGGCTGTGTTGGACGGTGATTTCCTGCTCAGCCTGTACTATCAATTCGCCGTTCGCCACGGAATGACACAGCTCATTATAGACTTGGCAACGACGAACAAGCGCATCCAGATTCGCCGTGTCGAGGGCACTGCCTCGGATATGATGCTTCATCAACGAATGGGCCGTTTCGTGTCCACTCATTATAAGCAGGTGGCTTCCTATGGCATCATTTAACGGTACGCTGAGCGATCAGCTGAACATCTCCCTACGGCGAATTAATCGGGATTTGGAACGCGTTATTCTGCACGATCCGGATGTCCCCTCCCGATCCATTGTCGCGAAGAGCGTGTTGGATCTCATCCGTGCAGGAGGCAAGCGTCTTAGACCTATGATGACAATCGTAGGCAGCCGCTTCGGCACAGACGTGGAATCCGAAGATGTCTTCCGACTTGCCTCTGCTGCCGAGCTTATTCATGTAGCGTCACTTATTCACGACGACATCCTGGATCAGTCTGATACGCGCCGAGGCCAGCCAGCGCTGCACTGCAAGACAGGCATCTATGACGCGGTTCACATTGGCAACTACATTATGTGCCGTGTCATCGAATTGCTAACAGCTAGCGGCAAGGATCATGAGCCTTACGCACATGATCTGGCGTCGATTACAACGACGCAGCTGTGTCTAGGTGAATATCAGCAGATGGAGTTGAAATACAACTTCGACCTGTCGCTTGATGCGTATTGGGAGAAGACGCGCAACAAGACGGCACTCTTGATGGCAACTTGCCTGCAGCTAGGTGCGAAGGCAGCAGGCGCTGATGAACACGTAATCGATCAGTTGTATGCATTCGGCGATCAGCTCGGGATGGCATTCCAAGTCAGAGATGACATTCTCGACTTCACCCAATCTTCGGAATCACTCGGCAAGCCTGCTGGGGTCGATCTGCGAAACGGACATGCAACGCTGCCGGTCATTCTGGCCATGCGTGACGCATCGATCGCAGCGAAGATACATGAGTTGAAGGCAGATTCACCAGATGATGCATTCGACGAGGCAATTGCGCTTATTCATCGCAGTGGCACATTGGATGAAGCGCTCCAGATGAGTCATGAGTTCATGAAGCAGGCTTGGAATATAACGGAGCAGCTGTCTTCTTATCCTGCCCACCGGGATTTGAAGGCGTTGTGGCATTATTTCGAAGCCCGCACCTACTAATAATCTACGCGAAATGGCCGAATCCTTGTTCAAATAAGGGTTTGGCTATTTTTTTAGTATCAATTGTTTACAAATTGTACCGTTTACTCTTTTGTGCGTTAGGGCAAGGTGGTATTATAAATATGTACAGGCTGCTTGTCTGTCACTTACACCATAGATGAAGGAGGTTGAGGTACGACGATGAAGCCTCGCCAATTCGTAATAGAAGCAGTCATGCTGGCGGTCTATGGTCAACTGTCTGTGCCAACGCGTCCAGTCGAATATATAATTCCATACACGACGATACTCGAGCTGTACGAAATGCGTCTGGAAGGTGACCAGGTCATGCCTGATCCCGAGGAAGACGTATATGCCAAGCAGCAAATTGAGGAGCTCATCTCCTACTTCGAGAGCGAGCTGAACAAGAAGAAGATCGAACGTGCACTGACAGCCCCTTGGCGCCACAGTCCACCGCTTATTTTGCAGGGCAACGTATCCTGCATTGTCGTCAATGCGATGGATAACGCCCGCTATGGCGAGACATTTGACCCCGTCGAAACGGAACTTATCCTTACCGCTATACGTGAGCAGGCTCCCTTACTTACTGATCAGTTCGAATATGTAGATCGCCTGATTACGAACGAAATCCCGATTCCCATTTACGATATCGATGATTTTGAATATGCAATGGAGCACGAAGAAGTGTCCGGTGATTCCAGTACGAAATAACAAGAAACCTGCCCCTATTGTTAAGGAGGCGGGTTTCTTGTTTTATATGGCTCTTCAATTCGGAGCAAATGGCCACAGCATTTGAGAATATGAAGGGCTTAACCGTCCTGCTCACCTGTTCCACGATTTCTCTGAGTATCCGTTTCCCCCATACTCCAGGTATCTTCATCCCATTCCTACCTACATACACTTGCTTCTCTCTGCTCTGAAGCATATCCCAGCTACTCTCCAAAACACCCAATTAACAGCATCGAAAAAAGAGTGATGAATACCTCAGTCATGTGGAATAGTAATATTGGAAGAGGCATATTTATTTTTACTTATATTGCTATCTGTGGATGGTTGCTGTAAAACCACAACAAGTATTATAATTAATTTACACTCATTATTATACAATTCGCTGCAGCAGGATATCGACATCAAAGGAGAGTTGTTATGCCCAATTATGATAAGAAGAAGATAATAGAAAGTGTCCCACAACAAGGGTTTTTTGGACATCCTAAGGGCCTTTTCACCCTCTTTTTCACTGAGTTCTGGGAGCGATTTTCCTACTATGGGATGAGGGCTATCCTTGTATTCTTTATGTATTATGAGGTGACGCAGGGCGGACTTGGATTGCCGGAAGACATCGCGCTTGCCATCATGTCCATTTATGGATCACTCGTATATATGTCAGGAATCATTGGAGGTTGGTTGGCTGACCGAATATTCGGTACGTCGAAAGCGGTTTTTTATGGTGGAGTCTTGATTATGTGCGGGCATATCGTGCTGGCCATACCGGGAAATACCGCTCTTTTCTTTGTATCTATGATCTTGATTGTATTAGGTACAGGACTGTTGAAACCAAATGTATCCAGTTTAGTGGGGGATATTTATAAGGAAGAGGATAATCGCCGAGATGCGGGCTTCAGTATTTTTTATATGGGGATTAACCTAGGAAGCTTCCTCGCTCCTCTGGTTGTAGGAACAGTTGGGATGAATAATTTCCACCTTGGCTTCGGTCTTGCCGCTGTCGGGATGCTGCTAGGTCTAATTGTTTTCGTAGTAACTCGTCCTAAAAATTTGGGTATTGCCGGTACAGTCGTCGTTAACCCGCTGTCACCTGCCGAGAAGAAAAAGGTATTTACCATTCTTGGTGTAAGCATTGTTGTTCTCGCTGCTTTAATTACGATTGCGATACTATTAGGCGCACTTACGTTTGACACCTTTATCAAGCTTGTTGGCGTGTTGGGAATACTGATTCCAACCTTGTATTTCGTCGTGATGTACCGCAGTCCAAAAACAACGCCCGTTGAGCGTTCCCGAATCATTGCGTACATTCCTTTGTTTATTGCTGCGATTATGTTCTGGGCCATTCAGGAGCAAGGATCTACGATTCTAGCTAACTACGCGGACAAGCGTACCCAATTGGACTTCGCGGGTATTCATCTTTCACCGGCTTGGTTTCAATCGTTGAATCCACTATTCATCATCCTATTCGCACCTGTATTTGCGTGGCTGTGGGTTAAGCTCGGCAATCGCCAACCGACTGTACCGCAGAAGTTCTCTCTGGGCTTGCTGTTTGCTGGTCTGTCCTTCTTGATCATTTTGCTGCCGGCTTACTTTGGCGGTGCTGGTTCGCTCGTTAACCCATTGTGGCTCGTCCTCAGCTACTTCGTCGTTGTACTCGGAGAGTTGTGCTTGTCGCCAGTTGGCCTCTCGGCTACCACGAAGCTTGCACCTGCGGCCTTCTCGGCTCAGACCATGAGCTTATGGTTCCTGTCCAACGCCGCTGCTCAAGCCATTAACGCACAGATTGTGAAGTTCTATACGCCCGAGACTGAGATGCTATACTTCGGAGTTATTGGTGGAGTGGCCCTCGTGCTGAGTCTGGTGCTTTATTTGCTGTCACCTAAGATTCAGAGCTATATGAAGGGTGTTAAGTAAGCAGCTCAGTTCTTCATAAAGAGTTGCCTGCCGATTATTCCAACCACCAAAAAATCAGCAAACCTGCCTCTTAAGATAAAGGGGCGGGTTTTTTAATAGCTAATGTCCATTTTTTCAAATTAGAGTGACACAGCCTTTACTTACGCTGGATTTGGGAATCACGTAGCTTCCTACCTATACCTGACCATGGCTCTACCTATCCCTTTTACCACAAAGAAAAACAAAAAACATAATCACCCCAATAACCACATACGAGGTACACAAGATATAAAAAAGAACAGGATACTCCACTCTAAAACTAGGGCGCGCAACAATCACAATTATCCCGAAAAGCGACATAGTCACGTTTGATCTATTTATTCCGCGGAATCGAATAAGTCGCATTACAAGTAGTAAAAGTATGATAAAAGCCGAGGTAATAATAAGTCCATCCACAGTTGAATCCCCCTTTAATTAGGAGCATGTTAGGAAATACCCGTAAGATGGGAAATGGTTTATGAGGTACGCTGCATATTACATGCACTATCAACCCTTAGGTGTGGTGGGAGCAGAATATCTATACAAATAAAATACTTAATACGACGATTAGAAAAGAAGCAGCACCGGCTAATCTCGTAGGGTGGGTGAGCTTATAATTGTGGAAAGGTGCAATTCGATTAACAATAGCGAAGAATAACAACGTCCCAACAGATAGGAGCAAACCACCAATGAGCATATTGCCCATTGCATTTGCAATGCTGACCATTCGCTCCGAAAAAAGAACCCATAAATACCCTAGAAAAGCATAGATAATAACGGAGAGTGCGATTTCTTTCATCTTCATTTTCTAACGCCCCCTTTTACAAGAAACGTGTTCTTAACTGCTCATATTATCTCGATGTCCGCACGTTCCAAATATTTACTATTCATTGCAACTATTATAACAAACGTGTGCCGAATATGATCAAACTCAATAAAGAAAAACAGGAGCAATGTCATTGAGACAAAACTCCTGTTCTTATCCTAATTCTTATTTCAAGAAAAAATCAGCCATCGTACAGAACAGAATGGTCATGCTGATGACTTGATTCAAGTTGTACGACGCGACATTCATCCTTTTGCGGCTGGATGGCTTGATGATGTTGTGTTCCAGCATCAGCAATATGACCGCGATACCGATGCCGATTAAGTAAACGGTGCCTAGACCCCGAATGACGAACAGTACGAGCAGCAGCACGACCATGATCGTATGCAATGAACGCGCGATGAAGAGCGAGTCTTCGTAGCCGAAGATGCTCGGCACCGACCATAATCCGGTCTTGCGGTCGAACTCAATATCCTGCGTCGCATAGATGATATCGAATCCCGCAATCCACAGCATGACGATTGTGCCCAATATAAACGGCGTTACGGCAAACTTCCCAGTCACGGCGAACCAAGCACCAATAGGAGCTGATGCAATCGTAAAGCCCAAGTACAGGTGGCACAGCCAGGTGAACCGCTTCGTAAACGAGTACGAGCAGATAAGTACAATCGCCACAGGCGACAGCCATAGGCAGAGAGGGTTCAGCATCCATGCCGCTGCGATAAAGATCGCAAAGTTGATGATGACGAACAGCGTCACTTCACGCCCATGCAGCAGCTTCTGCGGCATATGCCTATGCGCCGTGCGCGGATTCGCTGCATCGAATGGCAAATCGGCCAAGCGATTGAACGCATTCGCTCCGTTGCGGGCTGCTACGAGCGCAATGAGCGACCAGAGCATGACATGGAAGGAGGGAACCCCTCCTGCTGCCCATACCATCGAGATAATGGCGAACGGCAGTGAGAACAGCGTATGGGAGAACATAACCAGTTCTCCGAACATGCGCGTTTTGCGAATAACCTTTTGAATAATAACCATAGCTTACATACACCCCATGAGTGTTCAAATATCTATATCTATTGTCCTTAACAGGCACAATTCCAACCTGCTAGATGCGATCATGTTGCCCTGCTAGGAGCTCTCTATTCAACAGAGTCAAATGGACGTTTCCGAATCGAGGCGAAGCAGCCTATTGAACCGCCTCCGCCAATACTGCGTCCAGTTCCTTCAGCATCCCCTCAATATCTTGCTCGTTCATCACGAGCGGCGGCTGGAAGGCTAGTACGTTGCGGCCAATGCCGTTTTTCCCAATAATATAGCCGCGATCCTTCATCGCTTCCAATACGTGATCCGTAAGTGCTGCGCTATCTTGTTCGTCTGTACCGTGCAGCTCCGCACCAAGCATCATGCCCTTGCCGCGTACATCAACGAGTACCGCATGCTTCGCCTGCAGTGCCTGCAAGCCTGACTTCAACTGATTCCCGAGCCGTTCTGCACGGCCTACCAAGTCTTCCTGCTCAATATAATCGAGTACAGCCAGCGCAGTAACAGAAGATACCGGATTTCCGCCAAATGTCGATGCCGACGCACGGTTGAAGCTTGCCGCGATCTCATCTGTTGTCGCAAATGCACCGATTGGCACACCGTTGCCTAGTGCTTTTGCCATCGAAATAATTTCTGGCACAACGCCGTAATGCTCCATGGCAAATATACGGCCTGTACGACCGAAGCCGGTTTGGATCTCGTCGGCTATCATCAATACGCCATGCTCCTCAAGAAGCGCCTTCACCTCGCGGAAATACCAATCTGGCGGTGCAATCATGCCTCCATTGCCTTGAATCGGTTCCACGAGCATCGCTGCAAATGTATCTCCCTTCTCCTCCAGCACCTGCTTCAGCGCCTCAATCGAGCGGCGTGCCGCCGTCTCATCGTCTGTCTCTGGATCGTATGGACGCGGGATGAAGGTCACTCCGCTGTCCAAATAATCATCAGCACGCCACATCGGGATGCCCGTTACGCCCATCGTCAGGAATGTGCGCCCGTGCAGGCCATACTCCAGCGCAATGAAATTGCGGCGCTTCGTATGCAGTCTAGCAAGCAGCATCGCACCTTCATTCGCTTCCGAGCCGCTGTTGCAGAAGAAAGTACGCTTCAGATCACCCGGCAGGACGCCGTTTGCGAGCCGCTCCGCCAAATCAACCATCGGCTGCGTCAAATAAATCGTCGTCGTATGCTGCAGCGTCTCCAGCTGCTTGATCGTCGCCCCAGTAATCGCCGGATTGCAGTGGCCGCTCGCCACGACTGATACCCCTGCGAAGAAATCAGTATATTGTGTGCCCTTCTCGTCATACAAATATTGCATCGATCCGCGTACAATTTGCGGAGGGTTGCGATAGAAATGATGCGTGCACGGGAAGAAATATTGCTTCCGCTTCTCTATGATACCTTCTGGTCCGATATATGTCGTTTGCTCCTTGCTCACGTCATTGCCACCCTTTCTCTTCTTGAACTGGAGAAACGGCAGACTGTAACTTGGCCATTCAAGTCAAGCCCTGCCGCTTCTTGTTCTCTCTACTCCATTACTGCCTTTATTCTCTTATTTATCCATCATTACTTTATCTCTATTCATGATGTCATGCGTACTTCCAACTCATTCGTTCATCCGAGATTAGGAAAGAGAAGAAGCGCATTCTCTACCACAGGTACAGAACCGATATAGAAAAACTATTTAGGACACCGTAATAGCAAAATAAGAAGCCTAAGCCCGCCGCTATAGATCTATTAAGAATGCAAACTAAGCATGAACTGGCTGCAAATCAATCGACAGCGCTTCGCCGAATTGCAGCGACCCTAGTGTGTAGCCTGCATATTCCGGCTTCATGCCGGCATACAATTCACCACAGAGCGACAAGTCCTGCAACGCTGTACGGTACGTGCCTACGATGCTGCGCAGCTGCTCAGTTGTGTACGACTTGCCCTCGATACGGAAGTGGTTCACGCCCGCTTCATGCAGTTCCTTCAAGAACGGCAAGTAACACAGTTCCTTGGCCAATGCCAAGTGGTTGCGTCCGCTCCAATCGCGGTACACCGGATTCTCGCCCTTGTCTGTCATCAGCACCAGGTGCTGATTGTCGACGTACTTGTTGTCCTCCTGCATGATCGGCTCTATCGCGACTGTATTTTCATACAGATCCAATTCCAGATACATGGCGATTGGCGAGCCGTGAACGATCATTTCGACAGGTACCTGCTCTGTCTCTTGCAGCAGGTTCGCCAGGTCGTTCAGCGGAAGCTCAAGTGATGCATGTACGCGCTCCAAACCGAAGTGTTCATGGTACAGCTTCGCCGACATATGATTATATACGTTTAGATTGAAATCGCCAACCATCGGTAGACCGATGTCACGGAACTTATGCATAGCTCCGATATTGGTGACGAGCAATCCATCAAGTCCATAGTGACCTCCAAGCAGGAAGTGATTGTACTGCTCCATATGCAGCTCATTCATCATACGAGGCATACCCAGAATGATTTGCGAAGACCCCTTCATCGCTGTCAACATCTCAATATCTTGGCGAGTGAACGGCACATCAGGCTGGAATACGTCTCCTGTCAAATAGACAATGTCTGCACCCGCTTCGAGCACCGTCTTCGCCTGCTCTGCATTGTTGACATGTACAGACAATTGCGGCTGCTTCATCTTCTCCGACTGACGAACTCCCGCCAAGGCATCACGAACCTGTTCCAGTCGCTCTGGCTTCACTTCACGCTCAGCCGTTGGTGTACTGAATACTTTACCTGTGCTATAAAATTTCCCCGTTCCCTCATAACGCGTGTTGATATAATCAAGCCCTGGCTTGCCGAACGCATAGGCCGTCGAGAAGTCCCGCTTGCGGTTCTCATACAGCGTGTCGCTGTTCTCCTTCCGATCATAGCCGAGCGGATCCGCAATGTAGCGATCGATTGCATCGCCATAGCTGTTCACAATCATCTTCAGGAACTCCAAATCCCGCATCCGTCCCTCTAGCTTGAATGAAGTAATGCCCGACTTGATCAGCTCTGGAATATGCTCATACATGTACATATCCTTCGCCGCAAGCGGATATTCCGTTGGATATACATTGCCGTCCTTCTTCACCCGGTAATCCCAGCGGCATGGCTTCATGCAGCGTCCACGATTCGCACTATTGCCATACAACATCGAGCTGTAGAAGCAGTTTGCACCATGCACCGTACACATATCCCCATGGACGAAATATTCAAACTCCATGCCTGTCTTCGCTTGCAGCAGCTCTGCGGTATGCAGATCCATCTCGCGGGATGCCACAACACGTGTAACGCCCATTTCCTTCAATGCCTCGATCATCTCTAAGTTGTGCACGTTCATCATAACTGAAGAGTGAACCGGTACATTCGATAAATTCATGTCTTGGATGAGTGGGAATACGGCCAAATCTTGCGCAATAATCGCATCTGGACCTACCTCGTTTAAGAACGACAGGTAACGCTTCGCTTCGTCCAGATCACCTTCATTGAGCAAGTTGTTCACAGTAATATAGGCGCGCTTGCCGCGTTCATGCGCCATGTTCACGGCTTCATGTACTTCTTCATAGCTAAGATTGTAGCCCTTGCGCATCATCCGCATGTTCAGAGACGGTCCCCCGAAGTATACAGCGTCGCAGTTCATATCAATGACAGCTTTGAAGATGTCAAACGTTCCGGCAGGTGCCAACAATTCAATTTCTTTCCCATTAAAATATCTAGCCACAGTCGCTCTCCCCCAAGTCCATTCGTTTCAAGTAGTAGTCACTTCTAAGGTATCGCCTTGCGTTCTTTCGAATAACCAAATATTTATATTCTAAATATAACATATTTAAACTGTTATTGTGACAATTTTCACAATATATACAATAAATACGCGCAATCCGCTGCCGCTCCTCTTTTTCTTAGAGGAAAGCAACGGATTGCGCACCGATCTACCATAGTAGAATAAGCACTAACATTCCAATAAATAACGCCATGAACCAGGTATCAGCCTGCTTCCATTGCAGTTGGCGCAGCGACGTACGCGGTGCATTCAATACATAGCCACGCGCCTCCATCGCCTGTACCAGTTCCTCCGCACGGCGGAAGGCACTCACGATGACTGGCACCATTAGTGTCATAACCAGCTTGCCCTTCTGCGTGAAGGACAAATCCGCGTAATCCGCTCCACGCGAAGCCTGCGCCTTCATTACCTTCTCCGCTTCCTCGAATATGGTTGGAATGAAGCGCAGCGATATCCCTATCATCATCGACCAGCGCTGCGGAGAGCCTCCTACGAATCGAATTGGCTTGAGTACGCGCTCAAGACCCAGATTCAGTTCAACGGGTGCTGTCGTAAACGTTAATATCGCAGTCAGCGTCACGAGCAGCGCCATTCTCCATACGGCATATGCCCCATAAGTAACGCCGCCTGTCGTAATCTTCAAGCCGCCTACTTGGACAAGTGCACTGCCGCTTGAATCAAATAGAAGATAGAAAATAAACATGAAGGCCATAATGAGCCACAGCGGCCGGGAGGCGCGGAAGTAGCGGTATAGCGAGATACGCGAGCTTATCATCATGAGCAGCGCGAACACCGTAAGCGCCGCAAGCTCAGCGAACTGCTCTGCAAGAATGACCGCGATTAGATAGATGACCATCGCAGTCAGCTTGGCGCGCGGATCAAGACGATGAATCCATGAATCGGCTGCCACGTAGCGGCCGAGCATCATTTTCGCCTGCATAAGGCTACTCCTCCTTCTCCTCCAATGAATCGGCCTGCTGCTCCAACTGCTTGCCTGCAAAATGTGATCTTCCTTCGAGCCCTACGCCTGCAATCGTGGCAGCGAGCCATTCCGTCCATCCCTCTACCGAGCAAGGAAGCTGATCCATTGGCACACCTGATCGCTCCATAACAAGTGCTGCTAGACGCATCGTTGCAGGCAGAAGAATTCCTGCCTCCTCTAGTCGTTCCGGCTGCGCCATGAGCTGCGAACGCGTGCCTTGAAAGGTTACTTGCCCATCCTTCATTAAGGCGAACGAATCTGCATAGGCAAACAGCTCATCCAGACGATGCGTTACCATAATGATCGTCTTGCCCTCTTCCTTACAGAGCTTATGCAGCAGCTCAATGAGCTCTGCTCTGCTCACCGGATCAAGGGTAGCCGTCGGCTCATCAAGTACGACAATCTCGGGATTCGAGGCGAGAACGGTCGCAATCGCTACCTTGCGAATCTGTCCGCCGCTTAGCTCAAATGGACTAATCTGCAGCAGCGATTCAGGCAGACCTACCTGCATCATTGCCCTGCGAGCGGATGCCTTCGCCTCCTCCTCGCTCTGTCCGAACTGCAAGGGGCCGAACAAGACATCCCGCTCCACCGTTTCCTCGAACAGCTGCTGCTCCGGAAATTGAAAGACAAGCCCAACACGGCGTCTAAGTTCCTTCAAGCCGCGCTCTGGCGTGCCTCCTTGGAAGGTGAACTCTAGTACCTTCAAGCTTCCAGAAGTCGGCTGCAAGATCCCGTTCAAATGCTGAAGCAAGGTTGACTTGCCCGAGCCGGTTGAACCGAGAAGCGCGATGAATTGTCCTTCATCGAACGTGACATTCAATCCATCTAGTGCGGGGACACCATGCGCCCCTTGCCCTTGATAGCGATACGTGACCCGTTCCGCAGTTATGATCGCCATAGTGCATTCACCAGCTCTCTCTCGTCATTCGTATCCGGCACGTCCATGCCTCTTGCTTGCAGCGCCTTCGCCAATTGGAGGGTAAATGGCGCCTGCAAGCGGCACTCCTTCATGAGTGCTTCGTCTGCGAACAGCTCAGATGGCGTTAGATCCGCCGCTATCGTTCCGTCCTTAACGACAATAACCCGATCCGAAGCGAGTATTTCCTCTGCATCATGCGTAACCGATAGAATCGTGTAGCGCCCAGACGCATGCAAGCTCTGAAGCTGAGCGGTCAGCTCCCGCTTCGAACGCTCATCCAGCATCGAGGTTGCTTCATCAAATATCAAAATGTCCGGATTCAGTACCATCATACCTGCGATCGCCACACGCTGCTTCTGTCCCCCCGACAGTTCCGCGGGATGCCGATCGAGCCATTCCCGCACACGGTACTCATCTGCTACCTGCTCAAGTCGGCGTTCCATGTCAGCAAGCGGCAGTTGGCGGTTCTCCATGCCGAACGCAATATCATCGCGCACCGTTATGGCGAAGAACTGATTGTCTGGGTTCTGGAACAGAAAGCCGACTTGGCGGCGAATATCTGCAACGCTCTCTTCATTGAGGTGCTCCCCGTTGACATAAATATGCCCAGCATGCGGAGTGAACAATCCATTGATAAGCTTCAACAGTGTCGACTTGCCCGAGCCGTTAGGCCCAATTACGGATACCCACTGCCCGCGCGGAACTTGAAGCGATATCCCATGGAATAAAGGAGAGCGGTGCGGATATTGGAAATGGATGTTCTCCATAAACACTGCATTTTCATATGCAGAACTGGCATGGGCAGTACCAACATCATTGGCAGTCCCCGCAACAGCAGTAGTAACATTAGCGGCACTATCTGCACTTGTCTCCTTGCCATGCGCCACCCCAATTTGTGGAGCAAGCGAGTCGAACAGCGGCAGCTTCGCCAGTGCTGCGACAATGTATTTCACTGCGATGCCGATAAAGATGCCTGTTACAACACCCGTAATAAGCAAGACCGGCAAGTAGTAGAAAATATTTGCCGTACCAAACACAATATACGCCGCAGTCAGCTGACCGGCGTTGTGCGCGGCGCCGCCTACGACGCTAATACCAATCAGGCTGACGTTATCGCGGCCAATTTTCAAGATGGCGTACATCACCATGAAGCTGAACAAAGATCCTAAGAAGCTGAATAGGAAGGCAGAGAAGGTCCCCAGCATGAGCGTCATGAGCAGTGTCTTCAAGATGACGAGCGTCAATGCGTCCCTTCCGTTCAAGAAGTATAAGCACGCCAAGATCATTACATTGGCTAATCCGAGCTTCGCCCCCGGGATAGGCAGAATCGTCTGCACCGGGAGCATGGCCTCTACGAAGCCGAGAACAACAGCAACAGCGCTGAAAATGGCGATAATGACCGCCTTCTTCAACGCTTCGGACTGTTTGGACACGGCAATACGATTCGTATTATTGTACGACGGCATCGATGTCACTCTCCTGGCCAGCATCGCCCTCGCTGAACAGCTCGACAAGCACGCGATGAGGCAAGCATACGATTGTATCATTCGGTCTTGATACGAAGCCGAACGACAGGCACACCTTGTCGGAGCAATCGGCATCAATCATTTCGATCCCCTTATCATGCACCTTCAATAGGTTGAAGCCATGATCGGTTTCGACGCGAATAGTTTGTTCTTCCTCGGTTAATTCCACTTGTTTATAAGGTTTCCCATCTACAGAAATATGAGCGACCACCTTGGAATTGTGCAAATTTTCACTTTCGTTTTGAAAGAACCACTTCGGCACAAGAAATGCGAGCGCCGCGACAATAATGACTCCGATGAGAATCAGATCTCCACGTTTCATCTTGTTGACTCCTCGGGTTACATTTTAATTTTGAAGCTATTTTTATTATACCTCTTCGTGAAAGAAGGTTCAATGTTCGTCCATGTCATAACCGTGAACTTCAGCGGAATATGCACGTGATAGTCTGCATTTCTGTGATATGCTTGGTTTGCAACTTTTTGGGGAACTGCTATAATAAAATGCTTGGTTACGAGCCTATTTCCTTAATACAAGGATGTTCAAATCCTGTCTATTTCATTACACATATATATGGAGGAATCGCCTTATGATACGTTCACGCAGCCTGCTTCGCAGTGCCATCGTTCTGTTCTCTGCTTGCGCCCTTATTTTGAGTGGTTGCGGCAGCAGTAAAGATGCATCTGGAACGAGCGATACTGCAAGCCAGAAATCCGCCATTAAGCAGCAATCCTACTTTATTTTTGATACGATCGTTACCGTCAAGATTTATGATGAGCGAGCGAATCAAAAACAATTCAAAGATATCGAGAACCTGTTAAAAGAAATCGACTCCCGTCTGAACCGTACGAAGGACACGAGCGAACTGGCCAAGATCCATGCTGCATCCGGCAAGCAAGCTGTCGCGGTTACGCCGGAATCCTATGATCTGATTGCCAAGTCGCTCGATTACGCGAAGCGTACCGAAGGGCGATTCGATCCAACCGTCGGCCCAATCGTGGACTTATGGAATATTGGCCATGAGAATGCGAAAGTGCCGGATGCGAAGAAACTCGCAGAAACCTTGAAGCTGGTTGATTATAAGGATGTTACGCTCAACCCGGACAAGCATGAAATTAAGCTGAACCGTGAAGGCATGGAGCTGGATATGGGCAGCATCGGCAAAGGCTACGCTGCAGACCGTATTGCTGACTACTTGCGCACGAACGGCTTCCCTAGCGCCATTATTGACCTTGGCGGCAATATTTTTGCCGTTGGACCGAAGCCTGGCGGTTCCGACTGGACCATTGGCGTCCAAGACCCGGATGAATCTCGCGGCAACCAAATCGGCAAGATGAGGGTAACTGATAAGACGATTGTTACATCAGGTGTCTATGAGCGTTACTTTGTGGAGAACGGCAAACACTACCACCACATTCTTGACCCAGCTAACGGGTATCCGGTTGACAATGGTCTTAGCAGTGTAACGATTGTGACGAACAACTCGACGGATGCCGATGCGTTGTCTACCTCTTTATTCGCACTCGGTGTAGAGAAGGGATTGAAGTTCGTCGAGGCAGATCCGAATATTGAAGCCATCTTCATCACTACGGATCATAAGGTGTACGTTACATCAGGCATTAAGAAAATTTTCGAGCTGACGAACGATAAATATAAGATTGTGAATTAACACGAGAGTCCTCGTGAACATAGAGCGCCCGCTGTCTCAACTGACCTGCTGCATACAGACGATCATTGAGGGCGGGCGCTTTTTTTTGCTTATATATTACATTCACTCATTCAAATGCAAATGGGTCGCAAGCAAGTCGCACTGAACAACGAACCGGAAGATTCCTGCTATCCACGCTATCCCCACATGCTGATCAAGGCCATACCGGCTGCTACGACCCCCGAAGTCGCAATTCTCGTCCAGCCCTGCTGTTCCTTCAACACAACGATGCCGAGCAATGTCCCGATCACAATGCTGAATTCACGAATGGGCGCCAAGTGTGCAAGCGGACCAAGCGTCATCGCGAACAAGAACAGCAAGTAGGAGCCTGGAGAGACGACGGAGCCAAGTACAATCGTGCGCCAATTGATGCGCCATTCCTCGCGCAGCCGCTTCGTTCTCAGGACAGAAGGCGCTAAAAATAGGAGTGCACCTAAGTTCGAAATTTGAATCAGACCCAAGGGGCTGAAGAACTGCACCACCATCTTATCCGTCAGCGTATAGCTGGCCGTACACAATCCTACCGTCGTCGTAATTGCCAAGGTAAGCCACCATGTCCTGTCACGCGGCTCCTTCGAGGAGAACATGCCGCTAAGTGCGAACAAACCTCCAACAATGAGCAGCCAGCCGAGCCAGCCAACAAGAGACAGGCTCTCTTGGTATAGCACCACACTAACAATTGGCACAATGAGTGCGGCCGTTCCACGCATCATCGGGTATACCTTGGACAGATCCCCAATCTGATAGGCCTTGGATACGAGCCAGAGGTATATCCCTTGCAGCAGTAAGGACACGACAAGCAGCAAGCCATTCGTCCAAGTCCAGTGCATGATCACAAGATCATGGATAAAGAATGGCATGAACACGACGGTTGCCAACCCATGTAAGCAAAATAAAAAGGATTCCTTATGAATGCTCCGCTTCGCGAACATATTCCAAGCTGCATGCGCGAAGGCTGAAGCAATAACTAGTAGGAGGGCGTATATAGCCAATCTAGCATCTCCTTTGCAGCAGATATCTTCCATCATCCGATTTCACATCGTATAAAAGGTGAAGCTCCATCATGCCTAGCACCACAACAACAAGAAAACCCGGGTCGTAACCGACCGGGCCCCCTCGCTGCTGTATACAGCAGCCTATTACCATAGTTCGCTGTAGTAGCATCGTGCTTGCCATCGAACCTTGCACATGTCTCCTGCAAGCACGATAAGGTATTTACATCCCATTGACTTCGCTGCCTGGCGATATTAGATTGCCGAGAACACGGTACCCGTCACCATGCGATGGAAGAACGGCTGATGTGCGATGCGATCCCCTGCCACTGGATCATCACTGTAGAATGGCAGACGTTCTGCATCAAGCTCCTCCAAGCGATCTACGCGGCCTTCCACGAAGTCGAGAATCCGATCTTCCGCCGACTGCAGCCGTGCAAGCACGGTACCATAGCGGCTGTCGAGCACTTCCCAGCCGAATGGCTTGCTTGTCGCCATCCATAATGCACGATGCGCCTTGCGCGCTTCATCGACCAGCGGACGAACGGACGGAATGACATCAGCGGCAATGCGGCGAAGCTCATCCTTATCACCATTCTGGTACGCGCGCGTGACCTGCACGCCAAGCATCGACTTTGCGCCAACAGCCTTGGACAACTTCGCATACATATCAAACACGAGCGCATGATCTCCTGCGGTATTGTCACGTGCAGCCACGAGGCGTTCAGCAAGCTCACTGTAATGCTTCGGCAGCTGCGACTCCAGCTCTTCTGTCAAATAGATATCAAACAACCCGATCAATGTGTCTTGGAACAACAGGAACTTCGAACCGTTCGAACCGTGCATGTTGTTCTTCGTTACACCCGGTGTCTCATCCAAGTAAGTGAGCTGCCAGTAATCATCGAAGCTCTGTCCGGTGCACAGCTGGAAGCGTTCCTTCATCTTCGCTTCATCGACTTCCCCTTCGGTATAGCCGTGCTCAGCGAACAATTGCAAGCCTGGCAGAATTGTCATATGATTCGTCTCCTGCCCGTTGTCGCCCCATGCTGTCGCGAACACTTCCTTAATGCCCTTCGACTTGCAGGCAAGCAGCGCTGGATTCGTATTCTGCCACGTCTTCCCGTAGTTCGGACTCATCGCGCCCCATACCCAGACGCCTCCAGCGAATACCGGATCAGAGCCCAGTTGGCGATGCTTCTCGATAAATTCCTCGTAGAAGCCTTGATCATCATGGTAGTAATCCCAGTAGACGAATTGTACGCCCTTCGGAATTTGATCAACAACTTCATTCGAGAAGTTAATGTCGAGATCATAGTAGTGGCCGCCGTTTTTCATAAGCAGGTGGAAGTACATATCACTCCACATCATCGGCGTAAGGCCATGTTTGCTCGTAATCTCTAATACGCGCGCCAAATGCTCGTTCATAATATCGAATCGCTCTCGGAAGCCATGCTTGTGCATATATTTGCCTAGACCAAGCCCGAACGCCTCATCCATCCCGATGTGAATGCGCTTGGAACGCAGCGGCTTCGTTGACGCTACAATCATATCCTCAATGAATCGATAGGTCTCCTCTTCTCCTACAAGAAGGACGTCCTCTGTATCCTTCATCTCATTCGCATAGTCCCACTTCAGCGCCTGCGCCAAGTGACCAAGTGTCTGAATGCATGCCACTACCTCAATTCCGAACAACGCGGCATACTGGTCAATCTCATAGAGTTCCTCCGCGGTATAGCGTCCGCGCATGTAGCCGAAATACGGACGACCTGGAACCTCATACGTATCTTCGGTATATATCATTGCGCCGTTCAAGCCCATTAACGCCATTGAGCGCAGCGTCTGCTTCATCATATGTACATTCGGAACTGCGTTCCGAGATGCATCAATCATCGTTCCGTTATACGTGAATTGCGGATGCTCTATAATATCGAATGGCTGCCCCTTGCGCAGCTGCTCAACGAACAAGCCCAGTGCACGGAAGAAATGAATATCCGACTCATAGCGGATCAAGCCTTCTGCACCATCCCATGCGGCACGAAGCGACCCCTCTCCCTGCTCTACGCGAACTGTAGTGCCTTCTGTCCCCACTTCCACCTTCAATAATGACTTCAATTCGAGAATCCCTGGTAATACATGTTCGATACTGCCCGTAAAATGCAACTTCACAGCCAGATCCCTCCCCACGAGTTAGTTGGATACGCTTACAGATACAGCGAGGTATCGGTATCTTTTTATAGAATGCGAAATGCGGAAATAAATTTGTCACCCGTAGTTTACCACATCTATCCCCTGCGTAAGTGACAAGCCCGTGAATTCCTATGAAAAAAACGTCATATCGATGACGCAAAAAAGGCCTAGCCTCGATGGACTAGACCTTACCTATCTTCTTTTTCAACATCACTTGGCATGCTCTAATCCCAATACCCTCTAATGGACAGGTGCACTTGCACTTCCTGACGATGCCACCTTGCTTGCATTGCCCACTTCTTGCACATTCGTTGATGTGTTTGAGACACCTGCCGCAGCTGCCTGCTTCTGCTCTTGCTGCGAACGCAAATATACCATATAGTAAGCCCCTGCAACGAACACGACGCCTCCAACCAAATTGCCCAGCCATACCGGCACGAAGTTCGTCAAATATTGTCCCCAGCTAAAATGACCCTCAAAGATCGCAGCCGGAATTACGAACATATTCGCTACAACGTGCTGGAAGCCAATCGCAACGAACGCCATCGTTGGGAACCATATCCCCATGATTTTCCCACTGAAGCTCTTTGCTCCATAGGCAAGCCATACCGCTAGTGCAACTAACCAGTTGCAGCCAATCCCACTTACAAAGGCTTGAATGAAACTATCGTCCAGCTTATGCGCAGCCACATCTACCGTTTTCTGCAAATAAACGCCGGAACCAGTCAAACCAACCACGTGACCGAAGAAGTATGCCACGAACAGCGCACCTAAGAAGTTGGCAATCGTAATGACGACAAGATTGCGAATGACCTCTACCGTAGATATGCGTCCCTTCATCCGAGCAAGTGGTACAGCCATCATATTCCCTGTCAACAGCTCACCCCCTGCTAACAAGACCAGAATAAGACCAACCGGGAACAGCGACGCTCCAATTAGGCTATTGATGCTCCCCCATTCCGCAGGTGCTCCAGCTGTTACACGTATATATAAGAGATAACCAAGCGCAATAAATGCGCCGGCAAGGAATCCTAGAATCATCATGGCGGACAATGGGTTCTTCGCCTTAATCGTTCCGGTATCTACTGTCGCTTCCGCAATTTGCTGCGGCTTCAAATAACCTGACATCGACATGACCTCCTGCTTATGCTTATTTGGATGCAAGCCCCATCATTTCCAAGGCCACACCCCATCCGCACCTACTCAGATACGAATAATTCCAGTTGGAATGTCAGCTGAACAGGTTGCAAATTCATTGTAACGGAGCCCCAATTCCGATGTTGTGCATTTTATCACAAAGCATCTTTCAAATATTGTCCATTTTGCGTATAACCCCGTACATGACCGCTCTACGCAAAAAAGCCAGTAAGTCTCACGATCGACTCACTGGCCATAAGCTGTATATGTTGTTGACCTGCAATGTGAAATTATGCCCCGCGCTTTGCAACAATGCTCCGTGCAATGTGTACACCTGCAGCACCCGCTTGTGCGAGCCCACGCGTAATGCCCGCGCCATCTCCACCGCAGTACAAGCCATCAATTTCGGATTCCAATGTCGTATCCAGCTTCGGACGAGCGGAGTAGAATTTCGCCTCAACCCCATAGAATAACGTGTGCTCAGAAGCGATGCCTGGTGTTACGCGATCAAGCGCTTCAACCATTTCGATAAGGCTCTTCATCGTATTATACGGAAGCACAAGACCCAAATCTCCAGCAACAGCTTCTTTCAAGGTAGGCTCCAAGAAGCCCTCTTGGATGCGCTTCTCCGTGGAGCGGCGGCCGCGAATGATATCCCCGTACTTCTGAACGATAATCCCGCCTCCGGACAAATCATTTGCACGCTTGCAGATTTCACGAGCGTACTCATTTGGCTTGTCGAACGGTTCCGTGAACTTGTGCGAGACAAGCAATGCAAAGTTCGTATTCGCAGAACCAAGCTTCGGATCCTTGTAGGAGTGCCCGTTGGCACACATGATCCCACTGTGATTCTCGACCACGACATGGCCAGATGGATTGCTGCAGAAGGTACGCACTTGTGTGCCGACAGACGTATTGAACACGAATTTCCCTTCATACAGGTGCTCGTTGATTTCGCGCATGACGATATCCGATGTCTCCACACGCACCCCAACGTCCACTTGGTTGTTGTACATTTTCAAGCGGCGCTTCTTCAATATCTCCGTCAGCCACGCAGAACCGTCACGTCCTGGTACGATGACCACTTGATCCGCTTCATGCTTCTCGCCGCTCTTCAGTTCAATCCCCTTCACAATATGGCGTCCATCCTGCTTCTCTGTAATCAGATCCGCTACTTCGGTCTTATAGGCCATATCGATACGAGTCTTCAAATATTCATAAATGGATTTCAAAATCTCCAAGTTCTGCTCAGTGCCCAGATGTCGAACTTGTGCGCGAAGCAGCTTCAAGCCAGCAGAATATCCAAGCTGCTCAATACGGCGAACCGTTTCTGTCGTTGGATCGGTAATGTCCGTCGTCGCTCCGTGCTCCAAGTTGATTGCATCTACATATTTAATCAAGTCCAGTACTTGCGAAGCTGGCAAGAAGTCTGTCAGCCAACCCCCGAACTCTGTAGTTACGTTAAATTTCCCATCACTATATGCCCCTGCTCCACCGAAGCCGTTCGTAATCGAACAAGCTGGAAGACAACCAGCAAAGTCCTTCTTCCCTGCCGCTGGAGGACACTTCTGAATCTTCTCCTCCAAAATCGGACAGTTGCGGCGATAAATATCATGTCCCTTATCTACAAGCAAAACCTTCAATTGCGGTGCCTTCAAAGATAATTCATAACAAGTGAAAATACCGGCCGGACCTGCTCCTACAACAATTACATCATATTTACTCATTGTTTCCTCCTCGATGCTCACGATGTCTCGGTCTATTTCTCTTCTATCCGATGAGCCTGCACCTATTTGGGCAAAAAAAATATCCCGTTACGTTCAGGTATGCCAAAGCATACCTACTCGTAGTCAGGAATTTACGGCTCCTGGTAGAGACCCCTAGACCTTATCTCTGGGATATACGAACAGGATAAACAAAAAAATGGCCAATCAATCCTTGCCACCCACTTCTGTGGGAGCAACCTTATTGTATCGAAATTTAGCGAACAAGTCAACATCATTCCCGCCCAATGTTCGTAAATTATTTATAAATATCATTTTTATTCACATTGGTAAATGACATTATGGTCGAAATCCGAACATTAACAACACCTCCCCTTACTTAATGTCTTACTCTATCTCTCCCCCCAGCAAGGAAAGTACATATTAGTCAGGTTAATATCTACCCAAATCTAGGTTCTCGATATATCATTTACCTATATGATCTATCTCACAACAATGAATGGGCATACTGATTGGAGGTTCGCGTATGAACGCGCAGGAACCCCCCTACGGGGAAGGACTTATTATTGATAAGTTATATGTGACGAAGGGCAATTCCACACTGTTAGATGCGCTGAGCGTACAAATACATCCCGGGCAATGCATTGCAGTGCAAAGCAACCATATTACGGGACAGTTAATTATCGATCTGCTTATGAATCGAGCTAAGCCCTCTGCCGGCAGTGTAACCTGGCGTGGAGTGCCACTCTCCTCTGCCTCACTCGCCTCCAAGATCGGCTGGATTCGGCAGGGCGATCCCCTCTACGAGCGATTAACACCGAAGGATGCCCTTATCTTCTATATGAAGATGTATGGAGCCTACCATAAAGATCGACTTGAGCAGCTATTGAAGTTAACCGGTCTGCATGAGTGCGTGAATACACCGCTTGGCAAATGTACGTTATCTGAGCAGCGCCGATTCCACTTGGCGAGAGCCGCTGCTCATCGTCCGGAACTAATCGTCATCGAGGATCCCGAATTCCACATGGATTTGGAGAGCAGCTACCTGCTTCGGCAATGGATCAACACTATGTGCGAAGAAGGCGCTTCAATTTTCATGACCGTGCCTTCCTTAGAAAGCGCGCTTACGATGACCAATCATGTCGTTCGCTTAACACCATCGGGCTTCAAGTCCGTTATCATTGAGGATGAGGCACCTGAAACAGGGGCACTTCCGGAAGTTGAGATCATTGAAAATGACGAGCACACAACCGATGCTGTTCAGCAAGTGCTAGCAGCGGTAGCCGAAGATGGTGGACAAGAAGGCACCGGAACGACGGAGTCTCTGAATGAAGATGTTAGCAGCCTACCATCAACCAAGGACAAGAAGTCCACAATACAAGCCGCTGAGAACGAAGAGGATGAGCCTGAATCCTCTTCAGCTGGAGCTGGACAACGCTTCGTCCCTCAAATCAGCTTCGATAAGATTCCAGCGCGCATCGAAGACAAAATCGTGCTTATCGATCCACTGGAACTGAATTATATTGAAAGCCAAGACGGGGCTTCCCAGCTTCATATGCATTCGGGTTCCCTCCCCTGTACAATGACGCTGACGGAACTGGAGCGCAAGCTTAAGGCATTCGGATTTTTCCGCTGCCACCGTTCTTACTTGGTCAACCTGCAGCGTGTACGCGAGGTCATTATTTGGTCGCGCAACAGCTACAGCCTCGTCCTCGATGATGAGAATAAGAGCAAGGTACCACTCTCCAAGAATAAATATGAAGAAATGAAGGCCATTATGGGGATCGGATAATTCATCGACTGCGCCATTCATCAGGAAAGCTGTATTATCCACTCTCTCATTGGCTCCATTCCCCCCGCGAAATGCTCCATTCAACCTCTGGAGCACTCTATTCGCGGGGTTTTTGAGGTGATGATCACCCTTTCGCGATACGATAAGGATGTCGACAGGGACGGCAGCGCAGCAATGAGCCGACTCAGCCGCAAGCGAATAATAGCGGCACCGGCTTTCACATCGTACACAATATCATTTATATAAAGCGAGGGTCACTCACATGGAACCAATTATCGAAGTAAGAGCAATGACCAAGACATTCGGCAATAAGCAAGCCATCAAGCCAATTGACTTCACAATTGAACGCGGTGAAATCTTCGGATTTCTGGGACCTAGCGGCTCCGGCAAGACAACAACCGTTAAGATACTGACTGGTCAACTGCTTCCTACGTCAGGCACAGCCCGCGTATTTGGCGTAGACATCGCAAAGATGAAGGATTCGGAACGCCAGCAGCATCTATCTCGCATCGGCATATTGACGGATAACAGTACCTTGTACGATCGGCTCACCATTGAAGACAATCTTGTATTGTTCTGCAAGTTGTATAATGTGCCAACGAGCCGAGTACAGGAAGCGCTGGAACAGGTTAACTTAACGAATGAACGCAAAACGGCTGTTAAACAGTTGTCCAAAGGGATGAAGCAGCGGGTAACACTCGCACGTGCCTTGCTCCATAAGCCCGATATTTTGTTCTTAGATGAACCGACATCTGCTCTTGATCCAACAAATACAAAACGAATTCATGAGGCGCTGCGCGAACTTAACCGCATGGGCACAACCATTTTCCTGACGACACATGACATGGAAGAAGCAGAATCGCTATGCGATCGCATTGCATTCCTCCATAATGGATGCATTGCTGCCATGGATACACCTCAGCAGCTGCGGCTAGCCCATATGGATCATGGCATTACGGTTGTTACAACAGATGGAACCCACACCGTTGAGCGCGACGATAGTGGAGCCAAGCGCATTCATGACTGGATGACTTCCGGCAAGCTAGTATCGATCCATTCGAACGAACCGACATTAAGCGATATTTTCATTAAAGTGACTGGAGGCGTATTACAATGACATTTTCGATAAATCGTGTATCTGCAATGATTCAGAAGGAATGGAAAGACGCTCTGAAGAATCAAATGCTTTTAATCACTGCCGCTTTGCCGCTTATTTTCGCTTTTATGTTCAGCAAAGGAGAAGCCAGTGATGGCGCCACTCTTCTGATGATGCCAGTTAATATGGCGCTGCTCATGACCTGTTTATTTGTTCAATCTATGATCGTTGCGGAAGAGAAGGAGAAGCATACGCTGCGCGTACTGATGCTGTCCCCTGCCAAGCCGATCGAAGTATTGCTGGGCAAGAGCGCAATCTCCGTATTCTTGACCGTATGTGCGCTTGTCGCAACATTTCTGATTGCAAATACACCAGCTCTTCCGCTTGTCGGTCTTGTTATGCTGATTGTACCAAGTCTCATCATGTATGTAGCATTCGGAACTCTTACCGGTTTGCTTTCCCGTACGATGATGGAAACTTCTTTTGTAGGTATGCCGCTGATGATCATCTTCTTGATGGGGCCAATGTTCAAGTCTATCTTTAATAGCACCCTGGTAAATACGATTGTGGATTACTTGCCAACATCTCAATTGTCAGCAGCAGCCGAGAAACTGTGGGATGGACAAGGAACATCATCCATTTTAATCCATACTGGCATCATCTCCATCTGGATGGCTGCAGCGATTATCATTACATTGATTGTATATCGCAGCAAGCGTTACGACGCATAATGAGCTTGTCCGACAGGAACACCATTATTTCCCGAGAAATATACGGCGGCTTTCTACTCAAGCTGCAACACGAACAGCACAGCCCTGGAAGAGTACACGCTCTCGGCTGTGCTGTCTTTGTGTGATGCAGGTATTACTTGGATTGCTCTTCTACAGATTGACCCTCCTGCTTGCGTTCGAACAAGTCGCTAAGACCCCATCTGCTCTTCTCCGCGGTCGATTCATCGATGCCAAAATGCTTCACAGCCCTCACGCACGGCTCAGAAAGCAGCTTCTCCAGCAGCTTATCGATATGCCATGTACGGCATTTCAATGTTACCTGCAGCAGCACACAGCAATAGCTATCTAGTTCACTTGATTCCTCTACTAGTGGATAGACGGTTGCTCTAGCCTCCGCTCCTCGATCCACAGGTTCAATGGAAATGTCCGATATGGCAATGTTCTGTTCCTTCAGAATAAATAGAACCTTCCCGATATGGCGCGGTCCGTCCGCAATAACAAGTGCAAGCTGCCTTACAGAGGCTGATTTCGAGAAGAGCGAGAATTTTTTCTCCAGCTTGTTCAACATGAATAAGCTGAAGAATGCTGTAAATGCGGTCAGTAGCGCTCCGTAGTAGAAGCCTGCTCCAACCGCCAAGCCTATCGCGGCAACTACCCATAAAGAGGCGGCAGTCGTTAGTCCTGATACGGTCATGCCCGTCCTAAGTATCGTTCCCGCACCAAGAAATCCGATCCCACTAATCACTTGAGCTGCTAGCCGGGCAGGGTCCATGCGTACATTCGTTTCATAAATAAAGCTTGAAAAGCCGTAACTCGACAACATCATAATGAGCGCAGAACCAAGACAAACGAGAATATGCGTACGGAATCCAGCCGCATGCTCCCCAAATTCGCGCTCCAATCCAATTGCTCCGCCCAACACAACGGCAGTGACGACACGCAGGGTAAGCTCCAGCATGCCGATTTGCCATACTTCTGGATGAACGCCTAATTCCATAATTCGTATCAGCCTCATTCGTAGATGCCCTGTTCCAACCGCAGATCAAATAGTGGAGAATGAGTATGGGCACATTGTTATTATTTTTTGTAAGCGCTTCCTATAAGAGTTTTGTTAACTCCTCTCACCCCCGCACTACATCTGGATGCAGCTTCTCAAGCAATATCCATGTTGAACATCATCGTCTCTTCGAATAAACCTTAGAGTTCCTGCTCCATATAAGTAAGGCTGGAAAATCGAGTATATAATCTGGATTATATGCGCTTGTCACCAAAGTAGAACGAATCGTTTATTATTCTTCATTCGATAACATGACACTTGAAGCTATGAAGCGGTTCATACATTCGCAGTCCTATTGTTGCGTATTTTCTCGTCTATTAAATTCCTTTTTCTCCCATGTTAGAATAATATTGATCATAAATTATCGAAAAATGAGAGAAGGTGTCTTATTGGATGGTACAAATATTGTCCATAGGTGAACTCATCCACACGTACAGACACAAGCAAGGCATGGCGTTGTCCCAATTAACAACATTGACAGGTATACATAAAGCCATCATATCCAAAATCGAAAACGGCGAGGTCAGGCGACCCAAATGGATTTACAGAAGCATTTACGATGACGTCAGAGTGCACAACCACGGGGATTTTTCTTTTTCTTACTGTTGTTCAGATTTGCGCATTTTAGCATAGACGGACTAATATTGGAACAACGAGAGATTATACTCTCACTTACAAAAAATTCTTGTTGTTACCTGTTTAACTGTATTTCGTACCAAAAGTAGAGTGCCATACACGATAAAGACATTTACCGCATATAAATCAAGCCTCCATGAACATTCTACTGCATTTCTCCATAAAAAACTTCACTTGCATGACCTAACGGCTCCTTTGGACCATAAAAAACAAAGGGAACCGGAAATCCTAATTGTTTGCCATTATTTCCAATTAGTAATAATAGAATAGGCAAGATCAAGCTAACAACAAAAATAAATTTACTTTTCATCAACACAATCTCCTTTTTACCATTGAAATTTACATATACACAAAAAATTAGGAGAGTATTACATGTCTAAAAACTTACTTCATTGTTTTTTCACTAGTACCGATTTTTTTACTGGCAAGTTCTGCGTTTGCTGAAGAAGGAAAAAATGTTTTAACGTTCGAGCAGAAGGAGCAATTGAAGGATATTGAAAAAAAGTATACGGCGATGTTGAAATTTTCTTTCCTGATTCTATTGGATCAGAACAGTTATCCTTGAACTCTACCGACTCTTCGGAAAGAATGAAATTCAATTCCGTAGAAGAACTTGAAGCATTGGAGACATTAGTACTTTGGGGTCATCTCCATTATATACTGGACATGTCAAATGGTATGCAGCTTTATTGGGTGGAACGTTTTCTTGGAAAAACATCGATTATATGTATGAAGTTAATTTTGACAGAGACGGTAATGGGTACATGAGCAGAATTTATGATGTTACTTCTTACTTAAGCCTATGCAGCTCAGCGCTTCTGCTCTACTGCTCCCCTGTTCGTTATTTCAAATATGTTTCCATCCCCCCTCCTATTGCTCCTTTCAACCGACAAAAGACACTTTTCAACCGGAATATAAGGAATGAACATATAGATGCCTATAGAATAAGGGTATCAAATCAATCGAGGGGACGTTGAAACAAATGATGAAGAAGCAAAATGAAAAGAACACTTGGACTTGGAGCGCATTGAAATCGAAGAGAGCATTTTGGTTATATTCCGGAATCGCATTAGGTGCGGTTTTGGGTCATCTTACTAATAATCTGGGTACATTCGTGGCTGTTGGCTTATGTACCGGTGAGGCCATGTGGAAGACGTATCAGAGACAAGTTAGCACACAGCATGCAGAAGGATAAGCTGTACATAAATGAAGCGAGACTGCCGAACACGGCGAACGGTCTCGCTTTTTTAGTGTTATCAGCCCTGCTTAACCGCCTTATTTCTGAAATAAGCGCGCTTTGCAGGCTCGCATCTGCCTTCGTAGGACGGAAGGCAATATAATGATATTTCGCCACACCATGTACATAGAAAGGATCCTGCTCGATATAGGAGCGAGCTTCCTCCTCTGTCTGCGCATCAACGACGATAATTCCGCCTGTACGAGGCTCCTTCGGCCCGGATAGCAGAAATGCACCGCTCGAATAATGCTCGTCCAAAAAGGCACGATGGGCATCCAAATGTACATCCACATCGCTCATCGGCTTCGTATAGCTTAGCTCTACAACATACATGCTTGTACTCCTCCCTGATCTGCTTCATACATAGAAGCAGCCGATGCATCAAGTATTTCGCACGAACCGAATGAAGTCAAGAACTGCTCTGTTGACTCCTAGGTATACCTCGCAATGAATGACTTAGAAGAGATTATCAAAACATAGAAAATACAGGTGTGCTGCACCTTATTTTATTGTCACTTTTTGCTAACCATTCAACTCTTGGAATTCAACTCTATTTGTATTAAAGTAAACGATGTTGCATAAATATACCGCACTCCAAGGAGACTTATTTATACATGATAGCTAAGAACGACAACAATCAGCAAGATCCCTTGCATTCCCAGCAATTGAATATGGGTGGTCTGCTGCATTTCGCAATTCCATCCTTGCTCGGATTGTTCCTCTTCGTCATTCCGATCCCATGGAATGGTGAAGTGACCGTACCCATTGCATTTCTGGCCAAGCTCATCGGACAATGGCTTGCGCCGTGGCTCCCGCTTGCCGCTACAGTCATCATTGTATTGGCGTGGCTGGGGACGGCTTATACTTACTTGCGGAAACCGGCTAATCTGCTGCAACTGCCATTATGGAAGGCGCTGTTCGCCATCTCTCCCTTCTGGTTCGCTGCACGGACGGTAGGCATGATATTTGCCTTCATCACCTATTTCCAGATTGGGCCTGAATGGATATGGTCGGAGCATACTGGAGGCATGCTGCTTACGAGCTTGATTCCAGGCTTGTTCGTCGTATTTATGCTCGCTGGCCTGCTCCTGCCGCTATTGGTTGATTTCGGACTGCTTGAATTTTTCGGTACGCTTATGACCAAGATTATGCGGCCTATCTTCACCTTGCCGGGCCGTTCTTCCATCAACTGCATGGCATCATGGCTTGGCGACGGTACAATCGGAGTCATGATGACAAGCAAACAGTACGAGGCTGGGTACTATACGAAGCGTGAAGCTGCCGTAATCGGCACAACATTCACAGCCGTATCTATAACTTTCAGCTTCATCGTTTTAAGCAACGTGAACCTGGCGCATATGTTTCTTCCGTTCTATGTGACGGTCACATTAGCTGGCATGATCGCAGCCATCATTATGCCGCGCATACCGCCGTTGTCGCGCAAGCCAGACACGTATGCGCCAGGCGCAACCCCAGCAGAGGATGAATCGATCCCATCTGCATGGAGCCCTTGGCAATGGGGACTTCGTCAAGCGGTAAGCAAGGCACGACAACATGAAGGAGCCGGTTCCTTCATGCGGGAAGGCTGTAAAAATACGATTGACCTATGGATTGGCGTGATTCCCGTTGTTATGGCCATCGGCACCATCGCCGTAGCCATTGCAGAGTATACCCCAATCTTCCAATGGCTCGGCGCACCGTTCATCCCGATTTTGCAGCTGTTGGGACTCCCCGAAGCAGCGGCGGCTTCGCAGACGATATTGGTTGGATTCGCGGACATGTTTCTGCCTACGGTGCTGGGTTCTGGCATCGAAAGTGAGATGACCAGGTTCGTCATTGCCGCTCTATCCGTCACGCAGCTCATCTATATGTCTGAGGTAGGTGGATTGCTGTTAGGCTCCAAGCTGCCTGTTAATATGAAGGATCTATTTATTATTTTCCTGCTCCGTACGTTAATTACATTGCCGATTATCGCAATCGCTGCACATCTACTGTTCTGATTGTGAAAATCTAAGATATGGCTCTGTCTTGCGAGATATTTTCTAATTTTCTCCAAGATAAGGGCCATTTTCTATATTGCAACAATGATCAAAAACGATTATCGTTACATCATTCCATCCTTATGACAATCGTTCACCTTAGAAATAGATTTTCTCTCACCCTTGAAACTTCATCTTATTAGAACTATGAACCACCGGCTGAGCCGACAAGGCAGCTCTTTCGCCTGATTTCCAATGTCGATCACTGCTCTGCTATGGATTCGCCTCAGGAAAGGAGTTCTTCCATGGACAACAAATCATCTTCATCATCTATTGCAGCATCCTCACAGGGACATTCGCCATCACGAACGGAGTCCCCAAGCTTGGAGCCAAAAGCACATCTTCAAGCGGACACCATATTCCGCATTCTGCTTGCGATCAGCTTCGTTCACTTGTTCAATGATTCGATTCAGGCTGTTATTCCAGCAATCTTCCCTATCCTCAAGTCATCGATGAATCTTACATACGCCCAGATCGGTTGGATCTCCTTTGCGATTAACGTGACTGCCTCCCTGCTTCAGCCTGTGGTTGGGTATGCTGCGGATCGCAGACCAACACCTGCACTGCTTCCTATTGGCATGTGCTTCACCTTCGCTGGTGTATTGCTGCTTGCCTATGCACCGAATTATATTCTGGTGCTGCTTGCCGTTGTGCTCGTCGGCTTCGGATCAGCCGCCTTCCATCCAGAAGGGATGAGAGTAGCCCATATGGCTGCCGGCGCCCGCAAAGGGCTGGCCCAATCCATCTTCCAAGTTGGCGGCAATGCAGGGCAATCCCTTGCACCGATGCTGACCAAGTGGATATTCATCCCCTTCGGACAATCAGGCGCGCTCGTATTTACATTCGTTGCAGGGGCAGGTATCGCGGTACAAACCTATATTGCACGCTGGTATCGAGCTATGCTCGATAGCGGTTATGCATTCAAGAAGCGGCACCAGGCACGCACGATGGATCCATCGAAGCGCAGCCGTATTCAATCCGCTACAATTATTTTAGTTGTGCTCGTCTTCGCGCGTTCGTGGTACACTGCCGCCATTGGCAGCTATTATTCGTTTTACTTGATGGAAGCCTATCATTTGACGCTCGATGATGCGCAAATTTATATTTTCTTATTCCTCGGAGCAGGGGCAGTGGGAACATTCTTCGGCGGTCCGCTTGCTGATCGTTTTGGAAGACGCAATCTTATTCTAGCATCGATGCTCGGCACTGCTCCCCTTGCCCTTGTACTGCCTTATCTGCCGCTGTTCTGGGCCGGTGTTGTGCTCGCGATTACAGGATTCATCCTCTTATCCAGCTTCTCGGTTACCGTAATATACGCGCAGCTGCTGCATCCCGGCAACATCGGAACCGTATCGGGGCTAATTACGGGATTTGCCTTCGGAATGGGCGGGATTGGCGCATTGGCACTTGGTTATTTCATTGATACATGGGGGATTGAAGCTGTAATGATCGTGTGTGGATTCCTCCCCTTAATCGGCCTCCTGACTTGGATGCTGCCAAGCGACAACACGCTCCATCAATGGGCAAAAGAAATATCGTAGCATGTCGTTATCAGCTCCAATGAACAACACACCTCTTATGTCCCGATGCTATCCGGCACTTGATCGAACAGGTGCTGGGTAGCATCGGCTATTCGTGCAAATTCACCCTTTGAACCTTCCCTTGCAGCAAATCGAATTTAATATTATTAGAAAATGGAAGCCCGCTTCCCCTTGCCCCAGACGCGATGTAGGTCTACAATATTGTCAACTTCACTTGAGGGGTTATTGCCATTCATTGCAGTCTAAGAGACGATGTCCTCCCATAGATAAGTGAAGGAATGAACCCGAAACCGGACACATAACGATGAGGACTGATTAGGTATGCACGTCAATCCATCATTTCAACAATCATGGATTTGCAATGCAATACAGACAACAATGGAGTACATCATGGAGGTGATGGAGGATGCCACAAGTAGACAATGAGGAACGAGAACAAGCCACGGTGAATGAACAGCCGAGTGAGACCGCTGAAGAGCAAGCCACAGCTGAGGAAGTAGAGGCTAGAGTCCGTCTCCAAGAGGCGATTCATCACGTGAATGAATTATATCAGAAGCAGAGATACCAAGAAGCACTGGAGGAAGCGATGCGTCTGCAGCAGCAGTATCCAGAGCACCCGACCGTCATGGCGCTGACAGCAGTCGTCCATAAGCCTGTCGCACCCGATCAAGCGCTCTATTGGGCCTCTGAAGCGTTGAAACGCGATACAAGACTGCCTGATGCCTGGCGCGTGCGCATGTCCATCTATTACGAGCGTCAAGAATGGCCAGCCTTCGAGACTGCTGCGAGGCAGCTTGCTGCGGTAACTGAGGAAGATCCTACGCCTCATCTGCTGCTTGCACAGTACCAGCTGCGCAAAGGCGCACTGGATCAAGCTCTCCTGTCGCTGGAACGCAGCATTGACATCGAGCCTGCCGGCATTGCTTACGCTACCTATAGCTATGTACTGGCGCAATTAAAGCGTTATCCAGAATCCCGAGAAGCAGAACGCAATGCATTAGCATGGCAGGAAAGACATTCCTACACGCTTATGCAGCTTGCTTGGGCAGCGGATCAGCGCGGTGAGCCCGAACGCGCCATGCAATTCATGCAAGATGCCATACGTCTTAATCCTGAAGATAATCAGGTAAGAGTAGAATATATGGATGCCCTGCAGAAATCTCACCCTTGGTTCCGCTTCGTATGGTGGCCTGCGCAGATGCTGCAGAAGCTGTCTCCATGGATTTTAGTCATATTATGGGCTGCATTTGCAATTATTCAACCCACATTGCTTATCGCATTTATCGTGCTTCATGTATCGACATATTGGATTAGCCGCGGATTCGTAAATTGGAAAGTATACGGAAAATTATGGGTGTCTTGAGCGGCACCCTACTCTCCTTAAACCCTCGACAGCATGCCATCCCATCATTTGAGCACATAAGATAACATCCGAACAACGCTCCACACCTAAGTACATGCTCATAACTCAAGCGGCTCGATTTAAAACGTTAGTCCGAATGCAACCCGTTTCCTCATTTCTCTTTGACCCGATAAGCACTCTCCCAGTGCCTCTCCACAGCGTCACCTTCTCTTCACTTTCCCATTCAGATCTATCACGTCTCGACCCCTTATGAACTCACTTCGCCGACTGCTCAACTGCCCTTGCAATGCTCTTTATAAAATAGGAAAATGTTCGTAAATGAAAATCGACCATTTACATCCACTCTGGGGAACGATATACTAGTGAACGTTTTGGAAAATGATCGACTCGAATGATGATCCAACGTACGCAAGATATTGAAACAGGATTCGATCCTTCCTCACTACTTATTTATGGCTAAAGGAGACGTTCACATGACTTCATGGAGAAAACGGACGATGCATTGGACGCCTGCCCGTGTGCTGGTTCTTGGTTTTTTGTCCATTATCACAATCGGGACATGCATCTTGATGCTGCCGATATCATTGGCAGCTGGACACTCCCTTTCCTTCATTGATGCCTTGTTCACCGCTACTTCAGCGGTATGCGTAACCGGTCTGGTTGTTGTTGATATTGGGACAACCTACTCTGCATTTGGACAAGGCGTAATTATATCACTCGTACAAATTGGCGGCATCGGCTTCATGTCCGTGGCCCTGCTCTTCTATCTCATGCTCGGCAAGCGCATTTCCTTGCGGGAACGCCTTATTTTGCAGGAGTCGATCAACGCAAATAGCATGGAAGGCATTGTACGGACCATTCGCCGCGTGATTATATTTGTTTTTATCATCCAGGGAACGGGAACCATTATACTGACATTGCGCTGGGCATTCGACATGCCGCTGCTGCAATCCTTCTATTACGGACTATTCCATTCGATCTCCCTATTCAACAACGGGGGATTCGATCTGTTCGGTTCCAGCTTCCAATTGCATGTTGATGATTTCGTAACGAATGTAGTTGCCATCTTCCTCGTGCTATCTGGCGGACTTGGCTTCATCGTACTTGCAGAATTGTATGAATTTCCGAAATCGCGACGATTGACGCTGCACTCGAAGGTGGTTTTGTCCATGACCGGTATTCTGGTCGTCGCAGGAGCTATCTTCATCTTTATCTTCGAGTTCCAGAATGCATACACGCTAGGATCGCTCAATTGGGACGGCAAAATATACGCTTCCTTCTTCCAGTCCATCTCCGCTCGTTCCTCGGGAACGACAACGGTAGATGTGTCTCATATGAAGCAGGTCACACAGTTCGGTCTTATTATTCTTATGTTCATCGGCGCCTCTCCAGGCTCTGCAGGCGGCGGAATTAAGACGACGACGTTCGCTATCCTATTGGCCGCCGTATATGCGATGCTGCGTGGACGCGAAGATGCGGTGCTGTTCCGTCATCGGCTTGCTAAGGATCAGATCATCAAAGCGTTGACGATTATCTTCCTTGCCATCTTCATGGTGCTCGGTGTATCCATGCTGCTGGCGATAACGGAAGATCAGCCGTTTATTACCTTGCTTTTCGAGACAGTGTCCGCTGTAGCAACAGTAGGATTGTCTATGGGGCTTACACCTGAAATGTCGGCATTCGGTAAGTTCGTCATCTGTGCCACCATGTTCATCGGCCGGATTGGTCCAATGACACTCGCCTATGCGCTCGGCAACCGCAAGGAACAGTCTCTGTATCGTTATCCAGAGGGCAAGATCATGATCGGATAGAACAACACAGCAAAAGGCAGCAAGCATCGCTTGCTGCCTTCTTTATTTCTCTGTATATATGACTACTATTGAATTACGCAAAACGTACTTCAGATTGAACCATAAGCACACAAGGTTCTACTAGGCCGTCTGTTCCCCGCCAGAACCCACCCCAGTGGATTCCGCCACTCCCTTCTTCTTGCCGCTTGGGATGACCAAATTCAGAATCAATGCCGCCAGCGCCCCGACAGTAATACCGGAGGACAATACGTATACCGCGAAATCAGGCAGACCCGTCAAGGCGCCCTCAGGAAGTACAGTTACAGCCATCGTAAGCAGGATTGGCACACCAATAATCATCATCGCACGCTCATCCAAGTCAACGAATTGAATAACCTTCAATCCATTCACGACAATGGCTACACAGACAACACCGAATATGCCGTTAATAACCGGCTCTGGAATGCACGTAATCGCTGCAGACAGCTTCGGCATCAGACCAAGCGCTATCAAGATACCGCCGCCTGCCATAATTGCCATCCGGCTTCCTACGCCTGTAACCGCGATCAGTCCTGCATTGGAAGAATAGCCTGTCATTGGCGTTCCTCCGAACAATGCCCCAACGAAGCAGCCTAGCCCTTCCCCAGCCGCAGCACGGTTCAAGCGCTCATCTGTGAGTTCCTTGCCTGTAATGGAAGAAATAACGAACCACGTTCCTGTTGTTTCAATCAGAATGATGAAGTAGACGAACATCATCGTCATAATCGCACTGAGATTGAATTCAGGCGCACCGAATGGGAAAAAGCTAGGAATCGAAAATGCGTCAGCCTCTGCTACCCGTGAGAAATCAACCTTGCCAAACATGGATGCAAACAGCGTACCCGCGACAATAGCCACAATGACCGAAATGAGGCGCGATACCGTACCCAGCTTCTTCGATTGCCGTCCAAGAAGCATACAAACAATAAGAATCCCCGCTGATACAGCAGCGATGAGAATATTCGTCCACAAGTCGCCTTCTGCACGATAAATATTGTTCATTCCCGTTGGCATCAAGGAAATACCGACAATCAGTATTACGGTTCCCCCTACCAGCGGTGGAATCATACGGCGTACAGCCTTCGCGAACCATTTCATCGGCATGCCGAGCAGCATCATGAGCAATGCCCCCGGTATTAAGCTCCCTGTCATGGCCCCTAATCCAAGCTTGCTTCCAATCGCCCCCATCGCGCCGATAGGCACATAGGACGGCCCCTGTACGACTGGCAGCCGTAAGCCGAAGCCCGTTTGGATTAAGGTCGCAATTCCTGTTCCGATAAAGCACATTTGAATAAAGAATGATGTGTCAGTTGCATTTAGTGACAGCAAGCCTGCAATAATGATCGGTGCGATGTACAAATCCATAGCCAACACGTGCTGGAGTCCTAATAAAAAGGCCTTCCCGGCGCCAATCTTATCATCCACCCCAACGACAAGCGTGTTCGACTTCGCTGATTGTTCCATGTGTGCTCATTTCCCCCCACGTATGCTGTAACGTTCGTTATGATTTTGATCACACCCTGATTATAGAGGGAACATTTCATTTTGTATAGACAAATTACGAATATTAATTATTGATATTTAATTATTGTTCGTGTTTTATATTGACTCGCTCCAATATATTTCCTAAAATAGTTGTGTAACTAGCAATAATACGAAGATTTCTTGTATTTCATCCAATAGATTAAGAACATTACATTCGGATTCAGCTATGGATACCCGGATCATTAAAAAGGAGACTGTCTACATCATGATCGTAAATGATGCCGTATTGCGTAATGAATGGATTGTTGCTTGCCGTGCACAGGATGTGCAGGAGAAGCCGCTGCAGGTGCTGATAATGGGAGAGCGTGTTGTCATTTTCCGGACAGAAGAAGGCGTGCATGCGTTCAAGGATTTGTGTGTGCATCGCGGGGCTGCGCTGTCGCTAGGCTGTGTGAAGGATGGGAAGCTTGTCTGTCCGTATCATGCATGGGAGTTCGAGGGCTCCGGCGCTTGTTCACGCATTCCACAGCTGCCAACGGATCAAGCCATTCCGAAGAAGGCGCATGCGATTACGTACGGTTGTGAGGAGCGCTATGGCCTAATTTGGGTCAACCTTGGCAACACGGAGACACCATGGTTCCCATTTGAAGAGTTCGGTGCCGAAGGCTGGCGCAATGTGATATGGGGGCCGCAATCCGTAGAAGCCAAGCCGCCGCGCATTGTAGAAAACTTCCTAGATGTTGGTCATCTCGCTGTTGTCCATGAGGGCTACTTAGGCGTAGAAACGCATACAGAGATTGGAGATTACCGGGTTCATCGTGTACCGGAGGGCATCCGTTCCGAGGAGATTGAAGTATTTCAGCCCGATCCAGACGGTTCCGGTCAAGCGAAGAATGTCTATTATACGTACGAGATTGCCCGTCCGCTTACAGTGAAGTTCACGAAGCGCGATAAGGAGACCGGACATCTCATGTCCATTCTGCTTACGGTGCAGCCGAAGGATGCAACGACCTCTGTAGCTTACGGGGTTCTGTCCTTCAGTTATGATCCGGGCCTATCAGACGAAGAGATCGTAAAGTTCCAAGACATGATATTCGCGCAGGACAAGCCAATCGTAGAAAATCAGAAACCAGAGGATCTGCCGCTTGATTTGCAAGTCGAGCTGTCACTGAAATGCGACCGTGTCAGCATCGCCTACCGCCAATATCTGAAAGAGCTTGGTGTTGTGTGGGGAACGGCGTAATGTAACCGGAATGTTGAGATGTCTATCCTTTCATGCCTTGTTGCGATTAATTCTTGTTGCAGGGAAATAGAGAAAAGCCTGGGAGTGGGGTTCCCAGGCTTTTAGCGTTACATACAATCGCAGCATTTCTGCTGTGACAAACATAAGCTTAGACATATGAATATGGATTAGCTCAAGCTTCCAGGTACAGACTTGGACAAGCGTCCAGTCTTGATGGATGTTGGCTTCGCTGCTGGCGAATCACTTTCACTTTCTTACTCACCTCCTTGCGATCATTGGATGTTCAGCATATGCAAGACCCGCTGTCAGAATGACAAGGCCTAGGTCGCTATTGTTATTGAATAGCTGACATGTGCTCTACAGATTGAAGCCAAATCGTACGCAGCACCTGCTTAATTTGCCGCTTCTCATAGGAGCATGGCCGCTCGCCTGACCGCATCCGATATAAAGGGCAGTGATTGCCCTGACAGGCTGGGCGGAAGAAGCAGGATTGACAGTTCTCATCTGTTTCTTCACCGGAAGTGGTCCAGACGGCCATTTTGTCCATATCGAGCTCTAATGTCCCATCTCCATGAATACACCCTAATTGATTGTTCGCTTGTTCAAGTGCTACCGAGCACTTATACAAATTGCCATCTGATCCGACAATCATCGAGTTCGGCTTCGCCGCATAGCAGACCGCCCCTGTCGGCAGCAAAATGTCCTTAATGAAGGAGCTTACTTGCAAGCCTGCCTGGATAGCTTCTTCATTCAATGCCCATATCTCCTTATCCTTAGTGCGGGCATCACATACCGAGAGCATCAGATCATTCTCTCCCCCCATGCAGCCGACTGGACGAAAGTAGACGGAGAACCGCTTGTCATCGCCGAACAAGTCATGCAGCACAGGGATGAATGCATGAACCGCATCCAGATTGCTATTGTCAAAGTTCACACGAATATTAATCTCGAATGGGCGCTTCACCTGCTTAAGCGAGAGCAAATTCGCAATGATGCGCTCATAGGTATCTCCGCCCCCAAATAATCCTCTTCGCGCATTGTGCACTTCAGCAGGACCATCAATCGTAACCATGTACCGATCAATATGTAAATCTAACAGTTGTTCGAACAGCCGCCGTGTTAAGTAATATCCATTCGTGGATATTTCCGCTTGATAAGCAACATCGTATTTGTCGCAAACATCGATGAACGCGGTCGACAGCTGCTCGATCACATGCGGAGCAAGCAGCGGCTCACCCCCATGCCAGCTGATGGTCAAGAAGTTGAGCGTCTTGGCCCGCTGCTCCATATAGGCGATTAATCCCTCTACGACTTCGTCCCGCATATTGCCCCGTGGGAAGTATTCGTAACAGTAGTTGCAGCGGAAGTTGCACGCTTCTGTTACAAGCAGTACCAAATGCATCGCATCAAGCTGGTGCATCGCCTGATGAAGGAACTGTGCGCGCCGCATCTCGTCCGTGTAAGCCGGAACAAGGAAGCCATGCTCCAATAAATCGCGATAGACGGCATTGTTCGGTTCCACCTCAGCCTGTCCCGGCCGCAGCCAAGACAGCACTCGTGTCTGTTCTTCCGCAGAGAACGAAGCAATTGCTCCAGAATAGCTGTTATATAGTACGAGCCCTCCATCATCAACCTTAGTCTGCGCATTGAACCGTGAAGGACGCCAAGTCACCATTGGCTGACTAGAAGAAGCCTTGTCAGCTGCATATTGGCTATTACAATGAGTGGTTGAAGTTGAAGCTCCTTGTGAACAGGTAGAGGCGCCCTCATTGTTTTCTGAATTCGGCTCTTGTTTCGCGCAAGCCGCACCCTGATAAGGCTGCTGCATGTTAGATGAGGAAGCTTGCCGAGAAGTATGTTGTGAGTCTTGTTGTGCCATGTCGTAATCCCATCCTTTTTCCTGTTAGCACACGTGCTTCTAGTCCTTCCATGATGACGCTCAGCACACAACAGGACAATGACACCCGTCACGTACTCGTGGATAGATACTCAAATCCAGCTATCATCCGTCCGTTTAACACAATGCAAAAAAGCTGCACCCAACCTTACAATGAAGGTGGGTACAGCTTCTTATTTACCTTAACCTCTCAACAATTGTTACTGCTCCACTCTCTCTGCCATCAGCTTCTTATACTGCATCATCATAGCCAAGCGCCATGGCAGCAGCATGCCGAATGCCAAAATAAAGAACATGGACGCACTCTGTGAGATTGACACATACTGCTCCACAACATCATGCAGAATGAGCCGCAGTACGAGCAATCCAACAATGACGACAATGAACATATTCGATCGCTTCAAATATACTTCCTCGCCAATTCGTTCGAACCGGGAGGTGCGAATAAGCGGATAGGCGAAGATCAATGCCCCTGCGAGGAAAGCTCCGATCGCCCATAGCCACGGTATACGCATCGCAGGTATTATGAACATACCGAATCCAGTTGCCATACCGATAGGCGGCATGATTATCTTCTTCATTGAGGTCGGCTTGTTCGCCGCACGCAGACGCAGTACGATTACCCCCGTCCCCGCACACAAGGACACAATCAGTGACATCAACTGTGATGACACGAGTGCATGTGACATGCACCATCACCTCCACTAAGTACAAGCCTATAGTTATCGTTATTACTACCTACTATTCATTAGACCCGTTGGTCATTTCCTGTATGATCTATTATATCGAATTTTATATTCACATACCAATAGCCAGTGAGGGATCTTAACATTGCATACCCAAGTCTATTTCTTATCCGGAGCCGGTCTGGTGCGCCGGGTCGCAATCGCCTCTAGAGGATTATCCGGCCAATAATGTTTGGGATAGCGCCCCTTCAAATCCTTCTTCACGTCAAAATAAGTCGTCGCCCAGAAGCTGGCCAAATCCTGCGTTACCTGTACAGGCCTCTGTGCTGGCGAGAGCAAGTGCATCGTCAGTGCCACTCGTCCGCCCGCAATGCGCGGCGTATCGTGCAGGCCGAATACTTCCTGCAGCCGTACAGCCAGCAGCGGACGATCAGGATCCTGATAATCGATCGCAATGCGCGAACCGCTGGGCACTGCAATATGTGTCGGCGCCTCCTTATCAAGCTGCTGGCGCTGTTCCCACGTCAGCATCGACTCGAAGACCGTCGTAAGGCTAAGCTTGCCAAGTTCATCACGACTGCGCATACCGTATATATGCGAGCCTAGCCACTCCTCCAAGGTGGCTAAGAGGGCTTCTTCACTGGCATCTGGCCATTCCTCAGGCAGGTGCCGGTGCATGAATTGGAGCCTCGCCTGCCACTGGCGCGCCGGCTTCGTCCATGGCAGGAGGGCAAGCCCCTCTTGGACGATGCCTTCCAGCAAGGCATGCTGCACCGCATCTGCATCAGGTGCGCTGTGCGGCATATCCTTAAGCGTGAGCGCCCCTAGACGAACGCGTTCCCGAGCTCGAACCGACTGGGTCGTCCGATCCCAAGCAATCAGGTCTTCCCGTGTAAACTCGCTCGCGAAGTAACGCTCCAGCACCGCCCTGCCAAGTGACGCTGCAAGCACAATTCGACCATCGGTGCCAGCATCGTCAAGCTGCACCGCCACAATATAAGGCGACTGTGCCAGCAGGCTTCCGCTTGCAGCAGCTTGCGTAAAGGCCGCGCCACGTCCATTGCGCAGCAAATAGCGCCCATCTGAACGACGCTCGGCAATCCGATCCGGATAAGCGAAGGCAGCAAGCAAGCTCCATGCATCCTCGTCGGCCAAATCCGCATTGCGCTGTACCTGTTGCTTATCATCCTGCCCCATACGGAAGGCCAGTCTGTACTGCTTCGCCTGCTCATGAATCCGTCGCAGCACACTCTCATCGACATCCCCTTGACGAGAATGACGTGATGGTGAATGTGTTCCTAACGTCAACAGTTCCATGCGCAGTCCTAAATCGGGGTTCAACGCTGCAGGTGTCTGTCCCGCTTGCCCGAATCCCCCCCTTGAGTTAGCACTGCTACCACTATGGCGAATGACATCCCGCTCCTCCAGCAGCGCAGCTAGCGTACATGCTGCTTCTCCCAGTCCAAGCTCCATCCCCTTCACGATCATATGTGCGAAGCGAGGATGAAGCCCCAACTTGGCCAGCGTACGACCGTGCGAAGTCAGTGTGCTGGACTCGGACAGCGCTCCGAGCTGAACGAGCAGTTCTTCCGCTTGTTGCAGTGCTGCAGGAGGCGGCGGAGTCAGCCACTTCAGATCAGATGCCTCCGTCCCCCATGCAGCCAGCTCCAATGCTAACGAGGCGAGATCAGCCACAAGTATCTCCGGCACATGATGTGCAGGGAGCTGTCTCTCTTCTTCTCTCGTCCACAATCGGTAACAGACCCCAGGCCCAAGACGACCCGCACGACCGAGGCGCTGATCGGCTGAGGCACGTGACACCGGAACCGTCTCCAGCCGCGTAAGGCCTGTCCGTGGAGAGAAGCGCGGCACACGCATCTGGCCGCTGTCGATCACGATCCGGACTCCTTCCACAGTTAGACTCGTCTCTGCTATGGCAGTAGCCAGCACGATCTTGCGCATCCCATTCGTTGAGGGGCTAATCGCAGCATCCTGTGCAGCCGCTGACAGCTGTCCATATAACGGGGCAATATATGCACGTTCAATCCACCCGTTCTTCGTCAACTCCTGCTCCAGAGCAGTCTGCACGCGCCGAATCTCCCCCGCTCCAGGAAGGAATACCATGATGTCTCCTTCATGACGATGAAGCACCAGCATAATCGTCCTTACGATACGCGGCTCAAGTAGAGAATCTTCACGCCGTTCAGCATATATCGTCTCGACCGGATAACTGCGACCCTTGCTGACCACTATTGGCGCTCCTCCCAGCATGGACGCGACTGGTTCTGCCTCAAGCGTCGCCGACATCACGAGGATACGGAGATCCTCGCGCAAGACAGATTGTGATTCGGCGGTGAGGGCCAAGCCGACATCTGCATGCAAATGCCGCTCATGGAACTCATCGAATATGACGAGTCCTATCCCTTCCAAGGAAGGATCCTCTTGGAGCATGCGAGTCAGAATTCCCTCCGTAATGACCTCAATGCGCGTCTTTTCACTTATGCACGTATCCAAACGTACGCGATATCCTACTGTCTCACCGGCCTGCTCACCCAGTGCACGAGCCATGTAGCGTGCAGCAGAACGCGCTGCAATACGCCGCGGCTCCAGCATGAGAATCCGCAGTCCTTGGAGCCATGACTCATCCAGCAGCGACAGCGGTACACGGGTCGTCTTCCCCGCACCTGGCTCAGCTACCAATACCGCCCCTGTATGGCTGCTCAGCGCCGATTTCAATTCTGGCAATACATCATCTATCGGTAAATGATTCCCGCTCATTTCCATCCTCCATACGATAAAAAAGCTGTCTCATCCATCATAGACGAGACAGCTTCCCTACATCAAGATTATCGAAAATACACTTCATTGATTCCGATCATCAATTATTATATACGCTCTTGCCGTTAGCCTTCATCGTCTGCGCTGGTTCTACTCCGCTCATGCTTATGGAGAAGGTCTGCTTATGGCGGCGCTTCAGCAAGCTCAAGCCGAACACGGCTGATACAATGATCACGCTGATGACAATGAGCGAGGACGACACTGGCAGCGCATCCGTCAGCACTCCTCCAGCGATTGGTCCAAGCATCATCCCCGCCGCATGAATCATATTGAATAGGGCATACGCCACCCCATAATCACCGCCCGATGAATCGCCATCCACGATGGCACCTAATGTTGGCAATGTCGGCGAAAGCGTAAATCCTACTGCTGCCCCTACCAAGCAGCCTGCCATCATCAATAGAGTCACATTGCCTGCAAATGCGATTAATGGTAACGTGAGCGCCAAACCAACAAGCCCTATTAGCATGAGTCGGAAAGAATTATGCTTAGCTGTAAGTGTTCCCGCTATTGGAGCGATCATTCCATAGCTCAGTGTCATGACACCGAACAGCATGCCAAGCGCAAGCGGAGACATCTGGAATTGCTCAGTAACATAGACCGGAAGGAGCGGCTCCAGCATCGTCAATGTCGTCTCAGCAAGCAGGATAATCGAAGCAACGAACAGAATCGTCCGATGCCGCAGCAGGGAGAACGTGCCTCCTCCTTCGGCCTGACGCTCCTCTCTGACAGGTTCGCGCAGTGCAAACACGACAATGATCGAAATAACTGCCGTCAATGCTGCTGCGAACCAGAATGGCGTATGGTGATCGCCAATCTCAAACAACCAGCCTCCAATTGGAGCTCCGAGCAGGGAGCCCGATGATATCCCTGTCATGGCGAAGCCCATTGCCGCTCCGCGTACCGGCCCAGAGAACAGATCAGCCAGCAGCGCCATTGCTGCTGTCCATGACGCAGCCGCAGCTAAGCCTTGCAGGAAGCGAGCCGTAATGAGCATTGCCGTCGTTTGCGAGAATACGAACAGCATGGTAGATATCATCATGAACACAAGACCCGTTAAGATCGTCTTGCGTCTGCCAAATTTATCTGCAACCCGCCCGAAAAAAGGCGTGGTAATGAACAGAGCTGCTGCATAACTGCCGAACAGAATACCAAGTGTGGTCGAAGACATCGCATACTCGGTTGTAAAATACGGCACGACTGGAATGAACAAACTGTACAACAACATGTCAATAAATAAAATACCGATAACGAGCACGAGGCCAATCCACTGTGCGCGACTAATCTGCCTCATGAAAGACATAATCCCACTCCTAAAACTAATTTGTTTTTATAAGTTTTCTTAGGCAAAAGACTGAGCCTAATGGTTCAGTCGATATAACCTGATGATTCCAATATGAACGACCTCATGTCCCCAGTGTGAAGCATGAGCCTTGCATTAGCGATAAGATAAATCCCCTTGCATGGATTATCTTTGTTCCTCAGATTGATCTCTAGCAACAAGCCCATACAGCATAATATCTGCAATCGACTTTAATGCATCCGGCAGCGAAATGTTCTGCTTAGCAAAAAATCGCTGATCCAAGGTTGAATTGAACGCATCCGTAATTACCTTCACGATAAAGGCCGCATTATGCCTTAATATGATGCCTTCCTCCATCCCCTGCTCCAGCAAGATTCGCAGCATCTCCCAATCATCCCGGAGAGCCTTATCAATCTTTGACCACTGCTCAGGGTATACGCGCTTCATTTGCTCCAAGATTCGGTTGTCATACAGCTCAAAGTGATTCGGAAGCACGGTCATTACCGCTTTCAATTTATCCAGAAGCGACAAGGTGTCATTCTTCATGATTTCTTCAGTCTTCGCATCACTTTCGTGCATCGTCTGTTCTATGATCGTATCTAGCAGTTCCGCTTTTGAAGAGAAATGCTCATACAAAGTGCGCTTGCTCATCCCAAGTCGACGCGCCAAATCATCCATCGTGAATTTGATCCCTTTGTCTTGCAACTCCTCTATAAATGCCTTCATAATCCGTTCGCGCATGAAATTCCCTCCATTCACGCCGACATAAAACTATAAAAACAAAAGTAGTTTTCTTAGTTAATGTTACTATTATACCCTACCTTTTTGACAACAAGCAAGGCCGCGCACCCCTCTTTTTCACACAGAAAAACAAAGAAAACACACTCCGTATGATAAGAAGTGTGTCTGCTATATTATTTGCGTTTACCATTTGTGATTTTCTCAATTTTATATGTCTCTGCGTACACTGTTACTACTTGCTCTTGAGTTGAAGCAAAGGCCCATATGTTATTCTTGGAGTCTTTAAATCGAACTGCACGCCCAACCAATTCAACTTTTTTGCCCATTTCCTTCTCCAGTGCTTGTTTTGCTGCATGTACAGCGTTTTGATCAGCATCCTCTAGTTCATATATCACTTCGACTCTTGGAGACTTGTCCTCATCAGATTCCCAACTCACATTGAATCCTTGCCCCGCTACGTAATAAATTTCCTTTTTGTTATCTAATTCATTCAAATTAGATACTCGAGTGATTCTTGCTTGTTCAATTTCAATATTCGCATCTCCCACTACCGTTCGAAGCGCGCTTACTGCTTTTTCTTTTTTCGACTTCTCCCAATTGTTAAATGGGATGGTAAATCTAAAAATCCCTGATGTGGATGTAATCAATTCCACCGAACAGTTTCCATCCTCCCAAGGTATGACGATTTCTTTACCGTCCAAGTATGGTTTCGAGAAAGTAACCGACTTCCCAGCAATTTTTTCTACAGTCGGCCTTAACGCTTGGATAAACGCTTCATCTACCCACTTTATCTTTTCGTCTTGCTTCTGTGCTGGCGTTTTCCCCATCGGCTTCTCCATAATTGATGTTAACTCTACTGCTGAAGTCGGTTGAAGTGCTTGCGTTGCGGAAGGAGAAGGAGCTTGTTTGGTTTGTTGCCCCCATATTACCACTGCCATCGTTGTCCCGATAATAATCAAAAATATACTTCCCCATACCCAAATTGATTTTTTCCTCACGCAGTTCTGTCCCCTCTTAATTGATATGTAATTGTGTAGTTTGCACTCAACAACACACCAGAATTTTATCTCCCAAAATATTCCTACCCAATTATAGGTTCCCTCTTAGATAGATTGCAACCTCAATCTCCCTAAGCAAATTCTTGATAATTGCATTGCATGTGCCCAACACAAAAAGAGCCTGCCCGTCTTATGACGGAACAGGCCTTAAGGTAGGAGCAGGAGCCTTCCCATGAACTGAAATCACCTTGCTGTGGACCAATGCATATGTTGGAGTACATCTTACCAGCTACATGACTTATCGAATCGGCTTAATTGCAGATACCGCTTCAACTTTCCGTGCTGTCATCTGGATGCCTTGCGGAGATTGCGGCTTCGCATCACTCTGAATGACCTTGATTGGGCTGCTGACCTTATTCATCTGGTTGCAGAAGCACATCATCTGTCACCTCCATTCCCTATATCCGTTTCTAGCATATGCAGTCTCTCACTAGATGGATTGGACATGTCGACATCTGCCAAGCGGAAAGGAGAATGTATGATGATCACCTGGATTGAGCTGTTCATATTAGCGCTGGCTTCCTTTCGCCTGACCCATCTGCTCGTCTATGACGACATTATGGAATGGCTGCGCAAGCCTTTTTTGTCTGTTACGTATGTAACCGATGAGAATGGCAATGTGTCGCGAATTACGGAACCAAGAGGCAAGGGGCTTCGCTATTGGCTGGGCTCACTAATAAGCTGCCATTGGTGTACAGGCATTTGGTGTGCCACCTTGCTGACAGCACTGCAGTTCTACGCCCCCGTCACCTATCCATTTATCGTATTATTAGCTGTCGCTGGCATTGCCGCGCTAATCGAGACCTACTTGCTGCGAAAGATGTAATGTTGCACGCTTGCTAGGCAAGCACACAAAAAAGGAGCCCAAGCTTTTTAGCTTGAGCTCCTGTCCTATTCATAAATACGCATCTTATCGATTGTTCTTGCCCAGCCTTGCGATCATCGGCAAGATCAAGCCTAAACCAAGCAAAATGAATGGCGTGATGACGTTCAGCATTAGCTGGAAGTACCATTCTGACGTAAATGCCTCAACTTTAGGGAACATCCCCATAATACAAGCGAAAGCCGTAAAGACGAAACACCACAAACCGATCACGAAGCCGACCTTGCGATTTTTCACAAATTTATAATCGGATTGGAACTTGTCCCCTAGCTTCATGAGCGCCATGAAGGCTGCGAATACCCATAGGTAACGAAGCGGCATTACGATCGAGTTCAGATCAAGCAGCCAGTTGAAGAGCGAGTTCATGTTGCCAATTCCGATCGCCGGAATAACAATCAGAATCCCTACAAGTACTGCTGTCATAATGTATCCATTGACTGGCGTGTTGCGCTCGTTCGTCTTCATCAGCTTCTGAGGCACGAACTTCTTGTCCGCATCAAGCAGCAATACTTTCAGCGGTGCATCGATAGAGAAGGCCAACGCCGAAATTTGTGCAAGTGTGTTCGCTATCGCATACAGCACGAGGAATGTATTGCCGATTCCATAATATTCACCAAGCATCTTGAACGCATAGTACTGTCCGTTCATCTTCAAATCTGCCGGAATGTTGTTCGAATCGAACATCATGCCCATTGCGAACGAACCGAGCAAGGCACATACAGCAACCATCCCCGCCAGAATCAGCATCCCGCGAGGGAATTCCTTCGAAGGATTGTTTGTATTGTTGACGTATGGTGAGATTTTCTCCGCTCCACCTACGGCAAATACGAGCATGGACAATGTCGTGAAGTATGCGAAGTTAAAGTCCGGAATGAACGAGCTGACCGACATATCTGCCGTCGCAATCGTCGCGCCCGTCAGTGCAGGTGCTGTCACCGCAAGTACAATGTACAGAAGCGACATAATGAAGATGGACATCCCTGCAATCGTACCGATCTTCTTCAAGGAATTGAGCCCGCGGGAAGCAACCCACAGGAATACGAGAAATACGGCCAAGCAGATAAGCTGCAGCGTCAATGTGGAAAACTGATTAATAAAGTTCCCACTGCCTGTTACTGTCCAGCCGAGTGCGATCAGGATCCCTTGCGGCTTCTGAGCCAGGTATGGAATGTGAACAACCCAGTACGTCCAAGCAGCCAAATAAGCGACTGTAGGTCCCATCGTTTCTTTTACCCAGGAACTAACGCCGCCTTGATCGTTTTTGAATGTTGAACCCATTTGTCCAACCATCAGTGCGTAAGGCACGAAATACAGCGCGATAATAAGTATCCAAGATGTTACAACCGTTAACCCTTGGTTTGCATAGTTATTAACAACGTTGCCAAACCCCCACACGGAGACGAAAGCTATCAAGGCAATGTTATACCATCGAAGCTTTTTGTTATCGTCGTTGCGGTTCATGTTGCAAAAGCTCCTCTCACTACTTGTGGAAATATGTTACAATTATGTGTGCAGACACTTTATTAGTATACAATTATCAAGATATGGATTCATAAAGAAACTTCTTCATTTGTTGGATCATATTGGGGCATCCACATTACCTATAAATTGCCCAGTTCGTGTACACTTTATGCCACTACGACCACTCCTAGCCTATCAGACGACTTACAACAAATAGGGGTTTGATCCGAATTCAAAAATATAAAAAAGCCCCGGAGCTGAGTTCCGAGGCTTTTCCTTACGATATTGGATTCCTGCCAACAACCTTAGTGGGCTGGGAAGAAAGCCATTTGAATAGCGAAAATTACGCCAAATACATATAGAATCGGATGGACTTCTTTCCCTTTGCCGCTGAATAGCTTCATAAGCGGATAGGTAATGAAGCCGATCGCAATCCCAGTAGCAATGCTCGAGGTAAGCGGCATGCTGATTAGAATCGCGAATGCCGGGAAGGCTTCGTCGAACTCTTTCCATTTAATACGTGCTAGCCCGTCCATCATGAAACAACCAACAATAATAAGCACTGGAGCTGTAATCGCTGGCAAGGATGAAATCCCTGCGAGAACCGGCGAGAAGAATAGAGACAGGAAGAACAACCCTGCTACAACAACGGAGGTCAACCCTGTACGTCCACCAGCAGCAACACCTGCCGAAGATTCAATGTACGCACTGGATGGTGTCGTTCCCATCAGAGAACCTGCTGTTGTCGCAAGCGCATCCGCCATCAATGCCTGTTTCGCACGCGGAAATTGATTGTTCTTCATTAGACCTGCCTGCTCCGCTACCCCAATCATCGTACCCGTTGTATCGAAGATCGTAACGAGCAAGAAGGCGAATACAACTGTGTATAGGCCATGAGAGAATACACCCGCTATATCCACATCGAACAGCACTGGTGCTGTTGGAAGCGCAATAAAGCCGTCAAACTTCATCAAGCCCATGAAGTAACCGATAATCGCCGTAGCTGCCATGCCGATGAACAAGGCACCCTGTATCTTACGGGCCATCAGGATAAGCGTGATGAACAATCCCGCCAAGGTTAGCACCGTTACCGGTTTATGCAAATCCCCGAAAGCAACCATGGTTGCCTCATTCGGCACGACAATACCGGAGGATTTCAAGCCGATAAAAGCGATAAAGAGGCCAATGCCTGCCGTAATCCCAAACTTCAACGAACTGGGAATTGACTCAATAAGCGTTTCACGCAGCTTCGTAAACGTCAGCAACAAGAAGATAATACCTGCCAGGAACACTGCTCCAAATACAGCCTGATAGCTCACACCCTGTGAAGCTACTACAGAAGCAAAGTATGCATTCATCCCCATTCCTGGTGCTACAGCAATTGGGTGATTCGCGAACAAAGCCATATATAACGTACCGATAATTGCCGAGATTACCGTTGCGGTAAACACTTGCTGGAATGGAACTCCAGCACTCGACAATATCGCTGGATTCACGACAACGATATATACCATCGTTAAGAACGTTGTAATGCCCGCCGTCACTTCTGTGCGCGCGTTCGTTCCGTTTTCTTTCAATTTAAACCATTTTTCCATTGTATCAAGCTGCTCCTTTCATAAGCAACAAAACTAACACTTAGGCATCTTATTAGAAAGGCGATTCTTTGTCAATAAATTTGTACATTTATTCGTTTTTAGGTCACATATATTCCAATATAACACAGAAAATCAGCCAGATAACCCGGCTAAATACGAACATTATGTTTATCAATCAATTTCATCACAAGCCGAGTAAGCCCATCTTTACCAATTGTGACTAAATGAAACAACGATCTATATAAGTGTTCCCTTCCATGCGAGAGAGATTCTTCAATGCTTGTCTGCTCCCCTTATGGATAGTATGTCTACAATTGGAGTCCTCACATTCTTCAAACACCGTTTTTCCGGGGCATTTCGACAATGTCCACATAGAATCATCATTTCTATTCATCCCCCGAACTGCTCCATTCATCCCAGAAGCTGCTCTATTCAAGCAGAATATACGGCAATTGCCTTCCATTTAGGATATGCTTGGATCATCAACGACACGAGAGGAGCCCGGGAGTTTATGAACAAGACTATAACGAAGATGGGTCTGCAATTCTTGCTTGCTTGCGGAGTATCAATACTTGTCGTATACGTCATCAAACATATGGCTTAAACCAATCTATTCCTGCTACAATCATATTCACCGGTATTTCCCGGAAAATAATATCAGTTTACATACTCATCACTATAAATCGTAAGGAGACATCATTTTATGAAATCATTTTCGACGACTTGGAAACGAAAAAGCATTCCTGTATTGTTTGCATCCGTCCTTGCGTTAGGCTCAATGCTTAGTTGGCAGTCAACTGTACATGGTCAAGCCGCAACAGCAGCAACTAGCATGCAAAGCACAACAATTGCCGGAACATCTTCAACAAAATTTACAGAGGATTGGCACAAATGGATTAAAAATAATGCTTATACATTAGATACCATTACCCCAGAGAGCACGAAAGACGGGGCCGTCACAGGCGAGCGTTTCAAAGACTTGGACATGCTGAAACCGCTTTTGTCGGATAAACGCATCGTATACTTGGGCGAAAGCTCTCATGGTGTAGGCGAATTCAATTCCGCCAAGACACGATTAATTCAATTTCTCCATCAGGAGCTTGGGTTCAATGTCGTCGCCTTCGAATCACCGCTCGGTAATGCAGCAACCGCGTTCGGCAATGTAAAGACAAGCGAGGCGGAGCAATTGATGAAGAAATCCGTATTTCCACAATGGTGGGCTACAGAAACGACTCCATTGTTCCAATACATCCAAGATTCACAGTCAACGGAAACGCCGATTAAGCTTGCCGGATTTGACATGCAATCCTTGGGACCATTTCTCAACGGAGAGATCCTGAAGGATGAAAAGCTAGCAACGCAATTTGCTGAAACCGAGAAGAAGCTGTTCCGCTGGACCAATTCCGAAGACCTTGCTGCTTACTCCGCAGTGAAGCCGGAATTGCAAAAGCTGTACAAAGACGTTAAGACAAAGGTTGCAGCCAACGAAGCTCATTTGAAGGCCATGTACCCGGACAATCCGCATCTCGTTGCAATGGTGAACCGAACGCTGGATGACCGCCTTCGCGTCGTAGATGAGTACATCGAGCTGTCGATCAAATCGAATATTGCTGCGCAGACTGGCGACTATGCAGTAGCGACGAAGATGATGGAATGGCGGGATAAGGCGATGGCCGACAATCTGCTCTGGCTGGCAACTGAAATCTATCCAATGGAAAAGATTATCGTCTGGGGACACAATGCCCATATCAGCAAAGCTGAATCTAAAATGGAGCAATCATTCATGCCTGTCGCAGGGCGATTCATGGGTGAACTTATGCAGGACTCGATGTTTGGTCCTTATAGCTACACGATTGGTCTCTATGCAGGAAGCGGAACTACCCATGACAATTTGGGCGAGCCGTTAGAGGTTCAACCGCTCCCGCCTAGCTCCATCGAATCCATTATGAAGGCAGCTAATCAGCCGTATTCCTTCGTCGATATGCGCTATGCAATGAAAGGCTCTGGGACATCATGGATGGACGAGCCGCGTACCGCACTGTACTTCGGAGTGCTGCCAGAGGTATTCGTACCTCGCGAGCAATACGACGGGATTCTCTACATCGACAAGGTACAGCCGCCAACACCGATTAAGTAACAACTGCTTGCACCGATAGATGCATCGAACGATTGAATGAAACCGCAGCCGGTAAGCGAACAATGCAACACAATGAATCGCAGCTTCGATACCTAACACTTGGAGGACAATCCGATGAAATCAAAAAAAGGAACATGGAAACGTCAAAGCCTATCTCTAGCTCTCGCTTCCGTTATCGCACTTGGTACAATGCTCTCCTTCGGAGCCCCTATACATGCTCAGGCTTCATCTGATAAGCAGGGAGATCAGCTGGAGCAAGCACGTACCAGCTCACAAACACGTGAAGATTGGAAGAACTGGCTGAGCGACAACGCAGTCTCGCTGAATTCGATCAATCCTGAACAGACTGGATCAGACGCACGAATCGCACCCGAGAAATTTGCCGATTTAGAGGCCTTAAAGCCATTACTGCAAGGCAAGCGAATCGTCTATTTGGGCGAGAGTTCACATGGGGCAGCTCAATACAACTCCGCCAAAACACGTCTCATTCAATATTTACATCAGGAGCTTGGGTTCAATGTCATCGCCTTCGAGACGAACTTAGGCAATGCAGCTGGCGCTTATGGCAATGTAAGCTCGCAAAAGCCGATTGCGACAATGAAAGATTCCATATTCCGCATCTGGCAAGCACAAGAGACCGTGCCACTGTATCAATACATTCAAGATACGAAACGTACCGATAAGCCGCTCACGCTGGCCGGCTACGATATGCAGCCGCAGGGCGTCATGTTCGCTGCTGATTGGATGGGCGATGCAAAGCTTGCCAAGCAGTTTCAGGAGATTGAACTAGCACTGGACGAATGGGAAATGAGCTCGAATCTGGAGGGGTATCAGAAGGTAAAACCAGGCTACTTGAAGCTGTATGAACAAATAAAAGCGACCATTCCAAAGCGTGAACAGGCGCTGCGCAAGCAGTTCCCGGACAACCCGCATATCGTACAGCTTGTACAACGCGCAATCGACAACCGAATTCAAATTGTTCGTGAATACATGGAACTGACAATTAAGTCTACTCTATATATGGAGGGCAAAAACCTCGATTATATGTCCATGATCCAATCATGGGAGTATCGCGACCAAATGATGGCAGATAACTTGGTATGGCTCGCTGACAACGTCTATAAAAACGAGAAAATCATCGTATGGGCACACAACGGACACATTAGCAAGGCACATTCCAAAGAGTTTGGCCAAGCATTGCCGCTTCGCAATATGGGCGAAATTATGCAGACGACCAAGTTCAAGGATCAAGGATATGTAATGGGCTTATTCCTAGGCAAAGGAAAGAATGCGCATGTCACACGCGAAATCTATGACGTACTTCCGCCTATGCCGCATTCTATAGAGGAACTTATGACAAGCATCGGCAAGCCTTACTCGTTCATCGATATGAGCCATGCTCCAGCCGTTCCAGGCACTACATGGATGTCGCAGCCAATGACGTCATACGTAACAGGCATCTCGCCAATAAGCAGCATTCCGAGCGAGCAATATGATGGCATCTTGTTCATCAACGACGTCACACCTCCAACATATTTGGAGAAATAAAAAAATAAATAGTTATCAAGCTCCGAAACTTCATCATTAAGAAGCTTGCAGCTAGGTACGCTGATAAGCAATCGCGGCCCAGCTTATGCAGCATTGTAAATGCATAAAAAAAATTAGGATAGAGGGATTCAACTGCTTCTGAATCCCCTATCCTTCATTAATCCACTGCTACTAATCGATTGCGGCCAGACTGCTTCGCCCGGTACAGCTTCTGATCCGCCATGGCAACCAGCGTATTCGGTTCTGAGTCCTGAATATCCTCAATGCTGCAAGATGCAACACCAAGCGAGCAGGTCACAACTAGACTCACCTCTGAGCCAGCGTGCGGTACTTTAAGCGACTCTACATGAAGACGAATTTGCTCACCGATGGCCTCAGCCTGACGAAGATCCGTCATTGGCAAGATCACGCCGAACTCTTCCCCACCGTATCTGGAAACAACGGCAAGCGGCGGTGTAACCGCATTCTGAACTGCCTGCGCTACTCGTCGCAAGCATTCATCCCCAGCTAGATGGCCATACGTATCGTTATATTTTTTGAAATAATCGACATCAAGCATAATTAGTGATAGTGGACTTTTCTGCAGCTTAACCCGCTCCCACTCCTGATTCATCATCTGATCGAAGTATCTGCGGTTGTAAACCCCGGTTAACCCGTCGGTATAGGAGAAATCAGTTAGGAGCCGATTCGCCATTTGCAGCTTCTTATTTGCTTCCTTCATCTGCTCTTCCGATACAATCCGTTCAGTTACATCATGGAAGTACACCGACACCCCGTTGCGAGACGGAAATACGCGATGCTCCAGCCATCTGCCATGCAGCTGATCAAACTCCGTAATCTCCGCCGGTTCTCCCCGCTCCATGACTTGGTGGCACACCTCGTACAGCTTGGTCTGCTTCAAGTGGGGATTAATATCCCAAATGGACCGTCCTTTTACAACTTCGAAGGAGAACCCCAAATACTTCTCCGCTTCCTTATTCATATACGTATAGCACCACTGCTTGTCTACTGCAAGAAAGGCATCGGTAATGCTATCAAGAATAATTGCAATTTGTTCCTGTGAATTGTGGAGCGCCCTTTGAGAATGATGGAGCTTCACATTGAGCTGATTCATCTGATAAAAGAAGACAAATAGTACAACTGTTGCCGACAGCAATGAGTTAACGCATGCCACGTACCAGCCAAGCGTGTATCTATCGTTGGCCAGCAAAGTGATCGACACATCCAAAAAGAATGTGAAAACAGACAAAAGAAGCCATAAGTGCAGCAGGCTCCTTCCACGAGTTACCACATACAAATACATACAAGCCACAAGACTAATTACCCATACAATAGGGCCTATCCCTGTTGAAAGGAGAAGACCTTGGCTGCTATCCGAAATAAGCGTAGGCAGCCATTCATGCTGACCTGCCAATATATACGTAATCATCCCGACAACCAGCACTACAACAATAAACATCACAGTTGAAGCAGCCGTCTTATTCTTGTGCTCTGATCGCGAATAGGACTCCTTCTGGATACTGAACGTATACAGCAGTATCCCTGCTGGAAATCCCGCATGCCAACATCCCCAGAACCATACCGAAGCCCGAGACCCTGCGTACAGAACCCCCTTATCACTGAATATGCCTGGGAAAGTCAGAAGATGCGGAATCATAATTAGCCCTGTAAAAAAAAACGTCCCCGATAAAATCAAGATTGGCTTATAACCAGTTGCACGATATTGAATATAAAGCAAATGCGAAGTCATGAAATCACCAAACATGTTCCATGCAATAAAGATCGGGAAAAAGGGAGTTACCCCCCATAGCGGCGTTGATGCATACGGTATAACCACAAGAGTGCTAACCAGCGTGACGAAGCCAATAGTCAAGGCTATCCATTTCTGTTTAGGCACAGTCGGTATACTAAATAAGCTTGCCAGTGGATCTCGTATGCGATGCATTGATGCTCTCAACCTTTCCGCCTATCACTTGTTTCAATCCGAATCCTGTTGTGATTAGTAACATAGTATCATATATCTACAGGAAGACAGGCTCAAATTCTAACAATTACAAGACATGAAGATACCTTAGCCCCAAGTAACTGCCACATTTGTGTCCTTTTTACTATATAACGAAATCAGCCTGCTGTTGAAACAAAAGCAACTGTATCACCATGGGCAAAAGGGCTGCCCAATTTGAGACAGCCCTCCTATTATAACCGCCTTACACGATTATTGTATTTAAATGTAACATGCTCTATCGGGAACGACGTCCGCCGCCACGACCGGATGAGCGACCTCCACCTTGGCTCGAACGGCCGCTGGATTGGCCACCAGACTTGCCGCGGCTCTCTTGGCGACCAGCGCCTTGGCTTGACTGCGACCGGGAACTACGGCCCTGGCCTCGTCCATCGCGCGCACTGCTGCGTCCGCCATGGCCTTCATTTCTCGCTTCACGCCGTCCGCTACGGCCACCCGCATCACTGCCTTGCTTGCCGCGAGCAGCACCGCGTCCACCTCGACCTGCACCTTGACCGCGTGCATCCTTCGCGTCGCTTCGTGTTCCACGACTATTGCCGCGTCCGCCACGTCCGGAACTGCGTTCATTGTCTGACTTCTTGCCACGACCAGTCCGAACATCGCCAGCAACCTCAGTGTGCTCCCCATCTTGATTACGACGCTCCAGCTTCTGTCCGATGCCGCGCTCGATCAGCTCCACAGCCATACGATCTCTAGGAGAAGCGAATGTGATCGCGATCCCTTGCGCACCTGCGCGGCCTGTACGGCCAATGCGGTGGATATAGCTCTCTGCATCCTGAGGGACATCATAGTTGAACACATGTGTAATACCCTCTACATCCAGCCCTCGTGCCGCAACATCCGTCGCGACAAGCAGTTGCATCTTCACCTTGCGGAAGCGTTCCATAACCTGCTCCCGCTTCGACTGCGACAAGTCGCCATGCAGTTCGTCCGAATCATAGCCCATTTCAAGCAATTCTTCATTCAGCTTGCTTGCTCTGCGCTTCGTCCGGCAGAAAATAATGGCTTGATAAGGGCGATGCTCATCAATAAGCTTGCACAGAGTCGCCTGCTTCGCACGATCTGTCGTTTGCACGACAATCTGCTTCACGTTCTTCACGGTAATACGCTCGCTCTGCACATGGATATCAATCGGACTGCGCATAAATCGCTCAGCCAAGCGTCTTACATTCACTGGCATAGTAGCAGAGAACAGCAGCGTCTGGCGATTCGTTGGAATCTGGCGAATAATTTCCTCTACTTCCCCTAGGAAGCCCATATGAAGCATTTGATCCGCCTCATCCAATACCAATGTCTTCACTTTCGACAGCGAGATTGTCCCGCGTCTCAGATGATCAAGCAATCGACCTGGCGTTCCGATGACAAGCTGACGACCGCCCTGGAGCTTGCGCATTTGACGTTCTACATCTTGTCCACCGTATACGGCTAGCACGTTCACACCTTCATAAGCCTCAATAAGCTTCTTCGCTTCTGCCGTAATTTGCAGAGCCAACTCCCGCGTAGGTGCAACAATCAATGCCTGAACATGTGTTGAACTTGCATCAATGCGTTGAATAATTGGCAGCAGGAAGGCAAGCGTCTTGCCTGTCCCCGTCTGCGCCTGTGATACAACATCTTCTCCTGACAGTACGACCGGAATCGTCTCAGCCTGAACCGGTGTTGGCACCGCAATTCCATGTTGATTCAATGTGTGCACCAATTGCTCCGTTACTCCCAATTGTGCGAATCCTCGTTGATTTAAGCCCGTCAGACAGGCCACCCCATTTCTGTATGATTCAATCTAGTCCCTATCTTGTGATGATGTATGGAAAATCGACTTCACTCTGCCTACTTGTCCATCCTGCAGGCGTACCTTGATGCCATGCGGATGAGATGGAGAATTCGTCAGAATATCCTTCACGATACCTCTTGTCGTCTTGCCCGTACGCTGATCCTGTTTTAGCACAATATCCACCTCAAGACCAGCAAATATATGCTTTCGCTGCTGCCCATTCTGTTCCATGAAGACACTGCTCCTTGCTCATTCTATCCTTACCTGCTGACTTGCAGCAGAACCGATTACGCCAACATTTTCATGTATGTGAACGACAACGGTATCCACATATTATACACGGAAACGTCCCTATGGTATAATGGACCATCAAGATCGATTCCATCGTATAAATTCAGGAGGTAACATGCTGACGTTTGAACAGAAACTAGCGGTTATCGAATCGTTCCCAGAGCTTGAGCGTAATAATGTATCACTGGGACGAGTGAACTTCCACTATGAAGACAGCATTGTGGAGAAGAAGACTGTCGTCTATCACCTGCATCCGAACGGCAACGGATTCGTCTATGCCGGCTATGTATCGGGTTATGATACAGATGCCAAGGGCATGGTCAACATCCGTGAATACTCGGAAGAGGAGCTTCGCAAGCTCATTCGCGCCTCCATTGATTCCATGTCGCCTGCTTCACAGGAGGCTGACGTCGAGATGGAAGACACTGCTGAAGAGAGCAGCAGAGAGCGCTATATCAATGACAACAACGAGACACTATGGCTCGAGTACGACTTTGAGTTGTGGAACATCTATGCGGGCGAGAGCCTGGAAATGACATTCGAGACGCGTGAGGAAGCAGAGGAGTACTTGCAAGAGGAAGGCTTCTCACCTGCAAATTCATAGCAGCCAGCGAAGGGGGAAAGAAGTGCCGTACAGACTCAGGCAGCATCTTTCCCCTAACTTTATGATTTCTTGCATATTCAGCTTACTATATGCCTCCTTGACTTCATGCATATCCAACCATGGATATCACTACCGTACACACTCACGCTTCACCTCTTTGTCAAACAGACAGGGGGAACGACGCTATCAAGCAATTTACTCATACATATAGAGTAGCCACCATGCGCAATCCCCATCAATCCTCCCGCCTAATGGAGGCAGAAGCACAGGGCGTTAAGCAGCGGCTCAACATTCAAGCGCTCGATGTGACAGATTCGAATAGCATTGCCGCCACTGCACAATATATCCTTGACACGTATGGGAGCGTTCGTCTTCTCGTGAACAATGCTGGATTTGCAATAGCCGGAAATAAACGACTAGGACAAGGAGCAGCCTGTTTCCTTAATCGCCCCAACATGCCCGATACGTAGTATGCGAACAAGCACAATTTATAAGAATGAAAATCAATTGTATTATCCATAAAACGTTCATTTGAGAAAAAAGCGAGGTATGGATACAATACATCATACTCATTCCTGTATGAGAATTTTACTTTAATAAAAAGGATGGTTCCTTATGACTCACCACGACTACCACCATCTCAACCATGTGAAGGAACAAGTCACTTCGAAGCGTACATTGTGGATTACATTAGCCTTGACCCTATTCTTCACCATTGTTGAAATTGTGGGCGGGCTTCTGTCCAACTCACTTGCTCTCTTATCCGACTCTGCTCATATGATATCGGATGTTATCGCGTTAGGTCTCAGTATGACCGCCATTTACATGGCAACTCGGGAACCCAACCAGCGATATACGTTTGGCTATCTCCGATTCGAAATTATTGCATCCTTCCTAAATGGACTGGCTCTGATTGTGATTGCAATTGGAATCGTTGTCGAAGGTGTTAAGCGGATGGTTCATCCGCAAGATGTTGATCTGCGGCTGATGCTGATTATCGCTACGATCGGCTTGATCGTAAATATTGTCCTGACGCTCGTATTGAGTCATAGCACGAAGGAAGAGGATAACCTGAATGTAAAGAGTGCCTTGTGGCACTTTATCGGTGACTTACTCAGCTCTGTAGGTGTTATTATATCGGCCATTCTCATCTATTTCACAGGACTGTACGTGTTGGATCCATTGATTAGTATGGTGATTGGAGCCATCATTTGCATTGGCGGCGCGAAAATCATTCGCGAATCCATCCTCATATTAATGGAGGCTGTCCCTGACAAATACGATCTGGAGGAAATACGTGCGGAAATGAACCAGGTGGAAGGAGTAGAAGATGTCCATGAGCTTCATCTGTGGGCGGTATCCACCGATCACTATTCATTGACAGCGCATGTCTTCATCCGTGAGGATATTCAGCCCTTCTGCGTCATTCTGGCTATCAATCATATGCTTAAGGCGAAGTACGGCATTGAGCACACCACGATTCAAATTGAGCATCCTGCCATGCATGATCATGGTGAATATGGCAAGCAATTTTTGCAACAAGCTGAGAGCGCAGAAACTAACCCAGTGTAAGAGATAAGCCTCACGAGTATCCTAGTCGCCACAATGGAAAGCAGCCTGCCGAGTTACTGCTCAGCAAGCTGCTTTCTTTGTTAGGATATAAGGGATATAAACAGCATCAACCGACTTCTTGCTCGCCTATATGACTTACATGATAAATATACGACCCAGGAATTGATTTCATCTGTTCGATCACACCATGATAGGTAGCGTAATCGATCATGTACACATAGGCCCCTGGTAAATCCAGTTCTTCCGCACATTTGTCCGTAAATTCGGAGAGCCACTCTGCCTCTTGGCCAGCAGCCTCCTGCGGTACGTCAACAACTACCCCATATAGGTACACTCCATATTGATCAGGGAAATGCTCCAATTTCTTCTGAACCAGATACGCTTCTTGGATGATAGGGATAGAAGCAAGCTTCTCTCTGGTATCCTTCAGCTCTTGCTCACTCAGCCCATGATGGATATAGGTGTTGTCCTGAAAGGTTAGATGCGTACGTTCCTCAATCGCATCCTTGTTCTCTTCCATCCAATCCATCGCGCGTTCCGCATAAGAATCAGCTTCCTCATATCGCCCCATGTGAACCAGATAATTGTAGATCCACCGGCACATCTGATTCGTCCGGAACATATCCAGCTTCATCACTCGTTCAAGCAGATGAATTCCGCCTTCATCTAAATACTGCAAGCGGATGCGCCCTTCTTCTTGCAGTGGCTCAATCTGATCCACATACTCCTCATTAATACGTTCTAGAAGAGGAAGAGCTTCTTCGCCGCCATACAGCAATTCCGTTGTATGCGCATAACGGCACCCCTGCTCGAAGCTCAGCTTGCCTTGCTGCTGAAGCTCTTGCTTCAGCTCTTCATGCTCCGCCCGTACCGGCGCATATTCGTGGTGTCGCTCTTGCCAGCTTGTTGCAATTTGTGCAATCCAGCGGTTGTCCACTTCTTCCAGCAGCACCTTGTACAAGCTGCCTAGAAAATATTCTGCCGCCGTAGAGCCGCTTAATGGTTCCCAAGAAGGAACATGAGGCGCCTCAGAAGACTGCTGAATCGCCTGCAGCCGATCCGACAAGGACGGGTGCGTGTCCGTCAGTCCCGTTCGTTCAGCTAGTGCCGCCTGCCCCCATTGCCGCACCGTACGTTCTGGAAGGCCCTCTTGCAAGAAACGTTCCAACGAAACGTAAATACGAGGAGGTTCCGATACGCGCTGTGCAGCCCGATACTGCTTCGGCCAAAATACTTCCGACAAATAAGCGCCTAACACATGGACCTTATACAGGGAGGAGACCGTTACTTCAGCGCCAGCCAGCTGCACTGAGGCGCGGTCTGCACTATATTCGTTCGCCCGCCGCAGTACGAATGTATATGCGGAGTAGTAAGGATAGAACTTGTTAAAGAATTTCTTGAACAACCCTGTACCGAACTGATTTTTCTCCTCCAGCTTCCCTACAATCGTTCCCCATGTCTTCACGACCCGGTATACCCAGCCTGAGAACCGGCTGTCACCGCCAGACAAATGGCCAAGCTCATGCGCGATTGTCGAACGGAACTCTTCTGGCGTAGAGGCCATCATGTAAGGCAATCCAACAATCAATATATTTTTGTGCCAACCAAACATACCTAAGCGAGGATGCTGCAGCATCGCAGCATTGAATTGTTCATCTACGATGATGCTGTCCACGCGAGGGGCCTTTAATTCACGCGCCATTCGATCGACCTCTGCATACAGTTCCGGCACTTCCGAACGCAACAATACGCGCCCTTCCGGCTGCTCGAAGCGAACCCATAATGAACGTAGAATAATAAGCGCAAGCGGAATAAGAATAATGAATAGCTTTACTTCACCCGCATTGACTCGTCCAGTGGAGATGGAATACCAGATGAGACCGCCTACTAAACCAAGCAGAATTGCTAAAATGAGATAAATATAGCTGAATCCAAGCACTGTTAATCCAAGTACGCGCAGCTTGTATCCTTGCGGAGAGCGCTTCGCGGACTTCTCTAGACGTTCGATGAGAGCTGCGAACTTCTCGTAATCGACTTCCATTCTGTTATGCACCTGCTTCTTATGTAGTCATACATACGATATCTATCATGCTGCTTCCTTCAACCCTTCACATCCAGCGTACTGAAGCCGCAGACTGATCCGCACGTTCCATATCCTGAATATACCGGAGCAGCTCTTGCTGACGCTCCGTCAAGAGGCGCCTTCGCATGACAAGCTCTGATTGGAATTTGCTTAACCGCTGCTTCATCTCATCAGCAGAGATACCAACCCAATCCTGAAGCCTCGCAAGCTGCTGCTGAACATACTGCTCATTGCGCTCTAGCAGTTCTGCTAACTGACCAATCTGCTTGTGCGCTTGGCGCAAATCATTCAATTCGACCAGGATACGGTCGTTCATCATATTCCCTCCTTTGCTTCTCGACCTTCCATTCATTTCATTAAGCCAAATCAGCTGCCTTGAACTCATTGGCCTTGCGATCAATATAGCCTGCAAGCTCCTGCACTGCAGTCGCATACCATTCCGTCATCTGCGTAAGTTCTTGCGTGGTGTTCTCTGCTATCGATACGATGCGCTTGCTCTGACTCGTATGAATCAACTTCGTAATACTGCCAACTACCGAGCCCGCCTGATCATGGAATTGTCCAACATGCTGCTCTAGCGTTCGCGCAACACTGCTGAGCTCTTCGGGGCGAAGCGCAATCAGCTTGCCTCCACCTAGTCCCTCCATGGCCGCGCTTAACGCAGCTTGAACGAGCCCCCCGCCTAATGACATCCCCGCAAGAAGAACGGAATCTCCTTCAAGCAGCGCACGCGGCGAAATCGTCAATTTTTCCCCTGTCGCCCGATTGATCAGCTCATTCTTGATATCGCCATCCTTATTGAACTTGTATTGATCCAAGGAATGAAAATTTTTATCGCCGGATATGGTATCAATAAACCGTTTAATCCGTCCCTTAATACCCTTGTATTCGCTATTCGCGGTCTTAAAATCTTCGCCAAGATAATACGTTGAGCCAACATGGCTATCATACTCTTTGAGCGGTCCCGCTCCTATCGAATCGCTCGGGTGCACATAATTGATAATTTTGTCGTCAAACTCTCCATTTTTGGCCTTTTCCGCTAATTTGTCAGGCAGCAGATTCGTTACGCTTGGTGCACTGTACGTTACCGCACCAACACTATTTTTAGCGCCAGCATACTGCGCCAAGCCGCCGCCAAGGGAGTGTCCGGTCAACGTAACCTCATATTCGGGATACTCCTCCTTCACCTGCCTCACGAGCACATCAGCTTGCCGGAACTGATTATGCTTGTAGTCATGTATATCTTGCTCCATATTTTTCCTCGGGTCTAGGTACGAGAGAATTATATTTTCCCTGGAACTGAATCGTTCCTCCAAATCCTTCGCCTTGCCGAGAACAACATCATTTAAATCCGTCTTGAAATCAGGTAGTGAACGATCAAGGCTTGATGACCCTTCTGTACCTCGAAATCCAACAACTACTTGCTTCGTATCCTTATTGCGGAACACGACTGCATCGAATCCAGATTCAGAATCATGCAGCATCGTGCCCTTCGGCTCAACAACCTCCCACGAGCCACTTGCGCCATCATATGCGCCAGGTGGAACCTTATCATAAGCTGAACTGGACATTTTCCAATAATCTTCATCTGATATGCGTGTTTTTTGGGCCATAGGATTCTCCTGTCTTTTCATTTTTTGGTATCTATCATACAATATTATAAAAATACTTCCTGTAGGAGTGAAGACGTTATGCAAAAAAATGTCCGCTATACAGGTTTTTTGATTCTCATTTTTGCAATCTTAATAGGATGTGAAGCCGCTATGAACCCTGAACAAAAGCAAGCAGCTGTTCAACAAGCAATGGCAACAGGAACTGAATATTTTAAGGACAAATACGGTTTGGAGACGGAATGGACAGAGCATCAATTCCAGCCTGAGCATGCCTCCAGTCACATTGCGTTATACGGGCATGTCAAGGATAAGCCTGAGGACAACATTTACATTCTTATCAATTACAAGACGTTCGAAGTGATCAGTTCGGTGCACCCGAAGGAAGAAATTTCATAAAACTAAAAAAGTAGATTCATCTTGAATCTACCTGAACCGATGCACAAAGAACCCTCATCATGAGGGTTCTTCCCTTATCAGTAAGCTCATATTTACAACGCCACAGACATGCCGCCCCATTCCAATTCCTCTTGGTAAACAGGCTGTACCAGATTGCGCAGGTCACCCTTATATACAAGTTCCAGCATCTCGGAGCTGCGGAAATCATCGGGCTCTACAGCTGCCGCAGGCTTACCGACGACGTTCAGGCCGCATTCCTCGAATAGCGAAGCGACGAATTGAGAACAGAAAAATGCCTTCTCCCGCTCAACCTGCAGCTTGAATGGAATGCCTAGCACACCAAGCAAGTTATACGAATATTTAGCTTCATTGAACATCATGGTGATGATGCGGGCACGAATCATATGGTATTGCGCAGCATTCACCATACAACGGTACATGGCGCATATCGTCGGCTTACCGTCAGCACGCAGTAGATCACGCTCTACCTCTTCACGCATGAAGCCTGCTGTTAACGGAATTCGGGAAGGCTTCTGTCCGAAGCTATATACTTCCCGCAATGCCGGATCGAAGGCAACGGATACGTGATTTAGCGGTGCCTTGGTGTACATTCGAATGAGTTTAGAAAACAGTGTTCCTGTATCGGTCAGTACAATATAAATCGGATACCTCTTCGCATCACCCTGTCCTGTGCCCTTACCCGCATTGATTATGCTGTCCATCCATTCAGCCATGCTACATTCGCCCCTATCGCTCTCTGTATTGCTGCTACTTCCATTTTAGATATTGAACATATACCCCGACACGTGCTGGCGACGGGTTCTGAACTGGACTTTCGTCGGGTGATCACATCCAACCTGCTTTTTTCCTCTCAGATTCTTAAGCAGCAGCCACTCATTAATAGCGGCTCCTCCCACACTGTATGGCCAGCCATTTTATTATTCGTGCATATGAATTCCTAGATCCCTCCATGTACACAAAAGGAGCCCAATTCCTAAGAATTGGACTCCTTCACCATTCCGAATGTTCCATTGTGTTCTACATCTTAACGCAGTCTGGCAGCTGGCCCGCAGCTCTCCCGCACGATCAGCTCTGTTGGTATCATAACCTTCTTGCCAATGATCCGCTGCTTCTCCAGCCGCTCCATCATGAGCTCCAGCGCCGTATCCCCGATACAGTCACTATGCAGTCTTACTGTGGTAAGCGCAGGGGTCATGAATTGAGCAACCGCAATATCATTGAAGCCAACCACACTAATATCCTCCGGCACTCGCAAGCCACGCTCCTGTATGGCTCGAATCGCACCGATCGCCATAGAGTCATTCGCCGCAAGGACGGCGGTACAGCCGCGTACAGATGCAATTAGCTCCTTCGTCAAACGGTAGCCATCTTCGGCTGAGAAGGTTCCGACACGCACCAAGGATGAATCAAAGATTCCCGCTTCCTTCATCCACCTCTCGTAGGCGACCTCGCGCCGATCCGCTGTCGAGGCTCCGTCCAGCACGTCTCTTCCGCCTACATACGCAATACGCTCATGTCCTAATGCACGAATATGCACCAGTGCCTGCTCTACAGCATCATGCAGATCGACCGTCACAATATCCGATTTGCGATCCCAAGGGACATCATCCACATATACGATTGGAGAAGAGGAGAGCTGGAGTTCATGCAGCTGACCTGACCCAATCGGTCCAACCACGATGAACCCCGATGCAGCAGAAGCAGGAAGGGAGCGTTCTCCCTTCTTGCCTACCTCTACAAGCTGCACGCCTCTCTCCCGAGCTGCTTCTTCTATCGCAAGCCGCACCGTTAAATAATACGGATCATTCAGCTCCTCACTCTTGTCATAGGTCATGACAACTCCGATCGTGTTCTGACTCGCCCTAATTTGCACAGGAGCAGGCGGTTCCGCTATCGGTACGGGCATCGAAGGCTCCGGCGCAGCCATCTCCATCGTCCGCTTCTTCCGCTTGTACTTGTTATAGCCGAGCTCTTCAGTCGTTTCCATAATGCGGCGCCGCGTCTCGTCTGATACCGACAATGTCTCATCGAAGTTCAGCACGCGAGACACCGTGGATATCGACACACCAGCCCGCTCCGCAATTTGTTTCAGGGTAGCCATTTCGCCCTCCAATCGTGATGCGTCGCCAGCAATCCGTCATTCCGTTATTCCGTCATTCTTTCATTTCCTTACGATTGTACTGTATTCTTGCCCAAAAGCATAGAGGAAAGCCTCGCGATTGCTAGTTGCGGCGCAGCGTTTCCTTCGCCTTCATCACATCTGAGATTTCCTTATTCGAATATACAGACAGCTTCAGATTCAGCTCGAACGGCTCAAATCCACTGCGATATTGACTCAGCTGGCGCTGTCCGCAGGAATTCGAGCCTAGACCGTTCTGCTTCGCATCGAGATGCAGCACAATGTAATCCCGCTTCTTCAAATCAACCGTATGCTTGGCAGCATCCAAATCCTTAACTTCATAATAAGAAGCACTGAAGTCCATCTTCGGATACGCAACTGCCATGATCCCTACCCCATAACGATCCGCCAAGCGAACCCAGCGGCAGTCCGTATGATTGCCATTTTCCTGTGGATGCACGTAATTCGTGAACATTTCATCCACCGTCCGCTCATAGACTCCGAACTGATTTGCCTGCTTGGAATCTACATACGACTCCCCAGGGCCTCTGCCATACCATTTTCCATTCTCACAAGCAGCACGTACACGAAGTTCCACACCAACGCGCGGAATCATCTCCGGCGCCTGCTCCTTCACGCCACCCGGCTCGCCGCTCACATCGAGCAGCACATCGCCATTCGGGTAGATGCGATAATCATAACGGGAACGGTAATGCCAAGCGGCGTTCGTCGTTCCATTCAAGACAGACACCGTCACACGGACAACATTGCCTTCCTGTGCATAGGTGACACCTTCTATAATTTCATGCATCAAATGCATAAATGTCTTAGTTCGGTAATCATCCACGACATACATATCATTATCGATCGGTGCGCGCCAGAACTGCAGCTTCGGGCCCTCTTCCACAACCGTAGTGCCATGATGTGTCCATGAGGTCATGCGGCCCTTGACTGTATCGAAGCGAATGCTGAATTCTTCCCCGCGGACGATGAGCTCACAGTGTCCCTCTTCCATCGTAAGCGTGCCGCTCGGCTCGATGTACAGCATCTCAGCGGCAATTGGCAGGAGGAATTGCGCCGTCGCCAATTCATGTCCTGCTTGTGCCCAGGCGCAATCACTCTTCAATGCATAAGAAAGATTCACATAGTAGTCCGTTCCCGGTTCAGGTGAGAAATCGAGCGAGTACCCCAGCTCCACTTCCTTGCATGTACGCGCAGCGATGCCAGTAATGTCCGCTTCGCCTGTCTGCAAAATGCAGTCATCCTTCACAATCGAGTAGCGAAGTGCCAATTGATCTAGCGATGCAAAATCGTACTTGTTGCTGACACGGATCAAGCCGCGCTGCAAATCAACCTCATGCGTATGAACAGGCTCAATGACCTTCTTATATTCCTGCAATCCCGGTGAAGGGGTACGATCAGGCATGACAAGTCCGTCAATACAGAAGGCTCCATTCGTCGGATCGTCACCGAAGTCTCCGCCATAACGGTAATAGACGCGGCCCTGCTCATCGATCGTCTGGATGCCATGATCACACCATTCCCAGACGAATCCGCCTTGCAGCTTATCATGTGCGTAGAATAGATCTTGATACTCCTGCATATTGCCTGGGCCATTGCCCATTGCATGAGCATATTCGCACAAAATGTGCGGCTTTGCAGAGTTCTCAATAATATACTGCATCGTCTTCCGCTCCGGATGATCCAGCCACGTATACATCGTCGAATATACGTCCGCAATATCCGTATCTCTGTCCCCTTCATAATGAACGAGGCGTGTCGGATCCATTTCCTTCGCACGGAGACCCATCGCTCTGAAGTTGCGGCCATAGCCTGATTCGTTGCCAAGCGACCACATGATAATACAAGGATGATTCTTATCCCGCTCAATCATGCGCTCAATACGATCGACGTATGCTTTCTCCCATGCCGGATCATCCGTAATCCAATTAAAGTTGTCTGTCAGCTCGAAGCCGTGGCACTCCAGATCCGTCTCATCGATCACATACATACCATACACATTGCACAGCTCATATAAGCAAGGCGAATTCGGATAATGCGCCGTACGGATCGCATTAATATTGTGCTGCTTCATGAGGCGAATATCCTTCTCGATATCATCGCGCGATACAACACGTCCTGTAATCGGATGCGCATCATGGCGGTTGACACCCTTCAGCTTGATGGCAATCCCATTGACGGTGAATGTGTCCCCCTTCAATTCAACAGCACGGAAACCCACCTGCTGTGGAATGACCTCAATGACCTCATCCCCGTCTGTTAAGGTGAAGAGAAGGGTATATAAGTACGGCGTCTCCGCACTCCATAACTTCGGAGCCGCAATTGGGACAGCAGTCGCGATGCGTTCGCCCGCAGGCATATCGCCGCAGGCTACCCGTTGTCCAACTGCATCAAGCAGCTCGTAAGACAGCGTGTGTCCCTGCTTCGCACCACGAATATCTGCGCTCAGGCGCAGGATCGCATTCGTAAAAGTAGAATCCAGTTCTGTGACCACTGTAAAGTCTTCAATCCCCGCAAGCGGCTGGGCATACAATTCGACATCACGGAATATACCGCTAAGCCACCACATGTCCTGATCTTCAATGTACGTTCCATCCGACCATTGATACACGCGGACACACACTTCATTCTGCCCTGCTTCTACATAGCTTGTAATATCAAATTCACTCAGCAGTCTTGCACCCTTGCTGTAACCGACTTCCTGCCCGTTCACCCATACATGGAATGCGGAATCAACGCCATGGAATCGCAAAATCACCTGCTGATTGTTCAGCCATTGCGGGCTAATCGCAAAGCTGCGCTTATATATTCCTGTCGGGTTGTCTGTCGGCACATAAGGCGGATTAATCGGGAAGTTGTACCATAGATCCGAGTAATGCATATTGCCATAACCCTCAAGCTGCCAGTTGCTCGGCACCGTAATATCGTCCCAGTTCGAGCAATCAAATGATGGCCGCTCGAATCCCGGCGGCGAATACTCAGGCGCTTCCAAATAAGCGAACTTCCATGTACCATTCAAGCTCTTCCATTGATGCGCATACTTCGGCTCGTCTAGCAAGGCTAGTTGTCGATTCGGATAGGAGCGAAAGTACGCTCTCCCTTTCATACGGTTACAATTTGTAACACCCACATTTTCCCACTGCTTCATCACACGCATAGTACGGCCTCCTGCCACGGGGATTCCTCACACGAACGATATCCATTTCCATCCGTCTCACCATTCGTTCCGTCTGAGATGTTGGATGAATCACATCTTCACTTTCTAATAAAATTTTACCTGAGCTTAGTAAAATTCACAATCGTTTTAGTAAAATAATTTACTGATCATTTATTTTTTTACTAACCATCACACGGTGTTAGTAAAACTTTTAGTAAATACATGTTTTCCCTTTAAAATGGGTAATAACAACAAAAAGAAGAGCGGAGACGTTTTGTCTCCGCTCTCGCAACCTTGATTTTACTATTATTTTACCTAAATTTTACTCAACTTCGACTGTCTGCCATCGACTTTCCTTCACGTCTTCGCGACCATACGGTCCACGCCATGTCCACCCAGAAATAAATGACGAACATCGGGCATACCATATTCCAGATTGCTGAAATTTGCACGTAGCCAGCCTCTAGCAAGGGATGCAGTCCGTACACAACCGCTAGCGATAAAAACATCCAGCATAGTGAAAAGGAGAGACAAACATGGCCTTGAAGCTGTATCCGATATGAAGAATAGTCCCACCATTTGCGATAAAATACCTTCTCCAGCATTAAGCCGCTCACATATTCAACAGACGTCGGAATGACGAAGCTCAGCAGCAGAATGAGGATCCAATTGCCACCTTTTTCGACATAAGGTAGCAAGAGAAGGGGAGCAACTCCATACATAGGTTTGAATGGCCCTTGCAGGAAGCCCTCCTTCCAGAAACGGCCCGTTGTTAACTTACTGTATATGTTCTCAAGCAGCCACCCTCCGAACGAGTAGACCATAAAATAAAAAACGGCAGCCAATGCATCATTGGCTGCTGCTCCTGTAACTTGCAGCGGAACTGGCACATGTGCCACCATAACGCATAACCTCCTTATGCCTGCATCAGCGGCATATCTCAAGCTACACGTAGTATGGTTGTATTCCGCACCACATATTCCCTGTTGTCTCGATTATTCAACGATAATAAGGCTAGCGTGCGACTGTCCTGGAAGGGAGAAAGTCATTGCCAGAGAGTGGAAGGCCTTCACTTTCTGCCCTTCCTTCAAATCCGCCAATTTCAAAGCTACACCTTGCTTGTCCATAATGTATGTTTCTTTCGAGATATTCAAAACGACGTCATTATTAATATTGCCATCATTATCAACATCGACATGAACACGACCATTCACATCGCCATCTGTTTTTGTTACTGTCAGCACTTTGCCTTCCTTAACCACTGTTTCACCTTTAACAACGATTTTTTCGGCACCAACCGTACCCGGGAATGTCATTAACATAATTGGTCCATACTGAACCTCTACAACTGCGCCTTCTTTCAAGGCTTCCTTGCTGAGCGTCTGTCCCTTCTCGTTCACGATAACCGTGTTGTCTTGTACATTAATATGCAAATATTGTTGACCACGGAGAACAAATTTACTTCCGTTCCCCGACTCAATAATTCCTTGTGATGTCACATGTTCTTCTGGCAATGTCGAGCCCTCCTCTACAGGGTGAGACGATACGACATGACCTTGAATGGTCTCAGCAGCTACTGCTCCAGCGAATGGTACGCTAAGTACCGCCATAATTGATGCAATTGCCAAGCCTTTGTTCCATTTTTTCATTTTAAATTCCTCCTCTAATCTCATGTTGTTAGGGCACACCTATGTACCTACTTCTTGATGCCTTACGATTATTCGGTTTGTCTTCATAGACGGAGGAAGTATGCATAATGTTGCATAAAAAATAATTTGAATATGTATTCAATCCTATATGTGTCTTGCTTATGTCCAGTCCTGCCCTTACTAGCTTTACCGCTAGCATATAAAAAGGTGCCAGAGGGAGAGCACACGATCCCCCTTTGGCACCTTATTCCTTATTATCTGTTCGTTCCTACTGCTCACCAATACGACGTTGAATAAATGAATCTACCGCCGTCTTAAGCACTGCAACAACTGGGACGGCAATGAACATGCCCAAAATACCGAACATAGCGCCTCCAATAATAATCGCAAAGATAATCCAAATGGGACCTATGCCCACTTTATTACCTACAATTTTCGGACCGATATAATAACCGTCGAACTGTTGGACAATGAAAATAAACAACGTAATCCATAGCGTCTGTTCTGGTGATACGAACAACGTAATGATACCGACGAACAACATCCCCATAAATGGACCGAAGTACGGGATCACATTCGTTACGGCCACAAGCAAAGCGGACAACAGCGCATATGGCGCTTGAATAATAAGGAGTCCAATGAATACGATACTGCCTACGACCGTTGCATCCAAAATGACCCCTACAAAATATTGCGAGAAAATTATATCCATTTTTCTCACGAAATCAATGACGCCTTCAGCCCGTTCCTTCTTAAGCAGGCCATGTAAAGTGCGCTTCGCGCCTGTCCCAATCTTCTCCTTGTCCTTCAACAAATAGATCGAGACGATAAAACCGATAACGAGATTCAACAGCGCAGACGTAAAGGTAAACAAGCTGGACAGCAAATTATTCAGCATCAGCTTCAAGAAGTCACTAATTTGACTGGAGACGGAGCTGAAATGCTCGCTAATGCTGCTCGAGATTCCGGATTGAATGAACCATTCCTTACTCATGACATTGGCCTGCAGCCATATCTTCGTACTCTCCATATAGATCGGCATATCTGCCAGCAATGTGCTTACACTCTCAATCACCCGCGGTGTAATAACCGTAATCAGCAGTACAATAATGCCGAAAAACAAGGTATACACGGCTATAATACTAACGAATCGCTTCGATTTTGTCCTAGCTAGCAGCCTCTTCTCCAATAGATTGACAAGTGGGCGAAGAAGGTAGGCAATAAAACAAGCGATAAAAAACGGTGTAAGCATAGACAATAAGGCTACAACTCCACTAAGCACATAAGCAATATTGTCGATGAGCTTGTACACTATCACTGCAATGGTGAATAGCCCCAAGTAGCGCAGTGTTCTTCGATTCTTAAGCATGGCATCCCCCTGATTGCTAATTCGTACACGTATAACTTAGTATAGCGATTTTCTCAAGAAATGAAATAAATATGAAAAAAGCATTTTCTCATCGACATCATCGATGAGAAAATGCTTCTTATTTCGGTCTTATTGAGCTGCCTTGCTGCGACGGAACAATACGCGATCAAGCGAGTAGTCCGCCCCTCCGCTTACTACTAAGTACAACGACATGGCTGCAAGCGCAATATCCAATTCATAGCCGCCTACGAAGCCCATTTGCAGCTTCACCGTGAAGATAGCCATAAGCATAATGACGGTAAACGCCGCCCCAATCCATCTTGTACCCAGACCAACGATGAGCAGAAGGCCTCCAATCAATTCAACAGCCGCGACAACGTATCCCATGAATCCCGGAATACCCAGACTTTCGAAGAAGCCTGCTGTATTGTCGAGACCCCCTTGGAACTTCTCTAGGCCGTGAATGAAGAAAATAATCCCTAACGCAAGCCTGATGAACAATGTACCTAATCCTTGATTTACTGACATAATAAAACGCCTCCTATTTAACATAATATGTGTTAGTATGGTTAATTCATGAATCTTCAATTAAAACTACACATTGTAGTGTAAAACTCTAAAAAAAATTAAGGCATAGCAGCAAAGAACAATAAACATAATGCAAGCAATACTTGCAGCGACACAATAGCCGGCGTAAACGGCAGCTTCATCGGAATATCTGTATCTGGCTCCAACAGCTGACGAATCCGGTAATTAATCGATGTATCTGCGAATGAGACATACGCAAATGGCATGCGCGGTGCCTTGCCTTGCTTCAACATCTTGAGCAGTGCGCTTCCTAAGTGTGCCGATGTTCCGAGACGTCCAATGGCGTAATGATCGGCCAGCACTTCACGGATGATGTTATACTGCTGCTTCGACCATCTCATAATTGGCATATACCACATGACCGAAGCGAGAAGAGACATAATGAACATCCGCAATGGATCTCGGTGCATCTGATGGAAAGCCTCATGATGGACAACAGCTTCCAGCTCATCGTCATCAAGCAGTTCCATTAAGCCGGTCGATACGACCACGATTGGCAACCATAGCCCCATCGTGAACGCGATCGGGGAAGCATGCTCGACAATCATCATTCGCTGCTTGCCTTCATAGAACCGACTATTCATCTGAAGCGTCAGCTCCTGACTGCGATACGCATGCAGCTTCCAGTATGCTTTGCGAGACAGCCACATCTGCTGGATGAACAGGATCAGCACGCTAATAAGCGTACAGAACACATAGGCATCAAGCACGTACACGAACTTGGACAATCCGTAGTTCTGCATGAGCGTGGAGCACGCCTCGACGAGATTGAAGTGCAGTTCCCATCCGGCAAGCACCTTCATCGCATATAGTACCATTTGACAGAACAACACGGCTGCAATTAGAAGCATCGAACTGAAAATGAACGTAGATCGATTTTTCCACATTGTCTATTTATCCTTTTTCAATTGCTTGATTTTTTGTTCCAATTTGTCCAGCAGCCCCTCATCTACATCCTCCAAGGCATCCAGCATGTGATTCACGACAAGCGGACCGAATTCATCCATCAGCTCATGCGTTAATTCCTTGGACTGCGTATCGAGGAAGGCATCCCGACACAATACTGGTCGGAATAAGGAAGAACGCCCCTCCGTGCGCTTGACCAGGACTCCCTTATCCACGAGTCGGTTCATGACCGTCATGACGGTGTTGAAGTTGACGCACTTCTCTGCCTCAAGCTTCTTCTGCACGTCCTTAATCGTCATTTCAGAACCTTCCCACAGGACAGACATAACCTTGGCCTCCAGCGGCCCGAAGAACCGGTTCAATCCACTCTCGTGGAATTTGAAGTTATGAATTTTCATCGTGGAATTCCTCCCACTACAAATTGTAGTGTGATCGCAACTCGATGTCAAGTATGTCCATAATTAGGTATTACACATTATAATATCGGCGACACCAGACGTGCGATGGATTCTACAAATCGGTGACGGATTGACCGCTTCTGGTACGTATCCCAATTTAACGCGATAGACTCCTTCATATCCTGCTCGAACAACTTGTCGAGCTCTCCCGCTACCGCTTTGTCATAGAGGAAGGCATTAACTTCGAAGTTCAAGCTGAAGCTGCGATGATCCAGATTCGCCGTACCAACCGTAGCAGCCCATCCATCTACAACCATCGTCTTGGCATGCAGGAAACCCTTCTCATACCAATAGCACTTGGCACCAGCACGAAGCAATTCACCAAGATACGCATTTGATGCCCATTGTACCAACTGACTGTCCCCCTTCTTCGGAATCATGATGCGTACATCAACCCCAGATTGTACGGCAACCTTTAACGCGATGAGCACACTATCATCTGGCACGAGATACGGTGTCTGCACAGAGATGCGATCCTTGGCTTCAAATATTAGCTTAAGCAGTCCATTTCGGATTTGTTGCTTATCTGAATCCGGCCCACTGGCGACAATTTGGACAGCGGTAGTCCCAGTGTGAACGGGTGCAGGGAAGTAATGCTCATTAAAGGCAAGATACTGTTCAGACGCAATGGACCAATCGAGCAGGAATTGCCCTTGAAGCCGATGAACAGCCCCTCCTTGCAGCTCAAGATGAGTATCACGCCAATGTCCAATCTTCGGATCGAGTCCGACGTACTCATCACCGATATTAAATCCGCCAACAAACCCAACCTTACCATCCATAACCGCGATTTTTCGGTGATTGCGATAGTTGACACGCAAATTAAGATAAGGGATCCGCGATGGGAAGAAGCGGTATACTTCTCCACCTGCTTCACGCAGAGCTGCAAGATCCCTATCCTTCAAGGCAGGCGATCCAATATCGTCATACAGCAGCCTTACCTCGACACCATTCGCAGCGCGCTCCGTCAATGCGTCAATGATTCTGCGTCCGGTCGAATCCCCAGCAAGCTTGTAATACAGCAAATGGACATGATCTTCAGCATTTTGAATTCGATCAACTAGCCGATCCATCATCTCGTCCCCGTCTGCAATGACATTCACCTTGTTGTCCTGTGTTAAAGGAGAGTAGCTGCTTACCAAGTTCATATAAATAAGCGGTTCATAGTATTTCACGCCATCATCCTGATATTCGAAGGTTCCCTCCCGAATTCGCCGCACTTGAGCTGCAATTTCATCTCGAACAAGACGTTCATTCCGAGGCTTGATTCGATAGACCTTCCGTCGAGCCAGATTCTGACCGAACAAAATATAGAATAGGAATCCGATGAATGGGAGCAGCAAGAGGAGCATTAACCATGCCCACGTTCCCCCTACATTGCGTCTCTCTAGAAAAATAACGATTGCCGCAAATAATAAATTAATTATCGGTATCCATATCGCCGCCAGCTCCAATAGATGTGTCCACATAGATAAGCCGCTCCTGTTCCTTAAGATGACTCCATTGTACCATGAGAGAGGTGCATGCTCAGTCATTCATGTACTTAGCGTTCAGGAGGAGATGTTCGTCCACTGCTTGGCCGAAGAGCAGTAGGAGCATCATCCATGGGCACATCACTTCCGCCTCCTTTATCAATGAAGGTGGATCCGTTCTCAATCGCAGCCCCTTGCTCTTTGCATGATTCATTCTGAGGAGCACTCTCTTCTTGCTGTGTCTTCGCCTGAGCGTTGGATCGGTACGTATCAACTAACAGCAGGAGCAAGGGCAGGACAAGCCCGGGCAGAAGCGCATAGGTCGCCCAATGATCGAGCAGCTTGCTAAGATAGGGAGAATTCGGGATGAATAAGATCGACCAGCTGACCGTGATCATCCCTAGCGGAATGATGAGGAAGCGGTGTTCAGCTAGCTTCAAGGATTGGGCGAGGCCTACCGCAGTCGCATACAGAAGCAGCGCCATTCGGAAGTAGGTCGTCAAAAACCAAATGACCGCCATTACCGCCTCGATCCGCTCCAAAAAATTACCGATGCTGATTTTTTTGGCCAGCGCATAGGTCGGATACATATGCCGTGCCGTACTATCGGCTCCAAGGGTCAATATAGACAATAACGTTGTAATGATCAGGAACGCCCCGCCAATTATGCATCCCCACAGTAAAGCATTTGCCACTTTGCCTTGGTTCTTAACTGAAGGAAGAATCAGCAGCAAGATTGCCATGTCGAGGAAAGGAAAGCTAAAGAAGGTCAATCCCCCGCGAATGACCGGCACAAAGCCACGTTCGAGAACCGGCAAGAACTGCTTCACTTCAACTTGCGGCATTACAAACAAAATAAAGCAAATAAATAGAAGCAGTACCCATGGGAAAAATATCTCAGCTCCTCGCGCAAACACTTCAATTCCAAGATAGGCACCGAAAATGATGATGAACATAAAAACAATATGAGTCGCCACAGCCGGTGTCTCCGGCATAATCTGCATCGTTATGAAATCGCCGATATCCCGCAGGGTAAGCGCCGCTGTGGTAAGTGCAAATCCGATAATGAAGCAAAGCGAAGCTGCCTTGCCGAGCACCTTGCCAAGGATCAACTCACAATATTCTGCTATCGATTGTCCCGGGTATCTTCGGCATAGGGCGGAGTACAGGGGGACGACGAGCAGGCCAAGACCTAAGGATAATAGAGCGGATAGCCATCCATCCTGCCGGGCTTCTTCCGCTAGGCTCGATGGGATAATCAAAATCGCACTTCCGATAATAAATAGTGCCGTCAAGATTGTCAGCTGACGAATACTTATGATGGATTGATCCTTCATCCGCCCTATCACCTCCTTGATGCAGCATCTCACTAGCTTGCTTGTCGTTATTTACTACAGAAATCGCCTCAAAGGCTTAAACACCATCATGATCCAATCCATAGGATTCGGTATCCTCATTTTCATCCCAAGGATGATACCAAACCCAGCAGCGATGAGCAGCATGATCAGCAGCACCCAGCGTTCCTTGGATAATTGCTGCCGCTTCATACGAGAGGATTCAGACAGGAAGGTGATCGCCGCGATTACAATTGAGCCAATACTGATCCACATCTCCCCTACTCCTTCACGTCATGCAAGAATGAGTTGCCAATTGTCCCTGTCCGTACGATCTTCAGATCCACTTGAATGTTGACAGGTAGCTCCTTGAACAGTTCCGACCACCGTTCCTTATGCTGATTCCAGTAACCCGGGTATGCCCGGTGGACAGCTTCGCCGAATCCGAATATATCTGCACCTACTGCCTGCGCTCGCTGCAGTGATTTGGTTGAATGGCTAATCATCACTTGTTCTGCCGCCTGCTCCAATTGATGTAAGGTAGACTGCTGGCTAGTATCCATTTCGCATTCAACATCCGCAACATTAGCCTCTGTTCGTATGAAGACGTTGATTTCTGGTCGATTATTCGTAACCTTTGCCTTCACCTTGGTCTTGGAATGAATAACCTCCACCCCCGCCTTCCCCCCAGACTTGCAGGGAATTTGAACATAGGTGTTCTGCAAATTATCGGTCAGGTTGCTGTATCCCTTGCTCTCCACCTCGTTCATCCATCCCATGAGCTTGTCGCCCTTGAAGATAGCTATGCCTGAATACTTTAATAGCGCCTGAGTCTCGATTAGCTCTACATTCTTCTTCTTTTTCCCTGCCTCACGGTCCCCTTGAATCAATATACCTGTCAGCACTGCATCCTTCCCGTAACTGGTCATATTCGTTATCAAATCATCCAACCGAACACCAACCGTCGGTGCCCATGTCTTATCCGACACCTCTAGCGACTTATACATTTTATTGGCAGGTATTTTATCGAGCGGCGTATAGAAGTTCAATATATCCCTCGCCGTAGTCCCCTTAGCAACCACGAGATAAAAATCAGTACGCAGCTCTTGATCACGCGATAAGAAATCAAGCGGCTTGCTGATGCCCTCGCGCGCCATTTCTTCTCCAAAAACAAAAATTCGCAGATGCGAGAAATACACCTTGCGAGGTGTAATCGTGGTCATGCGTCGTATCGCTTGGAACACCGTACTTCCCTTTGCGCTATACAGCGTTACAGGCGCTCTGTCGCCGCTAGGCTTGCGTGCCGACACCCCGCTTGGATCCACAACCTGTACAAATACCTCATACTGTCCATTGTCCGCTTTATCAATTCCCATTCCTACCGCAATGGCCAAATCATTCATCTCACGCCGATTCCAACAGCCGGAGACGAGCAGACCAAGCAGCAGAAGTAACAAGCAGCTGAGGAGAACGGATCTCCGCTTCATGACTGACGCCCCCCTTTTTTTCACTTGATGGTGTTGTTATTTTGTTGGCTTGGGCTTAGCTTGTTCCGGAGGCTGCTGCCGATTCTTATTGTTCGGGCTCATATAGCTTGGTCTTGTCCGCATTGCCCACTGCGGGAGCCGAAAGATTGTGTCTTTCTGATCTTTGATAATGATGGGTGCCAGCGGACTCATATAAGGGACACCAAAGGAGCGCAGGCTGCACAAGTGGAGCACAATGGCGACCAGACCGATGCATACCCCGAACAGCCCAAAAGATGCAGCGAGCAGCATGAGTGGAAAGCGAAGCATACGGAACGCATTTGACATGCTGTATGCAGGAAATACGAAGCTGCAAATCGCCGTCGTCGACACAACGATGACCATCGCAGCAGAGACGATACCCGCATCGACCGCAGCTTGTCCAATGACGAGCGTTCCCACAACTGACACTGCTGGCCCAATCATTCTTGGCATTCGGATTCCAGCTTCCCGAAGCAGCTCGAATAGAATCTCCATCATAATCGCCTCGATGACAGCAGGGAAAGGGATCCCTTCCCGCTGTGCCGCCAAGCTGATCAGCAGCTGCGTTGGAAGCATCTCCTGGTGGAATGTCGTAATTGCAACATATAGTGATGGCCCTAACAGTGCGATGAAGATACCGATATAGCGAAGGATACGAACTAGACTGCTAATATCTGAACGGAAGAAGTAATCCTCAGCCGCATGGAGGAAAGATACGAATAGCGCAGGAACTACAAGCACGGACGGTGTGCCATCTACGAGAATCGCAATCTTCCCTTCCAGCAGCTCTGCTGCAATGACATCTGGGCGTTCTGTATTGTACACGGTTGGGAAGGGCGTGAACGTCTTGTCCTGAATCAATTCTTCGATGTATCCACTCTCCAGAATGCCGTCAATATCGATTCGAGCCATACGGTCTCGTACCTCTTGTACGACCTTGTCATTGGCGATCCCTTGAATGAACATAATTGCGACATTCGTTTGTGTGAGACGACCGAACGACTTCGTCTCCACGCGTAAATCCTGATGCTTGATCCTTCTCCGAACCAGTGATGTATTCGTTCGTAGTGTCTCAGAGAACGCCTCACGAGAACCTCGAACAGATGGTTCTGTTGTTGCCTCTACTACACCGCGATCCTTCCATCCCTGTGTGCAGGCCGACAACCCCGTTGTATAACCATCCAGGAGCAATACTGTATTGCCAGACAGCACCCCTTGGAATACATCGTCGAAGCAGGTAACAGGCTCAATTTTCCCCACTGCAAGCACTCGCTCTTGCAATAGATTAATCATATCTGAAGACCCACCCGCCCCAGGCTGCGTGCCTTGTTGCGAACCTTGTTGCGCACCCTGTTGCAAACCTTGTTGCGAACCTTGTTGTGTTCCTTGTTGTGAGTCTTGTTGCATGCCTTGTTGCGGGCCTTGCTGCGCACCCTGTTGCCAGCATTGTTGCGGGTCTTGTTGCATGCCTTGTTGCGTACCTTGCTGTGTGCCTTGTTGCGTACCTTGTTGCATACCTTGTTGCGTGCCTTGTTGTGAACCTTGTTGCGAACCTTGTTGCATGCCTTGTTGCATACCTTGTTGCGTGCCTTGTTGTGAACCTTGTTGCGAACCTTGTTGCATGCCTTGTTGCATACCTTGTTGCGTGCCTTGTTGTATGCCCTGTTGCGTGCCTTGTTGCGTGCCTTGTTGCGAACCTTGTTGCGTGCCTTGTTGTGAACCTTGTTGC